>CABHOP010000017.1 GCA_902168085.1 uncultured Bacteroides sp.
CCACCACCGGTGAAGCCAACGGTGAAATTCACCCCTCCTGTAATTAAGAAGGATGAAGAAGTGCGCGAGGATGAGAAACCACCGGAACAAGAAGAACTGACAGACGTATCGGCAGGTTTGAAAACACAGGAAGGCGACCCTAATGGTATAGACGCCGGACTGGTGGACAAGCCGGGTACGGGTGTGGTAGAAGCACCACCACCACCGGAAATCTTCAAATATGTGGAGCAAATGCCGGAGGCGCCGTATAACGTGAACGAATACCTGGGTAAAAACATCAGGTATCCGGATGCGGCACGCGAAAACAATATAGAAGGCCGTGTATCTATACAGTTTGTGGTAAGTGAGGACGGTTCTATATCGGATGTGAAAGTAGTAGGTAGCCGCCGCCTGGGTGGTGGCCTGGAAGAAGAAGCCACACGCGTAGTATCGAGCATGCCTAAATGGAGGCCCGGTAAACAAAATGGCCGCCCGGTAAAAGTGTATTACACACTGCCGGTGTCTTTCCGCCTGGAATAATATTTTTAAGACAAGTGATATATAAAGGCTGCCCACCGGCGGCCTTTATTATTATATAAGCGGTTGAATTATCAAAGTTTTAAGAAACAAGTGCAGTACAACCTGTATCAATAGATATTATTTTTGCTGCACATCACATAATCATCAAATAATTTTCATGAAGAATACATCTGCCATTTTCGGCACACTGGCATTGGGTACCCTTACGCTTTTTAGCTGTACACAGGAAAAGAAAGAAACGGCCAAGCAACCTGCGGAAACAAGCAGTGCTACCGGAACGCCCAGCACCGGCCGCATAGCCTATGTGAACATAGACTCACTGGAAGCAAATTTTGAATATCTGAAAAACGAGAAGGTAAAATTTGAAAAGCGCCAGGCAGAAATGCGTGCAGAACTGGATCGCAGTGCACAACAATTTCAGAACGATTATGTAGCCTATCAACGCAAAGCGCAGGCAGGAACATTGACACAAGCGGAAGGTGAAGCGACAGAGAAAAGATTGATGCAGATGCAGCAAAGCCTAAAAACGAGGGAAGAAGCACTGACACAGCAATTGATGAAAGAACAGATGGAGTTTAATACCAACCTGCAAAAACAACTGGATAGCTTCCTTGCTGATTATAATAAAAGTAAAAATTATGATTACATCCTTTCATATACAAGAGGTGGATCTATCATGTTTGCCAACAAGTCATTGGACATAACGGCCGATGTAATTAAAGGTCTGAACGAGAAGAACCCCGTAAAAGAAGCTGCCGAAGCGAAGAAATAATTAGTATTTTTCTGTAAAATCTTCGCTGTTTGGAAAACAACACATCTTTTCGCCGTTCGCTATCGCTACTGGATGGCGCACTGCTGGTAATCGGGTCGATGATAGGCTCGGGTATATTTATAGTAAGTGCCGATATAGCACGCAATGTAGGTAGTGCCGGGTGGCTGGTGGTAGTGTGGCTTATTTCAGGTTTCATTACGTTGGCTGCGGCACTAAGCTATGGCGAATTGAGTGGCATGTACCCACACGCCGGCGGTCAGTATGTATATCTGCGCGAGGCATTCGGTAAACTATGGGGCTTCCTGTACGGGTGGGCATTTTTCACCGTAATACAAACCGGTACGATAGCCGCCGTGGCTGTAGGCTTTGGCAAGTTTACGGGATACCTGATTCCATCGCTGGGTGAGGATAATATTTTAGTAGGGCCAATGAACCTTGGGTTCATAACCAACTTCAAAATAACGGCGGCACAGCTTACGGGGCTGGCAACGGTTATATTATTAACCTACATCAATACCCGCGGTGTAAGAAATGCCAAGTGGATACAGTTCATCTTTACCAATGCCAAGATACTGGCAATGGGTGCGCTGGTGCTGTTTGGTTTCTTCCTGTTTAAAGACGGCAGCATATGGCAGCATAACTGGGATGCAGCATGGTTTGCCAAGAAGATAGGTGGCGATGCAGATGTGATAACACATGAAAGCCTGAGCACAGGTACGCTTGTGATATCGATATGTATAGCCATGGTGGGTGCGCTGTTTTCCAGCGATGCATGGAATAACGTAACCTTTATAGCGGGGGAGATGAAGAACCCTGCGCGTAATATAGGCCTGAGTTTGTTTATAGGTACGGTAGTTGTAACACTGCTGTATGTATCTATGAACTTTATGTACCTGAATGTACTGAGCATCAGCGAAATAGCTAATGCACCATCGGACAGGGTGGCACTGGCGGCGGCGCTGAAGATATTCGGTGCATTTGGCACTACATTCATTGCCGTGCTTATTATGATATCGACCTTTGGTTGTAATAACGGGCTGATACTTTCAGGTGCGCGTGTGTATTATACCATGGCTAAAGACAACCTGTTTTTACCAGCAGCCGGTAAACTGAACGATAAAGGTGTGCCTGCAAAAGCACTGTGGATGCAAAGCATATGGGCATCGGTACTGTGCCTGAGCGGGCAGTACGGCAACCTGCTGGATTATATCATCTTTACGGTATTGATATTCTATTCGCTGACGATAGCGGGTATTTTCAAACTGCGCAAAACGCAGCCTGATATGCCGAGACCATATAAGGCTTTTGGCTACCCGGTGATACCAGCGATATATATTCTACTGGCAGCCTTTATATGCATGGTATTGCTGATACACAAGCCTACCTATACATGGCCGGGGCTTATTATAGTACTGGCAGGTATTCCTATTTATTATTATCTACAAAAACGTGGTGCTGCTACGAAATGAATAAAGAAGCGATAGACAAGATGTTTGACGACATGCAGCAACTGCATGTGGTAGTGATAGGAGATGTGATGCTGGATAACTATCGCTGGGGAGTAGTAGAACGCATGTCGCCCGAGGCCCCGGTGCCTGTGGTGACGGTGAAGCAAAGAGATAACCGCCTGGGCGGTGCTGCCAATGTAGCGCTGAACTGCAAAGCGCTGGGCACCAAAGTAACACTGGCCAGCGTGATAGGTGATGACAGCGAAGGCAGGCTGCTGAGAAGGCTGGCAGAAGATGCAGGTATTGATACTTCTTTATTGGTAAACAGCCAGCATCGGCCTACTACCACTAAAACGCGTATCATCACAGAAGGCAAGCATATGATGCGGCTGGATGAAGAAACTTGTGAAGACCTGAATACTGAAGAAGAGCACCCGTTTATAGATAAAGTGATGCGCTACCTGCAAATAGAAAAACCGCAGGTGGTAATATTTGAAGATTATAACAAAGGTGTGCTGAAAGAAAATGTAATACACCGAATAGCCGAGCATTGCAGGCATATCGGTATCATCACAACAGTAGATCCTAAGTTTAAAAACTTTCTTGAATATAAGCATGTAACTGTTTTTAAACCGAACCTGAAAGAAGTAAGAGAAGGGCTGCACCTGCCGCTGGAAGATGTAAATGAAGGCAGCCTGAATGCGGTGCATGAGCAGCTGAAAGCTGTACTGCAACATGATATTACCTTCATCACCCTTTCTGAAAAAGGCGTGTATTATAATAATGGAACATCGGGGCTGATACCTACGCATGTGCGTACCATAGCCGATGTATCGGGCGCGGGCGATACGGTAATAGCTACTGCCTCCGTAGTATATGCATTGACAAAAGATGCAAGACTAATGGCTGAAATATCGAATATAGCGGGTGGATTGGTTTGCGAATCTGTAGGCGTGGTGCCAATAGATAAAATGCAACTGAAGGCAGAATGTGAGCGTATATTTGCAGCCTGATGAGCGGACGCCCTACACTACAACAAGCATTAAAACATTTTTTTGGTTACGAGGATTTCAGGCTGAACCAGCAGGCTATTATTGAAACCGTGCTTGCAGGTAAAAACGTAATGGCCATCATGCCTACGGGTGGTGGTAAATCTATCTGCTATCAATTGCCGGCTGTGTTATTGCCGGGACTTACTATCGTTATATCTCCACTGATAGCCCTGATGAAAGACCAGGTAGATAGCCTGCAGGCGAATGGCATCCGTGCAGCCTATCTCAATTCTACATTAAATCAGCAAGAACAAAACCATGTGATAAGTGCGGTGCGAAATGGAGAAATAAAACTACTCTACATGGCACCGGAGCGATTGTTTAGCAATGGGCAGCAATTCATACAGTTTTTAGGGACATTGCCCTGTTCCTTATTTGCCGTAGATGAAGCGCACTGTATATCGCAATGGGGGCACGACTTCAGGCCGGAATATGTGGCACTGTCTGCATTGAAGCAAAACTTTCCGCAGGTGCCTGTGATAGCACTAACTGCCAGTGCCGATACCATTACGCAAAAAGATATACTGGACAAGCTGCATATACAAACTACAGCCAAGGTTTTTATATCCAGCTTCAACAGGGCAAATATCAGCTATTATATACAACCTAAGAAGGATGCGCTGACACAGATGGCGTATTACCTGGATAAACATAAAGGGGATAGCGGCATTATATATGCCCTTTCGCGCAACAGTACCGAGAGTATAGCCAGCAAGCTAAAAGAAATGGGCTATGAAGCTGCATATTACCACGCCGGTATGGGGATGCAGGAACGTGCCAAAGTGCAGGAGCGTTTTCAGCGGGATGAGATACGCGTGATAGTGGCCACGATAGCATTTGGTATGGGTATAGATAAACCCAACGTGCGCTATGTGATGCACTATGATGTGCCGAAGAATATGGAAGGCTACTACCAGGAAACGGGTAGGGCAGGCAGGGATGGATTGCATAGCGATGCCATCATGTACTATTCATCGGGTGATGTGATGAAACTGCTGCGCTTTGCCACCGTAGAAGGGAATACTGAGCAGACTGCCATCATGAAGAAGAAGCTGATGCAAATGAAAGAATTTGCAGAGCATGATGGCTGCAGGCGGCAGTATATACTGGAATACTTTGGTGAGCGTGCGCCTGCCTATTGTGGTAGCTGCGATTATTGCCTGAGCAACCTGGAGCATAAAGACGCCACGGTAGAAGCACAGAAGGTATTGTCTGCCATATCGAGAACGGGAGAGAAGTACGGCGCTGATTACATTATCGATTTCATCCGTGGTTCGCAGAGTGTGAAGATAGTAGCAGCACATAAACTGCTGAAGACATTTGGCATAGGTAAAGAGTTAAAGAAGGAAGAGTGGCAGACCATCATCAAACAACTATTGCAGCAACGGTTGCTGAATGTAGAAGAAGGTATTTACCCATCGCTGAAACTGAATGAAGCCAGCTGGCGCATATTGAAAGGTGAACTGAAAGTGACGCTGGTAGTGAAGAAGCCAAAGGAAACTGCCGCTAGCATAACAGAAGCGCCACAACAACATAAGGAACTGCTTGCAGAGCTGAAAGAAGTGCGTAAAGAGATGGCTATAGAGGAGAATGTACCGGCCTATATAATAGTAGGTGATAATACGCTACAGGAAATGGCAACATACCTGCCTGTAACGTTTGAACAACTCAGGAAGATATCCGGCTTTGGCGACCATAAGGTAGCGAAATATGGGCCGGCATTTTTGCAAGCCATACAATCGTATGCCGCAGCCTACAAGCTGGAAAGTAAGATACAGTTGAAGACACCAAAGCGGGAAAGCGCTGTGAAGAAGGGGAGCGGTAAGCCGGGCATCAGCAATACACAACGCATATCGTACGATATGCTGAAGGAGGGCTATGATGTGGCTGATATAGCAGCAAGGCGGGGGCTAAGCGAGAACACGATAGAAACCCACCTATTGCCATTTATAGCCAGTGGTGAACTGAATGCGAATAAACTGGTAGGGAAAGAAAGACTGGAGAAGATAGTGGGTCTGATAAAGCAGACAGGCAATACGACAGCAATGAAACCTTTAAAAGACCTGCTGCCGGAAGACTATACCTACAGCGAAATAAAAATAGCACAGGCCCATTACGAATGGACGAAGCATGCGTAAAGAATAAGAAAGGGCATCCTTGGATGCCCTTCATATTTACTGTATTACGTGATTTGCGCTAAGATATGCTTCCCAGTTTTTGAGTGCACCGTTTTTAAGTACACGTGGAAATTTATTCATCGCCCCGTCTTTGCCTATCGCTTTCATGTAATCGTAGAAAACATCGTTAGGTAATAGTTCTACAAATACTTCTTTCAGTGCTGATGTGCGCTCTACTGCATAGTCGTCATTTATCTCGCAAAGCGTTTCATCAATGATTTTCTTTACTTCGTTGACATCTACATTCGGGTCATCGCAGCCAATGTACCAGCGGTGTGCAAACAGGTTCTCGTATTTAAAACCTGCCACTGTAAATTCACGAATGGTAATATTCAGCTTTTTAGAAACCGTGTCGATGGCTTTGTTCATATTGTCTATAGACATATGCTCGCCACAAAGGCTCAGGAATTGCTTGGTACGGCCTACAATGGCTATCTCTCCCTCTTTGGCATCCGTAAAGCGAATAACATCGCCAATATAATAACGCCATGCGCCAGCACAGGTACTCAGCATTACGGCATAATCCACATCTTCTTTTACCTGATTGATGAGATAAGTGGTTGGGTTTTGTTTCGGGTTGCCATCCTCATCAAAGTTTTCTGAATTGAATGGGACGAATTCGTAAAAGATACCCGCGTTCAATACCAGCTTGATGCCATGATTGCCGGGGCGTGCCTTGAAGCCGAAAGAACCCTCGGATGCCATATAGGTTTCTATATAGTTGATGGGCTTACCCAGTAGCTTCTGGAAGCTTTCTTTATAAGGTTCGAAAGAAACGCCACCGTGTATATAAATGTTCAGGTTGGGCCATATCTCGTGGATATGTTTCACCTTATGGTATTTAATTACTTCATCCAGCACTATCTGCACCCATGCAGGTACACCACATACAGTTCCTACATCCCATTGCGGCGCTTTGCGGATGATGAGTTTTATGCGGTCTTCCCACTTGGGCCGTTTGGATATTCTTTGCCCCGGTTTGTAAAAGAAATTAGACATCCAGCGCGGCATGTTCTTGGCACTGATGCCGCTCATGTCGCCCTCGTAATAATCTCCCTTCTCGAAAAGCGAAGTGGTGCCCCCCAGCATCAGGATGCCTTTCTGGAAAGCAACAGGCGGGATATTAAATTCCGTCATGCTGCAGAGCTGCTTGAAGCCTACTTTTTTGGTAGATTTCAGCATATCCTGCGTAACGGGTATATGCTTGCTTGCCGCTTCAGACGTGCCGGAGCTGAGTGCAAAGTATTTTACCTTGCCCGGCCAGGTAACGTTTTCCTCGCCCTGCTGGCAACGATGCCACCATTGCTGGTGCATTTCGTTATATGTGTGTACAGGCACACGCTCTTTAAAAGCCTTTATAAAATCTACCTCTCTGCTCAGGATATCTGCAAAACCATAATGTTTGCCGAATGCGGTGTATTGGCCGCGGTCGAGCAATTGCCTTAACGTATGTCTTTGGTAAGTATATGGTGATGCTACCGGTAGTTTGAACTGTTTCCGTACCCTTAATGAACGTGCTATAAGATTGCCCAACAATGCCATCTTCTGTATCTCGTGCTATTTGTATTGCCTTGTTTGTGAAAACGGATACAAAAATAACTAAGTTTCAGGTCTTTGTTGAATACATATAATGTATTATTAGTACCTGTTGTCATATTTAACAAAAGCTACTGGGTATAATAATATAATGTAAACGTCCACAATGGCAGATATGTGTTTTTATTACCTTTGCGCCCTGTATGACAGAAGTGCGTATCATTAATAAATCGCCCCACGACCTGCCGCAATACCAAACGGAAGGATCGGCAGGAATGGATTTGAGGGCCTGGTTGCCGGAACCGGTAGTATTGCAACCCATGGAGCGCAGGCTGATACCCACAGGGCTGTATATGTCGCTGCCCAGGGGATATGAGGCCCAGGTGCGCCCACGTAGCGGGTTGGCCATCAAGCGCGGCCTAAGTATGGTCAATACGCCGGGTACGATAGACAGCGACTACCGTGGCGAGATAATGGTAGCCATGATAAACCTGTCTGCCGAACCGCAGGAGATAACAGACGGAGAGCGCATAGCGCAAATGGTGATAGCACGCTATGAACAAATAGCATGGCAGGCGGTAGAAACACTGGATGAAACGGTGCGTGGGGCAGGTGGCTTCGGCCATTCGGGTGTGAAGTAAAAAGTATTTAAAGCCGTTGAGGCTGAACTGAAAAAACGTAATAAACGACACTAATGAATATCATTATTCCAATGGCAGGTATGGGCAAAAGGATGCGCCCGCACACACTTACCACTGCAAAACCATTGATACCCATTGCAGGCAAGCCTATCGTGCAGCGCCTGGTAGAAGATATAATAGCCACCAGCAACGAAAAGGTGGATGAAATAGCCTTTATTATAGGGCCTGCGTTTGGTAAAGATGTAGAAACCCATCTGTGCCAGGTAGCCGAAAGCCTGGGTGCAAAAGGTAAAATATGCTATCAACATGAGCCCCAGGGTACTGCGCATGCAATACTTTGCGCAGCCGACAGCTTGAAAGGGAACGTGTTTATCGCCTTTGCAGACACATTGTTCAAAGCTAGCTTTAGTATCGATGTAAATAAAGATGCTATAGTATGGACGCAAAAAGTTGCCGACCCGAGTGCCTTTGGTGTAGTAAAGCTGAATGATAAAAACGAGATAGAAGCTTTTGTAGAAAAGCCGAAAGAGTTTGTGTCGGACCTGGCTATCATTGGCGTTTACTATTTCAAAGACGGTGAAAACCTGCGTAAGGAACTGCAACGCCTGATAGATGAAGACATAAAGCTGAAAGGCGAATACCAGATAACCGATGCCATGGACCACATGCTGAACAAAGGCGTGAAATTCTATACCGACCAGGTGGAAGAATGGCTGGACTGTGGTAATAAAGACGCAACGGTATATACCAACCAACGCATACTGGCTATAAAAGAAGATAACGAACAACTGGTGTCTGAAACGGCTATACTGGAAAACTCGGTTATCATACCGCCCTGCTTTATAGGTGAGAATGTAGTGATAAAGAATTCCGTAATCGGGCCATTCGTATCGCTGGAGCGGGGTGTGAACGTAGCGGATAGCCGCATTAATAATAGTATCATCCAGGCCGATAGCATTGTTAAAAATGCCCGTATCGAAAACTCCTTATTAGGGAAAAGCGTAAATTACAATGAAAAGCCTAAGGACCTGAGCCTTGGAGACTTTTCGACACAAATATGAAGCTATTGAAGTATGGGCTGGTAGTTGCGGCTTTCCTCACCATTCAAACAAAATATGCTACCGGTCAGAACACGGTAGACTCTATGCCGCAGCTGCAAGGTAACCTTACGCTGCAAGTAGATGCCATGTTTTATGACGCTGTAAAGGCGCGGTTAAAAAATGATGACAAGGAAGCAGAACAGCTTTTTACAGAAGTAATCAAGCGAAAGCCCGATGCGGCGGCGGCATACTATGAGCTTTCCCGCCTGAAGTTCAAGCAATATAATGCCCCCAAGGCCACTGAATATATAAAGAAAGCAGTGGAACTGGATGGAACAAATGCATGGTATAAAGCACAGTATGCAGAAATACTGGCGCTGAGCAATAAATATGCGGAAGCGGCAGATGTATACGTGGCATTGGCAAAGCAGGAAAAGTATAATGATGACTACCTGCGCAAAGCCGTGCAGATGTACCAGACAACAGGTAAATACAAGGAAGCCATAGCTACCCTGAACCTGATGCTGGAAAAAGACCCTAAGGATGAGCAGGTACTGGCCATGAAGCAGCAACTGTACCTGAAAATGAATGATGTAGATGGAGCAGTGAAAGTGGCCCAGCAGTTAATATCCTATTACCCGGAAGAAGGTAAGTATTATGCAATACTGGCCGAGATATACGATAACAACAAAATGCCGGGCAATGCGGTAGAGATATACCGTAAAATGGAGCAGCAATTTGGCGACGACCCGCTGGTGCAACTGAGCCTTGCAGAATACTACCGCAAGAAAGAAGATCAGCAACAGTACAATGCCTATGTAAAACGCGTGTTTACCAACAAAGGCCTGGATGCAGATACTAAACTGGCACTGCTGGGACAATATGTGATGGAAAACAGTGCAGACAGCACGAAGCGCCGACAAGGCATAGAGATGACTGCAGAGGTGGCTAAAGTGCACAGCGACAATGCCAAGGTGCTGGCTTTTTATGGGGATGTGCTGGCGCTGAATAACGAGATAAAGCTGGCAGTGGATGAATATAAAAAATCGCTGGCACTTGATGCATCTAACTACAAAGTGTGGGAAAGCCTGCTATTTGGATATACAGACAGGGAAAATGTGGACTCGCTGCTGTTATACAGCGAAAAAGCATTGAAGTTATTTCCAAACCAGGCCATGTTGCACTACCTGAACGGTGTGGGGCATACGAATAAAAGGAATTACCCGGCAGCTATCAAGGCCTTGAACAGGGCTGTAGATATGATGCCGGATGAAAAGAGTGAGCAGCTGGCACGGTTATATATGGCATTGGGCGACGCATATAATTTTAACAAGCAATATGCGCTATCGGACAGCAGCTATGAAAGAGCGCTGCGGCTGGAACCTCTGAACCCATCGGTATTGAATAACTATAGTTATTACTTATCGGTAAGGGGTGTGCGGCTGGATGATGCGGAACGGATGTCGAAAAAATCGCTGGAACTGGCAAAGGACGAGCCGACATTTTTAGATACCTATGGCTGGATATTGTATAAGCAAGGCAAATACGAAAAAGCCCGTGAATACATACAGAAAGCCATAGACCTGAGTGCAGAAAACGCAGATGGCACCCTTTGGGAGCACCTGGGTGATATACATTACAAGCTGGGCGATACAGAGAAAGCAGTAGCCTGCTGGATAAAGGCAAAAGAAAAAGGAACTGACAACACGGATATAAATAAAAAAATCAAGGACAGAAAGCTGTATGAAGCATAGCATTTTGAAGGGATTTGTTGCTGCATTGATTTCCATTACAACCATTACATCGTGCCAGGTAGGCAGGAAACCTGTTATAAGAAATGTGTCTATCGATAAGGATACGATAAGGCAGCGCTATGGTATCAATACGGTAGATACCGCAGCACCTGTAGCAGGCGATGATGAAACTACAGCCAACAGTGCAGAAAAAATAGCATTGATACAGGAGTTGCTGCCCTTGCTTCAAAATGAGATCACCTTCAGCACATTCAGCGGTAAGGCCAAGATGCATTATGCATCGAACGACCAGAAGCAGGAATTTGTAGCTAACATACGCATCAGCAAAGACAAAATAATATGGGTGAACATAACAGCACTGGGAGGCATGGTAAATGCAGCCCGTGCATATATCACGCCCGATAGTATATACTTCGTTAATTACCTGCAAAAAGAAGCTTACCGTATGCCCATCAGTGATGGGCAGAAACTGCTGCCGATGCCGGTAGACTTTACGCTGCTGCAAAACATGATAGTAGGCAATGTGCTCAGCAAAAACGGTACACCATTGAATGCAACAGACTTTGGCGGCACGTGGACGCTGGAACTGAAAGATGACACCATAGCGCAACAGCTGGGCTTCAACAAAGCAGATAGCAGCCTGCGCAGCCAGCAAGTGCGTACCCGGGATGATGCCATGCAGGCTATGATACAATACGGTAACTACCAGCAGGTAGACAATCGTAAATTTTCTACAGGGAGGGTGATCACCATCAGCAATGCAGGCCAACCGCATTATATGGATATGGACTTCAACAAGGCTGAATTTGATACGCCGGTGGAATTCCCGTTCCAGATACCGAAGAATTATACGATTAAATAATTCCTTAAAATTGACAGGCCTGCTACGATTAGCAGGCTTTTTAGTTTCTTTACCATTATTTTTGTTGCACTTACCAATATTTAAAACACACTCCTGATGAAGGTAGTCATATTTGCAGGCGGACGAGGCACGCGTATATCCGAAGAATCGTCGCTGCGCCCCAAGCCAATGATAGAAATAGGCGGCAAACCTATACTGTGGCATATCATGAAGATATATGCAGCATATGGGCATACAGAGTTTATCATTTGCCTGGGTTATAAAGGCTGGATGATAAAAGAATACTTTGCCAACTACTTTCTGCATAATGCAGATATCACGGTAGACCTTTCGAAAAATTCTTTGGAAGTACATAATAACTATGCAGAGCCTTTCAAAATATCGCTGATAGATACGGGGCTGGATACGATGACCGCAGGCAGGCTGAAGCGTGTGTTGCCCTATGTAGGTAATGAAACCTTTATGCTGACGTATGGCGACGGTGTGTGCAATGTAGATATAGATGAACTGGTGAAGTTTCACAAAGCCAGTGGTAAGATATGCACCATGACGGCGATACAGGCAACCAGCCGTTTTGGTGTTATAAAAATGGAAGATGACGGCACTATAGATAGCTTTGAAGAGAAGCCGGAAGACAGTGGTACGTGGATAAACGGGGGCTTCTTTGTAGTAGAGCCGGAAGTAGCGAAATACCTGCCCGATGATGCAGACGATATAATGTGGGAACGCTACCCGATGGATAAGCTGGCAGCCGATAAGCAAATAGGTGCCTACAAGCATCACGACTTCTGGAAGTGTATGGATACCCTGCGCGATAAAGAAGAACTGGAACAACTCTGGGAAAAACATCCGATATGGAAAAAGTGGTAACAGCACAATATTTGCGTTCTGTATTCAAGGATAAGCGTGTATTTGTAACCGGCCACACTGGCTTTAAAGGCGCGTGGCTGATACAGATACTGCACTGGCTGGGTGCAGATGTGAAGGGCTATGCACTGGCCCCTGAAAAGGATAATGACCTGTATAACCTGATAGATGGAGATAGGTTTTGCTACAACTCCATCATAGGCGACCTGCGCGATCTGCACACATTGCAGGGAGAACTGGTGCGCTTTGAACCTGATTTTGTTTTTCACCTGGCCGCACAATCGCTGGTGCGCAGGAGCTATGATATACCTGCTGAAACCTTTATGGTGAATGCACAAGGCACAGTGCATGTATTGGAAGCGATACGCAGCCTGCCTAAGCCATGTGTAGGGCTGATGATAACCACTGATAAGGTGTATGAGAACCCCGAGCGCGGTACGCCCTTTAAAGAAGACGATAAGTTGGGTGGCTACGACCCGTATTCGGCCAGTAAAGCTGCTGCGGAAATAGTCGTATCATCTTACCAACGTTCTTTCTTTAATGCAGCACATTATGATACACATCATAAAGCTATAGCATCTGTACGTGCAGGGAATGTGATAGGTGGCGGTGATTTCTCTGATGACCGCATTATACCCGATATCGTACGTGCGCTGGAATTTGGAGAAACCGTTAGCCTGCGCAACCCGGATTCTGTAAGGCCGTGGCAGCACGTGCTGGAACCATTGGGTGCTTACCTGATGCTGGCTGCTAAGATGAGTGAAAGGCCGGTGCAGTTCAGCACGGCATTCAACTTTGGGCCGGATGAAAATGACACCGTAACGGTAGAAGACCTGACCAAGATATTCCTGCAACGCTTTGGTACAGGCGGGTATAAAATAATACCACACGAAAAGCCATTGCACGAAGCCAAACTGCTGCTGCTGGATAGCAACAGGGCGCTGGATATGATGGGCTGGAAACCATTGCTGAACGCTACACAAGCTATACAGCTAACGGCTGACTGGTATGCCAATAAAGAACAGGATGCACACACCAAGTGCATGCAGGATATTCAAAACTATTTCGGAGAATTACAGTGATGAAGTTTGAAGCATTGCCACTGAAAGGAGCTTACCTGGTAGAACTGCCTGCATTTGCAGATGACAGGGGCGATTTTGTAAAGACCTTTCATGCAGATAATTTTCAGCAGGCGGGTATAGACTTTACGCTTAGCGAAAGCTATTTCTCATTATCTAAGAAAGATGTGATACGCGGTATGCATTTTCAAACACCGCCGCACCAGCATAGCAAAGTAGTTTTTTGTCCGCAAGGGGCGATACTGGATGTGATAGTAGACCTGCGTAAAGATTCTGCGACCTACGGCCAGCATTATGCGCATGAATTATCGAAAGCCAACCATTTAGCCTACTTCATACCTGAAGGCTTTGCGCATGGTTTTAAATCGCTGACAGATGATGCGATAACCTATTACCTGGTATCTTCCGTTTATAGTAAAGACCACGATACGGGCATATTGTATAGCAGCATTGGCTACGACTGGAATGTAGATAGTCCCATTGTATCTGCCAGGGATATGAGCTTTGTGGGGTTGGGTGAATTTGATAGTCCTTTTTAAAATATTCGTAATAAGCCGCCCTGAAAGCGGCTTCATTTTTTCTCGTTACTTTTGCATCTCAATACGGAATTTCTTTTATGAAACTGAATAAAGTGCTTGATACCCTTGGTATCGATAAAATGAACGAAGGTGCCGGCACCGGTACCAAATGGCTGAAAGCAGGCGGTGAGAAGATAACTTCTTATTCGCCCGTAGATGGTAAGCTGATAGGAACGATACAGGGTGTAAACCGCAAGTCTTACGACAACGTGGTGAAACAAGCCGAAGCAGCATTTGCAGAATGGCGTATGTGGCCTGCACCTAAGCGTGGCGAGGTAGTGCGCCAGGTAGGTGAAGCACTGCGTAAATATAAAGAACCACTGGGCCGACTGGTATCTTACGAAATGGGTAAGAGCCTGCAGGAAGGCTATGGTGAGGTGCAGGAGATGATAGACATTGCCGACTTTGCAGTGGGCCTGTCGCGCCAGTTGTATGGTCTTACGATGCACAGTGAGCGCCCTATGCACCGCATGTATGAGCAATGGCACCCGCTGGGTGTTGTGGGCATCATCAGTGCATTCAACTTCCCGGTAGCGGTATGGAGCTGGAACAGCTTCCTGGCATGGGTATGCGGTAATACCTGCGTATGGAAGCCATCTGAAAAAACACCACTGACGGCAATAGCCTGCCAGAATATCATAGCAGATGTATTCCGCGCCAATAAAGTGCCGGAAGGTGTATGCGGACTGGTAGTAGGTGGCCGTGAAACCGGTGAGTGGATGAGCAATGATACACGCATCCCACTGGTATCTGCAACAGGTAGCACGCGAATGGGTAAGGCTGTAGGTGCTGCAGTAGGGGGCCGTTTGGGCCGTTCGTTGCTGGAACTGGGTGGTAACAACGCCATCATCATATCTGAACATGCAGACCTGAACATAGCACTGCGTGCGTGCATATTTGGTGCTGTAGGTACGGCAGGGCAGCGTTGTACAACCACACGCCGCCTTATCATACACGAAAGTGTATATGATGCATTTAAAAAGAAACTGGTAGCTGCATATAAACAACTGAACATAGGCGACCCGCTGAATGAGAACAACCACGTAGGGCCACTGATAGATACAGATGCAGTGAAAAACTACCTGGCTGCCATAGATGCGCTGAAGAAAGAAGGTGCGAAAGTAGTAGTACCGGGTGGCGTGCTGGAAGGTAAAGGCTATGAAAGCGGCTGCTATGTGAAACCATGTGTGTATGAAGTGAGTAATGATATGCAGGTAGTGCAGCACGAAACATTTGCACCACTGCTATATATCATGAAATATAAGACACTGGAAGAAGCGATAGCCCTACAGAACAATGTGCCGCAAGGTTTGTCTTCATCTATCATGACGCTGAATATGCGCGAAGCGGAAACCTTCCTGTCGCACAAGGGTAGCGACTGTGGTATAGCCAACGTGAACATTGGTACCAGCGGTGCGGAAATAGGAGGTGCCTTTGGTGGTGAGAAAGAAACAGGCGGTGGCCGCGAAAGTGGCTCTGACAGCTGGAAAGCATATATGCGCAGGCAGACCAATACCATCAACTGGAGCGACCAGTTGCCACTGGCACAGGGTATTAAATTCCATGTGTAGTAGTAGCGATGTAATAAGATTGAAAGCGAGGCATATGCCCCGCTTTCGTATTTTTAGGAAGTGAGGCAAGGCGCATGAAAACAAACAACACCATTTACACCATAAGGCATTCCATACATCGCATAGAAGTGTTTATAGAAATGCTGCAATCGTTCGGTATCACATACCTGGCGGACATCAGACGCTACCCGGTTTCTAAACGGCATCCGCAATTCACGAAAGAAACACTGAGTAATTCCTTAAGAGAAGCAGGCATCCGTTACCAACACTATGCAGACCTTGGCGCACGGCTGGATGCGAATGTGTACCCGAACTATGTGAGCTATATGCAGTCGGACTCATTTAAAGAGTCTATAGAACAACTACAAGCACAGGCAAGCCATCAGAAGGTAGCATATATGTGTGCCGAAGCTAACTGGCAGCAATGCCATCGTGTGCATGTATCCACATATTTGCAAAAGCTGGGCTGGCACGTATTGCATATAACAGCAAAGGATGCAGCCATGCCG
The DNA here is from genome assembly GCA_902168085.1 of uncultured Bacteroides sp. GTDB lineage: Bacteria > Bacteroidota > Bacteroidia > Chitinophagales > Chitinophagaceae > Polluticoccus. Next base: position 16,406 of record CABHOP010000017.1, read on the forward strand.
CATCCTTTGGAAATATTGAAACAAGGGAAACTATTTTAAGCCAACAGGTGTGCCGAAGTACTGGGCTTCAAACACGGCCAGCAGCCTGTTGTCATTGTACAGTAATAAATGCCTGTCGTTAATAACATGCCTGTTAGCATTTGTCAGTGTTTGCATCAGGTGGTTTTCAATATCCATACGTCCTTCGCAATACATCATAGTGCTACCGGCTTTAAACGCAATAACACCTTGTTTTCCCAACTCAAACGTACCGGTAATGCGGTTGCATCCGGCAAAGCCAGTGATGCGGCGTTTCTTTTCGGTGAGCCGGATGTGCACTTCAGGAGCATCAGCCGGGTTGGTTACAGGCTTACCGTTCATTTCGGATAAGCGCCAGTAGGTATCCATAAGCCGCGAATCACCTTTGGGTGCATAGCTGCCTTTCTTAGAGGTTTTGCAGGATATAGTGAAAACGCAAAGTATCAATATGGCGTAGTGGAGTAGTTTCATAAGGGAGGTGTTTGCTGTACAAGATAGCTATTTGTCATAATTGTTTATAGGCATATATACCTGTTTTTGTTATATTGCATAATTGATTACCTAAAAATTAAACGCGTTGAAGAAGTATTACCCCCAACTCATTTTATGTATTTGCCTGTTCTTATTACCTGCAACTATTCTTGCAGCAGATAACAATGCTAACAGGCTGACTGCGGCGATAAACCGTGCGCATAGTGCAGGTGTTTATTTTAGACCTGTAACATTATTTTCCATTGCCAGTGGTGCGAAACACCAGGTATTGAGTGAAGAAGTATCGCTTACACCAAACATAAATAGCATTAAGGCCTTACATGAAACAAGACCGGAAGGCGTAGCCATGTCGTTTACCGATGCAACAGGTAAAGTGCATACGCTGGAGTTGTTGCGCAATATCCCTACCGCATTCATGCCGAACTTTGGTTTTATCCGCGATGGCAAACGTGTACAGAGCTATGAAGCAGATGCTATACATTATCAAGGTGCCCTTAAAGGTGAGGAACAGTCTTTCGCTACTATGAGCATCTTTGGCGATGGTACCGTAATGATATTGTTTGCTAATAGTGACGGCAACTTTGTAGTAGGTAAGCTGGAAGACGGGACCGGCAACTATATATTGTATAATGATAAAGACATGGTAAACCGGCCTGATATGCCATGCGGCGTATCAGAAAAAGACTACCCTAATAAAAATAAGGCGCTAGGCAAAGGAGCGCAAAAAACTACCAATGTAAATATGTGCCGTAAGGTTAGTTTGTATTGGGAGTCAGATTATCAATTTTTTGTTGCCAAAGGCGGCACTGTTACAGCAGCTCAAAACTATTTATCAGCACTGTTCAACCAGGTGCAGGCCATGTATAAAAATGAGAATATCTCTATTGAATTGAAATCTGTGTATGTATGGGTGACTGATGATGCATATCCTAATAGTACTTCTGCCGATGGCTTATACACCTTCAGGGCATACTGGAATGGGCTGAACAATAGCTACGACGGAGACCTGGCACACCTGATAACAATGGATAACAGCAGTAATGGTGGTGTAGCATATGTGGGTGTGCTGGATGCTTCAGCAAGGGATTTCTCTTATGCATATAGTGAGATCAGCGGCACCTATGCTAATATCCCTACCTTCTCGTGGGATGTGGAAGTTGTAACCCATGAAATGGGCCATAACCTGGGCTCAAGGCATACACAATGGTGTGGCTGGGCTACGGGCCCATCGGGTAGCTGTGGCTCTATAGATAACTGTGTAACACAAGAGGTGACCAGCTCTTGCAACCCGTGCACCTACAAGCAATACGATAATGCACTATCCCCCGCAAGCTGGAAAGGAACTGTTATGAGCTATTGCCATCTGGTTTCACGCGGTATCAACCTGGCGAACGGCTTTGGCCCACTGCCCGGCGACCTGATACGTACTAATGTTTCAACAACACCTAACCTGAAGAGTGTACTGGATGTAACGCTTACACCCACTACTATTTGTGCAGGCAGCAGCGGTGCTATTACACTTACTTTTAAGACAGATACGATAGGCAGCAGACACTTCGGTGTAGCGCCTTATACTTACACATGGTCTAACGGTGGTAATACCCAAAGTATCGGTGCTTTGTCTGTACCCGGCTCCTATAATGTTACGATTACTGACTCTAACGGATGCGCTGAAACCTTCTTTACCAAACTGGCAAAATATCCTACGCCGGGGCAGGGACAAGATATTCTCCATTCAATGCCTATTTGCTGCAACGACCCGGTAACTATGAATATATCTGCCACGGTGCCTGCAGAGCTTTCAAGCTGCCAGACAGTGGCCTGGGTACGTACCGCCACTGCAGTAACTACATATAATGATGCTAAAACAGCCATTGCAGCCGCAAACCCAGCGGATATCATGTATAGTACCAATAGCAGCAGCGTAAATAATATTACGCCTGCCACACTTACCATTAGTTCCCCCGTTCCTTGCAGTGGTTTACAAACCGTGTATTATACACCATTTGTAAGTCGTAAAACAAGGGTGTTCAACACCGTTACTACAACTGCAACAGCATCCGGTTCCACTAACATGGTAAGCTTTAACGGCACCGAACAAGTGGGCAACTATGTAGAACTGAATGACCAGCTGTCATCTATCGTAGCATGCGATACCGTAGATACAGCCGTTACACAGAACATCGGAGTAACCATCTCTTCCTATACCGGCAGGAGCGGCCAGTTAACCCTCATCGTGCAGAGCTTTGATGAAACCGTACTGTATCGCGCTTCCGGATTGGCCGGGAATGGCACTTATAACATTCCTATAAAAGGATATACACCGTTGCAGTACCTGAGAGTAAGCGCTTTTGATTATAACTGTCAAGGCACAAACATGTCGACAAACTGTACTCAGTCAGACCTTAGCATCAGTGCTACAAGGACTGTTACATATAGCGCTATTGCAGCACCCATACTGGAGCCGGCATGTGCTGTTGGCAAATCGGTAATGATAAGCTTTGCGCCAAACAACTGTACGCCGCTAAGTGTGGGCCAGTCGGCATTACCTATCAGCGCACTGGATATTTACCCCAACCCTGCTACGCAAAGCGCGACACTGGCATTCTATGCGCAGAATAGTGGTAAAGCAGTGCTGAAAATGACTGACGTAACCGGTAAGGTGATACACAGCCGCAATATTGAATATGCTTCAGGCCGCAACGCCATATCGGTAGACCTGCAAGATGTAGCAAAAGGTGTTTATTTCGTGATGCTGGATGCAGAAGGTGAGAATAGCAAAACCACTAAGCTGATAGTGCAATAAACATACATATAACCTGATCTTATAAAAACCGCTCTCTCAAGGAGCGGTTTTTAGTTATATAAAAGTTAGAAATAAACAATTTAGTAGCAATTATATATGGTGCTTATGTTTTATGGGTTACGGTCATGAAAGCCGAAAACAAATACAACCTTCTTTGAGATTTTGACATAGTTGTCGTACTTTTGCGCCCAGTTTATCATTTGATTTTCTATATTTTTTAATATATGTCGGGACAGCTTAAAGAGGTTCGCAACCGTATCAAGTCAGTAACATCTACCCAGCAGATAACGAAAGCCATGAAAATGGTGAGTGCTGCCAAGCTGCGCCGTGCGCAGGATGCGATATTGCAAATGCGCCCCTATGCGCAGAAACTGCAGGAAATGCTGAGCAACATCGCCAGCAACGCATCGGCAGACATGGAAATGCCACTGGCCGAGGAACGTGCTGCGGAACGTGTGCTGCTGATACCCATCACCAGCGACCGTGGTTTGTGCGGTGCCTACAATTCAAACGTAATAAAAGCAACCCGCCAGTTGATAGCTGATAAATATGCTACACAATTTGCCAAAGGAAATGTAACCCTGCTGCCAATAGGTAAGAAGGGGTATGAGTTCTTTGTACGCAACAACTTTAACGTAGTTCACGATTTCTGGACCATCTTCTCCGACCTGACATTTGATAATGTTCGTAATGCTGCGGTATATGCCCAAAAAGCATTTTTGAATAAAGAATATGACAGGGTAGAATTGGTTTACAGCCAATTTAAGAATGCAGCTACACAACGTTTTGTAAACGAGCAGTACCTGCCGATACCTAAGGTGGAAAACCAGGAAAACAATAAGAAGGCCGACTTTATATACGAGCCATCTAAAGAAATACTGGTGCAGGAACTGATGCCTAAGATACTGAACACGCAGGTGTATAAAGCGGTACTGGATGCCAATGCGTCTGAACATGGTGCGCGTATGACGGCAATGGACAAAGCGAGCGAAAATGCGAACGAAATGCTGCGTTCACTGAAAATAAGCTACAACCGCGCCCGCCAGGCTGCTATTACTACAGAGCTTACAGAGATAGTAAGTGGTGCAGCCGCATTGCAAGGATAATAAAGTAACGGATAACACACATATTATGAACCGCTGCAGCATAGTTTGCAGCGGTTTTCTTATTTTTATTTCAAACTGTTTATAAAATGCGCAGAGGTTTACTTCTTTTCTCGTTTATGGTAGGTGCTATGGCCGGTATGGCGCAGCATGCCAGGGTAACAAAGCATACGGCAACCCTTGCCGGTACCAGCATCGCCAGGGATGTGGAAGATAAGTACAATGCACAGGTGATAAACCTGGAAGCACCCAATCCTGATGCGAATATTGAAAAGAAGCGCCTGAGGCAGATAAAAGAACAGTCGGCCAGGTATTTTCCTCATAAAAAGCAAAACGTAGCCTATAAAACCACGGCGATACCCGGCCCTATAGTAGAAAAAGGCTTTGTAGCAGATTCTTTTCCCGGTATACCCCCCGATAATGATATGGCCATATCTAAAGACGGTAAGGCTGTTTCCGTAGTTAATTCTTCTATAGCTGTGCTGAATGGATCGACAGGGCAAATGGCCTATAAGCGCGGGTTGAAGACATTTTCAAATGCTGTAGGGTTAAATACTTTTAATGACTACCGGTATGACCCTAAAGTGATGTATGACCCTGTGGCAGACAAGTATATTGTTGTAATGCTCAATTCTACCGATGGATTGAACTATATAGTATTGGGTTTTTCAGAGAGTAATGACCCGCAAGGGAAGTGGAACTTCTATAGGTTTTATGGCAATTATAACAACGATACTACATGGTTTGACTACCCGGCCATTGCCATTACGAAAGACGAATTTTTCCTGACAGGGAATAAGATACGCTTCAATACCAGCTGGCAGGCAGGTTTTAAAGAAACCGTCATCTACCAGATAAACAAGCAAAGCGGGTACAGCGGCGCTGCCAGCCTGGATTACCAGATATGGGATAGCATTACCTATAATGGTGCAGCCATCCGCAACCTGTATCCTGTAAAAACAGGTTCGGCGTTACAGGGGCCGGCACAATACTTCCTGTCTAACCGCAACTTTGATATCCAGAATGATACCATTTTCCTGGTGAAGCTGCCTGATGTAATAGGCAGCGGTAATAACAACCTGGATATACAGGTGCTGAAATCGCCCATCTCGTATGGCGTTCCGCCGAATGGTCGCCAGGTAGATACGTTTGAACTGGCCACCAATGATGGCCGTATATTAGGCGCCTTTGCAGAAGGCGACGAGATACAGTTTGTGAGCACATCGGTATATACCAGCACAGGTTCGTCGGGTGTATATCATGCCAGGATAGATAATTATAAGACAACACCAGCTATAGCGCACGCGTCCATCTTTGCCATAGATACGCTGGACTTTGGTTATCCCAACCTCTCTTTCTCGGGCAATCCCTGGGGACTTAACCAGTCTATTATCAGCTTCAACTATACCGGCCCGAATACCTATGCCGGTATAGGCGCTATCACCTTCAATGGTACAGAATATTCGGCACTGGTGAAGGTAAAAGAAGGCGATACTACGGTAGGTGTGCCGGCTATAGGTAAAGTGCAACGCTGGGGAGACTATATGGGCAGCCAGCAAGACTGGAGCGAATATGGTGCCGTATGGGTAGAGGGCATATATGGAAGGAAAAACCATAGCTATGGCAACTGGATGGCCAAGCTGAATTCGCAGTTGTTAAGTGTAAAAGAGAAAAACAGTGTTGCCGAATCGGCACAGGTATACCCTAATCCTGCTATGCAATACATACAGCTTGATTTTGAGATACCAGAGGCGCAGGTGCTGAATTATGAAATATATAATATGCAGGGTAAGATAGTGGACAGGATATTGAGCCAGCGCACGAAGAAAGGCAGGAACCGCATACAGTTTGACATTGCCAGCCTGCCAGCAGGAAATTATATATTGAAAGCTACGGGCGATGCAGGTGCTACCGTATCGCGCAGCTTTGTAAAACAATAATGAGATAGAGTGCTGACAGCGCATTAACTTTGAGCCTGCCATGATGCAATTGTTTTTCAATATGTCGCTGGCCTTCAGGGCTATTCGTACCAATAAACTGCGTACGGGGCTTACCGTGGCCATTATAGGGCTGGGTATTATGGCGCTGGTAGGCATACTCACAGCTACAGAAGTAATAAAGGCAACTGTATACAATAGCCTTGGCAGCCTGGGCGCAAATTCTTTCCAGGTGACGAGTGATATAGTAAAGAAAAAGAGAAGAGCGGGTAGGGGTGTTAACATCAATGAAGGAAAGAATATTAAATACGAAGAGGCAAAAGCCTTTAAAGAACGATATCAATTCCCGGGTTCTACGGTTGGTATTTCCATGTCGGGCAGTAGTATGGCAACCGTACGCAATGGTAATAAAAAGACGAACCCGAACATCACAGTAATGGGTGTGGATGAAGCTTATCTTAAAATATCAGATACTAAATTAGACGCAGGCCGCAACTTCTCGAACTATGAACAGCAGTTTGGCAGCTATGTGTGCATATTGGGCTATGGCATAGCCACGAAGCTTTTTGGCGCCAATCTTAAGAATGCTTTAAATGAAGTAGTATCGATAGGAGACATTAAATACCGGGTAGTAGGTGTGGCTGAATCGAAAGGGGGCAGTATGATCATGAACTCTGATAACATGGTGCAAATACCTCTGAATAACGGCCGCGCTGTATACGGCAATGCAGAGCGTTATGTCATCAGCGCAATGATAGCAGATATCAACCGCAAGGATATAGCCGCACAGGAAGCTGAAGGCCTATTGCGTGTGATAAGAAAGGTGCCCATAGGGATAGACAATGATTTTACCATAGAGCAGAACGATACCCTTGTTGAGAATGTAATGGAAAGTATAAAGTTTGTAAGCCTTGCAGCAGTAGTAATAGGGGTGGTAACATTGCTGGGTTCAGTAATAGGGCTTATGAATATCATGCTGGTATCTGTTGCTGAACGCACGCGTGAAATAGGCGTGAGTAAAGCCCTGGGGGCCCGTTCATCTACAATTAAGCAGCAATTTCTTACAGAAGCTATCATGATAAGCCTTATTGGAGGTGTGATAGGCGTAATTCTGGGTATGCTGGCAGGCAATGTTGTGGCACTATTTGCTGATACCGCTTTTATCGTGCCCTGGCTGTGGATAGGTGTAGGGGTAAGCTTGTGCGCCGTAGTAGGCATTATATCAGGTATTTACCCGGCCATAAAAGCATCGAAGCTAGACCCGATAGAGGCATTGCGTTATGAATAAAAGAGCAGTATATGAAAGCATTGACGGGACTGGTATATAAATCGACAGGTAGCTGGTATATCGTATATGACGAAGAGGGGAAGCAATGGAACGCCCGGATAAAAGGCAAGCTGAAAATTGATAAAGATATATCGTCGACCAACCCCATAGCTGTAGGTGATAAGGTGCTGTTTGAAGAAGAAGCGGAAGATGGGAATATTGGCACCATAAAAGACATAGCAGAGCGCAGGAATTACATAGTGCGCGTATCGCCGCATAATAAGAACCAGAAGCACATAGTAGCCGCTAACCTGGATGCCGCATTGGTAATGGCTACTATTGCAGAGCCCCGTACATCGCAGGGGTTTATCGACCGTTTTCTGATAACGGGAGAAGCATATCATATTCCTTGTATAATTGTTATCAATAAAATAGACCTGCTGAAAGAAAAGCACAGGGAACAATTAGCACACTGGAAGGAAATGTATGAAGGGGCGGGTTATGAAGTATATCCTATATCGGCCACGCACCCCGAAACCGTAGCGGCTTTGGCAGAGCGGCTGAAGGGTATCACAACGCTCTTTAGCGGTCATTCAGGCGTAGGGAAAAGCACACTTATCAATCAGTTGATACCGGGCAAAGAACTGCGCACACAGGAAGTATCAGGCTATAGCGGTAAGGGCCAGCATACTACCACCTTTGCCGAAATGTTTGACATGCCCGGTGGCGGAAAAATTATAGATACGCCGGGTGTAAAAGAGTTTGGCTTGATAAACATAGAAAAGGAAGAGCTATCTCAATACTTTCCTGAAATGAGGGCTGTGATGCAGCACTGCAAGTTCAACAACTGCCTGCACATAAATGAGCCGGATTGTGCGGTGAAAGCGGCAGTGCGCGAAGGTGTGATAGCAGAAGACCGGTATGTAAGCTATGTAATGATACTGGATACAATAGAAAAGAAGTGGTAAAACAATAGGTATGATCATATATAATGTAACTGTAAAAATAGATGCAGAAGCTGCCGATGAATGGGTGAAGTGGATGAAGGAAGAGCATATGCCTGAGCTCATGAAGACGGGTTTGTTTACTGACAGCAGGTTGTGCAGGCTGCTGGAGCAGGACGAAACAGAAGGACGTACCTATACGGCGCAATACTTTTGCAATACGATAGAAGACTACAACAACTATATAGATAACCATGCGCAACACATGAGGGATAAAGGATTTGCCCGTTTTGGCAATCGTTTCATGGCCTTCAGGACAGTAATGGAAGTGGAATAAGCCAAAATAAGGGAAAATCGGCTAAAAGCCTGTAAAGACGGGCTTCCTCATATAGCAAAATCCTTGCCAATATATGGAATTGCAAGCCAGTAAAGGCTTTGCGAGGGATGGTTTCAGCCTTTCTGCAAGTATAAATGTGAATAAACTGTGGAAAGTAGCTACTGGCAAGGGTTTGGGAGTATGAAATTTTTTTTCGGGATATTTGGAAGTGTACTAAAGGTGAGTATATTTGCCTATCCTCAAAGAAATTAATTATCTCACAACTAAACACAAACAAGAAAGCTATGAACAAAGCTGAATTGATTGACAAATTAGCCAAAGATGCTGGCATCACTAAAACACAAGCTAACGACGCTCTGGATTCTTTCACAAACGCCGTAGTAGCTTCACTGAAAAAAGGTGACCGCGTAACTCTGGTTGGCTTCGGTACTTTCTCTGTTTCTGAGCGTTCTGCACGTAATGGCCGCAACCCTCAAACAGGTGAAGTGATCAAAATCAAAGCTCGCAAAGTGCCTAAGTTCAAGGCTGGTAAAGAATTCTCTACTAAAATAGCTGGTGGTAAAAAATAATTACCCCATCTTTTCAAGAGAGTAAAAGCAGGAAAACATTAAAAGTTTCCTGCTTTTTTTTATTTTTGCACTCTAAATTTTTATGTCATGGGTAGAGGCGATAAACGCACTAAACGCGGTAAAATATCAATGGGCAGCTTCGGTAAAATCCGTCCTGCTAAGATCGCGAAAAAAGCAGCTGTTAAAACTGAAAAGAAAGCATAATAGCTGTTACACATTATTCAATGCCCCGCTAAGCCGGGGTATTGTTGTTTTAGGCCTTTTTGTAAACAATCTGTTATTGAGTACCTGCGCGGTATTGATTATCTCACAATTCCTATAAGTTTGCGCAGCTAAAATAAAATTATGGCTCCTTTTCATACTAAAGACATTGGCAATAGCAGCTTCCTGGTAACAGGTGGTGCGGGTTTCATTGGTTCGCATATAGTGGAGTACCTGTTAAAATATGGTGCGGGTAAAGTGCGTGTGCTGGATAACTTGTCTACCGGTTTTCAAAAGAACCTGGACCTGTTCAAAGGCTATGAAAACTTTGAGTTCATAGAAGGAGATATCAGGGATTATGCTACCTGCCAGAAGGCTTGCGAGGGTATCGACTATGTATCGCACCAGGCAGCGCTGGGTTCTGTGCCACGCTCGGTAAAAGACCCGGTAACCAGCAATGAAGTGAATGTGAGTGGTTTTGTGAATGTGATAACAGCGGCCAAGAACAGCGGTGTGAAAACCTTTGTGTATGCGTCTTCATCTTCTATTTATGGCGACGAGCCAAACTTGCCAAAGGTAGAGGAACGTGTAGGCAACCCGCTTTCTCCTTACGCAGTTACCAAGAAAACCAATGAATTATATGCCAACGTGTTTCATGACCTGTATAACATGAACGTAGTTGGCTTGCGATATTTTAACGTGTTTGGCCCCCGGCAAGACCCCGATGGCCCGTATGCTGCGGTAATACCTTTGTTTGTGAGTGGCATCATCAACCAAGCCCCAGTATATATAAATGGTGATGGTGAACAAACCCGTGATTTTACATTTGTAGATAATGCCGTGCAAGCCAATATACGCGGTATGCTTACCGATAACGGTGCTGCCTTTGGCGAGGCATATAACGTAGCTGTAGGTGAGAACTTCTCTGTAAACTTCCTGTACAATGCCATCCGCGAAATGCTGGGTTTGCAGCATGAGGCTACTTACCGCGACCCGCGCGAGGGCGATATACGCAATTCATTGGCCGACATCAGCAAGGCGAAAAACCTGCTGGGCTATGCGCCTACACAACGTTTTATAGAAGGCCTGAAACAAACAGTAACCTTCTTTAAAGAAATGTATAGCTAAGGCTAAATGCTATCTTCCAGATTAGTAGGTAACGGACGACTGAATCTATTGCGGTAATCAACGCCTTTCTGGTCGAGCAGCGTGTAGTAGTATGCACTCATATCATGTACCAATCGTTGGTAAGAGAATTTACTCTGCACAAAGTTGCGGCCCTGTGCGCCGAAGTAAGCCCGCTGTTCTGCATTGTTGATGAGTTTCAATAGTGCAGCAGCAAACAGGTCGGCTTCATTGGGTTCTGTAATATAGCCGCAGAGGTTATCTGTCACTACATCGGCCACACCACCCACATTTGTAGATACTACAGGGCGTGCAGCGGCCTGCGCCTCAATAAGCGATACAGGTGTGCCTTCATTGTGAGAGGTAAGGGCTACTATATCCAGTCCTGCTAATACTACATCCATATCTGTTTGCCAGGAAGTGCATATAGCCGTAGCATCGCGTTTATCTTCAGGATAATATGCATAATCGATACCGGCCGCTTTAAACGCTGCTTCCATTTGCGGACGCATATCACCATCGCCTATTACTACAAACTTCACTCGCTGTGTAGTTTGGGCCAATACCTTTTGTGCGGCAGCTACAAACAGGCTATGATTTTTTACAGGCACTACGCGACCAATGATGCCGATTGCTATTTCATCATCGTGCAGGTAATACTTACTTCTGAATTCTGCACGTTTGGCATCCTGGTATTGCTGAAACTTGTCCAGATCGAGACCCAGGGGGATAATCTGCATTTTTTCAGGCGGGCATATTTTATAGATATTGGTAAGCTCGTTTTTCTGTAGCTCACTAATGGCGATGATGCCGGTAGAGCGTTTGGCCAGGTAGCGTTCTATATTGATAAACGTATTAGTTTTCCATTTGCTGAAATAGCTATGGAAGACATGGCCGTGAAAAGTATGTACGATAACAGGCACTTTACAGGCATCGGCTGCTAGTCTGCCCAGCAGTCCTGATTTGGCAGCATGTGTGTGCACTATATCGGGCCTGAATTTCTCTATCAGCCGCTTTATTTTCCTGTAGGCTATGCCATCGTTCACAGGGCTTATCTGGCGCACCATTTCAGGTACAACTACAGGCGAAAGCCCGAGGTTGGCAGTCAGGTGGTCTGCGTCCTGCTCGTGGTCGTCCTTGCCGCCTATTACCAGCATGGTTTCAAATTCAGGAGCCATGTATTTGGTAAGGTAAGTAGCATTGATGGCAGGGCCGCCTATTATCAACCTATTGAGTATGCGTAGAACACGGGGCATGGTAGCAAAATAACAGCGTTAAAATTACAACAGTATTATTATTGATTGAAGTATTTCTTCCACCAGTGCTGGAACACAATAAGCGCCCATATGGTAGCGTGGCTATCTTCAGGGCTGCTACTATGCAGTTTACGTTTCAGGTTTTCTATGGCCGTTACATCAAATATGCCCTGCTGTTCTACAAATTGTTTGGATAACAGGTCATCATTTATCATGCCCCATAGCTCTTTCCTGAACCAATCGAGCAAGGGTATTTCAAAGCCGTGCTTTGGCCTGTTGTATATTTCTTCGGGCAGCATAGGGCGGAAGGCATCCTGTACTATCTTCTTTTTCATGCCGGCATCTACCTTATATTCCACAGGTAATGCAAAGGCGAAGTCTACCACCTTATGATCCAGGAAGGGGCTGCGTACCTCCAGGCTGTTGGCCATGCTCATCATATCTACCTTCACCAGCATATCGCTTACCAGCACCAGGTTCATATCAGTAAGCAATACTTCATTGAAGTCATTATCCAGGTGTTGCAGAATGTCCGTTCGTTCTTTCTGCATCAGGTTGGTGTTTACCTGTTGCAGTGAGGCAGCTGTCAACAGCTTGTTGACCTGCAATGGCGTGTTGAAGGATGCCCAACGCCAGTACCTGTCTTTTACAGAAAGATTGGCACCCTCTGCAAAACGGTGCAGTTGGCGGAAGAGGTTTGTTATTTTATTATTACGGCTGCGCGGCAGGCTTTGCCATAAAGGCAACCCGGCCTTTACCATATTGTTCACCAGCGATGGCTGCCGCATCTTCCATTCTGCCGCATGCTTGTTGTATCCTCCAAACACTTCGTCACCACCATCGCCGCTTAGTGCTACGGTTACATGCTTACGTGTGTAATAGCACAGTATAAACTCCGGAATAGCAGAGGAGTCTGCAAAAGGCTCATCCAGGTAATCGAGCACATCATTCACATGCTCTAAAAAGTCATTGGTACTTAATGAAAATACCGTGTGGTTTGTTTTATACTTATCGGCAACCAATTTAGCGTACTTCGTTTCATCGAAGAAGGGGTTGTCTTTGTAGCCTATGGAAAAAGTATTCAGTTTATCGGTGTAGCGGCTGGCCAGCGCCACCACTACCGATGAGTCGATACCACCGCTAAGGAAAGCCCCCAGCGGCACATCGGCTATCATGCGTTCCTGAACAGATACATCCATGCGCTTCACCAGCTCCTGCTGCGCATCCTCGTAGCTGTACTTATTGTAGCCTGCAGTATCTATCTCGATTTCGTAATAAGACTTAGACGTTTCAAAGCCATTCTTGCCATATATCGCATAGTGCCCGGGTAATAGTTTTGCTACGCCCTTCAGCATGCTTTGTGGCTGGGGTATATAGTTGAGCTGCAGGTATTGATGCAGTACAGTGTAATCCAGTTCGCGGGGAATGTTCCATTCCAGCAGTGCCTTCATTTCAGATGCAAAAGCAAGATGGTCTTCCGTAGCATGATAGAGCAGGGGTTTCTTGCCAAAGCGGTCGCGGGCCAGTATCATTTGCCCGGTAATGGTATCATAGAATGAAAAGGCAAAAAAACCGTATAGCCATTGTATGCTTTCTACACCATATTCTATCAAGAGGTATAGCAATATTTCGGTATCGGATGTGGTTTTTAAACCACCTATGCGCTCGATTGTTTTAGCAAGATAGGTGTCTGATAATTGCTTGTAGTTAAATATCTCTCCGTTGAAGACCAGCACATACCTGCCCGTGGCATCGGTCATGGGTTGGGTAGCGCAAGAGGAAGTGTCAATGATAGACAGGCGGCGATGCCCGAGGGCTACAGACTCATTAACAAAAACATTTCCGCTGTCGGGGCCGCGTAAAAATAGTTTTTCTGTTGATTGTTCTATTTTTGCGAGATTAGCGGTTGCAGTTGTCTTAAAAGCGTAATAGCCGGTTATACCACACATGTAACGGATAGATGGTTGGACAAAGTTAATTGCCCGGATACGAAAAAATAATCAGATGCAATTTATAACATTACTTGACTATTTGTTGCTGCCCTTCTATTTAGTCATTATTTATCTTGTTGCATTTAAGATACGTGATACCCAATATCCTCCCGGCCATAGCTGGAGGCCCTATTTTATTCCGGGGTTAACGGCTAAAATAGTGGGTGCCCTGCTTATTGGTATGGTATATCAATATTACTATGGCGGCGGTGGTGATACGGTCAATTACTTTCACCATGCGCAGATCATAAACAGTTCTTTCGGGGAGTCGATAAGTAAGTGGTTTGGACTGATACTGCATATACCGGAATGGTATGATGGCAAATATGCCGAATATATATCGCAGATGTGGTGGTACGATGCACATACCGAGTATATAGTTTGCTGCATCACCGCTTTGCTGGGTGTGTTTACTTTTACAACATACTTGCCTACGGCAGTATTATTGGGTACCATAGCTTATACAGGTATCTGGGCACTATTCAGAACCTTTGCCACCAAATATCCTTACTATACCAAGCAAATAGCCATTTCAGTACTCTTCATACCCAGCACCGTAATGTGGGGATCCGGTATTTTTAAAGATACCATTTGTATGTTCGGGCTGGGGTGGCTTACTTATGGTGCTTTCCGTGCTTTGATAAACCGTGACTTTCGTCCGGCTGTACTTATCATGACGGTGGTAGGTTTTTACCTGGTGGCAAAGATCAAAGTATACATACTGCTGGCATTTGTACCGGCCCTGGCTTTATGGATATTGTTTACCTATTCTCATCGCATTCGCAGTAGCGGGGGAAGGTTTGTAGTCAAATTGATGGTGTTTGTAGTAGCAGGTGGCGGGTTTATGTTCTTTTCACAAAAGTTTGCTTCATCGTTAGGTAAATACTCGCTGGAGAACGTAGCCAAGACATCTTATGTTACCAGTACTTATATCGCATCGGTATCGGGCGATGAAGGTTCTGCTTACGACCTGGGCCCTATGGATCCGTCATTAGCAGGGATGCTGAAGAAGTTTCCGGCAGCAGTGGTAGTATCCCTGTTTCGCCCTTTCTTGTGGGAAACCAAGAAGGTGATGCAATTGCTGAATGCCGTTGAAGCCACTTTATTCCTATGGGTAACCATAAAGGTTTTATTGACCCTTGGCTTCAAACGTACCTGGCGTACCATTTCCAGCGACCCTACCATACAGTTCTGCCTCATCTTCGCTATTATCTTCGCCTTTGCTGTAGGTATATCTTCGGGCAACTTTGGTGCGCTGTCGCGCTACCGCATACCTTGCCTGCCATTTTACGCCATGGCTATGATGCTCATCTATTACAGGCACATGCCAGTACAGAAGAATATATTATCGCTTAAATTATAAGCTAAGAAAACAGGCGGATAAAATTATCCTTTTGCGATTGAACGCTGTACTCATTCAGCATTTTGGTGCGTCCTGCCGCACCCATTGATTGCCTGAGCCCAGCATCCTGCACCAGTTTTTTAAGTCCTGCTTTCCATGCATCTTTTGTGGTGCAGAGGTACCCGTTAATGCCTTCTTCAATAATAGTCTTATTAACCCCCACAGGACTGGCTACTGCCGGTATGCCTAATGAAAGATACTGAATCAGTTTAAAGCCGCATTTACCTTCGCTCCATGCATCATTGTGTAGTGGCATGATGCCCACATCCATCTTTAGCAAATCTGCTATTTCTGTAGTTGCATTCCAAGGCAGGAATTGCCAGTCGTGTAATGGTAGCTCGGGTTTCTTGTCTGCTATCACGAGGAAGGTGAAATCCAGCTCTTGTTGTAGCTCATTCAATACATCTACCACCTCGTAAATAAAGGGTAGGGTAGAGTGGCTGCCTGTCCAGCCTACTACTACTTTATGGTTGCCGTGTTGTTTGATGCCATTGTGCATACGTACCATATCCACACAAGTGGGTATGCGCACTACATCCGAATTATATTGACCTGCATAATTACAGAGATAATCATTGCCGCCGGCTACTTTGTAAGCCCATTTGCAAATGTGCTTTACCTTCCAGAAAGCTTTGAACCATGAAACCAGTTTGTTCTCTGCACTTGTGTTAGGTATCCATATGGCATCGTCAAAGTCGTATATCAGTTTCTTACGCCATAGTTTAGCTATGATCCATTCAAATATGGGTGGCCCGAGCGGTGCAGCTTCGCGGTGTACGAATACATAATCGTATCTATGTACATCTACCAGTGCTGTTTTGAGGCGCTGTAAATAACCTTTGATAACACCCCATGCTTTTTGGGTAGCAGAGCCTTTTTTATAAAGTACCTTCCATGTCCCCTCGCTCATGAAAGGTGCAATGCGATATGGTATGCCCGCCTCCTGCAGATATGGTTCAAATAGTTCTACCCTGAAGCGCTGCGATGGTGCATGCTTTACGGGGTAAGGAACAATGAACAATACTTTTGGTGCAGGCATATCAGGATGGGTTTAGCACGTTTTCAAAACGGGTAATGAAATGTGCAGTGCTGAATTTTTCTCTTACATAGGCTTTACCAGCAGCTGCATATTGTGCGCGCAGCAATTCATTATTGCTAAGTGTTAAGATAGCCTGGGTCATCGCATTTACATCCGCAACAGGGACCAATAAGCCTGTTTCTTTATCTTTTATGATCTCTTCCGGCCCGCCGGAACGGGTAGCTATAAGGGCCGTGCCGTAATAAGCAGCTTCAAGACAGGTCATTGATAGCGATTCTGCATTAGAGAAGTTCAGTACAATATCGGCCTGCTTTATTTCCTGCTCTATATGTTTACTGAAGGATGCAAATGTTACAACTTGCTCCAACTGAAGTGATCGGACTTTCTCTTCAAGTAACTGGCGGAATAGTTTATTCTTTTCCAGCCCCATATCACCACCTACAAATTTCAATCGTAGCATTG
>CABHOP010000018.1 GCA_902168085.1 uncultured Bacteroides sp.
GTTGATACCTTTCCTTTCTATTTGTCAAATGTGTTCAATTGGGGCCTTACCGGTGGTAAACGAATCGTCACTTTTCCCCATTCACCCCTACATTTTCTGCATTCACCCATAGCTTGTTAAGCGATTGCAAACCAGTTCCTAACAACCGGTTAACCTGCCTTTAAAGTTTGGCTATCAGCCTGCCATAGGGCCATATTTGCATCATCAAACGAACAAACACAAACAACAACAAACAAACTTTCAAAACAAACAAAACAAAACAAGATTATGAAAAAAGTATTCGCAATTGCCGCCCTGATCTCTGCATCTTTCGCCGCTAACGCCCAAAACGCTTCCAGCACTGCTACGCAAACTGTAAACCTGGTTCTTTCAAACGCTATCGAGCTGACTTTCACAGGCAACAACAGCGCTACAGGCGCAACCGTTAACCTGGCTTTCAATACAGTGAACGATTACGCGAATGGTGTTACTTCAAGCGAGCAAGGCCTGAAAGTACGCTCAAACAAAAACTTCGCTGTAACCGTTAAAACAAACGCTACTAACTTTACTTATACTGGTACTACTGCTCCTGCTCCCGTTATGCCGGTGGCCGATGTACTGGACCTGATGGTTTCTGCTAACGGCACAGGTGGTACCATAGCTACCCCATTCTCTGCTACTGCTTACAACAACCTGAGCAGCACAGCACAAAACCTGATCAACAACGGTAGCCGCGGTGGCAACCAAACTTTCGGTGTAAAGTATCAAGCTACTCCCGGCTTCAGCTATCCTGCAGGTACCTATACTGTAGATGTAGTGTACACTGCTACGCAACTGTAATTAATAACTGATTTTCATAAGTGTGGTTTTTTGAAAGATGGTGCAACTGCACCATCTTTTTTTTCATACACAAACAATAATTTATAGTATATTTGTTATTGTAAAAATGAATACTAAAAATGGAATCATTCATCAAAAACACAACAAATTGCAACAACTGTTCCAAATTGTTTCCAAAACTCCAAAACTGTATGGAAACTATCAAAAACTATCAACACATATAAACAGAACTCATGCAAACCCCATTCTTAAAACCGGAACAATCTGGAACAATTTCACAATAAAACAAAACTGCCGCACTAAAAGCACGGCAGTTGGTATCAGTTCTTAATTTATGGTCTAATTACTCAGGCTGCGGAAGTCTACCGGCACCAGTTTACTTACACCAGGCTCCTGCATCGTTACACCATATATCACATCCACGGCAGCCATGGTCTGCTTGTTGTGCGTTACGATGATGAACTGCGAGTTATCGCTGAACTTACGTATCATCTGGGTAAACTTGCCTACGTTGGCATCATCCAGCGGGGCATCCACCTCATCCAATATACAGAATGGGGCAGGCTTTATTAGGTAGATGGCAAACAGGAAAGCCGTTGATGTCAGCGTCTTCTCTCCACCCGATAGCTGGGTAAGCGTACTTGGCTTTTTACCCTTAGGCTGTGCGTATATCTCTATACCACTGTCAGCTACGTTATCAGGGTCTGTCAGGCGCAGGTCGCACTTATCTTCAGCTGTAAATAGCGCCTTGAACACCTCTACGAAGTTCTCACGTACTTTATCAAAGGTCTCTTTGAACTTGGTATTGGCCGTCAGCTCCACTTCTTCTATCGTAGCCAGCAGCGAATCTTTGGCATTCACCAGGTCGGTCTTCTGTTCTACTATAAAGTCGTGGCGGGCTTTCATTTCCGTGTAAGCTTCTATCGCTGTCGGGTTGATTTCACCCATGTTTTCCAGGCGCTTTTTCATGCGTTCGGCTTCAGCGGTCAGCTCTTCTACGGTCAGTTCGCCGGTGCGTGCTTGGTCCAGTATCTCGTCCAGGTTCACTTTAAACTCTACACTCAGGCGCTCTTTCATACCGGCCAGCTTCAGCTTCATATCGTTCAGCTGGTCTTTGATGCTATTCAGCAGTGTTTCGGCATGTTCTTTCTCACGGCGCTTACGGTTCAGCTCACTTTCCTGTGCCGATACGGTGTTGCGCATCTCGTAGTACAGGCGGTCTTTTTCGTTCAGTATGGCTTCTTCCGCTTCCTTGCGGGTCAGTAGTTCATACAGTTCATTATCGCCTGTGTTCAGTGTGCCTTCTGTTTCGGCCAGCTGGGCAGTGGTTTGTTCCAGTTGTTCCGTGTTTGTTGCCACCTGGCGTTTCAGGTCATTCAGTTGGTTACTACGGAAGCTCAACTCCTGTTTCAGCCCTTCCAGCTTACTTTGCTGGCGGGTGTACTGGATGTTGTGGTTATTATACTGCTGCGTCGCCATATTGAATTCCTGTTCTACATTATGGAATTCAGCTTCGGCTTGTTGTATGTTCTGCTGCAGCGATTGTAACTGGTCGTTGATGTTTTCCAACTCGCTGCGGGTATCAGCTATGCTACCTTGTGTATCTTCCAACTGCTCTTGCAGGTCTTGCAGACGCTGCTCACCTGTTTGGTTCAGGTGCTCAAAGTTTTCGATACGGTTGCCCAGGTTCACAATGTGGTTTTGCAGACGGTTGATTTCTTGCCTTGTCTGCTCTATAGCCTTATCGTTCAGCTCCTGGTTGAAGCCTGTTATCTGAGTCTGTGTATCGGCAATATATTGCTTCAGTTGTGTAGTGCTTTCTGTAAGGTCGGCTATCTCTTTAGCCAGGCGTTCCAGGTTTTTGGCACGGCCTATCTTGTTACCTTCAAACAAGCCTATAGAGCCACCACCCAGCGTGTACTTGCCGCGCACCATCTTACCGCTCTTCTCTACTATCACATTGCCATTCAGCATGGCTTCGGCAGTTACAGCAGCTTCGTCACCAGCAATGTATACATGGCCCAGCAGGTGTTGTGCCAGCGGCTTGTATTGCTCGTCTACATTCACTACGCTAAGGGCAGGTACCAGGCCTTCCGGTGCACTGTGCGCACCACCCGTATATTCCTGAAATTGGTTCAGCACAAAGAAATTGGCCTTACCTTTCTTATTGCTATCCAGCAGGTGCACCGCTTTTGCAGCCTCACCTATATTATCTACTATATAATAGTTCAGGTAGTTATCCAGCAGGTTTTCCAGCGCCGTACGGTATTCATTCTGCACGACGAATACATCTGAAAGCAGCGGTGCATCGCTATTCCAGTCCTTGTTCTTTTTAAGGAATTTGATACTATCCGGATAACCTTCCAGGCTTTCTACCAACGATTTCAGCAGGTCGTGCTCATTGCGACGGCTATCCAGTTTACGGTTCTCGTCAACCAGTTGTGCGCGCAGGGTTTCCAGTTGCTCCTGGCTTTGCAGTATCTTGCTTTTTACTTCTTCCTGGCGGGTAACCAGTTGTTGCAGGTCATCGTTCTTTTGTGCCAGGTCGCCTTCACCATCTACACGCTCATTGTTCAGTTGCGCTATCTGGGCATTGCGTTGCGCCTTTTCATCCTGCACCTGTTGTATGCTGCGCTGCAGGTTCATTACAGATGTATCGGCAATGGCTACTTTCTTCTCTGCATCAAACTGGGTGCGCTGCTTGCTTTGATACTCGCTGCGCAGTTGCTCCATTACTTTCTTCTTGGCATCAAAGGCATCGCGCTTTTCATCAACCATGGTACGCATGGTTTCCAGTTGCTCGCGCAGGTCTTCCAGCACGCCGTTCTCTTCTTCTATCTGCTTTTCTGCAAAGCCTATAGATTCTTCTATGCTCTGCAATTGCATGCCTGCACCTGCAAGAAACTCGCTCAGGTTCTTTTCCCTGTCCTTCAGGTGGTCCAGGCGCTGTGCAGCCAGGCGCTTATCACTTTCCAACTGGCGCACACGGTTCAGCACTTCGTTGAACTGCTTTTGCAAGCCATTCAGCTCCTGCTCTTTTTCTATCAGCTTCACCTTATCCTGCTCTACTGATGCTTCTTCTGTAGCTACTACAGCTTCCAGTTGTGTTTTGCGGTCGGTTTCGCGGTCGTGCTGTTCGTTCAGTTCCTTATACTGGTCATTGAAGTGCTCCAGCGATGCTTTTGCCAGTTCAATGCTTACCTCTTTATATTCTGCCTTTACCTGGAAGAAGCGTTCTGCCTTCTTAGCCTGGCTTTCCAGTGTACGCAGGTTGTTGCCTATCTCAAACAGCAGGTCTTCTATACGGGCAAGGTCTTGCTCGGTAGCATCCAGCTTCAGCTTGGCTTCTTTCTTACGTGTTTTGTAGATAGAGATACCGGCGGCCTGCTCCAGCATACGGCGGCGCGAGTTGTCCTTATCCTTGATGATATCATCCACCATGCCCAGCTCTATGATAGCGTATGAGTCGTTGCTCACACCCGTATCGAGGAACAGGTTATGTATATCCTTCAGGCGGCAGGTAACATCGTTGAGGCGGTATTCACTCTCACCGTTCTTATAAAACTTGCGCGATATGGTAACCGTGGTAAACTCTGTAGGCAACAGGTTGCGCGTATTCTCGAACGTGAGCGATACCTCTGCCATGCCCGAACCGGCACGCGTACGCGAACCGTTAAATATCAGGTCTTCAAGGTTATCCGAACGCAATGCCTTTATCTTATGTTCACCTATTACCCAGCGTATGGCATCCACGATATTGGATTTACCGCAACCGTTGGGCCCTACGATACCTGTAATGGGGTGATCGAGCAGCACATGTGTCTTATCCGCAAAGGATTTAAATCCTTTTATTTCCAATGACTTTAATCTCAAAACCTAGATTTTTGGAGGGATAGCAAATTTATACATTTCACCCGTTCTGCACGTGGTAATTATCACTTTCCGTCATATTTGTGCAAAAGATGAGGAATAATAAAATATATGTAGCGGCAACGGCTATTCTACCGGCAGCGGAAACTCATTTTTCCTGGCATACTCATCACGCAGTTTGTACACCTTATTCAGCTTTTCCTGTTCTGTATTAATGGTAGACATCAGCAGGTTGTAGGCTTCTGCTATTTCTTCATCGGTGGTGCTATCGCCAAAGCTTTCAAATATTACAAATTTTGGCAATACTGTGTTTTTTTCAAACTGCAGTATGTCCAGCTCGGCTTTTCGGTACTCTTCAGAGCCACCAATATCTTCCATTTTACTAATATATTCTATCTTCTTATCGATAAAAGCGGAAAGGTTCTGGCGGTTCTGGGGCAGTTCTGAGAAGTCTTTGGTGTTTACAGCCACCTTGAACTCTTCTAACCATACACGGCCAAGGTGATACATAGAATCGTTCACAGAAGTGAGTTCCGTACTCAGTTTCCGTGCTTTTTCCTTTTTATCAAATTCACATGCCTGCAGCAATATTGCCGCAGCTATTACAAACAGAATGGTAAAACGGTTGCGCATCCGTAAAATCATTAGACAAAGTAATTGAATTCCGCCTATATATCGTTTAAAAAACGAAAAAGTTACACCCATTCGTATACTATTTATAGCCCTATTGATGCAGCACCCGCCAATAGTGCATCTGTTAGCCTACCTTTGCCATTCCAACAGATAAAAACATGGGTAAAGTAGCCATTAACCTGGCAACAGGAAGCTTACAACAGAAAGAAACAATAGTAGGAATAGACCTGGGGACTACCAACAGCCTGATAGCGATAGTACGTGAAGATACCCGCCAGCCATTGGCATTGCGAGAAGTAGACGGTTTGACATTGGTACCCTCCATTATACACTTTGACGAAGCAGGTAATATAACCGTAGGTAATGCAGCAAAGGAAAAGCTGATAGCAGAGCCGCATCGCACTATATATTCCGTAAAGAGGCTGATGGGCAAATCGTATAAGGACGTGAGTGATCATGCCAATTTTTTTGCCTATAAGGTGATAGATGACGATACCGATTCACTGGTGAAGATACAAGCGGGCGATAAGTTCTATTCGCCCATAGAACTTTCTGCTTACATACTGAAAGAACTGAAGCAACGCGCCGAGCATATATTGAAAACACCGGTGAATAAAGCGGTGATAACGGTGCCGGCTTATTTTAATGATGCCCAAAGGCAGGCTACACGCGATGCCGGGAGGCTGGCCGGACTGGATGTGCTGCGCATTGTAAACGAACCAACGGCTGCCAGCCTTGCCTATGGTATGGGTGTGAAACCGGATGAGGAAAAAACGATAGCGGTATATGACCTGGGCGGTGGCACATTTGATGTATCAATACTGAAAATAACCAATGGCATATTTGAAGTGCTGGCTACCAATGGTGATACCTACCTGGGCGGTGATGACCTGGACAGAGCATTGGCACAACACTGGCAAAAAGAACTGGGCCTGACCAACGAAGAACTGCAACAGCATAAATCGCTGGCACAAGAACTAAGGCTGACAGCCGAAGAAGCAAAGAAGCACCTGAGCAGTAACGATAGCTTTGAAGGCACTGTAGGTGGTGAAAAAGTAAGCATCGCGAAAACAGCCTTCAATGAACTGGCACAACCACTGGTAGACCGCACCATAACCTGTTGCAGAAATGCGATGCGCGATGCCGGCCTTCAAACTACGGAGATAGATGCTGTAGTAATGGTAGGTGGTTCTACCCGCGTACCATTAGTGAAAGAAAGCGTGAGTGCCTTCTTTGGCAAAGCAGTATATGACAACCTGAACCCCGATGAGGTAGTGGCACTGGGTGCTGCGGTGCAGGCCGATATACTGGCCGGTAACAATACCGATATGCTGCTGCTGGATGTAACACCACTAAGCCTGGGTATAGAAACCATGGGCGGGCTAATGGATGTGCTGATACCACGCAACTCTAAAATACCTGTAAAAGCAGGCAGGCAATATACTACGCAGAAAGACGGGCAAAGCGGTATGCGTATATCTGTATACCAGGGCGAACGTGACCTGGTGCAAGACAACCGAAAGCTGGCAGAATTTAACCTGAGCGGCATACCGGCCATGCCGGCAGGATTGCCTAAAGTAGAAGTAAACTTCCTGATAGATGCCGATGGCATACTGAAAGTAACCGCTGCTGAATTGCGCAGCGGTGTAGCTACCAGTATAGATGTGAAACCACAATACGGACTGACAGACGAAGAAGTAGAACGCATGCTGCTGGATTCGTTGACACATGCCAAAGAAGATATGCAAACCCGCGCACTGGTAGAAGCCAGCACCGAGGCGGAACAGATGATAGATACTACAGAGAAGTTTGTAGCAAAGCATCGTGAACTGCTGAGCGAAGCTGAACTGGCCACTACGAAAACACATTTGCAACAACTGCGTGATGCCATAGCTGCAAAAGATAAAAATCGTGTGCAAAAGGAAACAGAACTACTGAATGAAGTAACACGCCCGTTTGCAGAACGTGTAATGGATGCAGCGTTGAAAGACGCTATGAAAGGGAAGAAAATAGTATAAATGGTTGATTGGTTTATCAGTTGACTTGTTGATTAGTATTCGTTACAAACAAACTAATCAACAAGTCAACAAATCAACTATTTCATGATAACCTGTACGGTATGCCTTGTTTTTTGTTCCAGCAATATGTAGCGGCTCTTGGTGAGGTCGAACAATATCTCTGGTGTATAGTGACGGATAGTGAGCAGGCTCACGTCATTATTGCTAAGCACATTATAATCTTTGCTTAAGGCCGTCATCAGTTTCTTCACATTGTCTTCCTTATTATCGATACAGGCCACGAAACTGATGGCCGCATTCTGTATCAGGTTCACTTTAATATTCAGGTCGTGTAGTTTGCTATACAGGTCGCTGAGGTTATCCTGTGTAATGAAAGAAAAATCCTTTGATGTTACCTGCAGTAATACCTGGTCTTTCTTCAGCACAATAAGTGGTGGATAGAAGATGCTGTTCACATCATTCTGTATCACAGTGCCCGGCAAATCTTTATCCAGGAAGCATTTTACATACAGCGGTATATTATTATTCTGCAGCGGCTTAATGGTTTTAGGGTGTATCACCTGCGCCCCATAGTAGGCCATCTCTATCACTTCATGATAGGTAATAGCTTCTATCTTCACTGTGTTGGGGAACAATTTGGGGTCTGCATTTTGCAGGCCTTCCACATCTTTCCATATCGTTACGCTTTCGGCACCCAACCAAGCTGCCAACATAGCAGCTGTATAGTCAGAACCTTCGCGACCTAATGTTACTGAGGCATTATCGGAAGTAGCGCCGATGAAACCTTGCGTGATAATGCTTGCGCCGGAAGCCAGTACGGGGGATAATATTTCTGCGGCTTTCGCCTTGGAAAATTCCCAATCTACCCGTGCATCGCGATAGGTATCATCTGTACGCACTACATCTCTAATGTCTTTCCATTCAAAGTTCAAACCACTCTGCTGTAAATAGAATGCAAAGATGCGCGTTGATAACAACTCGCCCATGCAAACGATCTGGTCGTATGAATAATCGTATTTATCAGCATCTGCATCATCTACCGCCCATTGCAACTCAGTAAAAAATACATTCAGTGCTTTTTCAGCTTGCACATAATAGCTATCATTCAACAATGCACGGGTGTATGCCAGGTGTTGCTGCTCCAGCGTGTTTACCATTTCGTGCGCTTCCTGCTTCTTACCCTTACATGCTGCTGCCACTATTGCTTCCAGGGCATTGGTAGTTTTACCATATGCCGATACAACCATAATAATCGGTTGTTTTGCATCCCGTATTATGGGCAATAACGCCATCATGCGTTCAGGGCTGGCTATAGATGCCCCACCGAATTTGTAAACCTGCATTTTATTAAAGTCAAAAATTAAAAATAAGAACCTAAAATTGATATTTACTAACTGAGTACCATTAGCTTTTGTAGTGCACCTTCCAGCATGCCCAGCATTTCTGCTATCTCCTCTTTTTTACAAGTGCCTATACTCAGCCTATACCAAGGCGACTGCTTATTGGCACCAAATGCATAGAACGGTACGATAGCCAGCTTGGCTTCATTCAAGAGATATTCCGTTACTTCTGCCTGATTGGCCAGTTGCTTGCCATCTGCTTCCCTGCCGGCAAGGTCTATTTTAATGGTAAGGTATATAGCTGCCTGTGGCGCTATGGCATCTACAGGATAACCTTTTTCTTTCAGTGCAATGATACCATTATAGATAGCCCACAGCCTTTCTTCCAGTTCTTTTTTGAAGGAAGTAAGATAAGTGCTTACAGCATCTTTCTGCATCAGGTATTGTGCAGTAGCCTTCTGTTCAGCCATAGGGCTCCATGCGCCAATATGACTGAGTAGTGCTTTCATTTTAGCTATCACGTGTGCAGGACCAAAAGACCAACCCACACGCACACCGGTGGCAGCAAATGCTTTTGAGATACCATCGATGAAGATAGTGTACTGCTTCATTTCGGGTCGCAATGATACGGGGTTGTAATGTTCCGTTTCTCCATAAGTAAGTGTGAAATACATCTGGTCGAACATCACATATAGTTTCTTACCATCGCCACGGCGCTTGTTTTCTTCCAGCACCAGGTCGCATATCTTTTCCAGTTCGGCTTTGGCCAGTGTAGTACCGGTAGGGTTTTGCGGGGTACACAGACACAGCAATGCTGCACCCTCTATATGCGGGGCTATATCTGCCGCTGTAGGCATAAAGTCATTCTCAGGTGTTGCCTCTATCACGCAGTGCTCACCGCCATTCATATGCGTATAGTGATTATTGTTCCACGATGGTACGG
This sequence comes from uncultured Bacteroides sp., assembly GCA_902168085.1. GTDB lineage: Bacteria > Bacteroidota > Bacteroidia > Chitinophagales > Chitinophagaceae > Polluticoccus. The sequence goes on from CABHOP010000018.1 coordinate 9,624, forward strand.
CGTACAGCACTTTATCGCCGGGATTCACTATGGTGCGGAACAGCGAATAGATAAGCGGACGGCCACCACCTGCTATCAACACTTCGTTGGGAGCATATTCAATACCTTCGCGGTCTTTGATGAATGAAGCTACTGCCTGCCTTAGTTCCAGCAAGCCATCGCCGGGAGGATAATTGGTCAGTTTATTGCGATACGCATCTATGATGGCATCTTCCAGTTCTTGCGGAATGGGAAATATCTGCGGGTCGAAATCGCCGATGGTGTAGTTGTATATTTTCTCACCACGGCTCACACGCACGGCAATTTCATTACCCAGGCGCACTATTTCAGACCCGATCAGTGTTTCTGCAAGCTGGCTTAACTGGCTCATTTTCTCGTTTGTTATATTGTTTTAAGCGTATTAAAAAAGGCTTACCCGGTGGAGGTAAGCCTTTAGATTCAGTACTGTATGTTATACACATAAGAAGTCGGTGCGGCTTACCTGGTGGTAAAACGTTTATCGGCCTTCTTATACATCTTGTTATTCATAATCGTGGCGCAAAACTAAGGATATTTTTTTCTAATAACCAAGAACCGACTCAAAAAAACTACTCAAACAATTGCTCTTTGCTCTTCGGGCGCAATTCGGGCAGCCATTTGAAGCGGCTTAGTTTCATACCGGACAGGTCGGCCTTATTAAGCGGGGTCATCTTGCTTTTTACATCCTGCTCGTAGATAATGCGGTGTATAGATTGGTCTTTAAAATAGACCTTCATGCGCAAGCTGGTTACCTGGTTTACGCCCAGGTATGCGTCATGCTCGTCTTTGGCATAATAGATGGTTTGTGCATCGGGTTTCACCAGCATGTAGTCTATGTTACCATCTTTAAAATACCCGGTAAGTGTTTTGCCTTGTACCTGGTCGAAAAGCCCGGCTTTATCGGGGCCGCTTTGCGATGCCACAAAAGCATTGTTGGGTACGTATATCTTCTTGATCTTACTGCTATCTGTATAGAGCAGTATGGTATCGCCCGTTATCTGGCTTTTGCGCGACCATACTATCGGGTCATACATCATGCGCATAACGGAGTCTTTCTGCGTGTAGCTGATGCTATCGCATTTACCCTGCAGTGAATCGGAGAAAATGAGTACATGATGGTAGCCTATAAAGTACCTTGGCCTGCTGGAATCTGCTGCTACGGTATCAACTGCTACCTGTTCTGTTACTATCTCCTTTTTGCCTTTTTTATTCTTCTTAGTAATAGTTTTTTTTATGGTTGCTGTATCGCCGGGATTAGGCACAGGTGCTGAATAAAAAGTATCCGCCCGGATGAACAGGCTGTCTTTGTCGTTTACCTGTTTCAGTACCGGCTTTATGGTAGCCAGCATGGTTTTCTTCTTCTCGTTGAAATCGGCATTGCCGCAATAGAGCGTGGTATGCTGTATCGTATCTATAGCTATAACATTACCGGTTGCCTTGCCCACACCCGTTTTACGGTTATGGTCAATTTTATCGGCTTCTACATATTGTTCTTTATTGAGGATAGAAGAGCGGCAGGTGAAATGCGCCAGCTCATTTTTAGTATCGTAGGTGCCGCAACTGGTGCGCAATACAGAGCTATCGCTGGTAACTACCGATGGCGCATAGAAGGTAACAATCTTTGTTTCAGTATTGTAGCCCATGTCATCAGACACGATCTCGTATTGGGGATCTGTAACAATGACCTCGCCTGTAAAACGGGAGTCTTTGCTTTTAGTATCGTAGGTACCTGCGTTGCTCGATAAAGTGGTAGTACTATCCTGCAGCGTGCCGCCTTGCGTGTATACACCCACTTTTGTGGCAGTACTGTAAGTAAGTTCCTCCGACCACAAATGACTCTTGCCATCAGTGAGCATTACGTTGCCCTTCATGAAAGCCAGCTTCTGGTTGCCTACATAACGCATATAGTCGCTCTGGCCTTCACTACCGGGTTGCAATACCCGCACATTACCAAAGGCTTCTACATTGTTTTTAGCCACATTCAGGTAGGCACTATCGCAAAACATACTGGTTTCGCCCTGCACCAATGCCACATCGCCCAATAGCTTTGTAATATCCCCTGAGTCTGTTTGTACCACCTCCAGGGTACGCGCCCCTTTCAGGTTTACCGGCACTTTACCTGCAGTATCTGTTTTTTTTTGAGCAAATACGGTGACAGCGCCCATACATACACACAGCAGTATGAAATACCTGAGCGAACGGAAAGAAGATTGCGAAATGCTAAACACCTGCAAAGGTTAGTTCTTGTTTTTCCTGCCAAAGATAGTAACGTTAATGTAACGCGATGGATGTGCATTGATATCTGCCATCAATGCATTGAGCGTTTTTAACGTTTCTGAAAGATTATTGTAGAGTTGCTTATCGTTCACCATCATACCCAGTGAGCCCTCATTATTGTTCACCTTGCTGATAACGCCCTGCAACTGCGATATAGTAGACTGCAGGTCTTTCACCGTCTGATCGATTGGTGCGGAAGCCAGTTGGTTACTGATGCCTTCTGCATTGTGAATGATATTTGTGATCTGCTGGTTGTTATTGGCCAGGTTGCCGGTAATGCTATTGGCATTGCGGATGATAGATGCCAGTTGTGCGCTCTCTTTGTTCAGTTTATCAGATAACTCAGCGAAGTTTTTCATCGTCACATCCAGCGATGCAACACTGTTATTGAGCCTGCGCTGTGTTTCGTCATTCAGCACATTATTAACGCCCAGCAACACAGTATCCAGCGTACCTACCACATGTCTGATATCCTGTATCAGCGGAGATATTTCAACAGATAGGTTATCTATAATACCGCCTTCTACGCTGGCCGGCAATACACTTTCTGCCGGAAGCGTTTCAGTACCGGAAGCCAGGTCTAACCTTAATACTTTAGTACCTAACAAATCTGCTGAAGCCAGCTTTACGGATGTGCCTTTCGTAACTACGATATCATCCTTCACGGCTATGGTCACTTTTACTTTGCCACCGCCATTTAGTTCTATTTTTGCTACACGGCCAATGCTCATACCCTTTACCTGCACGGCAGATGATGCCTGCAGGCCCTGCACATCATCAAAATACGCCAGGTATTCTTTCTCGCCCGAGAATAGGTTGGCACCTTTCAGGAAATAAAAGCCCGCAAAAAATATCAACAATGCTACTGCTACTAATAATCCTATCCTTGCTTCCTTTGAAAATGTCATACAGATATGGTGTCAGTGATACCTAATTCGGGCAAAAATAATGTAAAAAGCCCTTGTTATACGTTTTTCTATAGTTTTCAAAAGAAAGCCCCTTTGCAGGGGCTGTTCTTTATATATCATAACTATTAAAAATCTGTGCCAATGGAAAAGTAGATAATCGGTTCCTTCTTCTGGTCTTCAATATTCCAGGCGGCATCTACCCGCAGGAAGTAGCCGAATATCATGGTGCGCAAACCTGCACCGTAACCAACGCCTACTCCACCGCTATCATCGGTTATCTGCAGGATGACCTGCGGATCGCTGGATGGGTTGTTGGGATCAGGCAGTATCCTGTCGTTGCGCAGCCTGTCGGCATTAGGTAAAAAGCCGGCCCATGCAGAACCTACATCGGCAAACGCTACCAGCTGCATATTCTTGATAATAGACGACTGGATAGGGCGCTTCATAAATGTGCTGAAGATAGGCAGGCGGAACTCTGTATTTGCCAATGCATAAGTATTACCATTGCGGGAATTTTGCTTGTAACCGCGCAGATTGGTAGCCAATGCTTCAAATGCATAGTTCTGAACGGGCCTCAGCGGTACGTAATCGCTATACTTGTTGTTTATCCAGTTGTCTACACCACCTATGTGATACAGTATCTTCATATCGCCGCCCGATGTAGCACCTGCTAACCTCAAAGCCCAAATGAAGTTCTTGTATATTTTCTGATAGTAACGGAAGTCGGCACCTATATTATAAAAACCACCCGTATTACCATTTACACGGTACATATATTCTGCAAAGAATTTATAACGGAAGCCGTTATAGATGTTCAGCGTGGGCCTGATGGTGTTATCGAATACATATTCGGCACGGCTCATCACCCAATATTGTCTTTTATCATTGGGCTCGTAGCTAAGGCTGAGTGTATCGAGGGCTTTAAAGTTCAGGTCGTCTGAACGGAGGCCCAGGTGCAGCTTCATGCTACGGATGCGATCGAAAGGATAGCTTACAGAACCCTGCAGGATATTAGTAACCGTTTTGCCCAACTGCTCATTTACCAGTATGGGTGCACCGGATGTATCTACATAGCCAACATTGTAAGTGTTTGTAGATTCAGACCTCAGGTACAATACTCCCCAGTCAACACGCTTTTTAAAGTTTTCGTATTGCATGAAGTAGGTCTTGCCTGTAAAGTTGATAGGTAAGCGGAGACCACCTGTAAAACGATAGTTTTCCATCAGGTCGTTGATGCTAACCGTAAGCATACCACCCAGAGAAGGGTTGATAAAGCGGCCACCGGTTTGCGCTACCGACTGGTATTTATTGAAGAGGACGCTGTTATCCAGTTTTATGCTAAAGAAGTCGGGCTTCAATGAAAGGCGGTATGGTTGCGCTTTCATTTTCAGGTATTCGCTATCTGCAGCTTGTTTTACGTTGATCTCGGCATTTACTTCGTTTGCCATTGCCGTATTAGCATCTGTTACTGTAGCCGCAGCAGTGCCGTCGTCTTTAAATTCAGACTGGAAAGCATTGCCGCTCTTCATCACGGGCTCACGTTTGTGCATTGCCTCATTGCTAAGCTCTGACACAGGCGCCGGCTTTTGCAAGTCTGTTTTCAACAGCTCTGTAGGCTGAGGATCTTTTATTACTACATTTTTACCGGGTACCAGTTGCGGCTTGAAGTAAACAGTGTATTTATCACCTACCTGCAATACATCTGCCACTACATTACCGGCAGGGTTGTACTGATGGCCTACAATATTGCGCGCATGATTGGTAACAGGTACGCCATATGCAGAGTCTGTATTATTGGCGCCGCGTGTCATCAGCACCAGGTATTGGTTCTGTATGCCATTCACATCGTACAGGTATGCATAGTTATCGCTACCATATTGTATAGGCTGCGATACATTGCCGGTAGTAACGCGCGACATTTGCAACAGCTCTTTGCGCTTGGTTCGTGTGTTGTAGAAAAACACATTCATCGGGCCGTTTGGCAGTTCGTTTACGCCCAACGGCACTTCCAGGTTTGCTTTAGGGCGGTTTGACAAGAAGAGGATACCCCTGCGGGAACCACCACTTACAAAGCAAGGCTGTACATCATCCCATGCATCGTTGGTAATGTTCTTCATACGAGAGCCACGGATGGTAAACTCATACAGGTCGGTCTGGCTTTTCTTGATTGCGGAGAATACCAGCTTATCATCATCTTCATTAAAGGTCATGCTCAATACCCTATCGAAACGGCCGGGAGGTATAGAATAGTTTTCTATCTGTGCCTTGTAAGAGTTGAAGATGCGCAATTGTGTTTTAGTACCCTTCTTGTAAAGTATGGCCAGTTTATAGCCATTGTTCGACCATGCGATTATCGGGTAATCCGGGTCAGGTAGTTCGTTATAATCCAGCCTGCCACCTTCCAGTATTACTGAGGCTACACGGTCGCCACTTGCCTTTTGTATGTATACTTTAAATTCACCGTTCTTCCATGTTACATAAGCCACATCGGTGCCTTTGGGTGCCACGCGTATGTTTCGCAAAGTAGTGCCATCCTTAGGTATCTTTATATCCAGCACGGCCATATTCGAGTCCGGCTTTTCCTGTACCAGTTCATCCTTGGCATACATACCCTTGTAGTATGCAATAGCCGAATCGTAGGCCTGCTTAATGTTCTGCCCCAGCGACATTTTAATACCCTGGTTCAGGTTGCTCTTCATCTGCATGGTGTACAACACGGTCTTCATGTTGTTATCGCCATACCTGTCAGATATATATTTCCAGAAGGCTTTACCGGCCAGCTCCGGCTGCTCTTCAGCCAGTTCAAAGAAGCCAGCTTTAGGTTTAGCCTCCAGCATGTTTTTCCAATCGCTGTTGCTTTTGGCATCCCAGCCATCTACCAGGTAAGCTATGTATCCGTATACCGTCCATGTAGGCAGGTTCATAAGTACGGCATTGCGTACCATTTCCCTGAAGTTTTCGCCAAACAGCATACGCTCCATTACCACGCGCGACATGCCGGCACGCGTTTGCCTGCGCAGGTCTTCATGCTCGCCTGTGAAGTATACTACCAGTTTATCGCCCACTATATCTACCGTACCCGCGGGTATATCCTGCAGTTGCGAATCGAAGCGGCGGCCAATGTTGGTTTGGCGATATTCATCATACGTATTGTAAACAACTATTTTGAAACGACGTGGAAACTGGCCCCCCATTTTTCTTTCTACCAGGCGTATATCATTTTCCACCTGTTCGGCCACATAGCGTGCCAGGCCGCGGCCGGCCGCATCGTAGTGATAAATACGGAAGTGCTTGGTATCAAAGAACTTCCAGTCGAACTTGCGGTATTGGATACGGTTTTGCCCGAATATTTCCAGGTTTGACTGTGCATTTGCAGCTGGCGATATGGCACATAGTGACAGTGCGCTAGCTACACTAAGCATGGCAGCCCGGTATCGAGGGTGTATGTTCATAAACGAATACTGTTATGATATTGTGGTTGACTTAGAATTAGGTGTTACAATATACTACCTTAAATAATAAGTTTGCATTCTAAATTAATGAAAATATACGACCAATGTTGCATATAAAGTCTTTTACTTTCAACGGTTTTCAGGAAAACAGCTACCTCATTGTAAACGATAACAAGGAGTGCTGGGTGGTGGACCCGGGCATGTACGAGGTCGGTGAAGTAAACCAGTTCAAACAGTACTTATCTGCTAATAACCTGCAGTTAAAATCCATCATCAATACGCACACGCATATCGACCATATTTTTGGCGTGCAGGCACTGAAAGATGCTTATAACGTACCGTTTGGCGTACACGAAAAAGACTTGCCTGTGTTGGGTGGTGCTGTTGGTTCGGCCATGCTGTTCGGCTTCAACTTTCCTAAAGCACCCGTGCCTGATTTCTACATAGCAGACGGCGCACCATTGATGCTGGGTAAAGATGAGATAGAAGTTCGCTTTACACCCGGCCATTCTCCCGGCAGTGTTTCCTTTTATTATCCTGAGGGTAAATGGGTGCTGAGCGGCGATGTTCTTTTTAACGGCAGCATCGGGCGGACTGACCTGCCCGGCGGCAGTTTTGATACACTCATCGGTAGCATCAAAGGGCAATTGCTTTCCCTGCCCGATGACACAACTGTTTATTCAGGACATGGGCCTGCCACCACCATCGGCAATGAGCGACTATATAACCCCTACCTGTTACATTAGTCTTTTTTAACATTGCATTAGGTTCGTTTTAACGCTTCTTTGGGAGCGAAAAAGGTTTTGTGCGCTTTACTTTCGTGTCATCAAAAAACACGCAGATATGAAAAGTGCCATCATCCCCGCATTAGCATTAGCAGTTTGCTGCAGTACGTCTGTATCTTTTGCCCAGGAAAGCAAGGGCAAGAATAGCACTAAAGAAATATCGGAAGAAACTGTTGTCATCAAACGTAATGGCGAAGGCAAAACCATTATTGAAATAAAAGACGGCAACGTGTATGTGAATGGTGATAACATAGCCACGGTAAAAGATATACAGAACAATCATACACGTAAGAAGATCATTATAGACAATGGCAATGATGCGGGCATAACGATGCCCTTCGGCGGTAGGCAGGAGAATATTGTTATGACACGCAAGGCGATGCTGGGTGTATATACCAAACCTGATAATGCGAATGGAGGAGCTGAAATAGAACGTGTAATGCCGAACAGCGCCGCCGCTGAGGCAGGATTAAAAGCCGGCGATGTGATAACGGGTATAGATGGTAAGGCTATTAACAACGGTAAGGAACTGACAGAAATAATAGCCGATAAAGAAGCCGGTGAAAAAGTAACCATCAGCTACAAACGCAATGGTAAACTGCAAAATGCAACAGCAGCCTTATCTAAGGCGCCGGGCATCAACATACCCAGGGGCCGTCACTTCAATCCATTTGAAGGCAATGGCGATATTCCTAATACCATGATGCGCCCATTCAGTTTCGATATTAATGACGCACCTTTTGAACCAAGCCCTAAAATGGGTGTAACAGTGGAAGATATGAATGATGGCGACGGTGTAAAAGTGCTGGATGTAAAACCATCTTCACCGGCTGCTGAAGCGGGTATCCGTAAAAATGACATCCTGAAAAAGCTGGATAATGAATCTATAAGTTCTGTACAGGAACTACAAGATATACTGGGTGGTACCAAGAAGAACCAGCCTGTAAAACTTCAATACGAAAGAGAAGGAAACACGAATACAACCAATATTGTATTCCCAAAAAGCCTGAAGAAAAAAGACCTGTAAGGCTTTCAAAGTTTGTAAATGGTAAAAAAAGGTAAAAAGGCAGCTCAGGCTGCCCTTTTTATTTGTATATAACCAGTTCTTTCCCTTTTAAAATAGGCACTACAGGATGCAGATCGGGCGTAGCGCAATATTCCATATCGCCTTGCAGCCCGTATGCAGACAGGCGTTTGTAATGCGAGCTATCGCGCAGAAAGGTAATGGCATCGCCTTCGGCACTATGTTCAAACAGGTAATTAGCCGCACGCGCACTGTCGCAGTTAACAGAAAAATGGTCTTTAATCTTGTTTACTACGGCTCCGGCAAATAAGGTATCCTCCAGGTTGAAACGATCTTTCCAGGCAGCGCAGCCCAGCAATACATTCTTCTTTTGCGCAACCAGGAAATCACATACAGCTGATAAATTAAGGAAAGCACCAGTGATAATGGTATCCGCATCTTTCACCATATGCAGCAGGCGTGTACCATTTGTAGTAGTAAGTACCAGGCATCTATCGTTTATAAACTCCTTAGGATATTCTGATGGAGAATTGCCGTATTGCAAACCTTCTGCTACTTTGCCATCGCGCTCCCCTGCCGTGATGCTGTTTTCTATACTGTTGCCCAGTTCAATGCATTCCTGCACGCTGGCTACGGGTATAACACAAGTGGCACCATTATGCAGCGCTGCTGCTATAGTAGATGTAGCACGGAACACATCGATAATAACAACTACTGCGCCCTTGGTATCGTATAAATGTAATAATGCAGGCGAAAGGCAAACTTCTAACCTGGGTAATGCACTGTCAGACATCAAATAAATACTTAAAAGAAATGTAGTGCAAGATACAGGCATCAGGCAAATAAAAAAATCGCCACCTGATTAGGTGGCGATTTTCTGAGTATCATTCAAGTGGTATTAATATACCCACAAATCGTGTTCCTTGTTGAATATCTGTTCTGCGGCTTTCTGTCCTTCATACAGCGCTTCCATATTGCTCATACCTTTTTCTTTGAAAGAAAGGTCGAATGGATTGCTCATTTTGATAACGCGGCTGGCAAAGTAGCGGTTTTCGAAGAATTCGTACCAGCTCATGCGTGCTACATCATTTTCAGGATTGAACACTTCATATTGAGCCAGCATCGGCGTGATTTCAGGATAGTATAACCAGAATACAGCCTGAGATGCACGATAAGTACCATCATCATTGTATACGTCGCGGATAGGAGCGATACCGATTATCTGGTTGCGCATACGACCTGTATTCCTGTCAATAAACCAGTCTTCTTTGAGACGGTATTTAGTAACCACATCGGGGTCAAACTCTTTCTGAGTGATTTTAACGGTTTCTTCGCCTGTTACAGGGTCAACAACCATGGTAGTATCCGGCTGGCCTATCAGCAGTTCAAGGATTTGTTCCTTGGTAAGGGCTGTAGTAAACCTGTCATCCATATTAGAATAGGCTTTGATTTTGCCATTCTTTACAGCATGCAGTATTATTTCGATGAAATAACCACCACCAGTGTAATCATCACCGGGATAGCGGAATGCCATGTTCTGCTTTTCACGGATATCTATTTCACGCCAGATCCTTTTTTTCCACATGATGTCGGCCTCGCGAACTGACTGTGGTGTCAAAGGGGTGTTGATGTGAGCTACCCTGTCATAAACCCCATCTCTTACCAAAGATGGTTTCCAGTCGTCTTTAACACCGTCAACGCTGTTATAACCAGAAACAGCAGGGTCTGCAGTTTGAGCGAATGATACACTGCTTGCTAAAAGTAAAGCAGCGGTAGCAGCAATTCTATATGATCTACGGATACTCATAATCCTGAAACGATTTGCTAATTATTAAAGTTAGTAAAATTACTGAATAAGAGTTATACCTACAGTATTGAGCGAACGCGTTGTACCGTCGGGGCCTCTCGCCTTAATCTCTTCAAAATAAAGTTTATCACCAATTTTTGCCCTACCGATAGCCTCAACAACCTGCTTGCTTTCACTAAACCTTGCGCTTTTTACAACGAACGGCCCAATAGGTTCGCCGCGTTTAGGAACAAGGCTGAATTCGAAACTGGTAACTACGAAACGAGCATCAAAATCGAAGTTTTCAAGAGCTGCCTGGATACCCAATTGTGCTTTAAACTCGTTGCTAGGAACGCGGCCACCGCTATACTTACCTATCTTAGCTACCGGGTCAGGTATACGTTTTACACGTATTTCCTGTCCACCTACTCTTTTAACACCTGTTGCAGTTTTAGCATTGATATCTGCCATTACTTTCCCGGGCTTCGTAACCATTACTTCGTAGTGGCCTTTGCCTTCCAGTGGCTTAACTGTTGCATCAGGTATGTTTACGGATACGTCTTCCAGTGAATAACCTGCCGCCGAAACTGTTATCGGGTTAGGTACACCAATGTAAAACACGTTCATTTTATCCAACTGCATAGAGGCACCTTCTGAACCCACCATGTAAGTGAACTCATAATCGCGTGTTTCAACACGGCCACCCATATCCAGTGTCACTTTACCACGAACGGTTTGCAGACCAACGCCGGATGCTGAAGTTTCCCAAGAGGCTACACCATTTTCAACTTTAGCCACACGGCCTGAACTTGAAGAAACCTGAGGGTTAACAGCTTTGTTGTAGGCTGCCAACATGATGCTGGCTTCAACTTTCTGCCCGGCTAGTACGTAGCTGTTTTTAGGAACCGCTATAGCTTGTATTTCGTCGAATTTAACCTGGATGTCACCGGCTTCCCTGGCCAACTGGTTGATGATTACAGCTTCACTATTCCTTACGTCATTCTGAAACTTAGAAAGCAATGTAACAACAGCCATTGTAGGCATGTTATAGAAATAACCTGTAGCCCAGTCTGCGCGTGGATTGTTATCTGTTTTTTCTGGTTCCACCACTTTAATCGGTAGTTCTTTCATGAATTGCTCCTTAAACTTAGGATCAATAACACCAACCATCATATCACGCAGATCGTTCAGCTTCTTTTTTATCTCATCACCACCTTTTTTCTCAACTAAGAGCAAAGTACTGGCATCGATATTATCTTGCCTTTTAATCTCACCATTTTCCTCTTTACCACCAGACTCTTCGATTATCTTATTTTTCCAGTCTTCCAGATATTTGATCATGCTGGCAGCTTGTGCCTTCACCTGATCAGCTTTCTGATTGAAAGGACGCATACGTTCTTCCTGGCCAGCTTGCGATTCCTGATCTTTCATGCTTTTATATAAAGCATCGTTCTTCTGCTCGATAGAAGCATTAGAGGCAGTAATACTCTGGTTAATGGTTTTAAACGCATGCAGGATTTCAGAGGATACGTTTAGGGCCAGCATGGCAGTCAACACCAAGTACATGAGGTTGATCATTAACTGCCGCGGCTCTTTAGGCATTGACATGCTGCAAAAAATTTAGGGAGTTACTTAAATTAATTTCTTTACTTATTATCAATGCTTGAATTAGCGTCCTTGCATAGCAGCCAGCATGTTGCCATATATCTGGTTCAGCGTTGTCAGGTTTTTAGACAGCTGTGCTATTTGCTCTTTCGCAGCTACTGCATCTGTAGCGCTTGATGCCATTGCATCTGATGCACTTACCAGGTTGCTGTAGAATTTGTTCATTGCTTTCAGGTGGTTGTTTGCATCTTGCAGTTCCACTTCATATATCTGGTTCAGAGAGCCCAGATTCCTTGAAAGCACTACTACTTGCTCGTGGAATTTAGCTGTGTCTTCAGCAGCATTATTAAATGATGCCATAGTATTAGATGCACCTACGAAAGTATTTTTCATTTCGCCCAGGGCACTTGCAGCTTCACGTGCACTTTGAGAGTACTCACCAGTTGCAGCAGTAACATCAGAGATATCTTTTATCTGTTCAACCACCACACCGAAGCGTTGGAAGTTTTCACCCAATTTGCGGATGTTAGCAGGTGTGATCTGTGCATCTTCCATCATTTTATCTAAAGAAGCACCGGGAGATACTTTACCTGCACCAGAATCAAATTTTGTTCCTTTACGATAGGCTTCCACATGTGGATTTTCATCCAGATTGGGGTAGAAGCGTTCCCAATAGTAATCTTTATGAGGTGGGAGCAAACCAAGCAGTGCAAAGATGAATGCTTCGGTAAGCATACCCGCTGTCAACATCACACCCGCACCTGGCCAGTGTTGGATTTTAAAGAGTGCTCCCATCAGTACCACGGAGGCACCCAGACCAATGATCAGGTTTTTAATATACTTACCCTGTTTGGTTTCGAAAAACAGTGCTACAGAACCCATTTTATTTTGTTTTTCTTAAAGGTTGAAAAATTACTGATTAAAATTTATAGTTATTTATATTAACGCCTGTTAGTTAATGCAGGTGCAATTTGCTGATAAACACAACGGAATCCTATGTACGCTTTTGCTGTATCTGCATATTCATAATCGCGTGTACCATTTTGCAGGTAGAACGCTACATCGCGCCAGCTGCCACCACGTAATACTTTGCGGCGCATCCATTGAGGATCGTTTTCGCGTATTTTATAGTCCACTACAGGATTCAGATCTGAAGTAGTTGAATAAGCGGTACCGAAGTATGAACTGGCAGTCCACTCGGCCACGTTACCGGCCATGTTGTACAGGCCGTAGTCGTTTGGCCAGTAGCGGTCAACAGGCACTGTGTATAAACCACCATCGGCAGCGTAGTTGCCACGTTGAGGTTTGAAGTTAGCCAGGTAACAACCTTTTTTGTTAACCAGGTACGGTCCACCCCAAGGATATGGAGACTCTGTACGGCCACCGCGTGCTGCATATTCCCACTGTTCTTCGCTAGGCAGTGCAAACTCGCCTTCGAAATACAGTTTGTTCTTTTCGCGATCTTGCTTCCACAGCATGGTACGCCAGTTACAGAATGCATTTGCCTGGTGCCAGTTAATACCCACTACAGGATATTGGTTAAAGGCAGGGAACCAGTTGTATTGCAAAGCAATCGGTTCATTATATGAATATGACAGCTGTTTTACCCAAACAGTAGTATCGGGATAGATAGCCACATCATATTTCCTTTTGAAGTTGGTAGCTGATTGGCCGGCGTTCTTTACGTTCTCGCTATAGTCATAGGTTTCGTAATGATAAACCAGCTTAGAATTATCAAATTCTTTCTTGCCCCAGCCGCTTTGGTCAGCAGGGATATACATAGCAGTCAGCTGATCTTGCAGGTCCGGATCCCTCCAGTTTATTCTCTTCCTCATATCCAGGCGCTGGTTACCATCAGCGTCGTCTATAAAGTCGCCCAGCGTAGTGTGCGCTATAGAGTCACGAACCCAATTGGTAAATTGACGGTATTCAGCATTTGAGATTTCTGTCGCATCCATGTAAAAACCTGTCATCTGCGCAGTGCGTATCATCGCATCATTCCTTCCGCGAACATCTTCGTCACTTGCTCCCATTTTAAAAATTCCAGACGGTACATACACCATGCCTAGCGGAACAGGGGGCCTGTATGTCATCATTGTAGGTTCACCTACAAGCTGACCTCCGTTACCCGGTTTTCCGCAGCTGGCAGCCAGTGCTAGTAATGCTACAGCCGAGATCTTCAGGGAAAGTTGTTTCATACTACTGTTATTATTGTTTTTGCGATTAGGCAAATAAAGTAATTTTTTTGGCTTGCAGGTAGTTTTCCCTACAAAACCGTTGCACAATATTTAAAGATTTTTCCAAAAATGCAAGCTTCAAAAAAAAATTTGTTAAGAATTTCAAAAGCTTGTAAAACTGCATTTTAGTTCAAAGTAAATCAATCTGCTGACATATGCAAATGCTTCAAAACCTGCGCTATATCGGCTATTGGCGGCAAACATGCATCATCTGTACATATATATACCCTTGTTTCTTTCCCCGAATATTTGCCTTTCAGCATCGGAATTTCAGATATTTCTTTTTTTGAAGTGAGCAAAAGGGCACCCGGCAGCATTTCCTTTTCCAGTTCCTTTTTGCCGGTTTCCCAACCCTCACCCATACCTGCTACCGTCTTTATACCATACACATATTGTTGCAATAAACACGCCCAGTAGCCAAACGAGGTAGTGTACCTGCCTGCAGATGATGCCATACGCTGCAGCATAATATATGCTTGCTCTATCCATTCCGTGCGTTCCATGACAATTCCTAAAAGATACAGGTTATGCACCATTACTGCGTTGGCAGATGGTGTAGCTCCGTCATAGATATCTACTTTTCGTACGGGTATATCATTTTGCAGAGAGGATGTGTAGTAGAAAAACACACTGCTTTCATGCTGAAATTCGCTTACTACTTTTTGCGCCAATTCATCTGCTTTCAGCAGCCATGCTTCGTCAGCGCTAACGGACGCCAGTTGTAATAAAGCCTGCACCAGGTAAGCATAGTCATCCAGGTTGGCAGCGATGCGGGCATTCCCTTGCTTCCATGTATGCACAAGGCCATTACTTGTTTGAAAAGCCTGCAACATCCATTCCATATGCGCTACTGCCCTTTGCCGATAGGTTTCATCCTGCAAGGCTTGAGCTGCCTTGCACATGGCAATATTCATCAGGGCATTCCAGGACAACAGGCTTTTGTCATCTGTAAGCGGGCGAATGCGTTTATTTCTTGCTGCTAATAATTTTTGTTTTGCCGCTTCTACTTTTTTCGCTACCGCTACTTCAGGCATATCATAGCGCATAGCTACAGATGCTACCGGCTCCGCCACGTGCAGGATATTTGTATGTTCCCAATTGCCTTCTTCTGACACGCCGAAACAAGCTTGCAGCACTTCATCTTCACCTATTATATCCTTCCATTCATCCCACGTCCATGTATAAAATTTACCTTCTACACCTTCGCTATCTGCATCTATGGCGCTATAGTATCCACCACCCGGTTCCCTTAATTCTTTTTCTACAAAACCAATGATTTCTTCTATAGCAATTTTATATTTTTTATCCCTATTAATGCTATAAGCTTCCGCGAGCGATGTTACCAGCAAAGCATTGTCGTAAAGCATTTTTTCAAAGTGTGGTATCAGCCAGTTGTCATCTGTTGCATAACGTGCCAGCCCACCACCCAATTGGTCATAAATGCCCCCTTCTATCATAGCATCCAGGCTTTTCAATGCATGTTGTAAAGCTTCTTTATTGCCTGTATACCGATAGTGTTGCAGCAGGTAAGAAATAGACATAGTGCCCGGAAATTTTGGCGCCTTGCCAAACCCACCTTTCTCCTTATCGGCATGTTTCAGCAGGTTTTCAGTCATCAGGGTGCAGGTGTTTTTATCCCACTTCTCCCCTTTTGCTGTAGTACCTATAGCAGATGCCTGTTTCAGGTATTGCAGCATCTGGCTGGTTTGTGTTTCTACCTCACCCGGTTGCTCCGTCCATATTTCATGCATGCGCTGCAACAACTGCAGCCATGATGGGCGGCCATAAGCGGGCCGGGGCGGAAAATAAGTGCCTCCATAAAAAGGTATTCTGCCGGGCGTAACAAACACATTTAACGGCCAGCCACCGCTACCGCTAATGGCCTGTACGGCATCCATATACAAGTGGTCTACATCGGGGTGTTCTTCCCTGTCTACCTTGATGTTGATGAAGTGTTCGTTCATATATGCCGCCACCTCCTCGTCCTCAAAGCTTTCGCGCTCCATTACATGGCACCAGTGGCAGGCGGCATAGCCAATGCTTACCAGTACAGGTTTATGCTCCTTTTCAGCCTTTTCAAAGGCCTCATCACCCCATGCATGCCAGTTGACGGGGTTGTGGGCATGTTGCAGTAAATACGGGCTTAATTCTTTTGCGAGTTGGTTGGGCATCTATCTAAAATTAAATAAGAAAACAGTGGAAAAAGCATTTTCATTGTTTAACTAAAGGTTAAAAAGAAAATGGCCCAACAAATGTTGAGCCATGTACCAATCAGTATGAACTTCTATTTCTTTAAATCTACCAGGTATTTTTCCAGTGCCGATACCATAGAGGGGGCATTGGGAGCCGGGGCTTTAATGTCCAGCCTCAGGCCAGCATCTTCAATAGCTTTGGAAGTAGTAGGGCCGAAAGCGCCTATCAGTGTACCATTCTGTTTAAACTCAGGATCGTAATCGAACAAGGTTTGTACGCTGAAGGGGCTGAAGAATACGATCATATCATGATGCTCCTTCATTATCGGCCCGATATCATTAGATACCATGCGATATAGCGTCGCCTCAGAGAACTGAATATTATGACCTGCCAGGAACTGTGCAATATCATTCTTGCCGTTATCGGACGTAGGCAGTATGAATTTTTCGTTATGCTTGTGCTTACCTATTACCTCCAGCAGGCCATCGGTGCTGCCATCGGGCGAAAAGAATACTTTACGCTTGCGGTACAGGATGAACTTTTGCAGATATAGGGCTACGGCCTCGGTAACGCAGAAATACTTCATTTCCTGCGAAACCTTCACTTTCAATTCTTCGCAGATGCGGAAGAAATGGTCTACTGCATTTCGGCTGTTGAAAATGATGGCTGTGTGTTCTGCTACATCTATGCGTTGCTTACGAAAGTCTTTGCCACTCAGGCCTTCTACCCTGATGAACGGGTGGAAAGCAAGGTTTACCTCATATTTTTTAGCAAGGTCGAAGTAGGGAGATTTTTCCGTTTCAGGCCTGGGCTGGGTAATAAGTATACTACCTACCTTCGGCGACTCCTTTTTCCCGGTGCTCTTAGTCTGTGTACGTTCAGCTTTTGCCATATGGGGGTTAAAAACGGGTTTTATATGTTAACAATGCTACGGGAGCACTCAACAAGTGTTACAGCAATCCTCGTACCAATAGTTTCATTAACACTGCCAGCGGCAATATTTCCGAGGCGCAAAGGTACGTAAAAAAATGAAACTTACTGTACTGGAAGAATGAGCCGAATACCTGCCACGACCTGATGTACCTGTTTATGAACAGCAAGGCTATGACAATAACGGAAACAACCACCGCAGGGCCTGCAAGTGCAGCCGAGCCAAAAGCCATGACAATAACAAAGGGCAGCAACGATATGGCTATTATTTTATTAACCAGAAAAATATTGAATATGTAGTATTCTGAAATATTATCAATTTTAAAAGCCCAGCCGCTGAACCGTATCACTATATATTTAGCCGCGTATATCAGCATCACCCCCCCTACCAGCATAGGTACCAGTGTAGACGGTGATACAGAACCGGTGCGTTGGGGAATATTGATACGAGCCAGGTAGTATAAGTATGCACCTACAACAAGGGCAAAAAACAGGTTCATGACTATATTCTGTACCACAGAAACTTCCAGTTGCTCTTTTGCTGCCCTGCCCTGACTGGGATTGCGAAACACGCGCCACATATTGCCGAAGTATCTTGGGTCGCCATAACGCACAACACCCAACATCATGCAAAGCAGTAGCAACAGGTAAAAATCCCAGGTCTTATCTACCATTACACGGGTATGCTCTATGGCTGAAATAGTTGTTTTAGAAGACAGGAACATGTTTTTTGCCAACAGGCTATCCATGTACTTTGCCGTAGCCTGCGCCATTCCTACGCTATCGGCAGGCAGTACCACACCATATTTTGCCGGCGATACCTTTGCGAAGGCCGCAATGCTGAGGAAAGAAAATACCAGTGTATAAAGTAAAATCCGGACGTATGTACGCATGTATCAGACAAAGGTAGTACTATAAATAAAGCTATCGGCCCTGTCTGGTAACTTTCAGGTTGCTGCGCACCATATTATAAATAATTTCAAGTCTATCTTTATTACGTTCAGTGCAACGCTCTAAGGCCAGCGAGCGGGAAGTGCGCATACAGTGCATCACAATACCGTCGCACCCCAGCTGGATGTCTTCTGCTATAGCCCTGGCCCATAGCATACGGTAATCGGGCTTTACACCTTTTGAAAACAACAGCCCCAATGCTGCATTGGGCTCATTCTGCATGTAGTGGCGGCAAATGGTACCCATTTTTTGCATAAACGATTTATCGGCCGTTACCAGCATTTTTGAAACCAGGTAAATATAAAACGGACGTACATCGGCATTTTCCGTATCCATGCTATCTGCAATGGAATAGGTAATATCATTATCACCCGCCCGGAACTTACCAGCATGGTAATCCTTCGCGGCCTGCGATACATGGGGCAAACCCATATAATAGACTGTTTCCTTAAGTTCCTGCGCCTGTAAGATGGCCGGCCAGATACAACATAAGGCTATAATAATCCCTTTCATGAATACGCTGTTGCGATTTAAAAATACTATTCGCCCCGATAGCTTCATATACAAGCACCGTGATTTTTTCCACGGTAGCTTTTAAAGTAGCTTTGCACTGTGGCAGGCATATACATACACATACCTTTCTGCAAGCAGGCATGCACTTACTGCAATTTTCATTTTTCCACTTCGCTGAAACTGAAGCATGAAGTAATAACTGCCATATTGCACGAAATAGAAATGCAGAAAAACTACCTGCAGGGTGCCGAAATTGAAACCATTTATTTTGGTGGCGGTACACCATCTTTGCTATCGGCCGATGAAATAAATACAATAACAGAGCTGATATACCGGCACTATAATGTAAAACAGCTGCGCGAGTTTACCCTCGAAACCAACCCTGATGACCTTTCGCCGGAATATATCAAGACACTGAGAAGTACCCAGGTAGACCGTTTCAGCATAGGCATACAATCGTTCAGGGAGCAGGACTTGAAGTATATGAACAGGGCGCATACGGCACAGCAGTCGGACAGGGCGATAAAAACGGCACAGGATATGGGCTATACCAACCTGACCATAGACCTGATATATGGCACCCCGGGCCTGACAGATGCCGATTGGAAATATAACCTGCAACAGGTGAAGGAACTGGGCATCCTCCACTTTTCGGCCTATGCCCTTACGGTGGAAGAAGGCACTGCATTGTACCATCACATACGCCAGAAAAAAACCCGGCCGATAGATAATGAGCAAAGCGCCGCGCAGTTTGAAATGCTGATGGAACAGGCAGATGTGATGGGCTATGAACATTACGAAATATCGAACCTGGCACTGCCCGGCAAATATGCCGTGCACAACACCAACTACTGGATGGGTAAAACTTACCTGGGCATTGGCCCGTCTGCCCATTCATTTGACGGCAAAAACAGGCGCTGGAACATAGCCAACAATGCACTATATGCAAAAAGCATATTAGCAGAACATGCCTTACCATACGAAGAAGAACGCCTGACCGTAACAGAGCACCTGAATGAATACATCATGACATCGCTGCGAACCATGTGGGGCTGCGACCTGGATAAAATAACAGCGATGGCCGGCAGCAATATAGTAAAGCAAATACTGGCCGATGCAGCGATATTTATTGAAAACGGAGAACTGAAACATGATGACCATAAACTGATATTAACCAATAAAGGCAGATTGATAGCAGACAGGATTGCAGGGGCGCTGTTTGTAACAAAACAATAGGCTTTAATACCTGTTAAAAACCTAGGCAATAACCACGATTTACCCAATACTATCAAGCATTTGCCCCAAAATTGCATATATTGTCGGTCAAACAATATTCAATACCCCAATCCGTAGTAGTAAAAGATGTCTATAACAATCAAAAGGTGCGAAAGTGCGGCTGACCTTAAGAAGTTTGTTCAATTTCCTTACGACCTGTATAAACAGAACGACTATTGGGTTCCTCCTATAAAGCAGGATGAGCTGAATGCCCTGAAAAAAGAAACCAACCCTGCCCTAAAGAGCTGCGAAGCCGAATTCTGGATAGCGATAAAGAATAATAAAGTTGCAGGCCGTATAGCTGCCATCATCAATAGAAGCTACAACGAGAAAACAGGTGAAGACCTGGGCAGGCTGAGCCGTATTGAATTTATAGACGATAAAGAAGTAAGCAAAGCACTATTAGATACGGCCGAGAAATGGGTGAAGGAACGTGGCATGAAAGGCATACACGGCCCGTTAGGTTTTACCAATCTTGACCACCAGGCTGTGCTCATAGAGGGTTTCGACCACCTGCCATCTATAGCATCAGAATATCACTTGCCTTACTACCGCTCGCACTTTGAAGCAGCAGGCTATGAGAAAGAAATGGACTGGGTGGAGTTTCGCCTGAAACTTGAAAAAGAGATACCTGAAAAAGCGCTAAAGCTGAATGATATGATACAACGCAGGTATAACCTGAAGGTTGTTCATTTCAATAACCGCGATGAGATGAAAGCCTATGCACCGCGGGTATTTGAACTACTGAACAATGCATTCAGCGAGCTCTTCAGCTTTGTGAGTATGAATGAAGAAGTATCTGATTTCTACATCAAAAAATACTTCAACATCCTGAATCCGAAGTTTGTAAAAGTGATAGAAGACAAGGATAATAATACCATAGGCTTTATTGTAAGCCTGCCATCACTGAGCCTTGCATTGCAAAAAGCACGTGGCAACCTCTTTCCTTTTGGCTGGTATCATATAACACAGGCATTAAAAAAACCTAAAGTAGTAGACTTGTTGCTTACCGGCATACACCCCGACTGGCAGGCACAAGGCGTAAGCGCCATACTGATAACAGAGTTACAAAAAGTAATGCTGGAACATGGTGTGGAATATGTAGAAACTACCGGTATGATAGAAACCAATGAAAAAGCTATCAACCACTGGAAAAACTACGACCATATACAGCATAAGCGTAAACGCTGCTTCCGCAAGATGTTTTAATAATCAAGAGCTGCCATTGGGCAGCTCTTGGTTTATACCCTCATTTCATCGGGGATCCAGTTCATAATACTTTTCTTAATCGCATCCGGGGATAGCTTTTCATCAAGCGCACGTTGCACCAATGCTGGTAACTCTCCATCCGATGCAAAACGGAGGGCTGCTATCTGCTTAAAGGTCAGTTGCGGTTCATATACTTCAAATCTTATGTTGGTCAGTTGATAATATCGTAAACGCATTTCCAGCCTTACTATCCTATCCTGCAGTGTAAGGGCATAATGCTGGCGCATCATGAATGATACCCATATCAATAACAGTAAGCATATGGCAAATAGCATGCATATCATTCTGTATTCTGCATAGTACAAGCCCAGTATCAGGCTGCCGATGGCCAGTATGCCGGCCATGGGATAAAACACAAAATGATGCGGCGTGTAAAACCTGAGATGATCGCTATAAGATTGCTTATTCATTGAATGAGGCATTTGGGTGTAAGATACCGCACAATAAAATAGTGCCGATAATAATAGAGTATCTTTGCGGCTCCAAAAGCTTAGAAGATATGAACTGGATCATTCTGATCATCGCGGGTTTATTCGAAACGGGCTTTGCTGCCTGCCTTGGCAAAGCGAAAGAAAGTACCGGTGCTGCCGCTACGTGGTGGTATGCCGGTTTTCTCGTCTGCCTGGTGATCAGTATGTACCTGCTGGTAAAAGCCACACAAACACTGCCTATAGGCACTGCCTACGCCGTATGGACCGGCATTGGTGCTGTAGGCACCGTGCTGGTGGGTATCCTATTCTTCAAAGAGCCGGCCAGTTTCTGGCGTGTATTCTTTATCGTTACACTTATTGGTTCCATCATCGGGCTTAAAGCTGTATCCCACTAAGCGCATCCATGAAGGTTGATTATCTCATCGTCGGGCAAGGCATTGCAGGTACTATGTTCAGCTATCAGTTGCTGCAACAGGGCTGTAAAATAGCAGTCATTGATACTTTAAACCCTGCAAGTGCCAGCCGTGTTGCCAGCGGATTGATAAACCCTGTAACCGGGAAACGACACGTGAAAACATGGATGGCCGACGAGCTGATACCAACTGCCGTAAACATATACACGCAGATGGAAAGGGAACTCAACCTATCTTTCCTGGAGCCTGTATCCATACTCAATTTTCACAGCTCTGCAGAAGCCCAGCACAGTTTTAACGAACGAATAGGCACCAATAGCTTTGTGCATCATTACGATAGCAAACAGGAAGGCTTCAATTATGAACATGGCATTGGTGAAATAAACGGCTGCCTGTTGATAAACCTGCATGCTTTACTACATGCCTGGAGCGAAAAGCTGCAGCAGTCGGGACTGTTGCTGCAAGAACCATTTGATATACAGGATTGCGCCATCACCACCAATTATATTACGTATAAAAACATTGAGGCCGATAAGATCATTTTCTGCGATGGCGCTGCTGCTACCCGCAATCCTTATTTCAATTATTTGCCATTCCGGCTAAATAAAGGCGAAGCAGTTATCGCCAGGATACCGGGGCTATCGCCACAGTCCATTTATAAGCGCAACCTGAAAATAGCGCCGTGGCAGGACGATACCTTTTGGATAGGTGCTTCTTTTGAATGGGCCTACGAACATGTAAACTCTACTACAGCATTTACAGAAAGGGTGCAGGAAGAACTAAAGCATTGGTTGAAGTTGCCGTATGAAATGATAACACACATGGCTGCAGAAAGGCCCTCAACCATAGATTACAAGCCCTTTATAGGCTTGCATCCTCAATACGCTTCTGTGGGAATTTTCAACGGGATGGGCACTAAAGGCTGCTCACTGGGCCCCTATTTCGCCAGGGAGTTTGCGCTGCATTTAACTAATGGCAGCAGCATCACCAAAGATGTAGATATTAGCAGGTTTTATACAATGCAAGCACCTGCTTAAGTATCGAATTTATTTTGTCTACAGGAATATCTGTTTCAGGATCTATCAACAGTATTTTCATTCTTGCACGTTTTTCTTTTAGTAGGTCCGGGTGTTCAATTTCATTTCCGCGAACAATGCCTATATATGGTTGCTTGTACTTTTTATGAATCCACAGGTAGCAACACATCTTACCGCTGTAATAATAGAATGGCAGCTTATACTTCCATTCTTCTGTGATGTTTGCATCTAGCGAAGCAATGTGATGCCTTAAAAACAGCATTGTGCTTTTATATGGTTCTTCCAGCTTCAGGAAAAAGTTATCTATTTCGCGCAGCATATGCATGAAGATAGCAAATAGCAGCTACTACTTCAATTTACAATCACCGGCAAAAGCACTTGCATTACGATTCAGCACCGCGCAGGAATCTTCTGCCCTGCTCCTATCCAGCGATGTCAGGTCAAATTCTTTCTTATCACCACTCAGGTACTTGCAATAGCACACACCGCTTTTCTTCTTTTTGCAACCAGTCATGGCAGGCGCAGCGCCAAAGGCTATCAATACAATTATGACTATATATTTCATAACGCACAGTTTGATTACTGCCATTAAACATTATGCCAAGTAACTATGTAAAAGAAAAAAGCTCCTACATCAGGAGCTTTCTCAATTAAATATGTAACTGCTGTTATTTACCTATTTTTTCACCATCATATGCCCACTTAATATAAGTAGCTCCCCAGGTAAACCCACCACCAAAAGCGGCCAATACAATGTTATCGCCTTTCTTAAGTTGTTTTTCATAATCCCACAGGCACAATGGCAATGTACCATTTGTGGTATTACCATAGCGCTGAATATTCAGCATTACTTTTTCTTCCGGCAGGCCCATGCGTTCTGATGTTGCATCTATAATGCGTTTATTGGCCTGGTGAGGCACCAGCCATGCCACGTCATCAGATGTAAGGTTATTGCGCTCCATTATTTGTGCAGCTACATCGGCCATGTTTTTAACTGCAAATTTGAAAACCGTTTGTCCTTCCTGGTACACGTAGTGCTCCTTATTCATTACCGTTTCCATAGTAGCTGGTTTTACAGAGCCCCCTGCTTTTTGATGCAGGTGCGCCCTGCCTGCACCGTCACTTTTAAGCACACCATCTATTATGCCATAGCCTTCCGTATCGGGTTCCAGTAATACAGCTCCGGCACCATCGCCAAATATGATGCAGGTAGCACGGTCTTCATAGTTCAGGATAGAACTCATTTTATCTACCCCTACTACTATTACTTTTTTATGCCTGCCTGTTTCTATAAACTGCGCCCCGGTGTTAAGGGCATATAAAAAGCCACTGCATGCAGCATTCACATCATAGCCAAAAGCATTGTGCAGCCCGGCCTTATCGGTTATCACATTGGCAGTAGCCGGAAACTGAAAATCGGGGGTAGTAGTAGCGCAGATAAGAAGTTCTATATCTTCCGGTTTCACATCCGGGCGCTTAGCCAACAATCTTTTTACTGCTTCAACAGCCATATCTGAAGAACCCTTGCCTTCACCTTTTAAAATGCGGCGCTCCTTAATACCAGTGCGAGAGATTATCCACTCGTCTGTTGTATCTACCATCGTCTCTAATTCCTGGTTCGTCAATATGTATTCCGGAACATATCCGCCCACTGCCGTAATAGCAGCATGAATCTTCTGCATTAAGTTCTGTTTAAAGATGCAAAGTTAGTTGTTTGCTATAATTGATTGGGCTATTCTGAATGAACCCTTAACAAATTATTAAAACACAAATACTGCGCAATAAATATTAGGTCGTCATGCCACCACAGGCATTAATAACCTGCCCGGTTACGTAAGCACTCATGTCGCTGGCCAGGAATAGTGCTACATCCGCTATCTCTTCCGGTTTGCCAAAACGAGCCAGTGGTATTTGTGAAAACCATTTTTCAGCACCACCATCCTTCAGGTAGCTGGTCATATCTGTTTCAATAAATCCCGGCGCAATGGCGTTGCAACGAATATTGCGGCTACCCAGTTCCAGCGCTATAGATTTTGTAAAGCCAATAACACCCGCCTTGCTGGCTGCATAGCTGCTCTGGCCGGCATTGCCCTGCACACCCACCACACTACTCATATTAATGATGCTGCCGCTGCGGGCTTTCATCATTGGTTTTATCACTTGTTTGGTAAGATTGTAAACAGATTTCAGGTTGGCCTGTATCACTTCATCCCATTGCTCTTCTGTAAGACGCAGCAACAGGTTATCGCGGGAAATACCTGCGTTATTAACGCAAATGTCTATGGCACCGAAATCTTTCATTACATCGGTAGTCAGCTGCTCTGCCGCAGCATAATTGCCTGCATCGCTTTTGTATGCTTTGGCCTTTATACCTAATGCATTCAGCTTATCCTCCTGCTCTTTTGCCCTTTGTTCCGATGACAAGTAGGTAAACGCTATGTTAGCGCCTTGTTGAGCAAATTTTAGCGCAATAGCCTCTCCTATGCCACGACTGGCACCGGTGATAAGCGCTACTTTATTTTCCAGCAATTTCATATCGAGTGTGTGGATTTGGGCTGCTAAATTAGTAATAATGCTTGATTGGTTGAAGTTTATTGATAACAAACGCCCTAAGAGTACTAAAGTTATGGGCTATTCTACCCTGTATTTATCAGCCAGCTTCTTAGGCGCTACGGTGCAGTAGGCCACGCTTAATATATCCTGCAGCATTTCTTTACGCACTTTTTTCAGGTTTATATGGGTCCAGCCTTGCATGCCCCATTTATTAGGTACGGGGTAAATGACCGTGTTATCAAAGGTACAGAATACATCTTGGTCCAATGGTGAAAGGCGAACGGTCATGCGCTTTTCCACTTCATTCAGTGTAGCATACACTTTATTCTTTACCTTAAAAGCTGTTACCATCGGGTCGTGGTGCGGCGCTTCCGTCACCCCATCAAAAGCGTTAGCCAGTGTGCGTGCAGTTTGTGCAGATACCATACTATTCATTTAGTGCAGCTATCAGCAATTCCTGTTTGCCATTTTCCCAAATGTCATTGCCTAGTTGCTGCAGTAAATGTTCATCTTCACTAAATACCTTAGCAAATATATTGCAGGCATCTATGCCCTTGCCGCTACCATAATATATGCCCATACAGTTGGATGTAGAAACACGCGCAGGCTTCAATGGGCCATAGACTACCTCGCCTGGTTGGGTAATAACAGAGGCATTTTCTTGTATGATGTCTAAAGGTGGCGCATTATCTATCCATATTTCCTGCCCCGAAACTCTTGCATGCATAAAGGTTCGGGTAAAAGGTAACAACGCTGCAAATGCCGCACATGTTATGGGAGCATCTTCATAATATTTGAATCTTATGAAAACATTATTGCGGGTAGTGATGGTAAAGCCTTGCATAATCTTGATACTTCTAAAAGCTACAAGTTACAGTATATCTACTATTATGCCTTATCTACATTGGCAAGCTGGCCGCAGGCGGCATCTATATCTTTACCGCGGCTGCGACGCAGGCGGGCATTTACACGCTTGCTTTCCAGGTATGCCATAAAGCGGTCGGTAATAGCCTCATCGGGCTTGCTAAAGTCGGCCAAGTCTATCGGGTTATATTCTATGATATTTACCAGGTCTACCGGTACACGGCGATACAGCTTTATCAGTTCATCGGCATCCTGCAGGCTATCGTTGAATTTATTGAAGAGAATGTATTCAAACGTTATTTCGTTCTTCGTTTTCTGGTAGAAGTAGTTGAGCGCATCCACCAGTTCTTCCAGGTTGCTGGTTTCATTAATAGGCATGATCTCATCACGCTTCCTGTCATTGGCAGCATGCAGGGATAGTGCCAGCTTAAAGCGCACTTCATCATCGCCCAACTTGCGTATCATTTTAGATATACCCGCTGTAGATACCGTAATGCGGCGGGGGCTCATGCCCAGTCCATCAGGTGCGGGGGCAGTTATCTTATTTATCGCTTTCAGCACATTGCTATAGTTCAGCAACGGTTCGCCCATACCCATAAAAACGATATTGGTAATACCCTTGCCATAGTGCTGTAATGCTTGCTCGTTGGCCAGTGTTACTTCATCTACTATCTCGTCAAAGTCCATATTACGCTTGCGCGGCAAAAAGCCGGTAGCGCAAAACTTACAAGCCAGTGAGCAGCCTACCTGGCTGGACACACATACGGTCAGCCTTTTTTCGGTAGGTATCAGTACGCTTTCTACAAAATGGCCATCATGCAGTTGCAGGCGGTTTTTTATAGTGCCATCGCTGCTGAACTGGCTGTGGTGTATTTTTACTTTATGGATGGTATAATCGGCATTCAGTTTTTCGCGCAGGGTTTTAGGCAGGTTGCTCATATCATCGATACTCGCAGCGTGTTTCTGCCATAGCCATTCATATACTTGTTTGGCACGGAACTTAGGCTCGCCCAATTCTTTCATCAACGTTTCCAACTCCTGCAGGCTGCAGTTCCTTATATTTTTCATGATTGCAAAGGTACGAAAGGGCTGTAAATCAATAGGATGTCATTATTAAAAGATTAAACTTTAATAAAATAAATATAGGTACTATGTACGGCATTTAAATTTTTCTATTTTGCAGGCAAAATATTCACATATGAAAGTTTTACGCTTCTTAGGAATCCTGTTATTAATATTAATAGTAGGCTTCCTTGTTCTTTGCGTTGTATCACCGTCAGAGGTAAAAGTTGAAAAGTCTACAGCTATCGATGCCCCTAAAGCAGTAGTATGGGAGCAGGTAGTGTATTTTAAAAACTGGGACAACTGGAGCCCGTGGAAAGAAATGGATACAACCATAGTAACCGATGTATCGGGCACGGATGGCCAGCAGGGTGCCAAATACCATTTTGTGGGTAAGAGAAGCGGTGAGGGTATCAGCACCAATATGGGTGTAACCGATGGGGAAATGAAATATGAAATGCACTTCCTGAAACCGATAGAAGGCAAGGCAGATGGCTGGATACGCACGGCTGAAGAAGGTGGCAAAACAAAAGTCACCTGGTATTTCCACGAAAACCTGGGCTTTCTTATGCGTGGCCTCTTTGCACTGATGGGTGGCAATAAAATGTTAGACCAATCCTTTAGCCGTGGTCTTGAGCTTCTGAAAAACTATAGCGAAGCGCACAAAGGAGATATGGCTGCAGGCGCTACCCCCAGTTTTGAGATAATGGAAACACAGTTTGCAGCGCATAATTATGCAGGTATCCGAAAAGTGGTAAAATGGGCAGATATGACGAAATTTTTCAGCGATAGCTATGCTGCAATAGGAAAAGCTGCAGGCCAGCGCATCAACGGGCCCGCCAGCGCCCTGTACTACAAATGGGATGACCCAAACCAGCAGGCAGATATGATGGCTGCTTTCCCGGTGTCAGACAATAAGCCTGTAGAAGGTGCTACTATGGCCGCTGTTCCAGCTACGAATGCCTATATGATAAAATACGTAGGCGGCTATACCGGCAGCTATAATGCACACATGGCGCTGAATAAACATATGGAAGCGAACGGCAAAAAAATGGGCCTTGTAATAGAAGAATACATAAAAGGCCCCAATGATGAACCGGATAGCAACAAATACATCACTAATATCTACTACTTACAACAATAAGCATTCAATCATGTTTATATGGCCCTTGTACAATGTACAGGGGCTTTTTTCGTTATTATAGCAGCACTGCCCTATATTCGCAAACGTTTAAGCACGCGATGAAGCTATCGGTTATTATTGTAAACTATAATGTAAAGTACTTCCTGGAAGTATGCCTTCATTCTGTAATAAGAGCTATAGATGGCATAGCTGCAGAAGTAATAGTAGTGGATAATAATAGTAATGATGGTAGTGTAGAATGGATAGCTGATAAATTTCCGCAGATAAAGCTGATAGCGAATAAAGAAAACCTCGGTTTCTCTAAAGCCAATAACCAGGGCGCTGCTATAGCACAAGGTGAATATGTACTATTCCTGAACCCTGATACCGTAGTGCCGGAGGAGTTCTTTACTGAAACACTGGCTTATATGGATGCCCACCCCCAGGCAGGCGCTTTGGGGCCACGGCAAATAGATGGCAAAGGTGCTTACGCCATTGGTTCTAAAAAGTCGTTCCCGAGCTTTTGGACAGCAGTATTTAAAACCACAGGCTTAGGCAAGCTATTTCCAAAGTCACCTACATTCAACCGCTATTTTGCGGTGCATGTAGGCGAATATGAAGAGGCCCCTATAGAGGTGCTGCATGGCTGCTGTATGCTGGTGCGTAAAAAAGCGATGGATGAAGCGGGTGGCGCATTCGACGAAGACTATTTTATGTATTGCGAGGATGTAGATCTTTCCTACCGCATCATAAAAGCAGGGTACCAGAATATATATTACCCCCATGTAACAATGATACATTATAAGGGTGAGAGTACCCGTAAGGCATCACTTCGTTACATACGCATCTTCAACCAGGCCTTAGCCACTTTTGTACGCAAACATTATTCATCTGCCCATGCCAAATTATTCCTGTTACTAATAAATATTGGTATTGTTTTCAGGGCATTTTTTGCCATCTTTAAGAATACGGTAAAACTATTAAGGCTGCCGATACTGGATGCTATCCTGTTATTAATTACCCTATGGATAGTAAAGGATGTATGGATGAGCAAGATACGTGATATCAATCCCATACCCTTTGAGATGGCGCTGATAACCTTCCCTATATATACAGGCATATGGTTGCTATCCTTATTTCTGAATGGTGCATATGATGAGCCATACCGGCCCGGGCGTGTGATACGCGGCATGCTGATAGGTACTATATTAGGCCTTGCATTCCTGGGAATATTGCCGGCTGAAATGCGCTATTCGCGTGCGGTAATAGTACTTACAGGTTTCATAGTGGCTGCCCTGATGATAGGCTTACACGGTTTGCTGTATCGTATGGGTATACTTGGCCGCACTAATTATAATAACCTTCCACGCAAAGCCATTATCGTTTCTGATGAGGAGCATTATCGTTCTACAATCAATACGCTGAACCATGTTCCCTCTCCACCGGAAGTGATAGGCCGTGTAGCTTATAAAAACAGCGATGCCCATACAGCGCTGGATATAATAGATAATCTTGACAAAGTATTATACGCTACCGCAGCACAGGAAGTAATATTTTGTGTGAATGGCATTAGCTATCATACTATACTGGCCCATATGATGAAATGTGGAAAGCAGTATGAATACAAGATACATTTGCCCGGCAGCCGCAGCTTTGTGGGCAGCAATTCAGAAAACACATCGGGCGACCTGTATACCGTAGATCATCGTTTCAACCTTTCGTCCTTCGAGCACAAGCGCAATAAACGTGTACTGGATATAGGTATTAGTTTACTCCTGTTAATATTATACCCGATACTGGCTTTTAAAGTACTACATATCGGCACATTCTTTAATAATATATTTAAAGTGTTGAGCGGAAAGCGTACCTGGGTAGGTTATAGCAATAAAAATATGTTGCCCGGCTTACCTAAAATCCAGCAGGGCATCATACCTATCAGTGGAGTTCAAAAAGGCTATGAACCAAGCGAGGCGATACGTACAGAGCTGGATTATGCATATGCAAAAAACTATACACCCGCTACCGACATTGGCATTCTGAAAAAAAACTGGAAGTATTTGGGAGAAAAGTAGAAAAAGATTTTGCAGAAATCAGAAAACGATTATTTTTGCAATCCCAATCGGGGAAAACACTCCTCCTTAGCTCAGTTGGTTAGAGCACCTGACTGTTAATCAGGGGGTCTCAGGTTCAAGTCCTGAAGGGGGAGCACTGGTTTACAAAGCGTTACATACACATGTAGCGCTTTTTTATTTTTAGCCGCACTGAAACCCGCAGTAAACTTTCCTTTATCTTCTTTTGTAGTCCAATATCAGGTCATTTGGACTTTTATGTCAAGATGTCACCGCAATAATTTTACATGTGACTTAGGAAATATTTCCCAGAAAGGACTTGAGTTGAGACGTGTTTGGTGCTCAAACCAACTGAGCTAAGGAGAAGTAATTCCTGACTATTGAAATCTTCGGCCAATCAAAGAATATAAAACAAATAGAACTTCTTATGTAATTTGTTTTAAAGCTATATCCTCACAATGAAAGAAAGAAATATTATTCAATCGTGCTTGCGCAAGATTGGGAACTGGGTTAAGTCAAAAATCTCGTTAAAGAAAAATACCGGCAATACATCTAATGGAATAAAACAAAACAAACTTGTATTCAAGAAAGGACAGCAATTTGGTATTTGGACTATTGAATCAGAAATACGGGGTGGCGGCAATGGTTCAATATGGTTTGCCCGAAATCAACAAGGCGAAAAGTATATTATTAAAATCCTAAAGAAAAGCAATCAAACTGCACGTAAACGATTTTTAGATGAAATAAAAATTTTGCAATTAAACCAAGATGTTGGTGGCGTTATGCCACTAATAGACCATTGTGATGTAAATAAAAAAACTGAAAATCTTTGGTACGTAATGCCTCAAGCGCAATTGCTTAAGCATCATTTGGCGAAAGCTTTACCCGAAGAAATAATTGTTGCTACTATTGAATTGGCAAAAACTCTTTCCATTCTGCATGGCCGTAAAACATATCATCGCGATATTAAGCCGCAAAATCTCTTCTTCCTAAATGGTAGATATACTATTGGCGATTTTGGGTTAGGCGACTTTGAACAACGCGAAAATGAATTAACAGTGGCTGGGGAACCATTGGGACCAAGGTGGACAATGGCTCCAGAGATGAGACGAAACCCAGAGTTAGCAGATGCAGCGAAAGCCGATGTTTATAGTCTTGCAAAAACTCTTTGGATTCTTCTTACTGGAATTGAAAAAGGGTATGAAGGCCAATACAATCATATTGGTTCTATTGGATTGTCTCATTTTTACCATGATTTATATTTGACATCTTTGGATGCTATTCTTGTCAAGTCAACTGAAAATGATGCTAAAGAACGGCCTGATATTAACGAATTTGTACAGAGCCTTGAAAACTGGATTGAAATCAATAAAGATTTCATTCGCAGAAATGCTACTCAATGGTTAGAGGTGCAACAAAAACTCTTCCCAGTTGTACAACCATCACGTATTGTTTGGCAACAGCAGGATGCAATATTAACTATACTTAATATACTTGGAGGCATTGAAAGCCTAAATCACATGATGTTTCCAGGTGGTGGCGGAATGGATTTGGATAGTGCGATAATAGCAACAGAGCAAAAATGTATCGAACTTATCTGTCATCAAATTCCCTATATTATTAAACCTAAGAGGTTAATTTTTGAAGGTTTTAACGGTCTTCCAGAATGGAATTATTTTAGACTGGAAACAGATGACCTTGAACCTATTGACGCTTACAGCGATAGCCAAGAAGATGAGGAAGAGGTATACGAAACCCGTCCAGGAAATTATATATCCCGGGTGGGTTACGAAAATTATTATCATGCTAACGGCATATATCCAGAAGGCTCAAGAAGAGTTGTAAGAATTCTAAAAGGGTCATTTGTAATTTTTCAAAAAACTTCTTCGTACAATATGACACCTTCAACTTATGATGGCAGGCATAATACAGTGGATGCAGATACCTTTAGAAATTACATAAAATCCGTAATGGATAGTAGGTATAAGGTTGAAAAAGTATTACTCGAAAATGGGTTAAGAAAAAAAATATTCACTAATGGCCCATTACCTGATATCCATCTTTAATTACAAAGGATAAGCATCTTATGCATTTATTCGATTAATTTCTCTATGAAACTGCACTTTCACAATGATAGATATGTACATCCTCCAGGTAGTCTGGTTGAGATACTCGCACACCCATATTATAAAAATTACAGGTCAATTGATTTAGCACTTTTTGTAGAACATCGATACTCATTTTTCTTTTGGAATAAATGGACGCTAAAGCTTATGGAGGATATGATAAGTCATGCGCCGGCCCTCGTTACTCTTGATTGGCATCAAGATTTGATTTGGCCTACTTCCAGAGAAAAGCAGTGGTTGAGTAAACTGTATCTATCAAATAATAAGGATGTATCATTGTATTCTTGGGCCAATCTAAGGTCTTGGAATGATACTCAAATCATGGCAGCAGCTTACTTGAATTTGATTGGAAATATTTATGTACACTGTAGACAAGGGAAATTTGACGGCGATTGGGATGATGAAAATTTAAAAGACCAGTATGGCAATATTCATACTGTAAGGAAATTTAAAAAATACGAAGATTTGGAAAAATGTATGCTCTCTGCAACAGAACACTTCGTCTATTTTGATATTGACCTCGATTTTTTCACAATTAAAAATCCATACAATGGGATAGGCAAAAAGTTTACCTACCTATCGAAACAACAAATTGTTGAGATGTTACAGATTGAACGCCCACTAATTAAATGGATATTAGAACGTATATGCGGTATTACTATTGCAACTGAACCTGAACATACAGGAGGTTTGCTCCAGTCAAATAAACTATTGGAAATTATTGATAGCATCTATTTCAAGCCATCATTGTTCTCGAATTTTGGTGAACAATGGGAAAAGTCAACGACATGGAAACATTTTAAATAAGGTGCCATCAATCTAATTTGTTTAGCTCGATTCTCTCAACAACTAATTCATCATTCTGTGCAAAGTCAATAATGTTGATATTAGTTAAACCAGCCGTTTCTTCTTTAAAAAGTTGTTCTGAATTTTGGAAAGAGGCAAAAAGTATAGATTGTTGATTGCTTAGGCTTTCAAGCTCTAACAGGAATGTTTTAAAGTTAACATTCCCTGCTGATTGCTGTTGAGGTTCATCAAATATTAGAAGCTCAAAATGATTGCCGCCTTTGTTAACAGATGTTTCCATAAGCGCTGTATAGTATGCCCAAATTGCTCTAATATAATCACTGGCTGAAGTCTCAAACCTAATATCAACTTGTCTGTTGACACCATTTGGTGTTAAAAATTCATAAACAGGCAAATAACTTTCTTGTGAAATTTTAACTGTATTAATTGATTTAGATGTAAACCCAAATTTGTCAAGAAGAGATTTAAACTTCGTTTCGAAGTATCCAAATTTATCTTTATCCCTATTAGATAAATAATTAGTAGTTAACCCTGAAATTGAGCCTCTAACTTGCAAATATCCGACACCAATATCCGACATTAAATTAACTAACTGCTCAAACTCTTCTCTCAATCTATGTAAGAATGTCAATTCACGTTCTGTAATGACTTTTCTTTCAATTACCTCCTCTGAGGGCAGTCTATCATCACTAATTAGAGAGCGTTTTAATGACCTTATTCTTTGTCTATTAGAATTGATAGCATTTTCTAAGGCAGCCATTCTATTTTCCTTATCTGATATTTGTTGTTTAAGATTATCAACAAATGCAATTATCATCTTCTTCTGAGCTTGCAAGTATGAAATATTGTCTTCAATCCTCATTGGAATAATTTCCAAATTCTCATTTAGAAGGGTATTATTTATATCCTGATTGCAAGTTGGACAAACACCATTGCCAATTTTTAAATCCTGACTCAATCCGATAGTCTGTATTTTTTCTGCATCTTTGTTTTTTCTCAAATCATCATCAACATTAAGTAATTGCTGATTATATTGTCTAAGCTGTTCCTTTTCTTGACTAATTTGTGAGCTTATATTTTCATACATTATCTCATATCGCTCCGTGTTATTTTTTAAATTGTGTATTTCATTATCAGCGTTTTCAAGATTTGTTGTTTGTGACGTATTAAGCTCTTCTAATATGGCATTTAAGTCTATGGTCAGCTTATTAATAAGTTCATTTAACAAATAAGATTTATCCCCCCTAAGAAATCTTAAATAAGGTTTGGTATCAGAATTGATGATTTGTGGGTGTTCTGGCAAACCAATAGACTCGGCTCCCCCTCTTTTAGCCAAAGCATGTACCTGTGAGTAAATATCAATCCATTTATCGTTTAGTACTTTTAGCTCATTTTGAACTTCTTGTCTTTTGGCAGCTATTTCAAATACATCAAAATCAAGGAGAAATTCAAAGACTTTAGCATATGCATCTCTTATACCATAAAATGGAATAGTAGCATAGAAATCAGACCAACCAACTTTTTGCTCTATAAAGTGAGCAGAAGCCAACAAGGGCAAAAACATTTTTACTCTCTTACCATCTTGATTTATTATTTCTGGCAAACTATACCCTAAAAATTCTTCAAGAAATCTATGAAATCCAATTTCTTTATTGCTTGCTGCACCTGCATCGTGAACATACATG
>CABHOP010000019.1 GCA_902168085.1 uncultured Bacteroides sp.
ATGAAATAAAGAAAGTAGAAACGATGGGCAACCCCGACTGCCCCGCAGAGGAAATGGATGCAGAAGACCCGCTGTTCATATTATATACATCGGGCTCTACAGGCAAACCTAAGGGCGTAGTGCATACTTGCGGTGGATATATGGTATATACCACGTATTCATTCGTAAATGTATTTCAGTACACACCCGGCGATATTCATTTCTGCACGGCAGATATTGGGTGGATAACGGGGCATAGCTATATATTGTATGGTCCATTAGGTGCCGGGGCTACTACATTGATATTTGAAGGTGTGCCTACATGGCCCGATGCCGGCAGGTTCTGGAATATTGTAGATAAATACAAAGTAAACATACTATACACTGCACCTACTGCCATACGCAGCCTGATGAGTTATGGTTTAGGCCCGGTGCATGGCCACGACCTCAGCAGCCTCAAGGTGCTGGGTTCTGTGGGCGAACCTATTAATGAGGAAGCTTGGCACTGGCTGAACGAAAACATCGGAAAAAAGAAATGCCCCATAGTAGATACGTGGTGGCAAACGGAAACCGGTGGTATCCTGATATCGAATATGGCAGGGGTAACACCTGCAAAACCATCTTATGCTACGCTGCCGCTGCCCGGTGTGCACCCCATGCTGGTGGATGAAAATGGTAATGAAATAACAGAGAACAATGTAAGCGGCAATCTCTGTATCAGGGCTCCATGGCCATCTATTATCCGTACTACATATGGTGACCACGAGCGTTGCAGGACCACTTACTTCAGCACATACCCCAACTTGTATTTTACCGGCGATGGTTGCTACCGCGATGAGCAGGGCAATTACCGCATCACTGGCCGCGTAGATGATGTACTGAATGTAAGCGGGCACCGCATAGGCACTGCCGAGCTGGAAAATGCCATCAACATGCATGCAGGTGTGGTAGAAAGTGCCATAGTGGGTTACCCGCACGATGTGAAAGGACAGGGTATTTATGCATACATTGTATATAGCAATACGCATGGCGATGAAAGCCTCACAAGGCTGGATATAATGCAAACCGTATCGCGCATCATTGGCCCTATAGCCAAACCGGATAAGATACAGTTCGTATCAGGCCTTCCTAAAACACGCAGCGGCAAAATAATGCGCCGCATCCTGCGAAAAATAGCAGAGAACGACCTGGATAATATTGGTGATACCTCTACACTATTAGATCCATCGGTGGTAGAAGAAATCAAAGCAGGCAAACTGTAACTATACTGTTATACAACAAACAAGAAGGCTTACAGTTAATGTAAGCCTTCTTAGTATGCACCGGTTGATGCAATAAAAATTACTTGTTCTTTTCTTCTTTGATCTCAGCCTTGTTTTCTTTTACTTCAGCTTTTACTTCCTTCTTCTTTGCTTTACGTTCATTGCCACTCAGTTCTTTCTTTTCTGCTTTGGCAGCTTTCTTTTCTGCCTTCATTTCTTTTTTGTCTTCCTTAGTTGGTCCGGTACCTGTGTTTGTATTCGGTTGTGGCTGGTTCTGTGTTTGCGATTGTGCAACAGCAGTGCTGATCAATCCTAATCCGAGGCATGCGATCAAAAAGAGCTTTTTCATAAATCAGTTTTTTATAGTGCTGATATACCAAAAAACTATGCCTTCATAATTGTGCTTTCTTACACCTCACAGCTAAGCACCTGGCTTTAAGCCAACTAACAAAACGTTAAAAAAAGAAAAGGCTCCCTGATCATTTGGTTGTTTGCAGGAATGCAACTCAGGGGGACTTACTTCAACTGTACATATGTTATGCCTGCCCCGTACCTGCCCGGCGCTTCTCATCTTCTGCACCGCCCCTGCGGCGGTTTACAGGTGCTACACTGCGCTTGCCAAAGCGGTAGGTGAAGGTGAGCGATACCTGCCTTGTTTCGCGCTGGGCAGTGAACGATTCTGTGTAATTACTGTAGACAGATGTGGCACGCGGATAGCTCTTCCAGAATATATCAGTAGCATTCAGTTTTATAGTAGCCCGTTTATCAAACAAGTGCTTCTGTATCCCCGCACTTAATCCCCATAGTGGTTCTATGGTCATGTAGCCATACACTTGTTTGCTTTGATAGAACAACCCCACTTCTGTAGACCAATTGTTGGGCAGCATAAAGCTGTTGCTCGTATTCAGTTCAAAAGTTACGCGCCCATTACTCAGCACCGAGTTGGCTATATTACCGTGAAACTCACTATAGTAACAATTGAAATTGGTTACGTTGCTCCACCATTTAAAGAACTGAAACTGGTAAGAACCACTCAGATTGTAGAACAATTGCTTGGTAAGGTTCTTATTCGTCTGCACCGTTACGCGGCGCTGGTTGGTGTCATCGCTGGGTTGTATCACTTCTGTTATCGGGTCTTTCAGGTAGCTATAGGCAACGCTGGTAACAAAGCGCTGCTTGTAGGTGTACGATAGTTCTGCATTGTATATCAGCTCCGGTATCAGGTAAGGGTAACCCGTGCGGTAGGTGCTTGGGTCTAAATAATATTTGAACGGATTAAGCTGCTCATAGTTAGGACGGTTGATACGGCGGCTGAGTGTGATGCCCACATCGTTATTGGCATTAATGTGGCGCTGCACGGCAAAGCTGGGGAAGAGCTGCGTATAGTTCCTGTCAAACTTCTGTGCGTTGATGACTTGCTCACCTTTGGCCAATGTCTGTTCGGCACGCAAGCCTGCCTGCGCGCTCCATTTCGTCCAGTCTTTGGCAGCATTTACATACGCTGCATTGATATTTTCTTTATAGATAAAGTGGTTGCTCTTCGTAGTATCAAATAAGTTACCTCCATTACTACGGTCGAAGAATTGCACATCATTATCTTGTGTCACATAGCTCATTTTCAGCCCTGCTTCCAGTCGCAGGTTATTTTTTAGCGGATGCACATAGTCGGCTTTCACACTGCGTATCTCTGTATATCCCGATAGGTCGCCTACCAACAAGTATCGTGGCAGGTAGTCGGCACCCTGCAGGTCTATATACCGTGTGGTAAATTGCTGGTCGCGCTGGTTGTTATATCGGCCATAGTCCGCATCTATGCTTAGTTCTTTACCCGTACTGTCTATTTTATGACGCAGGTTCAGGTTCACCGCATAGTTAGCATGCACATTTTCAGAATTATTGATGGTAGTAAAATAAGAGCTCAGGCTGCGGCCTGCATCCAGTATCTTAGAAAAGTTTCTGCCATCTACATCAAAGTTGTTTCTATCTATATTCCCGCTGATGCCTATAGTAGTCTTCTTCGTCACAGCATAATCTATACTGGCATTACCGCTATTCAGGGATATGTTGAAGATGCTGTTATTATCCTGGTCGTAGGCGTTTTCAAAATGCCCATTGTTATAAAAGCTGCGATATAGCGTTAGGTGGTTGAAACCTTTGCGATAGGAATTGTTATAACCCACATTCACGGTTACTTTCTTGTTGCGATAATTCAGCATAAAGCCACCACCTGCTTTGGGGTACACGCCTTGTGCATAAAAAGCATTCACACTGCCGTTCATACCCATGCGTTTATCACGTTTCATTTTCAGGTTGATGATACCCGCAGTGCCTGCCGCATCGTAACGGGCAGATGGATTGGTAATGATCTCTATCTGGTCTACCGCGGTGGATGGCATACTCTTCAGCAGGTTGGCAAGGTCGCTACCGCTCATGGTGGTGCGTTTGCCATCTATCATTACATTCACGCCTGCCTTGCCCTTCAGGCTGATGTTATCATTCTGGTCTACACGCACACCGGGTGAACGGGCTATTACTTCCAGTACCGAGCTGCCTGCATTTACAATGCTGTTCTCTACATTCACCACCAGCTTATCGGCCTTTATTTCTATCAGTGGCTTTTGTGCTGCTATAGTCACTTCTTTCAGTGTATTAGCTTTGGCTTTCAGTACTATCTCGGGTAGCGATACGTTGCCTGCCGCTATGGATAGTTTGGCAGATGTATAAGGTTCATAGCCTACCAGGTTGGCCTTCAGCAGGTAGGTGCCATCAGCTATATCATCCAGTATATATACCCCGCTATCGTTACTGATTACGGCCTTCTCCAGTGTTTTGCCATCTTCTTTCAGCAGTACGATGTTTACCGTAGCTACCGGGTTGCCCGCATCGTCTTTCACTATACCGGTAATGTTTCCCGGTGCCCCAAAGGCTATTTTTACAGCAGCAAAAAAACTTAAAATCGTAAGCGAAAGATACCTGTTCAGCATTGCGGGGCGTTTAGGCTTCAAAAGTACCGTTGGCTGTTTTGCAAGCCGTACCCCACTGCGGGGGATTTGCCCTTTTTACCCCTCACCCTGATTGGGGGAATTTAGCGTATGCATTGAATAGTGTAACTTCACAGCAACAGTGAGAACACGTTTTTATACCATACTACTATTGCTATGCTGCTGTGCAACAGCCATGGCACAACGCTACCCCTTTTACAATCTGAATGTAGAGAATGGCCTCATTCAATCGCAGGCTACCAGCATAGCGCAGGATAAATTCGGCCACTTGTGGATAGGCACATTGGGCGGACTTTCGCGCTACGATGGACGGGTATTTACCAACTATACCGTACGCAATGGCATGACCACTAATACCGTTAGCAAAGTAGCGGTAGACAATAAGGGTAATATATGGGTAGGCACACCAAAAGGTATATCGAGGTATGATGGTAAATCTTTCCGCCACTTTGTATTCCAATCGCCCGAAAACCCGAGCAGCAATTCGGTATCGTATATACAACCGGCGGATAATGGTGTGGTATATTGCATAGCGGGCAATAAAGTGTACAGCATTGCAGATGGCAAAAGCAAACCGCTGAACCTGCCGCGTGCAGAAGACTCTGCATCATCTATACTGGCCAGTGGCAAAGACCTGTGGGTAGCTACTACCAGGGGCATTGTATATAGTTATCAAAACGGTAAGTGGCAAAGGCTGGCCTTCAACGAGCCGCAACTGAAGGGCATACCACATGTATGGGCCATGTATAAAGATAGCAAAGGCCGTGTGTGGCTGGGCACTAATGGCGGACTGTACACAATAGACAGCAACCGTATAAAAATAGCAAGGCTGAAAGGCAATACACCGCTATATGGCCTTCCTTCCATTTTCAGCATTACAGAAGATAAGTATAACAATATATGGCTGGGTGCTTCATCGGGCGCTTACCGTATAAAAGATAGCACGCTGGCCTATTGCAATAAAAGCAATGGCCTGACGGATAATACCATATTCCAGGTACTGGGCGATGCTGAAGGCAATATATGGATGGCATCAGACGGGCAGGGTGTGTTTCGTTTTTCGGGTGCGCAATTTTCTGTAGTAGATGAAAGCACGGGGCTACCCAGTGCACAGGTAATGAGCATTGCTGCCCAGGGGCAGCGCCTGTATTTCGGTACCTACGATGCAGGATTATACACCTATGAAAATGGCGGGGTATATAAAGTGAACATCCCTGTAAATACCACCATAACAGCATTGCAGCCACGCAACATGTATGATATGTGGATAGGCAGCCGCGGTGGCGGCCTGTGGCGATATGATGGTATCATTTTCAAATCGTACACAAAACCTACGCTGCCTTCCAACTTCGTTACCAGCCTGTACCGCGATGCGGGTGGGCGCATGTGGGTAGGCTTTGATAACGGTGCGGTGTATTACCAGCATGATACTTTTCACCGGGTACGGGGCATCTACACTACAATACAAGACATCATTACCCTGGGCAGCGATAGCATACTTTTTGCTACCAACGATGGGCTGAAATTATACAGCATCCTGAATGATGAAACCATCAATTATAAAACCAATGCAGCACCCGACAGTGCTACGCCACAGTGTTTTACCATCAGCGGCCATAACCTGTGGATAGGCACCAGTGATAATGGCGCTATCTGCTACAACCTGAAAACGGGCAAGTCCCTTACACTAAATAAAGGCAATCGCCTGCAGTCCGATTTCATATACAATATCATAACCGATAACGATGGCAATGTATGGACGGGTACGGGTTACGGCATTCATAAAATAACCATGCGCGATAATACGCCCATCATACAGTTTTACGGCCGTGGGCAAGGTATTACGGGTATGGAAAGCAATCACAATGCGGTGTATAAAATGCCCGATGGCAGCATCTGGTTTGGCACTACCAATGGTGCGGTACATTACAATCCGCAGTCGAAGTTTGTAACGCCCAGGCCTGCCAGTATCGTATTGCAGTCGGTAAAAGTATTTGGTGAAAACATAGGTGACAGCAGCTATTACGATAGCCTCGATGCATGGTATAATGTGCCGCATCATCTGCGCCTGCCCTATCGTAAAAACAATATCACGTTCAATTTTCAGGCCATCACCCTTACGGGTGGCGAACAGGTGCGCTACCGCTACCGCATAGCGGGGCTGGATGCTCCATGGTCCGACTGGTCGAACATCAACACCGTTACCTACAGTGCACTGCCGCCGGGCAAATATACCCTGATGGTAGAAGCCATAGCCGGTAATACCGAGGTGGCAAAACTCTCTTACCCTTTCGAAATCATCACGCCGTTTCATAAAACAGGTTGGTTTCGCCTGGTGATACTGCTGGGCTGTATACTGCTGGGTGTTACCATACAGTACATTGTAAACAAGCGCAAGCAAAACCGCATGGCACTGCTGGAACGCCTGCGCCGCGAAGAGCAGAACAAGGTACGCGAACGGACGGCAGAAGATTTTCATGATGAGGTGGGCAATAAGCTGACACGCATCAATGTGCTGACCAATGTGCTGAAGAATAAGATAGGCCATGTAACACCCGATACGCAGCGCATACTGGACCAGATACAGGACAATACCGGGCAGCTATACAGTGGCACGCGCGATATATTATGGTCGCTCAAACCATCGAACGATAGCCTGTACGAGATACTGCACCGCATACGCGATTTTGGTGGCGAACTGTTTCAGGATACCGATATAGACTTCTTCTTCAACGGTACGGACGAGCGCTGGCAGCACTACAAGCTGCCGCTGGATAGCAGCCGCAACCTCATCATGATATTTAAAGAAGCGCTGAATAACTGCCTGAAGTATTCTAAAGCCACCCGCGTAAGCATGCTGGCCGAACTGAAAGCCCCCGATATACTGCATATAGAACTGAAAGACAACGGGCAGGGTTTTGATATGGATACGGTGAAGAAAGGCCACGGTGTGAACAATATGAATGTACGTGCCAACCGCCTGCATGGCAAGCTATATATAGATACCCGCATCGGCAAGGGCACCATTATCAGCCTTAGCTTCCGCCTGCCACCAAAGGATAAGTAGAAATGGAACGAATGGAACGGTGGAACGTGGAACGCGCGTTATGTTTTAAAAACGCATTTCTTTAGCCGCACTATTGTGGAACGGTGGAACGGAACGGAACGCTCCATTCTTTAAAATACATTTTTACACTTTTTTACCATACCAACATTACAAATACTTAAATAATTACCTCTATCATTACTATTATGTATCCGCCATTGCGGGGGGCGTTAGCAACGTGGTAACCTATTGGTATAAGTGTATTATAATAACACCTACACTCGTGTCATTGCGAGGCAGCGCAGCAACGAAGCAACCTCGCGATATGAGTGTACTGAAAAATAAGATTATAATTATGGTGTTAATTATATAGTATCTAATCATGTTATCGCGAGGTTGCTTCGTCGTACCTCCTCGCAATGACGCGAGTTTATTTTTTTGAGGAGAAGTGCATTTTTAAATATACCGTATTCCATTTGTGGAAAATGGAAAAAATGGAAAATCAGATTAAAAAAAACTGGTTTACACCTGCGTAGATACTACCTACTAATAAAGCAAGAGCTGTAAGCACTAATAGGATAATAACAATTTGCAGTTGCGGGCTTCTATACATCCGCTCGTGGTGATGGCGGTCTCTTTCAGCCAATACCTCTTTATATTTTTTACCAAAGCGTACACGGTAGTATATATAGCGTAAGCCATCCAGTATAGCTTCTGTAATAATACCACCTATAATTTCTGTCATCTGCCCAAATATAAGGATGTTATAAAAAATGCGTTTTTCAGAAAAGGAGCGTTCCGTTCCGTTCCACCGTTCCATTAATCCTTCCACATCCCTTTGCCATAAACTTGTTAAAAATTTAAAATAACCTGTTAGGGGTGATAGAAATTACACATACTAATAAGAACTTTATTGAAACCTCAACTGTATGACGCGCGACCTTGACATACGTGTTTGCATAATAGAAGACGACGAAACCATCCGCGATGGGTATGTGTACCTGATAGGCAATACCCCCGGCTACAAGGTGGTGGGCAATTACCCGTCGTTTGAAGACGCAGCCAAAAAAATAGCTGCCGACGACCCCGATGTGATACTGCTGGATGTAGAGCTGCCCGGTATATCGGGCATAGATGCCATACCCAAAATAAAAAAACTGGTACCCGAAGCCTATATACTGATACTGACGGTGTATGAGCAGGATATGCTCATCTTCCGCGCGCTGGGCAATGGCGCATCGGGCTACCTTACCAAAAATACCCCGCACGAAAAAATCATCAGCGCCATACACGAGGTGATGGAAGGCGGCGGCCCTATGAGCGCCCACATAGCCCGCATGGTCATCTCATCCTTTCAGCGAAACGAGGCATCGCCCCTCACCCGCAGGGAAACCGAGATACTGGAGCAGATAGCCACCGGCAAAAGCCGCAAACGCATAGCACAGGAATTATTTATAGACCTGGAAACGGTAAAGAGCCACATCAAAAACATTTACCACAAACTGAATGTACACAGCAAGGCCGATGCGATAAAAACTGCCAAAGACAATAAGTTTATTTAGCCGGGCAACTAATAGTTATTATAGAAAAC
Source organism: uncultured Bacteroides sp. (assembly GCA_902168085.1). Classification (GTDB taxonomy): domain Bacteria; phylum Bacteroidota; class Bacteroidia; order Chitinophagales; family Chitinophagaceae; genus Polluticoccus. The sequence goes on from CABHOP010000019.1 coordinate 8,881, forward strand.
CGCTTCCGGGCGGTTTTCTTATTTCCTGCATATATAGCAGCAGGAGGGCTTTTCTAAGCGGCTTTTTTATCATGCTATAATCCGTTTATATATCCGTATCAGCTAAAAGCTGCTGAAAACGTGGGGGCGTAATATTATTTTTACTGCCACAATCGTACCCATTGCAGCAACAACAACCATCCGCATCACTGGAAAGAGGCCTTTCGCTCACGCAGGCCACGGCTATCAATATGATAGATATGGTGGGCATCGGCCCGTTCATTACCATCCCGTTTATAGTAGGGCTGCTACAGGGGCCTATGAGCCTGCTGGCATGGCTGCTGGGTGCGCTGCTGGCCTATATGGATGGCATGGTGTGGGCAGAAATGGGCGCTAAATGGCCGGAGGCCGGTGGCAGCTATGTATTCCTGCAAAAGCTGTTTGGCAACCGCAAGTGGGGGCGGCTGATGCCTTTTCTGTTTATATGGCAAACCAGCATACAAGCCCCGCTGGTAGTAGCCAGTGGTGCCATCGGCTTCTCGCAATACCTTTCCTTCCTCATCCCCCTGGGCGATGTGGAGAAGAAGATAGTAAGCGGCAGCCTCATTATACTGCTCATCATACTGCTATACCGCAATATCAAAAGCATTGGTAAAATATCGGTGCTGCTGTGGTTCATTACGGGTGGCACTATACTGTGGCTCATCTTTTCGGGCATCGGGCATTTCAGTGCCGCACAGGCTTTCGATTTTCATATTCCGCAGGATGGTTTCAATGCATTGTTCTTTATAGCCGTAGGGCAGGCATCGCTCAAGGCAGTGTATTCTTACCTGGGTTATTACAACGTATGCCACCTGGGTGCGGAAATAAAAGACCCTGCAAAGAACATCCCCCGCAGCATCTTCATATCCATCACGGGCATTGCCCTGTTATACCTGGGTATGCAAACCACCATACTGGGTGTACTACCCTGGCAAACCATTGCCGCTTCCGACTTTGTGGTAAGCACCTATTTCGAGCATATATACAACCATACCGTAGCGCAGGTAGCTACCGTATTGGTGCTGTGCATTGCGCTGGCATCGCTGTTTTCGGTGATACTGGGCTATTCACGCATTCCCTATGCCGCTGCTAAAAACGGCGACTTCTTTGCTGTGTTTGCAAAGGTGCATCCTAAGCATCACTTCCCGCATGTATCGCTGCTGGCGCTGGGCGGGCTGGCATTTATCTTCAGCCTGCTGTTTAAAATGAAAGAGGTTATTACCGCTATCATCGTTATGCGCATCCTCATCCAGTTCGTATCGCAGGCGGTGGGGGTTATCCTTTGGCATTACAACAAGCGGAGCGATGAGCGCCCTTATACCATGCCGCTGTTCCCGGTGCCTGCCATCATATCTATAGCCATATGGCTGTTCATCCTTTTCAGCAGCGAGTGGCAATACATCAGTTTTGCCGTAGGTATCATTATCGCGGGTATCGTTTTATATAGCATCAGGGAGAAAAACAGCCCGCACAGAAGTAATTGAAAATGCAGTGCTTACAGCTTTCATACCCAATACAGGCATTTTTATCTTTTAAAACAGCTGTGAAAATCGTTTCTTTGCAGTACAGGTAAGCATATAGAGGAAACTAAATATTAGTAATTGCTTATCCCATCCGGAACAAAAGATACATTTTGAGAGATGTATTTGCGTTGACAATCAATTTTTTTTGCGTATAATTTTAGATTATTTCGCACGAAGATTATATATTGGTAACTAATTCGAACAAAGCTAAATGTTGCGCCCCATATTATTAGTTGTTGCAGGTGTGCTATCAGTAGCCCTATACAGGATGCTGAGCCGTGGCGGCAAAACTTATGCCTACGACCGCACACAGGTACTATCTTTTTTATCAGACGGATCGGAACATGTAATACAGGAAGAAACCAACGGCAGCATCATCATCACCAATAAAACGGTATTGATAGACGGGTTGGAATACATCTTCAAACCTACCGATAATGAACCGGTACAGGCACTGCTCGATTTTGATGATAGTGGCCTGCGTAGTGTACGGGTATTGCTGCAGGATGGCGAAAAGCAGTATTTCATCAATCGCAACCCGGTAATACGTACCGCATAGCACTTCCCACACCTTCCAATAACCTACAGTTTTTGTGCAACCCTATCAGGTTGTATTTTTTTATTGGAACAATCTGCACATTGTATCTTTAAGGTAACATGAAAAGACCCGAACAATGGGATATCAGTAAAATAATAGGTGGCATCGTCCTTAGCCTGGTGATGCTGTCATTGGGTATATATGGTACTGTAAAAGGATGGGCTTTTGAAAAAGACCTGCTACCGCTAAAGGGCAAACTTGAAAAATGCATAATAACCACAACAACAGTAACGGACGATCGCAATAATGAAAGTTACGTATCTGAGCTGGTGTTTACTGTACGTGATGTAAAGCGTTCTTTTGAACTAAAGCACAATACAGGCAATGATTATAAAGACGAAGACTATATCTACCTGAAAACCAAATTGCGGATGGCAGACAGCGTAACGGTATGGATAGATAAGCAGGATGAGGCATATACCCCTAAGGTTTTTCAGATACAAGCAGATAAACTAATACTGCCATTGGATGAAACACGGATAGATGCGGGCGACAGATTTCTTATCATCATAGGACTGATATTTTTCAGTCTTGCAAGCACATCATTATACTTACACCTGGATGCAAAAAGAAAGTTGAAACTCGATAATACGGTTAATTAATCACCCTCGAAAAAATCCAGTTCCTGTTTCATTTCCTCTACTACATTGTAGATGATGGGGCAGCTACTGTAGTGTAGCAAAGTACCTAAAAAACGCTCACGAAACCCCGGCTTGTGTAGGTGAGGGAAATCCCTGCATTCGGTAAATCTTTCACTATAAATGCTGCATATGGAGCCAGACAGGAAATGGCAAGGCACACTGTTGATAAAGCAATTGCCTGCCATGCTTTCTTCTATGTATTTCTCCCTCAGTTCAGCCTCCGGCATGCCCATAAATACGGCCAGCCTTTCTATCTCGGGCTTGGTGATGTTCACTATCAGGTGCGTGCAGCAGTTGCCGCAATCGGTACAGCTTACTGCGGCGCTTACTTCCGTGTTCAGCCTGTGCGCACGTGCATCCAGTTCGGCACCATCATACTTCCTCAGCGACCGCATAAAATGGTCGTTCTCTTCCTCTTTCCCTGCTGCTATTTCTGCTATAACCTGCAGGTTGGTTTCATACACTTTTGCCACGCGGCCTTATATATTGATAAGGTGCAAAGGTATGTCATTACATCCGCTTTGCCTCATCAGCACTGTATTCACGGGCACGTATATCTGCCTGCTTGCCAAAGTTGTAAGTAAAGCCCAGTGAGAACCTCTGCGTGGCATACTTCATCTCCGCATCGCCCGCCACCCCGTTGTTCCGCAATACCGACCGGTAACTATACATGGTAAAAGGGTCTTCTGCCGATAGCTTGATGGTGGCGGTATCTTTCCAGAACTTCCTGCCTACATTAAAGCTCAGGTAGTGGTTAGATTTATTGCGCTCTATCATGCTCTGCAGGTCGCCGCTGGCATACTGGTAAAGAGTATCTATCGTCCAGCCTTTACCCAGTGTAAACTGGTTGGTAATATACCCGCTAAACCCATGCGATGAAGAAACATACTTGCCTGTTACCAGGTCTTCAAATTCATTGTAATAGTAGTCGCCACCCCAGCCCAGCAGCCACCAGTCTATTATCTTTTGCTGTGCTGCCCACGATGCATGTAATACAACCTGGTTAGCATTATTCAAGGGTTTGTGATATAATGCTTTGGTAATGGCATCGTACACCACCGCAGGGTTGGCAATGCCGGTAATACGGCTGGCACTTACACTGCTGAACAATGTGTTGTTATAATTATGCTTCAGTTCTGCATAGTTTCTGTATGATGCCTGCAGGAAGGGGTTACCTGTCTGGTACAGGTATTGCGATATGAATTGCACAAACGGGTCGAGCTCCACATAAGTAGGTCGCTGTATGCGTCGGCCATAATTCAGCTCGAAGCTGTGTTTTTCAACAGGCTTGTAGCTTACAAACACTGTAGGAAATACATCGGCGGTATTCCTTTCTATGCTTTGGGCATTGGCCTGTTGGTAGCCGGTAGCATGTAGCTGTTCTACCCGTATGCCCGCCTGCGCTACCCACTGTTTGCTCATCTGGCAGGTAGCATTGGCATAGGCTGCATTTATATGTTCTTTGTATGTAAAATTGTTGCTTCGTGTGCTATCATAAACCCAGTTGCCATTCTGTTCCTGTTGCAGTGCTACTACTTTATTGATATAGGCATAGCTGCTTTTCACGCCGGCTTCCATCTTCCAGTCTTTGCCCCATGTGCCGCTATAGTCGGCCTTAACAGCTACAGGTGCTATATACGATGTTTGATTGCCACGCAGCAATACATTACCCGGTATGCCCTGCATTTGTGCATCGTAATTATAGCTTTCCAGGTTTACATATTCATTGTAGTCGCGCAGCAGGTAGTCGGCATTGATGTCTATTACATGGTCTTGAGCAGGTTTGTACCTGGCATAGGCATTCATAATGCCATTATACCGTTTAAAGCCATGCCTGTTGACTGCACGGTTGTACGTATGTGTACCTGTAGTAGCATCACCGATGGCTACTATGGTAGTATCTACCTGGTTGTTGGGGTGGTAGATGCCTTTCGCACCGGCACCCACGGTCAGCTTATCGTTCACATCGTAATCGGCACCGGCTCTCAGGCTATAGTCCTCAAAGGTTTCCTTCATATAGGTGTGTTGCTTTTGTGTAGCCAGCAGCGTATGAGTATTCGCATCGCGCAGTGCACGTTTTACGTCTGCATTCAAAAACCCCGATGCTACGTAGTAGCCTGCATTGGTATATACGGTCCATTTATCCCTGCGCCAGGTGAGGTTGAGCGCGTTGTGTGTATTGCCAAACCTACCCCTGCCTGCACTGGTAGAAAGATTGCCATTGAACCCGCGCTTGCGCAGCTTTCTTGTTTTTATATTGATGATGCCACCCACACCTTCCGCATCGTATCTGGAGGATGGCTGCGTTATGAGTTCCAGTTGCGCCACCTGTTCGGCACTGAGGCCTTTCAGGTAATCGGCCAGTTGCCGGCCACTCATGTAGGTTTGCTTATCGTCTACCAGCACCAGTGCACCCGTGCCTTCCAGCTTTATATTATTATCACCATCTATCGTCACTCCCGGCGATTTGCGCAGCAGGTCCAGCACATTGCTGCCCGTCGTTACCGTAGCAGCATCAAGGTTTAGCACCGTTTTACCGAGGCCTGTTTCCATATATGGTTTCTTGCTGCTTACCGTCACTTCCTTCAGCACGGTGTTACCCCGTTGCATTATCAGCGCCATGTTATCTATCGCGGCATCTACATACAGGGTACGTATCGGCATGGTGTAGCCTGCAGCTTGCACCCGCAGGTTGTATACCCCTTGCTGTACGTCTTTAAAAATGTAAGCACCCTTATCATCTGTATAGGTACGTAGCGAAGCCGCCCTATCGGCATCTTGCAGCAGTTGCACCAATGCCCCCGGCAGCACTGCCCCCGTGCTATCTTTTACCGTACCCGATACGGAAAACCCCTGTGCCCACACACCTGCGGGCAGTAGCAGCAATAAGAATAAAAACCTTTGCATGATATGGAGATGATTTTAGACAGATGACCGATAGCACCCTGCCCCGCAGCACAGAACTAAAGATATAATGGCGAAATGCCGACTGCGCCCTTCATATTAGTAATTGGC
>CABHOP010000020.1 GCA_902168085.1 uncultured Bacteroides sp.
TTTTTTTTTCAAGCAGAAGACGGCATACGAGATAGGAGTCCGTCTCGTGGGCTCGGAGATGTGTATAAGAGACAGGCGATTATGATGGAAAGGTGGCTACACTGAAAGATGGCCGCACCATTCCTACCCGCAACCTGGTATGGGCAGCAGGTGTGATGGGCAATGTGCCGAAGGGTGTGCCCGAAAGCCTGCTGGTAAGGGGCAATCGTATTAAGGTAGACGAATACAGCCGCCTCATGGGCAGCGACAGTGTCTTTGCCTTGGGCGATGTATCTTATATGGAAACGCAGGAATGGCCTAAAGGCCACCCGCAACTGGCCAATGTTGCCAACAACCAGGCGAAACATTTGGCAACAAATCTCAAGCGTTTGCTGGATGGTGGCGAAATGCGGCCCTTCAAGTATAAATCGCCCGGCACCATGGCCACGGTAGGAAAGCGTAAAGCCGTGGTCGATCTGCCGTTTATGAGCTTCCAGGGTGTGTTTGCGTGGCTCACATGGATGTTCCTGCACCTCATGCTGATACTGAATGCCAAGAACAGGCTGTTCACCTTCATCAACTGGGCCATCAGCTACATTACCAACGATACCACCTTGCGCCTGATACTCTTACCCACCCGCAAGCAGGTAGAAATGGCAATAGAGCACCATGAATTAAGTGTAGATGCGAATAAACCTGCAGAAGTTAAGCAGCCTTCGTAGCTATGTGTTTTACAAGGGCACGCTTGGCTATCGGCAACAGGGTTTCGTTCAGTGGTATGGTTAGCGGGTATTCTATACTGTACACCGCGGGGTAGGGCAAGGTACGTATCTTACGTATGATGTCGCGCTTGATGTTTTCATACGTATTCACAATGTTCTTCTGCCAGCTATCTATATACTCCATACGGATGCCTTTGTAGTTGGCGTCCTTATGTTCAAATAAAGTGATGGTATAGCTGTATGCATGTATCTCGCCGTGGTTGCCATAGCGCAGCAGCATATAGCCTTCGTTCTTGTATAGCGGTATAATGCCCACGGGTGCTATCTCCAGTTGCTGTTCCACCAGCTCGTAGATGCCCGCACCATTATCCAATGTCCCTTTCATCTGCTCAATGGCATATTGGGTAATGCTTTCCAGCTCCTTCATCAGCTCATCGTCCTGCAGCATCTGCTCATATACCAGCGTCACTTTCTGCATGTCCACATGTGTCAGTTGCCTTGGAAAGTTGTCTTGCAGGAAACGCTTGTTATCTCTGAAAGATACGAGGTTGTTATAGTGGAAAACCACATCGGCCAGTTGGGGGTACAGCTTCGTTTGGTTGAAGCAATTATTCACCTCTTTCAGGTAAGCCAGCAGGCGGTATTTCTGCAGTTCAAAATCAATGTACCCTTCTAAAAACCATGTTTCGCTCAGTGTCATAGCCTTTGATCTTTTACTTATTCTAAATTTAATAAAACAAAGACAATGCCACAAGTAGGCTACCGTATATTACTATAGCATGACGGCTTAAGAAGGTTATGTTAAGATTTAGCCAAGCGTTGTTTGTATATGTATAGGGTGTGTGAGTATCTCGTGTACAGGGCACTTATTAGCTATGGCTAATAGCCGGGATATTTGATGCTCGTCCAGCACGCCTGTAAGTAGTATGCGGCGTGTCATGTTGGTTTCGTTCTTTTCCTTATCGCGCTCTATAGTAATGTGTGCTTCTACTTTATCCAGCGGCCATTGTTTGCGGTCGGCATACATGCGCAGGGTGATGCAGGTACAAGCCCCAAGCGATGCTGCTAACAGTTCTTCCGGAGCAGGCCCCGCATCTGCACCACCGGCCGTTTCCGGTTCATCGGAAAAAAGGCGCTTGCCCGTAGGTGTTACAATGTGTGTAATGTAATGGTCTTTCCCTATCGTCGCTGTTACCTGTTTCATAGCCTAAAGATAGGCGCGTAAGAGTGGATATAAAATAAGAAATTGAAATCTGTAATTTAATAACATAGCACATATATAACTATAAAGACTAACTTTGTGTTATGCCACGGGCGATGGTCATATTGCTGCTTAGTTCCCTCATCTGGGTGCATACCCCTGTAGCCCAGCTCTTGAAAGTATATACCCTGGTAGAGCACTATCACGAGCATAAAGACGAGAACAAAGACCTGGGTGTATGGGATTTCCTGGCTATGCATTATACGCAAGATACAGATGATCACCCCGGCCACGATAGGGATATGCAATTGCCCTTTAAGCAATACAGTCATGTGGCATCATTTGCTGTAATATTCTTCGAACAGGTGCAGGTGGAGCTACCACAACAAGCCGCCTACACATTGCTGGCAAAACCATTGTCCCGCTACAATGCGCCACACCACGCTGCTGAGGCCCTTTCCAAAATATGGCAGCCGCCACGCGCCTGATTTTCTATTCTGATAATACAGGGCTTTTAGCCACCATTCATTTATAAATCTTTTTACCGGGTGTATGTCAACGCCCTGTACTGAAAATATGCGATACTTATGCTAAATAAGATTATTGAGTTTTCTGTGAAGAATAAACTCATTATTATGCTATTCGTGCTGGCATTGATAGGCTATGGCAGCTACGAACTAACCCGGCTGCCCGTAGATGCAGTACCGGATATTACAGACAACCAGGTGCAGGTACTCACCGTAACTCCCGCTCTTGGTGCACCTGATGTGGAACGTCTTATTACTTTTCCGATAGAGCAGGCCAACAGCAATATACCCGGCCTTAAGGAAATACGTAGCTTTTCCCGCTTTGGGTTATCGGTGGTCACAATCGTTTTTAGTGATGATGTGGATGTATACTGGGCAAGGCAGCAGGTGTCTGAACGGTTGCAACTGATACAGGCCGACCTGCCGCAAGGTATTGGCACACCTTACCTGGCACCGGTTACCACCGGGCTGGGAGAAATATACCAGTATGTAGTACGTGCACAACCGGGTTATGAACATAAGTACGATGCCATGCAGTTGCGTACCATACAAGACTGGATCATACGCCGGCAGCTATTGGGCGTACCGGGGGTGGCGGATGTAAGCAGCTTTGGTGGTTGCCTGAAGCAGTATGAAGTGGCTGTAAATGCATCGAAGCTGGCATCTTATAATGTTACCATCAGTGATGTATTCAGCGCGCTGGAAAAAAACAACAATAACACCGGCGGTGCTTACATAGAAAAAGGGCCTACCGTATTGTATATACGAACGGAAGGCCTTGCTACAAGTATCAGTGATATTGAGAACAGTGTTGTTAAACAATTATCTGATGGTACTCCGGTATTGATAAGAGATGTGGCCGATGTTCATCTGGGTTCGGCTACACGCTACGGCGCCATGTGCTATAATGATGAAGGCGAAGTAGCAGGGGCCATCGTGATGATGCTGAAAGGCGAAAATAGCGGCAAAGTAATAAAGGCCATCAAGCAACGGATAGAGCAGGTACAAAAAACACTGCCCAAAGGCGTAGTGATAGAACCATTCCTGGACCGTACCAAAATGGTGAATAATGCCATAGGCACAGTTGAGAAAAACCTGCTGGAAGGTTCGCTGATAGTGATATTCATATTAGTGCTCTTCCTGGGCAATGTGCGGGCGGGGTTACTGGTAGCTTCTATTATCCCGCTTTCTATGCTGTTCGCCATTATTATGATGAACTTGTTTGGCGTAAGCGGCAACTTGATGAGCCTCGGCGCGCTGGATTTTGGTTTAATAGTAGATGGTGCCGTGATAATAGTAGAAGCTGTGATGCACCGCTTCAGCCATTCCAAACAGTTTAGAGATAAAACCCGCCTCAGCCAGGCAGAAATGGATACCGAAGTAAAAACATCTGCATCGAACATGATGAATAGTGCCGTTTTCGGGCAAATCATCATACTCATTGTGTACCTGCCTATTTTCACATTGCAGGGCATTGAGGGTAAGATGTTCCGGCCTATGGCGCAGACGGTGGCCTTTGCACTACTGGGGGCATTCCTCCTTTCGCTGACGTATATACCCATGATGAGCGCGTTGGTAATCAGTAAACGCATCAGCCATAAGCCCTCCTTTTCAGACAGGATGATGGAAAAGCTGGAAACCGTATTTCACAAGGCACTGGCAAAAGTGCTGCAGCATACAAAGGTGATGATAGCCGCTGCTTTTTCATTGTTTGTTATAGCCGTTATATTGCTCATGTCACTTGGCGGAGAGTTCATACCACAGTTGGAAGAAGGCGATTTTGCTGTTGAAACCCGCGTACTGACGGGTAGCAACCTGCATACTACCATTGAAGCTACACAGAAGGCTGCCGGTATCCTGCTGAATAGGTTTCCTGAAATAGAGAAAGTAGTGACCAAGATAGGTAGTGGCGAAATTCCTACCGACCCCATGCCTATGGAAGCCAGCGATATGATGGTGATACTGAAAGACAAAAAAGAATGGACATCAGCCAAAACATTTCCTGAAATGGCGGAGAAGATGAGCACTGCCTTAGAGGAGGTGCCCGGCATTACAGCCGGCTTTCAGTTCCCGGTACAAATGCGTTTCAACGAATTGATGACAGGTGCAAGGCAAGATGTGGTATGCAAAATATTTGGTGAAAACCTGGATACCCTGGCCCACTATGCCAATGAATTGGGCAAACTGGCCGGTTCGGTAGAGGGCGCAAAGGATATATACATAGAAACAGTAACCGGGCTGCCACAGATAATCATAACGCATAACCGTGCAGCTATTGCGCAATACGGCTTGAGTATAGAGGAAGTGAACCGTGTTGTCAATGCGGCATTTGGCGGACAAAGTGCCGGCATGGTATATGAAGATGAAAAAAGGTTTGCCCTTGTGGTGCGTTTGGCCGGTAACCAGCGTCAAAGCCTGGCAGACGTGCAGAATTTGTTAGTGCCTACACCATTGGGTGCGCAGGTGCCTTTGATCCAACTGGCTACGGTAGCTATAAAAGACGGGCCTAACCAGATACAGCGTGAAGATGCAAAACGCAGGATAATGGTGGGCTTCAATGTGCGCGGCAAAGATGTGCAGACCATTGTAAATGAACTGCAGCAAAAGACAGATAAAATAAAACTGCCACCGGGCTATTACATTACTTATGGAGGGGCGTTTGAAAACCTTATTGAGGCTAAAAAACGTTTGTCTATCGTAGTGCCTTTGGCATTGGGGCTGATATTCCTGATGCTGTATTTCGCATTCCATTCCCTTAAGCATAGCCTTATTATTTATACCGCCATACCCCTATCGGCCATTGGTGGTGCCTTTGCACTGGCATTGCGGGGTATGCCATTCAGCATCAGTGCGGGCATCGGTTTCATAGCCTTATTTGGTGTGGCCGTATTAAATGGTATTGTATTGATAGCCGAGTTCCGGCGGTTGAAAGCGCAGGGCCTTACTGACCCGGCAGAAATTGCGCTGCAGGGTACACGCGCCAGGCTGCGCCCAGTATTGATGACGGCTACTGTAGCCTCGCTTGGCTTTCTGCCTATGGCCCTCAGCAATGGTGCCGGTGCCGAGGTGCAGCGCCCGCTGGCCACGGTGGTAATAGGCGGCTTGCTTACCGCAACATTTTTAACCCTATTCCTGCTGCCGGTACTTTATTTACTGTTTGAAAAAAGAAATATAAAAATGAAACCACAGGCAACTGTAATATTATTGCTGTTAAGCCTTTCGCCGGTGCTGGCCCATGCACAGCAGCAAATATCGCTAAAGGCAGCTATCGATTCGGCCCTGCACAATAACCTGAAACTAAAAGCCCAAAGGCTAAACACCGATTATTATAGAAAGATGCAGGGAAGCGGATGGGATATTAATAAAACCAACGTTACTGCCGAGTGGGGACATGTAAACAGTGCCTATACCGATACCCGTTATGGTGTTACTCAAAGTATATCCTTCCCGCTTGTATATGTGAAGCAGCGCGCCGTTCTGCACAATGAATGGAAAGCGGCGCAGTTGCAGACAGCACTGAATGAAAAGGAGATCACCCGGCAGGTATCCATGCTTTATAATGCTATCAACTGCCTGTACCAGAAACAGGCATTGCTGGTAGAAGCAGACAGCCTGTATGCAGCGTTTGAGTATAAAGCTCAATTGAGATATAAACTGGGTGCATCTAATACGGTAGAGAAAGCAACGGCAGAAAACCAGCGTGGGCAAATTCATTTGCAACTTGAACAATTGCATGCCGACCTGAAGATACTGCTCAACCAGTTTGACTACTGGCTGAACACGGATACCACATATGTCCCCACCCGGGCATTGCTGAAACCCGATGTGCCGGTTTTGTCCAATACTACGGGGGGGCATCCATACCTTACCCACCTGCAGATGCAACAGCAACTGGCCAAAAATCTACACCAGTTGGAGCAGGCCAAACTGCTGCCGGACATAACCGGCGGGTATTACAACCAAAGCTTCAGCGGCTGGCAAAAAGTAGATAATACAGAGCGCCTTTATACTTCATCGCAGCGGTTCAGTTCCGTACAGTTGGGCGTAGGCATACCATTGATATTTGCATCGCAGGCAGCAAGGATAAAAGCTGCAGCAATAAACAGGAAGATGGCAACAACACTGGCAGAGGATGGTAAGCATATGCTGGATATGCAGTATGATAATGCCCTTGTTGCTTATAAAAAGCAAGCAGATGCCGTAGTGTATTATGAACAGACAGGCAACAAAAATGCAGCTGAAATAATTGAGGCTACAGGCAGCCAATATATGCAGGGCGATATCAGCTACCTGGAATATACCATGCTGCTGAACCAGGCATTTGATATCTACAACCGTTATTATGATGAATTAAAGAAACTGAACGAATCCATTTTTGAGATCAACTACCTCATAAAAAATTAAGAAATGAAACGAGTATTATTTATAGCCGTATTGGCTTTGGCTGCATGCGGTAGTGACAAGCAACCGGCCGCCACCCAGGAGCCTGAAGTAATAAGCGACACAACGGTAGTGCTTACGGAAGCACAGCAAAAAAATGCCAATATAGCAACCGGGTTAGCCAGCCTGCAGGATATTAAATCTGTAATAAAAGTATCGGGCAAGATAGATGTGCCGCCGCAAAACATGGTATCTGTAAGTTTTCCGCTGGGTGGGTACCTGAAATCTACCCGGCTGCTACCGGGCATGCATATACGCAAAGGGGAAGTAATAGCGATTATGGAAGACCAGCAGTATATACAATTGCAGCAGGATTACCTGACCGCCAAAGCAAAACAGGATTACCTGGAAAGTGAATATCTGCGCCAGAAGGAACTTAACCAGAATAAGGCCAGCAGTGATAAGACCTTCCAGCTGGCAGCGGCGGAGTATAAAAGCAATAAGATACTTATAAGCGGCCTGCAACAAAAACTGCAACTGATAGGCATCAACCCCGATAGGCTGCATGAAGGCAGCATTTCAAGAACCATAAATGTGCATGCACCTATAGATGGCTTTGTATCGGCAGTGAATGTGAATATCGGTAAATATGTTACCCCGTCGGATGTACTGTTTGAACTGGTGAACCCTACAGATGTGCACCTGGCGCTTGCCATTTTTGAGAAAGACATTGATGCATTATACATAGGACAGAAGCTGGTAGCTTATACCAATAACAACCCGGATAAGAAATATCCCTGCGAGATAATACTGATAGGTAAAGATGTGAGTGCCGAGCGTACACTGCAAGTGCATTGCCATTTTGAAAAGTATGATCATACATTGGTGCCGGGCATGTATATGAATGCGGAAATAGCATTGGGTAATGCTAATGCCTTTGTGCTGCCTGAAGATGCAGTGGTACGCTATGGTAATAAGCAATACATCTTTTTGGCAAATGCGGGCAACCAATATGAAATGAAGGAAGTGCAGACCGGTGCTGCGGAAAATGGCGTTATTGCTATCAGTAAAGCGGAAGGCGTGGACCTGAAAACCCAAAAGGTGGTTACTAGGAATGCATACACCCTGCTGATGAAGCTTAAAAACACAACTGAATAAAGAAGCGGATTTTCTTATTAATGCTTGTTTCCCCGGAAGAACAACATAGAACATGACAATCATCATTGATTGTCATGTTCATATAATTGAATTTTATACGCACAAGCGTTGAAATGGAAAAGCTTAATAAGAAGCGCAAGGATAAGACCCCTGCCATGTCTGAAACGATTATGACGGAGGTCGTTTATCCCAATGATGCCAACCCTATGGGTATGTTACAAGGTGGCCGGTTGGTGCAATGGATGGATACTGCCTCTGCCATATGTGCCCAAACACATGCAGGGCGAATAGCTGTTACGGCTTCTATCAATAAGGTGGAATTTAAGAGCCCTGCTAAGGTGGGCGACATTATATCTATAAATGCTAAAGTAACGAGGGCTTTCGACCGGTCGATGGAGATATATGTGCATGCATCATCGCGAAAGGTAATTAGCGGGGAAATATACCCCGTTTGTGAGGCATACTTTGTTTTTGTTGCGCTGGATGACAACGCCAATCCTACTACAGTGCCAGGTATAAAACCTGAAACAGCAACAGAAAAAACATTCTATAAAAATGCTTTGGTGAGGAGAAAAGGTAAGGACTAATAAGATAGCATATGGGAATGCAAAGGGAGATACGGGATTTTTTGTGCGAGCGTAAGGTGGCAACCATATGTTATGTGAAGGATGGATTGCCCTATTGCTTTAACTGCCTGTATGCTGTTATCCCCAAAATGGATGGTATCGTATTTAAATCATCAAAGTCATCATTGCATAGCCGGATGCACAGCGGAACACCTGTTGCAGGCACCATATACCAGGCTTCAAAAAGCGGGTATGATAATACCGGCATACAGCTTAGCGGAAAACTTGCTATTGTTGGTGAAATGCCTGATATATATGAAGCAGCTGAAAAGGCTTATTACAGGCGTTTCCCTATTGCACTAGCTATCCCCGGCAAGTTATTCAGCATAATGCTCAGCACTATAAAATATACGCAAACCAGCAACGGTATAAGGCATAAGCTGGAGTGGGAAAGGCTGGAGTTAGATGTTGTTCGTTAAAGAAAGCACGATATAATGACCCTTTCAACAAAGTATATTCGGCCTTTACAACAAAGTGACCCGCAAAGCCGCGTTCTATTTTTCTGTGTTGATCTGCTGCCGGCTTTTCATGTCAGGTAGTGAGGTAGTAAAGCAGTAAAATATTTAAAACATAAATCCCGAAAATGAGCAATGCATCCCAAGCCAACCAAAATCGTTTCGCCTGAACGCGGTAGGTAAGACCGACAATCGCAATGGCTGCCATGATAATAGTTGCCAGGCAAGAAATGATGTTCAGATCAGACGCATCCTTTAATAGGTTGCCCTTTGTGTAGAAAATGTCGTCCAGGGCCAGTATAAAGATGTTGAACAGGTTACTGCCCAAAAGATTACCTACGGCAATATCTATGGAACCCATGCGTATCGCCGAGATAGAAACGGCTATTTCAGGAAGCGAAGTCGAAACTGCCAGCAAAAGCGTTCCCGCAAACGTTCTGTTAAGTCCGGCGGCTGCAGCAATATGTTCTGTAAAATATGGCAGCAGTAGCGCTGCACCGACAATAATCAGAGCAAACAAGCTAAAACGACCAATCACTTTAGGTAGGCTTAACTGTTGATTCAAATGATGTACTTCGGCATCCGGTTGTTTGTTTTTTAAATCAAACCGGTACAGCAGCCATGCAGAAAGAAAATAAATGACCACAAAGGAAATACTAGTGAGGCCAATGCCGGCGATGATCGCAACATCATTTGGTAGAAATAGCCCGATACCGGCTAATGCAATTAACACAATGCCCATAGCTGCAGCTGCAGTATGGTTTTGAGATGCCTGTCCGAATAATGGTTTGCGCTGAGGAACAAAGGCATCCATTAGCGCAAGGATACCGAGATTGAAAGCGCAACTGCCCAAAACATCTCCAACAGCCAAATCCGCCGATTGAACTATTGCGGAAGAGCTGATCCCCACCATCAGTTCAGGAAGTGAGGTGACAGTAGCCATCAACATCAATCCGATCCATGCACGCCCCAAACCTGTAATAGAAGCAATCATATCACCATAAATGGCAAGTTTCCTACCGGCAATGAATATCGCTAAACCACAAAATAGAAAACCGACTATATATATCATGTACCGAAAATAACTGAAACTTCTGACTTCCATCGAGGGGGATAGCAGGGGTGGAACATGTCAACTATCATTATAACCGGTGGTAATTGTAGAGGCTTTGGTCAATGAAATCTGCTCATAAAAACGATTCTATACTAATTGCGAAAAAAGAGGGACTTCATTAAGAAGCCCCTCTTTACAGAGATAAAGGGATTCCAGCCGAACACCTATATTGTCAGATTTACATTTAATCGTTGTGATTGGGGGCATATTCCACAATCCATTCAATACCGTATTTGTCTCTGAACATTCCGGCATATGTACCCCAGGGACTATCGCCAATGGGACCTTCAACATCTCCACCTACAGATAGCCCGTTAAATATTTTATCTGCTTCTTCGCGGCTTTCTGCACCGATTACTATTTTAGATCGGTTTTCGTTTTCGTTTACCCGACCCATAAATTCGGGAACATCATTGGCCAATAACACATTGCCTTTACCGATGGACAAAGCAATCGTCATTATCTTATTGGCTTCATTTTCCGGCACGGGAAATTCAGCACTCGACAGGTCTTTAAAACGAACGATCTTAGTGAACTCGCCGCCCAAAACTGATTTGTAAAAAGTGAATGCGTCTTCGGCATTGCCGTTGAAATTGATCCAGGGATTGATTGTTCTCATAATTTTATTTTTAGAGTGATTGTAAGTTTTCTTTTTATGATTTTTTAGATAAGGTGGCCAACATGTCTTCCAGGTTTTTCAAGGTTAGGGCGAAGCCTATCTTGAAGCCCTCCAATAATTTTTCCAACCGCTCAAACGATTCGTTGAAAATGACAATGTGTACTTTTGTTATGCCATTTTGCTCGCTGAAAGTGTAATCCCATTCAGAGCCCGGCAGCTCACGGTTTTCATCTTTATCGGCAAACGTGTTGTACATCTTGAAATTGGTTTTCGGGGTGATGGATGTAAATTCCTGCACTGCCCATCGCTCTTGTCCATCGGGGCTTATCATCGCATAAAATCGTCGCCCACCTACTTCAAAATTCATATACTTTGTTTTGGCGCGCATAGGTGCAGGTGCCCCCCATTGATCCAGTAGTTCGGCTTTAGTAAAGGCATCCCATACTAAAGAAAGCCCGGCATTGAACTCCCTGGTTATATAAACCGTTTTCGCGGTTTTGTCAACGTTAAAATCAAATAGCAAATCGTTGTTCATTATTTCTGTTCTTTAATTGTTGATAATAGTTGGTCAAGTTGATTGAATTGAGTTTCCCAGCTTTGCCTGAATTGCGCTAACCAATGGTCAAACTCCTGCATTTTTTTCGCGTTGAAATGATAATAGATCTCTCTGCCGCGATGCTCAGGTTTAATCAATTCGCATTCGTGCAATACTTTAATATGTTTTGACACAGCCTGACGGGTCATGTCAAATTTTTCCGCCATTGCATTGGGTGTTAATGCCTGGATAGCAACTAACGTTAAAATAGCCCTGCGTGTCGGGTCGGCTATAGCTTGAAATATATCTTGTTTCATTCTTCAGTATTAAATAAGCAACCTTCGAGTTGCAAATATATATGCAACTTTTGAGTTGCGCAAATGTATTTGCATTTTTTTTGGATAATAGTGTGTAAAGCTTAATTGCTTTATAACCATTTTATTTTCAATGGAGTGTATTGAAAAGCAGGGTGATTCAAAGAAGAAATAGCCTGCTAAAACCAATATTTTAGCAGGCTATTGTGTGGTAAGGCGGAGAGAAAGGGATTCGAACCCTTGATACCTTTGACAGTATACACACTTTCCAGGCGTGCCTCTTCAACCACTCGAGCACCTCTCCGTGAATGCGGGCGGCAAAAATAGGGATTTTTTCTAATCATATGGTGTGCATTGCGTAGTTCTACGCATATATTTCCATCTGCAGCATTGTACATTTATATGAGAGAATAATGTTGCATGTTCACCATTAAACTATTTTAACATGAAGAGGATAATAACATGTAGTGACGGTACCTGGAACCGTCCTAACATAGATGAGAAGACCAATGTGCAGAAGATGTTTGACCTCATAAAACGCCGCGATGCTAATGGGGTAGAGCAGGTGAAAATATATGATGAAGGCATCGGGTCGAGCGGGAATGCGCTGGTGCGCATGTTTAACGGCGCTACCGGAAAGGGTATTGATGAAAACATCCGTGATATTTACAAGTTCATTTGCTGGAATTATGAAGCGGGGGATGACCTGTTCCTGTTTGGTTTTAGCAGGGGCGCCTATACCGCACGCAGCCTTGCGGGGCTGATACGCAAGTGTGGCATCATCAGGCATAATGATATAGACCTGGTGGCAAAGGCATACGAACTGTACCGTAATAAAAGTGTGCTATCGGGTGATGAGAAAGCGGTGCAATTCAGGAAAGACAATAGCTATGAAGCGGCTACCATCAAGCTGATAGGTGTATGGGATACGGTGGGTAGCCTGGGCATACCGCTGCATTTCCTGCAATGGTATAACAAACGCCGCTACACCTTTTACGATACCAGGCTGAGCAGTATTATAGAACATGCCTACCATGCCCTGGCGGTAGATGAGCGCAGGAAAAACTTTGTACCTACACTGTGGGAAAAGAGCCAGGAAGAACCCAAAGGATTTAAGCAGGTGCTGGAGCAGCGCTGGTTTCCGGGCGTGCATTCCAATGTTGGTGGTGGCTATCCCGACACGGGGTTGAGTGATATAGCACTGAAGTGGCTATTCAGAAAGGCAGCAGTAGTAGGGCTTGAAATGGATCAGCGCATACACGAGCTGCCCGATAAGTATGATGCAACGATCTATGATTCTACCAAAGGGCTATTCTCTTTGTTGCCTAAGGCTACACGCAAGATAGTGGTAGATAATGTAGAATCTTTTATAGATGAGTCTGTATACAGGCGTATGGAAATAATGGGCGATAAATACCGCCCGGTGAATGTATTGAATGCAGAAATAAAAAGGCTGGCTAATAAGGAAATAGCTGAGCCGCAGTTGCTGTAGTGGCCTGTGCTACAACTGCTACATCAACAGCCAATACATCTGCTATCTTAGCTGCTATCAGTGGTATGTAGCTGCTTTCATTGCGCTTGCCACGATAGGGCATGGGGGCCAGGTAAGGGGCATCGGTTTCCAGTACGATATGCTGCAGGCCTATTTCTTTAATAATATCGGGTAGCGTGCTTTTTTTGAAAGTGACCACACCACCGATGCCTAAGCAGAGGCCAAGCGCCACTACTTGTCTTGCTTCTTCTATTGTGCCGCTGAAGCAATGGAAGATACCTTTCAGGTTTCCATTTTGTTTACTGCGTACTATATCTATGCAGTCTTGAGTAGACTCGCGGCTGTGTATGACGATAGGCAGGTTGTATTGTAATGCCCAATCTATCTGCTGCTCAAATGCCTGTTTTTGCTGGGCTACGTGCGCCTTGTCCCAATAGTAATCGAGGCCTATCTCACCAATGGCTGCAAACTTTTCCTTTTCCAGCCATTGTTTTACTATGGCCAGTTCAGCCTCGTAATTATCTTTTACATATACCGGGTGCAGGCCCATCATAGGCAGGCAATGCTGTGGCCATGCTGCTGCAATACGCATCATACCCTCTATGGTGGTGCTATCGCAATTGGGCATATACATTTTGTGTACACCGGCATCAATAGCGCGCTGTATCATTTCCTTTTCGTCGGTGTTCAGTTGCTCCTCGTACAGGTGTGTATGTGTATCTATAAATGTCATAACTATTGAGGCAATGCTTTTAGTTGCCAGTTTTGCTGTTTGCAATATGCCAGCACTGCGGGTAAGGCATGCTGCATGCGCGGCCAGGCTTTCTCGCTATCGTGAAAGACCACTATAGACCCCGGCTGTATATTATTCAAAACATTTTCGGTGCATCTTTCTGCTGTGATGCCGGTATCGAAGTCGCCGCTCAGTACATCCCACATATATATATGCCATTGCGGATGCGCCTGTAAAAGCCTGCCGGCTTGGCTGCGTTTGATGCGGCCATAGGGCGGGCGAAAAAGGCGGCTGTTGATGTGCTTGGCAGCCTGCTGCACATTGGTGATGTAGGCATCTGTTTTTGTATGCCAGCCATTCAGGTGGTTGTGCGTATGATTGCCAACGGTGTGTTGCGCCTCCAGTATCTGTTTATATATATCGGGATGGTCAGCAACATTCTTTCCTATGCAAAAGAAGGTAGCCTTCGCATCATATTGCTTCAACTGTTGTAATACAAAGGGCGTAATGGTAGGGTGGGGGCCGTCATCGAATGTAAGGTATACAGCAGGGGTATCAGTAGCTGGTATATTCCACGTCAGTCGCGGATATACGAACCTGCTGAGCCACCAGGGTGTTTTAACTGCATACGCCATTGTGCAAACCAACAAAAAGATAACGGAACATGAACACTAAATTTTAGAAAGGCCATCGGTACGCATCCATCCGGTGCGGCCATCGGGCAGGGTTACTTCTATCCAGCCTTGCTGCTCTTTACTGCAATGCACGGTAGTGCCTTCCGGTACGGAAGCCGTTGATTTAGCCGGTGACGGGGTAGTATATAGTGGGGTGTCATTCTGCATTACAACGGCTTTGCCTCCATCAGCACGGTTGGCAGCGGCAATAAATGCCAGTATAATACAGCAGGTGCAGATGACCCAACCTATGCCTGTGGCTTGTATGGGTAACCGGAATGATATGAAATGCATACGCCTTGCTATGGCATAGCCTATCAGTGCAACGAAGAGCACCAGGCTGATAACCGCCCATGTAGTAGCATTGCTGCCGGATGTCCACGACTTCCACCACTTTACAAAGAAGATATCCTGCGTGGTAGCTATACGGTTGATGATGCGGCTTTGGGCCAGTGAAAGATTGTCCTGCGCTTCTTTATAACCGGGCTGTGTGGCCAGGGCGCGTTCGTAATTCAATACCGCAGGGCCTACCTGGTTTAGTTTATAATATGCATTGCCAAGATTATAATAGACTACTGCATCGGCGGGCTTCAGTGCGGCTACCTGCTCGTAATAATACGCAGCACTGTCGTAGTTCTTTTGTTCATAGTGCTTATTGGCCTGCTGCCACCATGCTTCATATTGCGGGGCGGCAAAAGAAATGGTGCAGCACAATAAAAGGAGTAACAAGTTGACTACGGTTTTCATGCTTTGAAAGATTCCTCCAATTTACTGATGATGTCTACCGCATCATTATATGTTTCGTTCATCTGCCTGCTGCCTGTATATCCTGCATACAGGGCAGTTTCGCACTGGCTGATAACGGCCTGCGCCTTTTGTTGTAAAGCCAGTGGTACTTTACGGGCCGTAAACACTTCCTGCGCTTTTTCATGCGACAGTTCGGACAATGGTATGCTCAGCTTATCGCTCAGGTACAGCCATATCGCTTTAGATACTTCATCGTAAAAAGCTTTTTCATTCTTGCCCTGCAACAGCTTTTGCGCAGTGGCCAGGCGTTTCAGGGCTATTTTATTGGCACGCTTGCTGCGGGTGCCTGCTACATCGCGCAGCTCCTCATCTTCGCGGCGACGCCAGAAGGCTACGGCAACAAAGGCCATCAGCGGTGCTGCATACATAGACCAGTAGCCTACGGTAAAGAACAACGGTTTGCTATGGTAAGTAAGTTCTTTCAGCGGTTTTTTATCAATGCCATGAATATCTGTAAGTGCCAGGACACCTTTATCCGGCCTGCCGCCCTTGCCTTGTTTTACATTCAGCTTTATGGGCTGCGTTTGCAGCGTTACATACTTGCCTGTTGCAGCATTGAAATAGCTGAAGCTGGTAGGTAGTATGGTATAGTCGCCCTCATTATTGGGGGTAATGGGGTATGTAATGATCTTAGAACCGCTGATGGTAGTGCTGCGGCCTGTAACCGTATCCACAATCAACGGGTCGAGGCTGGTGAGCCCGTTGGGCAGGTTCAGCTTCGGTGCTTCTATCAGTTTCAGGTTGCCGCTGCCGGTAATGGTCAGTTTCAGGTTGGCCACATCATCGGTAGTAAGCGATGCTTTATCTATAGATGCCGTGATATTGAAATTGCCCACAGCGCCGCCATAATCGGCAGGTTTGCCTTCTTCCGGCACTTGCGTCACCGTTATCTTCACCGGTGTACTTTTCAGGTGCACCTTCACGTCTTTATAAGCCATGCTGCCAAAGAAGTCGTCGTTGAAGAAAGGGTCGTTCATCATCAGGCTGCCGAAGAAATTCTGAATGGCAGGGTCGTCAAACATATCGGCAAATGAACTGGTACGGCGCTGCTGCACCATTACTCGTGCGATACCTTCTGCCTCAGCAGGGTCCAGCTCCAGGTTGCCTGTCTGCTGCGGAAAGAGGGCAGATTTCTTCAGAACGAATACCTGGTAGGGTTTGCCATCCACCATTTCCTTCGTTGGTTTGATATTGGCCTTAGGCAATTCAAAATCCTGTGTCCAGAAACCATTGAGGGATGGCAGCTTAGATATATTTACCTGCATCGGCACGCGCGAATACAGTTTATATGTGGCCGTTATCTGTTCGCCCACGCGCACTTTGCTTTTATCTACCGTTACGCGTATGAAAAGGTCTTTGCTGAGGTCTACATTGGCAGGTTCGGGCGCTTGCTGCTGTTGCTGCATTTGCCGGCGCATTGCCTGCAATTGTTGCTGGCGCTGGCGTTGTATAGCTTCAAACGGATCATCGCCCCAGGGGTCGTATGTATTTCGTTGTTGCTGTTGCTGCTGAGCGGCGACACTCCCTTTTACTACTTGTATATTTAAAGGATTCGATTGGAAGGTGTGGCCGTCTGCATCTTTAGCGATAGCAGGCGGTAAAGAAAAATTGCCTACTTGTTTAGGCCGGATAACATACGTAATCCGGACACTGGATGACTGTGTCTGCCTGCCATTCACTTCAACTATATTGCTACTAAAACTCTGGTACGGGCCACCCACTACCTGAAAGTCTTTTTGAAGTGCGGGAGGGGGATTGATAGAGCGAAGATTGGTGGCATTCTGAACAATATATACCAATTCCATCTGGTCTTGAATGCCCAGTTTGTTGGCGGCTACTTCTGCAATAAAAACAACATTTTGCGCCAACACCTCTACACTTCCTGCCATTGCCAGCAGGCATACAATACAATAGCGCCACATATTATTAATGCGTATCATTATTAGGGTATAGCAAAAATAAAATATCGGCTTGCTTTATGAAGGATGCTACGGTTAAAGCAAAGTTAAAATGTGTTATAAATCACCCTGTTGCGGACGGATGACAAGGGTGTCAATATTAGCCTGCGGTGATAATTTGTAGGCGCTCCATACCGTATCGGCAATATCCTGTGTGGTCATGAGCCTATCGGGCGATACACCGCTCTGCGACCATGAGCGGCTGTAAGTAGCACCGGGGCAGATGGAAGTGACTTTTATATTGTCAGGCACCAGTTCCAGGCGCAGGTTGTCTGAAAAGCCTAAGAGGGCATATTTGGTAATGCTGTAAGCACCACCATTAGGGTAAGCGCGCAGGCTGGCGATGGAGCACATATTAAATATATGTCCTGCTTTTGCCTTCTTCATACCCGGCAGTATGTGGCGGGTGATGTGGTAAGCGCTATACAGATTCACCGCCATGAGCTTTTCCAGTTGTCCATCGGGCTCTGTAGAAAGTAAGCCCGGAAAATATAAGCCGGCATTGTTTACCAATATTTCTATAGTTGGGAATTGTTTCAATACCGCATCCGCAAAGGCAATGGCCTCTTCTTTTACAGACAGATCGGCTTGATGGGTGATGATATTGGCGTTAGGATATTGTGCTTTCCATTCTTTTTCAACAGTCAGCAAATCATCTTTGCTGCGGGCGCAGATGGCAACTGAAAATCCTTCTGATAAAAATTTTTCTGCAATGGCTTTGCCGATTCCCTGTGTGGCACCTGTAACAATAGCGTGTGGCATATAAAATATGGTGTGCTGATAATTGCGTGTAAAATACGTTCATTTGCACATAAATGAACAGGATACCTACGGTGCTGAACTGGAGCAGTGGTAAAGATGCCGCGCTGGCTTATCATATGCTGCTGAATAGCGACTATGAAGTGAAGACCCTGCTCACCACTATAAATGATGAGCACGACCGTATAGTGATGCACGGCGTAAGGGAAGAATTGCTGGATGCACAGGCAGCAGCTATAAACATAGCACACCGGAAGATAAGGCTGCCTGCATCGCCCGGTGATGATACGTATAAGCGTGCGATGGAAGCCGCACTGACAGCGTTAAAAGCAGAAGACATACACACCGCCGCCTTTGGCGATATTTTCCTGGAAGACCTGAAGGCATACCGTGAGCAGCAATTAGCGACAGTGGGTGTTGAAGCTGTGTTTCCATTATGGAAGCGGGATACACGCGAACTGATACAACTGATAGAGGAAACCGGTATAGAAGCGATGATCGTATGCCTGAATGAAAAGTTTTTAGACAAAAGTTTTTTAGGCAGGAAGATTGATAAAAGCTTTTTGAACGACTTACCTGAAGGGGTTGACCCCTGTGGTGAAAACGGTGAGTTTCATACTTATGTATATAATGCGCCATGCTTTACGGCACCTATAGCGGTAAAGAAAGGTGAAGCAGTGTATAAGAACTATACGCCTGCCAATAATGATACAGACAAATGGAATACCGGGTTTTGGTTTCTCGACCTCTTGCCGGATAAATAAAGGGACCTACTTATTGGATATTACAAACCTGTCATCTGTAAGTGCATGCAGAAAGGCTTCCAGGTCTTGTTTTTCCTGTTCGGTAAGGTGCAGTGGTTGAGAAAGCACGCTATCGCGATACATGCCATCGGGGAGGATAGCGTGCGGGTTGTCATAATAATCTATTACCTCGCGCAGGGTTTTGAACCGGCCGTTGTGCATATATGGGGCAGTAACCGCCACGTTTCGCAGGCCAGGGACTTTCATTTTGCCAATATCGGCCGGGTCTTTTGTGATGTGGTACCTGCCGGAATCATTCAGTTGTTTACCATTAAACAAACCGATGCTTCGAAATTCGTCATTGGTAAAATCTGGTGTAAAATGGCATTCAAAACATTTGCCTTTTACACGGAATATATCGCGGCCGCGTACCTGTTGTTCATTCATGCCGTTCGGCTCATCATTCAGCCAGCGATCGTTGGGAGTGCTGCCGGTTTCTAAGGTGCGCTCGTAGGCCGATATGGCCTCCGCCAGGTATTTTTCATTCGGCACCGATTTGAAAATGCTGAAAAACAAGTGACGATATTTCTTGCTGCGGCTCAATCTTTTGACAGCCTCTGCCAGCGGCAGGTTCATTTCGTTCGGGTTCTCGATAGGGCCCAGTGCCTGCTGTTCCAACGTAGTAGCGCGGCCATCCCAGAAGAGTGCCTCGCGTGCTGCTACATTCATGGCCGAAGGGGTATTGCGGGTAGCTAATTTGTCATGCACACCCGTGCTGAAAGCAACTGTATCGGCAAAGGCAAATTGTGGCTTGTGGCAGGAAGCACAGCTCACACTGCTGTCTTCAGAAAGTATGGGATCGAAAAACAGCATTTCGCCCAGCTTTTCTTTGGTAACCTTCTGCGGTGTTTTGCTGAAGGAAAAACCAATAAGTACTGCCAATAAGATGATGGATATAACAAAACCCTGCTTCACGGCTGCAAAATTAAAATAAATAATATACGCTTTCGCATAATTGTTCATTTAATACCTTTGCGGCGTTCATAATTTTTCCAATAATAAATCTCATATAACAATGGAATACCGTATTGAGAAAGACACGATGGGTGAAGTGAAAGTACCCGTTAATGCTTATTACGGCGCACAAACGCAGCGCTCTATCGAGAATTTCAAAATTGCACAGGACATCAACAAGATGCCGAAGGAAATCATCCGTGCATTTGCTTACCTGAAAAAAGCAGCTGCACTTACCAATACCGAGCTGGGTGTGCTGCCTGCTGAAAAATCGAAACTGATAGGCCAGGTGTGCGATGAGATACTGGAAGGCAAACTGGATAATGAATTTCCGTTGGTAGTATGGCAAACAGGTTCGGGCACACAATCGAACATGAATGTGAACGAAGTGGTAGCTTACCGCGCACACGTTATCAACGGCGGCCAGCTTACCGATAAAGAAAAATTTGTGCACCCTAACGATGATGTGAACAAATCGCAATCATCAAACGATACATTCCCTACTGCTATGCACATAGCTGCATACAAAATGCTGGTAGATGTAACGATACCGGGCATCAAAAAGCTGCGCGATACGCTGGATAAGAAAGCGAGGGCATTCATGCACATAGTGAAAATAGGCCGTACGCACTTTATGGATGCTACGCCATTGACACTGGGCCAGGAAATAAGCGGCTATGTATCTCAACTGGACCACGGCCTACGAGCTATCAACAATACACTGGCGCACCTGAGCGAACTGGCACTGGGTGGTACGGCCGTAGGTACGGGCATCAATACACCGGAAGGGTATGCAGAGCATGTAGCCGGCAACATAGCCAAGCTGACAGGCCTGCCTTTCGTAACTGCAGAAAACAAATTTGAAAGCCTGGCTGCGCACGATGCGATAGTAGAAGCGCATGGTGCACTGAAAACAGTAGCCGTTAGCCTGATGAAAATAGCGAATGACATCCGTATGCTGAGCTCCGGCCCACGTTGCGGTATCGGTGAAATATTCATACCAGACAATGAGCCTGGTTCATCTATCATGCCGGGTAAGGTAAACCCTACGCAGTGCGAGGCGCTGACCATGATAGCTGCACAGGTAATGGGTAACGATGTGGCCATCAGCGTAGGTGGTTCAAACGGCCACTTTGAGCTGAACGTGTTTAAACCGGTGATGATATTCAACTTCCTGCACAGCGCAAGGCTGATAGGCGATGGTTGTGTATCCTTCAACGATAAATGTGCGGAGGGTATTGAACCGATACAAGCCAATATAGATAGCAACCTGCACAACTCACTGATGCTGGTAACATCGCTGAACACTAAAATAGGCTACTACAAAGCAGCTGAAATAGCACAAACAGCACATAAGCAAGGCAAGACGCTGAAACAAACAGCTATAGACCTGGGCTATGTAACCAGCGAGCAATTTGACGAGTGGGTAAGGCCTGAAGATATGGTAGGCAAGCTGAACTAAAATCAGAAATCGACTTTAATCAATAAAAATGGCATACAGGTTTGTATGCCATTTTTATTATGATACTAAGGGGTAACTACCCACCATGTATTACCAAACTTATCTTTAAAACCACCACTGCGGCCGTAGCTCTGGTCGCTTACTTCCATAAGGCTGGTAGCACCTGCTGCAATGCCTTTCTTATAGGTTGCATCGGCATCGGGTACGTTTACATACATACCTGCAGTGTTTACACCCCATTGGTCGCTTGCCTGGGCAAACATGATGGTGCTATCGCCAATCATCACCTCGCCATGCATAATGCTGCCATCTTCGCGATGGGTGACATGTGTTTCCCGTGCATCGAAGACTTCTTTTACAAATGACAGGAAGCCTTTAGAATTTTCTAAAATCAGGTAAGGCATTACATGCTGATACCTTTCCGGAAGTTGTACTGTTTTCATTTTTTTCGTTTTTAGCATATCAAAAGTACCGGGGGCGATAAAATTGAAATTGTATAAACACGACATCTACACATCCAGGTATTCTTTTCCTTCGGCATTCCCTTTAAAATATATGCCCGGATGATAGCCGGAGAAAGATTTGAAATCGCGGATGAAATGCGATTGGTCGTAATAACCACAATCGTATGCTATATCGGTTAGAGAACGGTCTGCATTCCTATCATACTGTTTCAATGCCGATTGAAAACGCATAATGCGGGTGTACATCTTTGGGCTGAAGCCTGCCAGTTCATTGAACTTGCGTTCCAACTGGCGGGTAGAAAGATTGAAGTGATAAGCCATATCATTTACCGGCATTAGTTCTTTAGCATGTATCACGTGATGAATAGCATATATGGCAGGTGGTAAGGGTGCATTTTTTAGTTTACTTTCCAGGAAGGTGGATAGAATGGCTACGCGTGCCTGGTTGCAGGGGGCCGTCATCATTTGTTCTTCCAGCAAGCGGCCTTCTTTGCCCAAGAGTGTTTGCAGGTCGGGCATATGGTTGCTGGCCGCTGCAGCCGAAACGCGAAATAAATGCGGTAATGCAAAAGGGTAGAGGTAAACACCGAATATGCCAAAGCTACCATAGGTAACGAACCTGCGATAGGTTTGCGACTGCGCCTGCAGCATAGCATGGCCTTGCTTTATAGTACCGGTATCGGTTACTTCATCAAATGTATTGTGATAGTGAAATACCATTTCCGCACAGCCATCGGCCATAGAGCGATAAATATATGGCTCGTCGCCACGCTCTATTTCATACACCCAAAACATGCGCACAAATGCAGCAAGGCTGGCAGGTGGTGGTATGGTGTAGTATGTAACGCGTGGTTGCATCAGGATATTTCTTTTGCCAATTGTGCTTTAAAATTATTCCAGTCGGGCAGGTATTGTTTGCAGTTGGCCAGCAATACAGGCTCTATCAATCCTGTCCACGCATCCAATGCTTTCCGGGTGCCAATGGTATAGCCTATAGGCTGCACCCAGTTTTTAACCACCATATGAAAATGTGCATCGCGCAGGCTTTTGAAAAAGAAACAGGGATTTTTGAGGATAAAGTCTTTCGCATCTGTTCCCGCATCTTCCACTGTAGTTTTATCTGCTATGGCCAGTAGCCTGTTGAAATTGTAAAGGAAGAAGGGAAGTGTTTCTTCATCGTCTGTAAAAATGGAATCTATTATTCCTTTTGTTTCCTCGTTATCGCCAATGCCCAACTGGCCGGAGTAGAAGGATTTGGCAATGCTACCCACGTCCTCGTGATTGAGATAGTAATAAACAGGCCTGCCGTTCAGGGAATCTGTTTTTACCGTATTTTTTATCAATTGTGCCCCCGCGGTGAATGGTAGTGCCAGGATGATGCATAAAAAGTACTTCATAACAACGGTGGAAAATTAAGCATAAAAAAAGCACCTGTAACAAGGTGCTTTCAATTATTTACTGTACCGATTGATTACCAGACATATTGCTTTTTATTCAGCAGCAGCGCCTCTCCCTGTATGGTTTTATCGCCGGTGCTTACTTCATATACGGCACAGTCATACAGTATCCTGTTCTTGTCGGGATAGGTTTCTTTTACTGTTATCACTGCTTCATATTCGGTATCTACAAACATGGGCCTCAGCCATTTAATGTTCTGGCTCATGTATACATGCCCATCGGCATACCACAGGGCACCAAATATTTTGGTAAATACACTGGCCCCTAAAAAACCGTGAATGATATTTCTGCCAAACATGCTGGCCTTACCAGCTTCTGCATCAATATGTAGCGGGTTCACATCGCCACTTACACGTGCATAGGTATCTACATCGTCTTGTGTGTAGCTAAACTTATGGCGAAATTCGTCTCCTACTTGTAGCATAGTATCGGTGTTTTGGTTCTACACTAAAAATAATCAAGTTATTAATAAATGAAAGTTATTTAAATAAAAAGGTTGCCCCGAAAGGCAACCTTTTAAAAATGCATGGAAGTGAGTGCTATTTTTTGTTAATCAGCTCTGCTCCTGCAGTACCTGTTTGTTGGGTGCTGCCGCTTTGCGCATCATTTTTGGTGTCGCTATTGCCGCCGATAGCACGGTCGGGCTGCTGTGTTTTAGGTCTTGTTTTGCTGTCTATGCTTTTGCTTTCAGGTTGGTTCCATTCCGCAGCGTGCAGGTAGTAGCCTTTCAGCTCCGGTTCTTTTTCTACCTCGGCTTCTACACGGTGTGCATTTGCATATTTGTCATTGCGGATACCTGTTACCTGCCAGCTCACTTCTACATTGGGCTGATTGGTTTGGATTTTGAATTTATTGCCACTTACTTTTTCAGCTACGATAGCCTGTGCAAACGTACCGATAACTGTCAGCTGGTAGCGGAAGTCTTTATTCAGCGCTTCGAAGTAGCCGGGCAGGGTAACCGTTGCATAACCGTTGGCATCTGTAGTGATGTTGCCATTATATACGTTCATCATATCTGGACTTTCTACAAAGCTGTGGTACAAGTATTTATTTTCAGGGTCTTGGGGGTGGTCTATTTTGAAAGTACCGCTACCTTTAGCAATGCTGCCAGTTATTTGCACATTGCCGCTAAAGTAACCTGCATAGTTGGTAGTAGCACCTGTGGCGTAGCCATAAATACCATAGCGTGTAGCCGGTGCGGTAGCACCGCCGATGGTATTGGCATAGCCATATACACCATAAGTATTACCACCACCCGTAGTAGCCGCGAAGGATGAGTTTTTGTTGTAACCCACTACACCTATACCGCCTGTAGAAGTACCTTCCACACCTGCTGTATTTCCCGAACCATACACACCCAGGTCCTGGTTGCCGGTGCTGAAGTTGGCGTTACAATTCTGCAATGGTACACCCTGGTAGCCAATACCGTGGATACCCGTACCATAGTTGCTGGTATTATATGCACCGGAAACACCACCTTTCAGACAGCCTTGTGTAGTGTATGAATAACCGTAAATGGCAGCAAAAGTATCTATAGCAGGTACGGGAGTAGCGGGCTGCATAACCGTAAGCCTGCTGGTAGGTGCAGAGGTGCCGAAGCCTGATGCACCTGTAGATACCACAATACCGCGGCCGGCAGTACCACCATCGAAGAAGCCTGCAACACCGGCGCCAGTAGCCACACCCCAGATACCATTACCTGTACCTGTAGCCACGCCCACCGTACCACCCAGTGTACCTGTGGAAAGGCCGTACACACCGTTTTGTGAACCGCTGACACCTATTACGCCTATGCCTGTAGTAGACTCGCCATATATGGAACCTGATGTAGCGATAGAAGTAGCCGGTGTAGCCACCAGGGTAGAGCGTACACCATTACCAATAGAACCGGCTGTTACCTGGAATTTTATATTAGGAGAAAGGGTTGCAGTATTAACGCCAACAGAGGTGCCATCGTCTGTCAGTTGTGAGTTGCCCACAGCAGTAGAGCTGAGAAACTTAGCTATGGTATGGTTAGTGCCGGCTACACTGCTACATGTAGTAGCCGTAGTTGCAGTTGTGGCGGTAGTAGCTGTGGCAGCACTATTAGCGGTATTGGCATTTACAGCAGTAGCTGCATGCAGCGCAAATGGCACACTCAGCAGTTGCACAGCACCCAGGTTGGTATAAGCAGTGCCACCTGCCGGGTCTATTTCCACTTGTATAAATTTATCATTTGTGCCCCATGCTACGCTGTTCATAGTGCCGGTTACGGGCGTGCCCGCACCAATCTGGATATTGTAAAGGCCAAACTGGTTGGTAGTAGCCGTTTGTGTTTCAACATATTCGGGCGTACCTGCGGCAGAACCATCCAGTACGCTGATGCGCATAGCTATGTTTTGGCCGGCCAGCGGCGCACCTGCGTTATCGCGGGCTACACCCTGGTAGTTGAATTTTTGCGGTGCCTGCGCCCAGGTAGCTGCCGAAAGCAACACCATTGCGAATGTTATAAGTGTTTTTTTCATAATGTCGAATTTTTCAATGAAGTGATTTTCAATAATGAGGTTAATTGATCTTGTTTATTTTATAGGATGCCAGCTGCGCGGCACCGTTCAATGGTTGGTAAGAAACAGACAACATATAGGTGGCATTAGCTATGCCGGTCATATCTATCTGCAGCTTACCCCGGTTTTCAGTAACAGATACCTTATTGTTCAGTATCTGCTTGCCGGTGATGTCTTGCAGACTATACCAGATGGTGCCGTTCGATGGCAGGTTATATTGCAGGTACACAGTGCTGGATGTAGGGTTGGGGTATACCTGCAGGTTTTGGTAGAGGGCTACCCGGTCTTTTATGCCCGTGCTGGGGGGCATGGGCTGCAGTATGCCTTGTGTTACGATGATATTGGATGAGGTGGCGGTATGTACTACGGTCATTTCGGCTACCGACCATTCGTAAGTGTTTGTGCCGATGTTGGCTGCGCCCCCGGCGCTGTTAATAGTAGATGGCGTGATGCTTTGCCCGCGGATATAACCGCTTACGAGCAGCAGCAACAGGCTCATTAGAAGTGCTCTTTTCATATGCATTTTTTTAGAGTTGACAATGAATGTTAAAACTTGAATGCAAAATGTGCCTGTTTGTAATGGAAATGTCACGTAGAACTACTTGATTTTAAAAAGTAATATGACTGAAATAAAGAATTTTCAAAATTTTAATAAGAATGCATACCTTTGCGCCGCCCAAAGGAACTTTTGCCCCCAGAAAAAGTAAGGATAGATTAACAGACCGGAAATATGACGCTAATATTAAATCGGTTTTTTTGTGCTGTATTGAATTGATAAATCTTTAAACTTTTTAAAAACTACATACGATGGCTAACCAAGACAACAAAAGCTTTGTAGAAAGCGTAATGGACGCTCAGAAGCAAGCGGTTGAAACAATGGTGGAAAACACCAAGAAATTTACCAATGGTAATGCAATGGTGAACGACACTATTGAGAAAGGCAGTGAATGGTATAAAAACTGGTTGGACAATCAAAAGACGGTATTTGCTAATACTACAGAAAAGGCTACAAACCTGGGCAGTAATGCACAAAGCAATATGACACAGATGAATGAGTTTTACCAAAACTGGTTCAATACGCAGATGAACTGGAGCAAACAAATGTGGGACATGAATATGGAGCACATGAAAAATACCACCCAGCAGGCACAAGCCAATGCGCAACAAAATGCAAACCCGATGGCTCAATGGGGTAATATGTGGAATAACTGGATGAACGGCTGGAACAACTGGAACAACAACATGAATCAGGCGAATAGCTGGATGAACATGATGAACCAGTGGAATAATAACAATCCTATGGATGCATTTAAAAAAGCATCTGAAACGTGGACAGGTTTGTTCAACCAATACTATAACACACTGAGCACCGGTTTTGCCGATATGCAGAAGAACGTGCAAAACGGTACGGCACAGGATGCTTACCGCAATATGATAAATGTGAACGAAGGTTTTACCCGCTTCGTAGAAATGTGGATGCCTTTCTGGAAATCTATCCAGGAAAAAACATTCAACATGGATATGTACAAAAACATGGTAAACCCAGCTACATACAAAGAACTGATGGATAAATACTTTGGCTTCCTGCCGGAGAATAGCCGCCAGTACATGCAGCAATACACTGAAATGATGCAGAAAGGTATGGCACAAGCCAGCCAGAATGGTATGCAACAGTATCAGCAGTTCCGCAACATGCTATCGAACGCTACACCAAGCAGCAACGATATCTTCGGCAACATGCTGAACGGTTATACTACCATGTATAACATGATGATGGAAGGTGTATCACCAATCACAAAGCTGATGACGCCCAACCAGTTCACAAAATCGATGATGGAGTGGAACGACATCGCTAACCGTACGATGGTTTACAATATCAAAAATGCAGAAATGCAATACATGATATACAACCAAGGCGTGAAAGTGATGGATAGCCTGGCTGAGAATATTGCTGAAAAAGTACAGAAAGGTGAAGACATCAATAACATGATGGCCCTGTACCAGGAGTGGCTGAACATCAGTGATAAGGTATTTGTATCCCTGTTTGAAAGCGAAGAGTACAGCAAAATAATGGCTGAAACCAGCGCTATGCAACTGCGCCTGCGCAAAGATGTGGAAGCACAACTGGAAAAATACCTGGTAGGTGTACCCGTAGCTACACGCAGCGAAATGGACGAGATGTACAAAACCATCTACGACCTGAAAAAGCAAGTACGCCAACTGGAAAAAATGCTGGAACTGGATAGCACTGAAGAAACAGAAACGGAAGAGAAGACAGCAGCTAAAAAAGGTAAGAAAGCATAATTTGAGGAATCAACATATAGTTGAAAGATAAAGGGCTGCATTGCAGCCCTTTATTATTTTGATGCATTCGATGCTTAGAGGCTTGCCTTCAACATGCGTGTATTACCTGCCAGGTCTTCGCGTATCTCTACACTGTAGCCCTTGCTTTCAAACAGTTCTTTGGTGGCTATAGCATGGTCGGCATCCAGTTCGCAATAAATAAGTCCTTTGGCAGTCAATCTTTCCTTGCCAAAGTCGGCTATCAATCGATAGAACAGCAATGGGTCATTGCCCGGCACAAACAGTGCTACGTGTGGCTCATGGTCCAAGACATTGGCATGCAGCGTATGTTGTTCCGTAACCGGTATATAAGGTGGGTTCGATACGATGATATCAAACGTGCCCAGTTTATTCCTATCTGCTTCTTTCAGGAAATCTACTTGAATGAAAGTTACATCTGCACCCAGGTCTTTTGCATTTTGCTGTGCTACAGCCAGCGCGCCCTCACTCACATCGCAGGCAGTGATGGTTACATCCGGCAGTTGCAGCTTGGTGGTAACGCTGATGCAGCCACTGCCTGTGCCTATATCCAGTATATCAGGTTTTGTTTGGTCTTTCTTCACGCCGCGCACCAGCCATTCTACCAGTTCTTCGGTTTCGGGACGGGGTATCAGCACATCTTCATTTACGGTAAACTCATAGCTCCAGAACCATGCTTTGCCCAGCACATATTGCACCGGGGTAGCGGTTAGTAGTTTATTCTTGGCGGTGTCGAAAGCGGCTTGTTGCTCTTCTGTAAATGGGGTTTCTTTATTGTCAAGACGCTGTAGTTTGTTAAGCCCGGTCAGGTTTTCCATTATCATATGTGCTATTGCATCGGCCTCTCCTTCGTCGTATAATGGTTGCAATGCTTTTTTCAGTTCATGAAATCCCTGTCCGTAGTTCAACATGCGGCAAAGATAGTACTAATGCTTTTGTTACTTTTGCACTCGTGTCGGTAGGTGCTATATATATGAAACGTTGCCTGGAGCTGGCAGCACTGGGCAAAGGCCATGTAGCGCCCAACCCTATGGTGGGTGCTGTGCTGGTGCACAATGGCCGTGTGATAGGCGAGGGCTGGCATCGCCAGTATGGCGAGGCGCATGCCGAGGTGAATTGCCTGGCCAATGTAGCGGATGCAGATAAGCATCTGATAGCCGAAAGCACCATGTATGTAAGCCTGGAGCCCTGCGCACATACCGGCAAAACACCGCCATGCGCCAACAGGCTGGTGGCGGAGAAAGTGAAAGAAGTCATCGTCTGTAATATAGACCCGTTTGAAAAAGTGGGTGGCAAGGGATTGGAGATAC
This sequence comes from uncultured Bacteroides sp., assembly GCA_902168085.1. Lineage (GTDB taxonomy): Bacteria > Bacteroidota > Bacteroidia > Chitinophagales > Chitinophagaceae > Polluticoccus. Next base: position 29,370 of record CABHOP010000020.1, read on the forward strand.
TACAGCAAAACAATATCGCTACTACTACACAGGTGCTGGATGCAGAGGGCAAATGGCTCAACCGCAGGTTTTATACTTTCCATCAGCAACAGCGGCCGTATATCATATTGAAATGGGCGCAGTCGGGTAATGGCTACTTTGCACCTTATGGTAATAAACGCTACCAGCTTACGAATGCGTATTGCCAAACCTTGGTGCACAAATGGCGCACCGAGGAAGCGGCTATCATGGTAGGCACGAATACCGCATTGGCAGATGACCCGCAACTAACTGCAAGGCTATGGCAGGGCAAACAACCGTTGCGCATCGTGATAGACAGGTCGCTGATACTACCCGCTAACCTGAAGCTGTTTAATAATGAAATGCCTACCTGGGTGGTGAACGATAAAAAGGAGGAACAGGCCGGTAATACAAGCTATATAAAGCTGGACTTTGATGGCGACATGCTGCAAGCCCTGATGGCGAAACTGCATGCAGCCAATATTCTTTCCATCATAATAGAAGGCGGCACTAAACTGCTGGATAGTTTCATCAAGCGAGGGCTTTGGGATGAAGCCCGCGTCTTCACCGCAGGTAAAGATATAGACCGTGGCTTGCAGGCACCGCTATTGGTAGCAGCGCAGAAAGCTTTCAGCACTACGCTGGGAACAGATGTGCTGGATGTATACATAAATAAAAAAAGCCCGTACCCATATGTACAGGGCATGGAGCTATAACCCATGATATACCTGCTGCTTACCATATTGCTGAACGCGGTGCTGTTCGTATGCTTCAAGCTCTATCCTAAATACAATATAGATACGCTGCAGGCGATAGTGGTGAATTACATTACCTGCGTTGTAACGGGTAGTATCTTCATCGGGTATTTCCCTATTTCTGCGCAGAGTGTTTCTTATAGCTGGTTTCCTTTTGCAGTGTTCATGGGTTTCCTGTTTATCAGCATATTCAATTTTATAGGCTATAGCACGCGCAGGTTTGGTATTACTACTACGTCGGTGGCCAATAAATTATCGTTGGTCATCCCGGTCATCTTTTCAGTAATTCTATACAATGAAAAGCTGACTGCCGTAAACATTATCGGCATCCTGCTAGCCTTTCCCGCCGTATATTTCAGCACACGGGTGAAGGAAGATAAGCATGCCACGAATATCGTGATGCCGGCATTGCTCTTCCTGGCTAGTGGCATGCTGGATGCACTCATGAAATATGCAGAGCATACTTACCTTGAAAACAGGCAGATACAGGCTATCTTCCCGATACATATATTTTCGATAGCAGCCATATTGGGGATTACATTGGTTGGTGTACAGGTGGCGCTGGGTAAAACAAAACTGCAATGGAGAAATGCTGTTGCGGGTATCGTATTAGGTATTCCCAATTTCTTTTCCATCTACTATCTCATTCGCCTGTTGAATAGCGACTGGCTGGAAAGCTCTGCCGCTATACCTGTAAATAATATTGGCATTGTAGTGGCCAGCGCATTAGTGGCCATCCTATTCTTTAAAGAACCATTTACCAAATGGCGTGCGGTGGGTATTGCATTATCCATCCTCGCCATTATACTGATAGCATTGTGAGCAACGAGGTATATAAATATAAGACACTGCAACAACCGGTAACTGCCGAGTTTCGCGACAGGGGCAGTAAGTTCATTGCCTATGGCTATGCCATCAGCACCCCTGCCGATGTGAAGGAGAAATTACAATTACTGAAGAAAGAACATCCCAAAGCCGTGCATCATTGCTATGCCTACCGTATAGGTACAGATGGCACACAGTATCGTGCGAATGATGATGGCGAACCATCGGGTAGTGCGGGCAGGCCCATATTGGGGCAGGTAGATAGCATGGGTATTACCAATACACTGGTGGTAGTGGTTCGCTATTTTGGTGGTACGCTGCTGGGGGTGCCCGGCCTCATCAATGCCTATAAAACTGTGACCGCCGATGCCCTGCAAACCGGCAGCTTTATAGAAAAATGGGTAGAGCAGGTTGTAGAGGTGCAGTTCGATTATCCTACTATGAGCGAGGTGTTGTACCTGCTGAAACAGAGCGAGGCGACCATCTACAAGCAAGACCTGCAACTCTTCTGCGCTGTAACCGCAGGTGTACCTAAAAAAGTAGCGGGTGATTATATCCGCAGGCTTTCGGAAATTCGTGGTGTAACGGTAAAAGAAGTGAAGGAGTAAAAACTTGTCTGCGCAGGATACACATACCAACCTTATAAAACAGGAAGCGCAACGCCTGGGCTTTGATGCCTGCGGTGTGAGCATTGCTGTGCAGCTGGATGATGATGCCCGCAGGCTGGAAGCATGGCTGAATAACGGTTTCCAAGGCAAGATGCAGTACATGGAAAATCACTTCGACCTGCGTACCGACCCGCGCAAGCTGGTACCCGGTGCCAAGTCGGTAGTAACCCTACTGCTCAATTACTATCCAGAGCAACAGCAGCAATCCAATGCGCCCAAGATAGCAAAGTATGCCTATGGTACCGATTATCACTATGTGATACGCGAGAAGCTGAATGCGTTGCTGGCGTTTATGAAAGAAAATATTGGTGAAGTAAATGGCCGTGGCTTTGTAGATAGCGCCCCGGTACTGGAACGTAGCTGGGCTGTACGCAGCGGTCTCGGCTGGGTAGGGAAGAATGGCAACCTGCTTACGAAACATAGCGGTTCTTTCTTCTTCATCGCTACTCTTATTACCGATCTCGACCTTACGCCCGATGCCCCTTTCTCTACCGACTATTGTGGCACCTGCACCAAATGTATGGATGCCTGCCCTACGGAAGCCATCGTATCGCCCGCTATTATAAATGGCAGCAAATGTATATCCTACCTTACTATAGAGCTGAAACATGCATTGATGCCCGAAGGGCTGGAAGACAAAATGCAGGGCTGGATGTTTGGCTGCGATATATGCCAGGATGTATGCCCCTGGAACCGCTTTTCAAAACCCAATCACGAAAAGCATTTCAAACCCATCCCCGAAGTGTTGAATCTCTCTCTGTCAGAATGGGAAAATCTTGGCGAAGAAGCATTTAAAAAGATATTCAAAGACTCACCCATCAAGCGCAGCAAATGGCAGGGCGTGTTGCGTAATATTCAGGCAGTGAAAGAAAGTAGTTAGGCCTTCAGATGGTGATGTAATGAATAAGACAGGTCATGGTCTTCTACGTTTTTCCAAAAGTCTTTAATGCTGTCATTTGTTTTTATTCCCATACAGGGACCAATCAAGTCAAAGAAAACCAACATCTGATTTCCATCTTCAAACTTGAATAAAAAAGCATCATTTGTATGCGTTTCATGCCGCAACGCTGCATATGTTTTAGGCCAGGCTTTAAATGCTTCCGGGTTGAAAGTCCTACCATAAATAAGTACTTCAGAAATGGGGGCAGTGTTGCATATTAGCTCTTCAGTCATTTGAGGGTTGGCTTCTGTTAATATCTTATACTCATGAAACACAATGCCCATTTCATCTTCTATAAATCCGGGTGTTGAGTAGAAATAAATTTAGCCCCCTCACTGAAATGTAAGCCCACAGCTCCATCCCAATAAGATGCAGAATTTTTGTCATTATCTATTCGATACGAGAAGCAAGATTGTAAGGATTGCCCTAAAACGTCTTTGAAAAGTTGCAGGTCTGCTTCTTCCAGCTTTAGCATGATTTGAAGTTACTGATTCTTCCCACCCAGCATAGGCACGAAACTGAAGTCTCCCAGTTCTTCTTCCTTTACATTGCCATTCGCATCTTTGGTGATGCGCATCATCTTCTGGCCCTGATCATCGCCTACCGGTATCACGGCTATGCCGCCGGGTTTCAGTTGTTCTATCAGCTTGGGTGGCACATAAGGTGCAGCTGCTGTTACTATCACTTTATCAAAAGGCGCATAAGAGGGCAGGCCTAAATACCCATCTCCATAAAAGCGCTTGATATTGGGATATTTACTGATGAAGAAAAACTGGCCTACGTAGTCGTACAATGCTTTCTGGCGTTCTATGCTATATACCATAGCACCCATCTCTGCCAGCACACATGCCTGGTAGGCACTGCCCGTACCAATTTCCAGCACCTTGTCAAATTTCTTTATCTCCAGCAGTTCCGTTTGGTAGGCTACTGTATAGGGTTGGGAAATGGTTTGCCCGGCCGTAATGGGGAATGCACGGTCTTCGTAAGCAATACGTTCAAATGCGGGGTCGAGGAAGAAGTGGCGGGGTATGGCTTCTATGGCTGCCAGCACACGTTCATCTTTGATCCCTTTTTCGCGTAGTGACTGTACCAGTTGCTTACGTAATCCCTTATGTAAGTGTTTATCCTCTCTTGGTTTGCTGTGCAGCATACCACAAAGTTAGGATAGGATATGTGTAAATAAAACTTGTAAAAGTGGATTGTGTACCAATGTGTTATTTGAAGTTCATCACCAATCCGAAACCTACCAGGTTGTTATCCACCACCGGGCGAAACCGCATAGATATATCGCGCGATACATCAAAGTTTTTCAGGTGGGCTGCCGCCACGGCATCTATTACCTGCGCTGCATAGCCTACGGCGGTAAACAGCACCGTCATATCCAGGTAGCCGCGATAGCCATCCTGCAGTTGGCGCAGGCCATCGGTATCATATTGTTCCGTATCGGTGGTGGTGGGGTCGCCATCTATACGGGCTATGTATGCCTTGCGGTAGCGTTGATATTTATTCAGGTTGTCTATAAAAAAGTAACCTGCTACCGCCATACCCGCATATATCACCGGGGCTTTCCAATATTGGCGGTTATATATCTGGCCCAGTCCCGGGCATATGGCCGAATACATGCCTGCTTTCTTAGGTTTGGGTTCAAATGGCAGCTTCTTTATGGCAGCGCGCATACTGTCTTCCATGCGGCGGGTAGTATCTATCCTTGGTGTGCTAGCAGTTACATTGGTATTTATTACACCGGTATCAGCACCGGGCCTTGCGGTAACAGAGCTATCCGTAGTTACCTGCGCGTGCATTGGCCTATTGCAGCAAAGCAATAGAACCAATAATGTTATACCACTGATATATGAAGAAAAGAATCGCTGCATTTTACGGATGGCAAAGTTACAATAAAAAAGCCCTGCGTTATAAACAGGGCTTTTTTCAATTTATTATAGCTGCTATTTCATGCCGGTACCCAGGTTCACGCGGCTGTCCATATGCATCATATCATTTACGATGTTTACAGTTTCAGACAGGTAGATGTCTTTTTTCAGTGCCTTCAGCCAGTTCTCATTTTTATTGATGGAAGAACTATCGAGGTTGATACGTGCCAGGTCATCTTTCACATTGGTTATGTTCAGCTGCGTAGCTTTCTTTTCTATGTCTTCTACCTTTTTGGCAGTAGCATTGGCTTCTTCCAGTTGCTGGCGGTATTTGGCCTCGTTCAGTGAATAGCTATTTTCTTCTTCCGCTTTTTTAATCTTGGCAGCACTTTGCTTTATCAGTTCAAAAGAAGGGTTGCCGGCTACGCGTTTGCTGCTTTGTGCTGCCAGTTGTGCAGCATTTACCGCATTGGGCACCTGGCTATATCTTGCTGCAGGTATTTCATCCCATTTCAGTGCAGCTTTATCGCGGCGTTCGCCTATTTCTATTTCGCTATACGGATCGGGCAGTACTACATCGGGTGTCACGCCTTTCAGCTGTGTAGAGCCGCCGTTGATACGGTAAAACTTCTGAATGGTCAGCTTGATGGCACCCAGCGTATCGCCCGTGGATGTATTGCCGCCAGCAATGCTCGCCAGCCAGCTGCGGTATTCATCCAGCGATAACACTTTCTGAACCGTACCCTTGCCAAAAGTTGTAGAACCTACAACCACGGCACGCTTATAATCCTGCATGGCAGCCGCCAGTATTTCAGATGCCGATGCACTGCCGTAGTTTACCATGATAGCCAGCGGCCCATCATACAGCGTGCCTTTTTGCTGGTCGTCCAGCTGCACTGCCGATGTATTGCTGCCTTTCACCTGCACTATCGGGCCCTGGTCTATAAACAGGCCGCCCATGCTCACCACATCGCTTAGTGATCCACCACCATTATAACGCAGGTCGAGGATGATACCTTTCACGCCCGATTTCTTCAGTTTCATCACTTCTATCGCTACATCTTCACCGCTACGGCGGCCATTTACATGCTGGAAATCCGAATAAAACTCCGGCAGGTATATATAACCTATAGGCCCATCCTTGGTATTGATGATGGCCGATTTGGCAAATGTTTCTTCTATCTCCACCTTATCGCGGATGATGGGTATTACCTGTATCGCGCCGCTTACTTTCTTCACCGTCAGGCGCACTTCTGTGCCTTTCTTACCACGTATCAGCTTTACGGCGTCTTCGGTATCGTAGCCTTGTATATCCACAGGCTCTGCATTGCCCTGTGCCACCTTCAGTATGTAGTCGCCGGCTTTCAGGTCGCCTTGTTTCCAGCAGGGGCTGCCCGGCACTATCGATACGATCTTTATTTTACCTTCATCGTTTTGCAGTGTAGCACCTATACCAAAGAAGGTGCCTGACATCTGTTCGTCAAAACGTGCTTTATCTGCCGGTGGAAAGAAGTCCGTATGCGGGTCTACCGTACCGGCTATGCTGTTTACAAAAAGTGTAAAGCGGTCGTCGTCTTTCATTTTGCGCATACGCTTAAAGTAGTAGTCCATATTTTTGGTTACCGACTCGCGTGCTTCCGCTTCCAGTTCTGCATCTGTTTTTATTTTTTTCAGGCTGGTATCCTTGTTGTCCTGGCGCTTTTTCTGGTCGTCTTTCATATCTACATAACGGCTCAGTACACGATATTTCAGATACGTATGCCAACGGTCTTTCAGGTCGGCACTGTTAGCGGCATAAGGCACTTTTTCGCCATTCAGGTTTATTTCTTCATTGCCTGTAAAAGTGAAAGGTTTTTTCAACGCATCTTTGTAATAACCTTCTATTTCATTGATGCGCTTGCTATAAATGGCATTCACGTCATTGAAAAAAGACACGAAATTATCGGCGCCATTTTCATCCAGCACAAATTCGTAACGCGATAGCTTGCCGATATCTTCCTGTGTAAAGACGCGTTTATCAAAGTCAAGGTTATTCAATACCTTTTTGTAAACATTGGAAGAGAACGAGTCATTTACCTCACGTGGAGCAAAGTGGTTTTGCTGTATGGCTTTCATCACCGTTTCTATTACCACGCGCTTCTTTTCGTCGGCCGAAGTGCCCTCAGCACTATACCTGAACGAAAAAAAGGTGGCCAGTGCGGCCACTATCATCAGTGGTATTAATATTTTATTCTTCATGAATCTCAACATAATCTACTCTTAAAATTAGGGTAATAACAAATGTAATTGTTTTGGTGTTAATAAAACGCTAATCAGATTGTGCTTATAGCCTTATAAGCGGGGTGATTTACGGCGTGATAAATCTGTAACTTTGCTGCCTTATGACAGGTAGTAAAACATTACATTTCAGCGACCTTGGAGAGATAGAATATGGTGCCGCATGGCAACTGCAGGAAGGGCTGATGAAACAGGGACTGGATATAAAAGCTTCGTGGTATAACACACCCGCTGCCGAAAGGCCCGCAGACTTAGGCATTCGCAACTACCTGTTGTTTTGTACTCACCCGCACGTATATACGCTGGGCAAGAGCGGCCATATGGAAAACCTGCTGGTAAATGACAGCCGCCTGCAAGAGCTGAATGTAGCTTTTTACAAAACCAACAGGGGTGGCGACATTACGTATCACGGCCCCGGCCAGGTAGTGGGTTATCCCATACTGGACCTGGAGCAATTTTATACCGACCTGGGTAAGTACATGCGCAACCTGGAAGAAGTTATCATTCGCGTATTGGCACACTACGGTATTGCAGGCGATAGGCTTCCCGGTTCCACCGGTGTATGGCTGGAACCCGATACACCACGCGCGCGCAAGATATGTGCCATGGGGGTGCGCAGCAGCCGCTGGATAACCATGCACGGCTTTGCCCTTAATGTAAATGCAGACCTGAAATATTTTGACTATATCGTGCCTTGTGGCATAACTGATAAGCAGGTAACCAGCATGGCAAAAGAGCTGGGCCACCCTGTGGATATGGAGGAAGTAAAAGTGCGGTTAAGGGATGCATTCGCCGAACTATTCGGGTGTAGTATTGTTAATGATAAAGTAACTTTTGATAAGGAAAAAATCGTATATTAGTTGTCCGTTTTGAATGTTTTTACTCTGAACCGATGCCTGCTGACCGTATCATTTATAATTGGGGCGATGACCACCTGCAAATACAACTGGGCAGGCGTGTAGAAACGCGTATCAAGGCTTTGTTCTGGGGCGAATTCATATTCACTACAGGAATGGCCACCATCTTTTTGCTGCAGGCATTACCTATTTCTTCAAACCTGTGGCATGTGCTGGCCAGTTTTGGGGCAGCCGCACTATATGCGTTGGCATCTTACAGGTTCATATCACGTATGTTTTTCAGGGAAGAGGTGTGGCTGGATATGGAATACCTTACACTTGTTACCAGTACCCCTTTCAAACGCAGGATAAAGCGTTACGAGTGGCCTGCCATAGGTCCGCTGCACTATACAGGCAAGGCATCGAAAACCGACCATCCGCTGAAAGGCAATTGTTACGACTATTTTGGTTTTGAAACACAGGAACGTTTAGTACAAGACCTGCACCAGGAAGGCAACCTGTATTTCAATTATGGCGGGTTCTCCGTTCGTTTTGCCCGCAACGTCTATTCATGGGATGCTGAGGAAATGGTGCGTATGATGCGCATATATGCAGGCAGCAACCTGCGTCTCGGCCCCGAATGGAAACGCATGATACAGGAAAGCTGGCAAAGCTTTGAGGACGATTTTTAGTAAATCGTGATATAGCCGGTCTCCAGCACTTTGCGGTCTTGCCTCAGTTCAAATTTGTAAATGCCTTTCCGCTGAAAGTTGCGCTTGTCTATAATGATCTGCGGTTCGGTTACTCTGGGTATTTCCAGCACGCGCTTTTCTTTGTCATTATAAAAATTCACCGAATAGTGATGGCGGTTATAATCTTCCAGTTCCAGGTTCACATGCCCTGTAAACGGATTGGTAAATACATGCTGCGATTTGATATAAGAAACGCCCTCTATTTCCGAACCATCGTCGGGTATCGTTAATACAATCCTCGGTGCTACCGCAGGTGAGGTAGATGCAGGTGCGCTGGTACTGGTTGTTGTCGTAGTCGTTGTTGTGGTGCCGGAGGTTGTGGTACTGGTAGCCGGTGTTGACGTTACGGGCCTTTCGGATGTTACAGGCCTTGCCTCGATTTTTATGTTAGCAGCCAGTTTTTGCAGGGAATCATTGGGTGGCAGCACACGTTTATTGCGTATATCCGCGCTGTCTACAACCAGGTTCAGGCGGTTGCTATACCATGTCAGGTCTGAATTGAAGACGATGTACAGGCGATACCAGTTTTTGCCCGGGGCAGGGTGGCCGTCAATAAATGCCTGCAATCCTTTTTTCAGATTCTTTACATAGCCTACTGTACTATAATTATACACACTGTCGGCCGAACGCTGTACGGCGATAGATTTAATGCCATCGTACTGGCAGGTCCAGCTAAGTACATTGATGCCTTTTTCTGATGCGCCGGCTATATCGGGCAGTATAGGTTGCGCCAGCGTTGTGAAACTTGAGAGTGTAAATGATAATATTAGTAGAAAATAGTAAGCCTTACTCTGAAACATCTGCCAAACCTACTGAAAAAACTAAAAGTATCGCCCCGGCAAGGTAAGATTTTGTTTTCCCTAACATTTCCGGTTTACCCCCATTTGAGGGTAGTTGTTTGTACATCCCGCATTTTATCTTTAGGTTTGAACGTTATATATCACACAACAGTATATGGGTTTATTTATCAGGAAGCCATTAGGGAAACTATTGGCAGAAGCCGACGACTCGGAGAAAGGGCTTAAGAAAACGCTCACCGCTTCGGCACTGGTGGCATTGGGTATAGGTGCTATTATAGGTGCAGGCCTTTTTTCTATTACCGGTGGTGCGGCAGCTACCAATGCCGGCCCCGCTATTACCATCTCCTTCATTGTAGCTGCTTTAGGTTGTGCCTTCGCAGGCTTGTGCTATGCCGAGTTTGCATCTATGATACCTATAGCCGGTAGTGCCTACACTTATTCTTTTGCTACCATGGGCGAATTCATCGCCTGGATTATAGGTTGGGACCTGGTGCTGGAATATGCCGTTGGTGCCGCTACTGTAGCTATCAGCTGGAGCCGCTACCTGGTAAAATTCCTGCAGTACTTCGGTATTAACCTGGGCCCCGAATTCACCGCATCGCCTTTCGATGGCGGTATTATTAATATACCTGCCGTATTCATCGTGATACTGATGTCACTGCTGCTGATGAAGGGAACGAAGGAATCAGCTTTTGTAAATGGTGTCATCGTGGCGCTGAAAGTAGCGGTTGTGTTAGTATTCATCGCGTTAGGCTGGCAGTACATCAATCCTACCAACTATACGCCTTATATACCCGAAAATACAGGCAACTTTGGTGAGTTTGGTTTCAGCGGTATTGTGCGTGCAGCGGCTATTGTGTTCTTTGCCTATATCGGTTTCGATGCCGTATCTACAGCCGCACAGGAGGCTAAGAACCCCAAGCGAGATATGCCTATCGGTATCCTGCTTTCCCTACTTATCTGTACCATATTATATATCCTGTTTGCCCACGTTATGACGGGTGTGGCTAATTATCAGTTGTTTGCCGGTAAAGATGGTATTGCCCCGGTAGCCGTAGCCATTGATAATATGGGCCACCCGGATGCAAACGGCGTTATTGTGCCCGATTATCCATGGCTGAATAAAGCCATCATCGTGGCGATACTCGCCGGTTATTCTTCGGTTATCATGGTGATGCTGATGGGTCAGTCGCGTGTGTTCTTTTCTATGAGCCGCGATGGCCTGATACCTAAAGTGTTCTCTGAAGTGCATCCCAAGTTCCGCACACCGGCGCGTAACAACTTCCTGTTTATGCTTTTTGTAAGTGTATTCGCAGCCTTTGTGCCTGCCAGGGTAGTGGGGGAAATGACCAGTATCGGTACCCTCTTCGCCTTTATATTAGTATGTATAGGCGTAATGGTAATGCGCAAAAAAATGCCCGATGCGCCGCGTGCCTTCCGTACGCCGCTGGTACCGCTGGTGCCCATCCTGGGTATTGCTACCTGCCTGTTTATGATGGTATTCCTGCCGCTGGATACCTGGATACGCCTGGTGGTATGGATGATGATAGGCTTCGATGTATACCTGTTTTACGGTATGCGCAATAGCGTGCTGAATGCAGGCAAGTTTACCAACAATAGCTATCGTACCGTATCGCTTACGGGGCTGGCAATGGTGGTAATACTCATCGTTGTAGCTATACTGCACCATAGCGACCCCGATGTAGATGATACGGGCCTGTACTATTTTTCATTAGGCTTTGCTATACTGCATGCGCTTATATATTTCATGAGCATGCGCAAAGGCCGTAAGCAGGTAGCATAAGTAAAAGGAGTTATTTTATATAAAGATTCCCCGTAGCTGTTAGTTGCGGGGAATCTGCTTTATATAGCGATGCTACGGCTACATAAAGCAGATTCCCATTGAGCAATTGGATTATTTAGCTACATTTGTCCGTCTTTTTAGAACAACCATTAACACTTTAAAATTATTTCCATTTTATGGCATATGATGTAATCGTAGTAGGTAGCGGTCCCGGCGGATATGTGGCTGCAATTCGTGCCGCACAGCTGGGCTACAAAACAGCTATCGTAGAGCGCGAAAGCCTGGGCGGCATCTGTCTCAACTGGGGTTGTATCCCTACCAAAGCGCTGCTGAAATCGGCACAGGTATTTGAATATGTAAGCCATGCACAAGACTATGGTGTAACGATAGCCGGTGAGGCAAAGGCAGACTTTGCTGCTATGATAAAACGCAGCCGTGGTGTGGCCGATAAAATGAGTAAGGGTATCCAATTCCTGATGCGCAAAAACAAGATAGATGTGCTGGCAGGTATGGGTAAACTGAATGGTAAAAAAGAAGTAGAAGTAACAGGTGCAGATGGCAAAACCACTGCGCATGCTGCGAAGCATATTATACTGGCTACAGGTGCCCGTTCGCGCCAATTGCCAAACCTGCCTATCGATGGCAAAAAAATAATTGGCTACCGCGAGGCTATGAGCCTGCCTACGCAGCCTAAGAGCATGATAGTTGTAGGTTCTGGCGCCATAGGTGTTGAGTTTGCTTACTTCTACCACAGCGTAGGTACAAAGGTTACTATCGTAGAGTTCATGCCACGTATCGTTCCGGTGGAAGATGAGGATATCTCTAAAGAACTGGAAAAATCTTTCAAGAAGAAAGGTATCGAGGTAATGACCAATGCAAGTGTTGAAAAAGTAGAAGGTAAAGGCAATGGCGTAGTAGCTACGGTTAAAACAGCTACAGGCAATATCTCGCTGGAAGCAGATGTGGTACTAAGCGCTGTAGGTGTTTCTACAAATATTGAAGGCATCGGTCTTGAAGCACTGAATATCAAAACTGAAAAAGATAAAGTAGCGGTAGATAAATACTACAAAACAAATGTAGAAGGCATCTACGCTATCGGCGACATCGTTCCCGGCCAGGCACTGGCACACGTGGCTATGAAAGAAGCCGTGATATGTGTGGAAGCTTTCGCTAATAAAGATGGCAAATTTGCACACGCTCCGGAAGCGCTGGATTATGGCAACGTACCGGGCTGTACTTATTGCACACCTGAAATAGCTTCTGTTGGTATGACGGAAAAACAAGCTAAAGAAGCGGGTTACGAAATAAAAGTGGGTAAGTTCCCATTCTCAGCATCGGGTAAGGCAACAGCTGCTGGTGCAGGTGAAGGTTTTGTAAAAGTGATACTGGATGCGAAATACGGCGAATGGCTGGGTACGCACATGATAGGTGCCAACGTTACCGAAGTGATAGCTGAAACCGTAACAGCACGCAAACTGGAAACGACCTATCACGAGCAGCTGGATACCATCTTCCCGCACCCTACAATGAGCGAGGCCGTGAAAGATGCGATAGAAGTAGCGCTGGGCGAAGCGATACACCTGTAAGTATTTTAGTAAGTACGGATATAGATAAAGGCTACCAAACGGTAGCCTTTATTATTTTCCCGTTTTCATAAATCGGTTTTACTGATTTTGAAAATGCATTGTCATACGATTGTATTTTTTTGTCATCAAATTGTAACCTTAGATGAAAAGAACGGCACTGATACTATCGCTTGCAACAGGCTTTATGGCTAATACTTACGCGCAAGCTCCCGCTGATAAAAAAAATGTAGAAAAACTTTGCGGCTGTTTTTCGGTAAACTTCCGCTACGCTGAAACATTCTCGCCTGATGAGAAATATAAATATCACGACCGCGAGGATATGAATGCCATAGAGCTGGCATTGCCTATCGAAAACACGGACCGTAAATTGATGATACAGCATCTGCTGGTTATCAATGATACCATGATTATCAAACATTGGCGCGAAGAATGGACTTATGAATCTCCGGTACTGTACCAATACGAAGGTGATAAAAAATGGACCCGTAAAACCCTGCCTGCTACCGATGTAAAAGGCAAATGGACACAAACGGTATGGGAAGTAAACGATGAGCCCCGCTACCAGGGTATTAGCGCATGGATAAACAACGACGGCAAAACATACTGGGAAAGTTCTGCCGACGCGCCGTTGCCCCGCCGTGAATATACGACCCGCCAGGATTATAACATCCTGCGCCGCCAAAACCGCCTCATTGTTAATAACAAAGGCTATATGCACGAGCAGGACAACGAAAAAATAAACCGCACGGCAGGTAACGACCAGCTAATAGCTCAGGAAAAAGGCTATAATAAATACCTGAAGGTGGAAGATAGCGAATGTACCGCTGCCAAAGCATGGTGGAAAAAGAATGAACAATTTTGGTCTGTAGTACGCAAGGAATGGGATAAATCAATAGCCAATGCACCAACCATTGCTGTAAAATCAAAAGTTGACGATAAGATATTACATGTGCACTTCGAATCGCTTTATGCCGATTGGAAAAGCAATAAGGTAAAGAACGATGAACTGCCTGGCAAGGTAAAAGAAGTGATTACAAAGTTTTTATAAACCTGCAAACACAAATATGGTAAACGGCCGCCTTTCCAGGTGGCTGTTCTTTTTTTGTACATATAGATAAAACGCATGCTCAGGAGTAAAATATTATCAGTACTTTACTATAACAAAAATCTACACACATGGGCATGCACAATAAAATAATGGAGGCACAGAAAACGGCCACTAATTATCCCGACCTGGTTGCAAAACTCGTTGAGCTGGGTATTTTATCTTATACGGTAGATGCAGCCACCGGCAATGTGCTATACCGCTTATCCGGCGGGGATTATGTGCTGCACCCCGGCGATAAGGACAGGGATATAGCCCATGCTTTCAACTACGATGATGCCGTAACGGCAGTGAAGAATAACCAGCAAGGTAAAACCGACTATCACGGCTTTATGGATGAAATAGCCAAAGCCGGTGTGCATATGTACGAGGCTATATTGACGGGTAAGAAAAGGGTCGTTTACATTGGTAAAAACGGCTGCTACGAGGAAGCAATTCCGGTGCTTCAGGTTAGTTAAATAGGATTATTTGTTGTATATTTGATATATTCATTTCTTCTTTTGGCAAGGAGAAACAGTTTTTTATGTCATCAATAATCCGGAAACAAAAAGAAACAATCCTGCGGAATGAAGTATGCCCTAAAAGCCCTGCTGTTCCTGGCCATAGTATCTACTGTAATAACCGGTTGCCATAGCAACAACCAAAAACCGGAAACAAACGGAAACAAAACTCGCAGTTATGGTTCCTTGCTAAGGCAATAATGATATGGAATGGTTTTTATATAGATAACTATGGAACCATAACATACAGGATATGAAAAAGATAGTCACTCTTTTATCCATTTGCCTGCTGGCTATTCCGGCAATTGCGCAAACCTGCTGCACCAGTGGCAATTTTGAATTGCTGGCGCTGAATGCTGACTTCAAAGCATCGCATGCTGACCCATTACCTATGTCATACGCACCGGTAGCCGGCCGTATGGTAGAGTTTGAAACCCAGGATGCGGGTATGAAAGGAAAGGCATTTTATGTGCCGTCCGATCAGCCGACAACTAAGGTGCTGGTAATATGCCACGAATGGTGGGGGCTGAACGATTATATAAAACAAGAAGCGGAACGCTGGCAAAAACAACTGGGCAATGTGGATGTATATGCGGTGGACCTGTATGACGGAAAGGTAACTGCTACGGCCGATGCCGCCAGCAAACTATCGGGCGCATTAGACAAAAAGCGTGGCGAGACGATTATCAAGGGGCTCATCAGCCTGATAGGCATGAATAAACAGATAGCCAGCATGGGGTGGTGCATGGGTGGTAGCTGGGCATTCACAACCGCACTGCTGGCTGGCAACCAGGCCACAGGCTGTGTTATGTATTACGGCTTTCCTGAAAAAGACGAAAAGAAAATAAAGACCCTGCAAACCGATGTACTGTATATATGGGCATCAAAAGATAAGTTCATCAGCCGCGAGGTGGTAGACGAGTTCGGCAAAAAGGTAGTGGCCAGCGGCCATGAGTTTGATATGCATGCTTACGATGCGGTACATGCATTTGCCAACCCCAGCAATCCGAATCACGATAGGTTGGCATCTGCACAGGCAGAAGACCTGAGCCTGAAGTTCCTGAAGGCGAAGCTGCAATTGGATTAGAGAAGTGCGCAATATGATATGCGAAGCCACCTATATATCGGGTGGCTTATTTTATTAAGTTTTTCGCCGTTATTTTGCCCCGATTGCAAAAGCATGGCAGATAAACAGATAAGTGCGCTCACATCCACACGTGGGTTTGCTGCATTGCTGATAGTGATATTTCACTTTGGCCTGGAGCGATTCCCTTTTGTGCATATGCAGCAATTCTTTGCTAAGGGTAATATGGGCGTTAGCTACTTCTTTGTGCTATCGGGCTTTATCATGTGCCTGGTATATAACAGTAAGCGCGTGCAGTTTGACGACTATATGAAGCGGCGTATAGCCCGTATAGCCCCCGTATACATCTTTGCCATCATCCTGTCGCAGATACCCACCATATGGCAGCACTACGCCGGCCATGTAGCATTCAAGCAAAACTACTTTAAAGAGCTATTGCTGAATGGCCTTTTCCTGCAGGCATATATACCGGGCTATGCATTAAGCATCAATAGCCCCGGTTGGTCGTTATCGGTAGAGATGTTCTTTTATCTGCTGTTCCCGTTGCTGATACTGCTGTATCAAAAAAATCCGAAAGGGTTTGTATGGCTTAGCGCTATAGTATTTATTGTGTCGCAGGCAGCGCACCTATACCTCATGACGAAAGAGATAGGACAGCCATTTGACATAACAAAGCATGATCTTATTTACTACTTCCCGCTCAACCACCTCAATGAGTTTATGGTGGGCATAGCAGGTTATTACTTTTACGACCGCTGGAAGCATGCAAAATGGGTACGGCAAATACCATCTATAACGCTGATAGTGCTGATGGTAATACTGGTAATGGAGCTGCCATATAGTGTACATAACGGGTTGCTGGCGCCGCTATACTTACTATTCATCATAGTAGTAGCCGTGCAGGAGCCCGTTTTCCTGCGGTGGAAGCCATTGGTATACCTGGGTGAAATAAGCTATGGTGTGTATATGCTGCAGATGCCTATGTATTATTATATGGCCAAGCTTAATTACCATGTTATCAAGCTCACCAATATGGATTGGTTTTTCCTCGAGTATGTTATAGGGCTTTTATTGGCAGCTTCCATCAGTTATCATTTCATCGAAAACCCTTTACGGAAGCTCATCAACAGGATAGGTGTAAAGAGGGCTGCAAAGAATCTGTAATATTTTTTTGTTCGATTTATTAGAAAGTATGTAATATTGCAGCATGAAAATGATGTGCAACCATAAGTATTGCTGGAAACACCTGGGAGAACCGAGGGGTACGTCATTATTATAAACAGTGCAATAACACATTATGAATAATACAGCCCTTCGGTATACCGGAGGGCTTTTTTTATATCGATAGCTAAAACAGTTCAAAAATGAAACTGATAAACAAGAAGATTTGCATGGGCAAAGACATAGGTATACACGGCAATATGTTTGGCGGTATACTAATGGCATGGATAGACGAGGCAGCAGCGGCTTTCGCTACCGAATATTGCCATACGCCCAATATGGTAACCCTGCGCGTAGGTGAACTGCTGTTTAAAAAGCCTATAAAGACGGGCAACCACATACGCCTGTATGGCGATGTGGCACACCTGGGAAGCACATCTTTAACCCTGAATATTGAAGTGCGTAAGTACAACCTGTATAGCAGCGACGAGATAGTGGTGTGTACCACATCCATCACCTTTGTGCGTATAGATGACGATGGTAATCCTACACCTATTGGAGAGTCTATCAGGAAGAAGCACACGTCTTTGCAAGCAGCAGCGGTGTTGGGATAGAAAATATAAAGCCGTCATGCACCTGCATGACGGCTCTGTAAAAGTTATAGTTGAAAGACTACCATCCGTCGCCATCCAGCATATTGCCGATGCCGCCCAGTATACTACCTTCTTCCTTGCGTTTGTAGGTGCCGTAAGATAGTATGCGCCCTGCCAGCCTGCTGATAGGCAGCGTTTGTATCCATACCTTGCCGGGCCCGCGCAATGTAGCAAAGAATACGCCCTCGCCACCAAACAAGGTGTTTTTAATACCACCTACAAATTGTATATCATAGTCTACCGTATGGGTAAAGGCTACGATACAGCCTGTATCTATTTTAAGCAGTTCGCCCGGCTGCAGTTCGCGCTGCATCACGTGGCCACCGGCGTGTACGAAGGCCATACCATCGCCTTCCAGTTTTTCCATTATAAAGCCCTCGCCGCCAAACAGGCCGGTACCCAGTTTCTTTTGAAACTCGATGCCGATAGCTACACCCTTGGCAGCTGCCAGGAAGGCATCCTTCTGGCATATTACCTTGCCACCCAGTTGTTGCAGGTCCAGCGGTATTATTTTACCGGGGTAGGGCGATGCAAAGGATACCCTGCGTTTGCCATGCCCTATATTGGTATAGGTGGTCATAAAAAGGCTTTCGCCTACCAGCAGGCGCTTGCCGGCCGATAACAGTTTGCCCATAATGCCTTTATTGCCTTGCGAACCATCGCCGAAAACGGTTTCCATTTGTATACCATCATCCATCATCATGAAGCTACCGGCTTCTGCAATAGCGGTTTCCTGAGGGTCCAGTTCTACCTCTACATATTGCATTTCTTCGCCAAAAATGCGGTAGTCAATTTCGTGGTTACTGCGCATAGTGTGTTTGTGTTTTAATTTTTTTATGGTGTCAAATGTATATGGCTTTTACATGTTGCACTCGTTAAAGTCGGTTAATGGCAGTTTTTGTCGGTAAGCAGCGTTTTTAGTCGGTTATTCCATGCTGCCTGTTGCGCAGCGTTGGTGCCATGCCCCGTTTCACTGTCATAAGCGCGCTGCATTTCCGATGTTTGTTTGTCTGTTTGCCTTAATAATTCATCCAGCTCCGTTCCATAATTATCAAGACTGAAAGGATATTGTTTGATGGTTTCTGCCAGCTCGCAGGCTTTCGTTGCGGTTATATCAAAATGCCTTTGCTCATGGTTGAGTGTTTTAGCATTGCGGCCCTGGGCCTTTGCCCACGATTTTGTTCTGTCGAAATAAGCCAGGATATACACCTTCAATATCACACCCTTACCTTGGCGCTGATGCGTATAACGCATGCCAATGCCACTATACGTAGCTGCGGCGCCCATACTCAGGTCATCGGCCTTGCCCTCAAAGTCTGGCAAAGAGAGTGGCCTGTTTGGGTTATAAATGATAAGGTCTTTGTTGTCAGAGTTATTTTCGATGATGACCTCTGTGCTTACTGCGGCACTGGTATTGGCATGGTTGGCCGCATACCAGGTATCAAATTCGCGCAGGGCACGCTCCAGGTTTTGCTTGATGAGCTGTGCGATATAAGCACTCGCGTCGAGCCCCGTTTGCACATAGGCGCTACCGGTATATTCTATCAGTTTCTGGTCGCCATCGTAAAAGGCTACACCAAAGTCAAGATCGGCCTGCTGGCGCATACCGGCATTCCTTTCAGATATGCGCATCCTGATGATGTGTAGCTCTATATTATCTTTTGCAGGGTCTTGCTGAAGGCTGGCTGCCAGGAAGTGGTTCACTGCTGAGGCAGCGCCATCCTGCAGGTTCACTTCTGCAGGTTTGTTTGCAAAGCCTGCACGCATGATGCCTATGTTTGCAGTATCATCCCTGTCATCTACCACCTTGTTTATAAAATAACTCTCGGGATTGTAGAATCCTTTTTGAGGTTTCAGTTTTATTGTCCTTACATTTTGTGCCCATACCGATAGGGTAGTAAGTAGCAGGCACATGGCCATTATAGTTCTTCTCACTGTCTCGCTTCTGTTTTTTATCCTGATAGGTAAATTTACTTATAAGTAGGCATTAGTGGCTTTTCCTATTAGAATGTGTAGCATCATGGTCATGGTTTTTTTCGGGCATAGTAAAAGGATTTAATGCAAGAAAGTAAACGTGTAAGTAATATACAAGCCTTGAGCATTTGTATGTTTAACGTTTTCTAAGGCCTGCTTTATCAAAGTATTAAGAAACAGGCTTATAGCTTCACCGAAAATTTATACTTATGAATCGCACCCTCATTTTTACTACACTATTATGTGCAGGAACGCTGCACGCATCTGCACAAGAGAAAACTGATCTGGTCCCCACGACCACTGCGCCCCGGTTTGTATTAGGTTCGCAAACCGGAGGCTCGTTATTGTTTGACAAGTATAGTAACCGATCCTATTCCATCAACCCTACAGCTGGTATCAGTCAAAGTATTTTTGCCCGATACTATATGGGCAAGCATCTGGCGGTGGAAGGTGGTATTAACATTACTGTATATAATAAAGAAACTTATACTGGCTATTACTTTCTGGAAAACAGCTTTCAGGCAAAGAACTATGACGCACGAATGATAAGTTATGAAATACCGTTGCAGCTTCAGTATCATTTATTAAATAAAGCATCGAAACTCCGCCCATATTTTGGCATAGGTGTAACAGTTGCTCGCGATCAATACAGGATAAAACACTACGACGGGGCCACCTCCTCCTATACAACTAATAATAGT
Source organism: uncultured Bacteroides sp. (assembly GCA_902168085.1). GTDB lineage: Bacteria > Bacteroidota > Bacteroidia > Chitinophagales > Chitinophagaceae > Polluticoccus. The sequence continues at coordinate 49,662 of CABHOP010000020.1, forward strand.
TCTATATTTTTTACACAGGGGCTTACTTACCAAATAAATAACAACTGGCAACTGAATCAAAGTTTTGTTGTGAAAAGCTACGGCCAGAATGGAATTAGCACCGGCCTGATGTTTGGAGTGGGTTATAGCTTTAACAAGTAATAATCACCACTTTTTCGTTAATTTGTAGATAATTAAAACCGGAATAATGGAAGATAGGAACACCCCCATCAGTTTTAGCGATTACACGGTAGTAGACAGTGGCAAAAGTACACGCACCATGGCCAAAACATTTATGGCCAATGTTTTTCTCTGGATGTTTGCTGCACTGGGCATCTCTGCATTTTTTGCTTATCTATTTGCCAGCACGCCCGAGCTATTACAGACATTGATAGATACTACAACCGGTAAGCTAAATATACTGGGTTATATAACCATGTTTGCGCCCCTGGCATTTGTGCTTACTATGTCATTTGCATTTCAGCGCTTGTCTGCACCATTAATGGTAGGTTTTTTCCTGGCTTATGCAGCCGTTACGGGTATCAGCCTTAGTTTTATATTCCTGGCATATACATCCAGCTCTATCATTGGCTGCTTTGCAGCGGCATCGGCTATGTTCGGTATCATGGCCGTGATGGGTTATACTACAGATAAAGACCTGACATCTTTTGGCCGTATCCTTACCATGGGCCTCATAGGCATTGTAATAGCATCGCTTATTAATATGTTTATCGGTAGCGACCGTATGGGCTATATCATCAGCATAGTAGGTGTAGCAGTATTCACAGGCCTTACGGCTTATGATGTGCAGAAACTGAAACGCATAGGCGAGGGTATAGAATATGAAGGCGCTTCTGCCAGCGATACAAAGAAACTGTCTATCATGGGGGCACTTACCTTGTATCTCGATTTCATTAATCTGTTCCTGATGCTGCTGCGCTTGTTTGGTGGCCGCAGGGACTAAGCAGGCTATTAATATTTATGATATAAAAAGCATTCTTTACGGGATGCTTTTTATATTTAGGGCTATATGCAACCGGTAATGTATATCAAAAGCAGGTGGATGCTATGGGTGATACTTGTGGTATTCATAGCACTAAAAATACCCCATCTGTTCTACCCGTTTTACTGGGATGAATGCTGGCCCTATGCCGTAGCCGTGAAGCAAATGTATTATAACGGGCCCAGCCTGTTGCCGGGGGCTATCAGTGGCGAAGTAGCCCGCGGGCATCCGCTGATGTTTCATTTTCTGGCTGCCTTATGGATGAAAGTGTTTGGTACATCTAATGTCGCCATGCATAGCTTCCCGCTGTTTATCTCGGTACTGTTTGGTATAGCTATATACGAAGCAGGTGTACGCTTATTCCATACAAGGATTGCCATAACCGCTGTGCTACTGATCCTCTTTCAGCAAATGTTTTTTGTACAGGCGGCCTTCGTGTTGTTTGAGGTATTTATTGCGTTTCTCGCGTTCATAAGCATCTACTTCTACACAACGCGCAAATATGTATTGACGGCTATAGCATTGACCATGCTGTTTTATACCAAAGAAAGTGGCCTGGTACTGGGGCTGGTATTGGGTATAGATGCAGTAGTAGGGCTATTCAACAGGCACCGTGCTTTAAAGGAAAAGCTTTATAATATGCTGTCTTTAATCATACCGGCACTGTGTATCGGTGTGTTCTTTCTGCTGCAAAAGAAGATAAATGGCTGGTATGTGCTCCCCTTATATACAGATGGCCTGGAGCGTAGTTGGGGCAGTTTTTATGATAAATTCAGAGGTGCCATAAAGGTCTGTTTCAGGGATGGATACAGGAGATACTTTTGGGGTATAATATGTGTAGTATCTATGATTGCTGCATATGCACGTAAAAATCCACGGTACCTTATCGTATTAATTGCGGCACCTTTTACGTTTCTGCTATGCAGCGATGCATACCACTGGCTCATGCCTGCTTACGCCTTAGTGCCCTTATGGATTATCAGTGTATTGCTAGCTGCAGCAACGCTGCCACAGACCATAGTGTATGATAATAGCCCGCAAAGAAAATTCATCTTTTTGTGTGCTGCATTTTTAGTTGCATTCTGTGCCTTTACCGCATACAACCTCTTTTTCATTGACAGGTATTTGCTGATAGCATTGGTTCCGCTGCTATTTATAGCTGCCTTATATTATTCCACAACCTTAGAAGCCATTCATAAAAAAATATGGATACCGGGTGTGCTGGTTATGCTGCTGGTACAGGGATATGCTTATGTAAAGGATAATAATTTGTCTGATATTTCCCTGGGTGCCTTTGACGGCTTGTATGTGCAACAGGCCCCCGTTAAATACCTGGAAGAACATGGTTACTACGATAAAAATATTTCCATCCTGGAAAACCTGCAATGGCAACGGCTGGATGACAGCAATGCAGGTTTCAGAACCACTAAAGAGCCATTCAACTTTGTGTACTGGGGCATAATGGAGCATACGGATATTGTATTGCTTGAAAACATAGAATCGAACCGCGCGGCGGATACCAGTGCCAGACTTAAGATGGATACTTCTTTTGTATTGGTACAGCGGGTGGAGAGCGGGAAAGCGTGGAGCGAAATATTTGTGCGGAAAGAGCTGCTAAAAAAATAGCCGGTACTTTAAGAAGTACCGGCTATCAATAATATTTGGTGCAGACTATTCATCCAGCTTCAATACCGCCAGGAAGGCTTCTTGAGGTATATCTACACTGCCTATCTGGCGCATACGTTTTTTACCTTCTTTCTGTTTTTCCAGCAGTTTACGTTTACGGCTGATGTCACCACCATAACACTTGGCAGTAACGTCTTTACGCATAGCCGATATGGTTTCTCGGGCTACTATCTTAGCACCCAGCGCAGCCTGTATGGCTATCATAAATTGCTGGCGTGGCAGCAGTTCTTTCAGTTTCGCACACAGCTTACGGCCAAAGTCCTGCGCACGACTGCGGTGTATCAGGGCACTCAGGGCATCCACTTTATCACCATTCAGCAGTATATCCATTTTGGCAATATCACTTTCGCGATAGTCGAGCGGATGATAATCGAAAGATGCATAACCGCGCGTAGATGATTTCAGCTTATCGTAGAAGTCAAACACGATCTCGGCCAGCGGCAGTTCAAATATCAGCTCTACGCGTGTTGGTGTCAGGTAGTGTTGGTTTACCAGCAGGCCACGCTTACCCAGGCACAGGCTCATGATATTGCCTATATAGTCGGGTATCGTAATGATCTGCGCGCGTATAAATGGTTCTTCAATACGGTCTATACGGCTCGGGTCGGGCATCTCGCTTGGGTTGTTTACGATGATGGCCACATCTTTTTCGCGGGTGGTATATGCTTTGAAGCTAACGTTGGGCACGGTAGTAATAACCGTCTGGTTGAACTCGCGTTCCAAACGTTCCTGGATGATTTCCATGTGCAGCATACCCAGGAAACCGCATCGGAAGCCGAAGCCAAGCGCCTGCGATGTTTCGGGCTCGAAGGTGAGCGAAGCATCGTTCAGTTGCAACTTTTCCATGCACTCGCGCAGCTCTTCAAAGTCATCTGTTTCCACCGGGAAAATACCGGCAAATACCATCGGTTTCACTTCCTCAAAACCTTTTACTTCTTCCTGTGTAGGGTTGTTAAGCAGCGTGATGGTATCACCTACTTTCACATCTTTTGCGGTTTTGATACCGGTGATGATATAGCCTACATCGCCTGCGGATACGCTTTGCTGCGGCGACAGCCCCAGTTTTAGCACACCTACTTCATCGGCAAAGTATTCGCCGCCTGTATGGTAGAATTTTACTTTATCTCCTTTTCTCAGAGTGCCATTCACCACGCGGAAATACGCGATGATGCCACGGAATGAGTTGAACACGCTATCGAACACCAGTGCCTGCAGCGGAGCGTCAGGGTCGCCCTTTGGTGCCGGTATGCGCTCTATGATGGCGGCCATGATCTCTTCGATACCTATGCCACTTTTACCACTGGCCAGAATAATGTCTTCGGGCTTGCAGCCTATCAGGTCCACTATCTGGTCGGTCACTTCCGGTATCATGGCGCCTTCCATGTCTATCTTGTTGATAACAGGAACGATCTCCAGGTCGTTATCCAGCGCCAGGTACAGGTTTGATATGGTTTGCGCCTGTATGCCCTGCGATGCATCTACCAGCAGCAGTGCACCCTCGCAGGCTGCCAGCGCGCGCGATACTTCATATGAAAAGTCTACGTGGCCGGGGGTATCTATCAGGTTCAGTTTATACTTCTGTCCTTTATAGGTAAAGTCCATCTGTATGGCATGGCTCTTGATGGTAATGCCTTTTTCACGTTCCAGGTCCATATCGTCCAATACCTGTGCCTGCATATCCCTTTCAGATATGGTTTTGGTAAACTCCAGCAGTCGGTCAGCCAATGTACTTTTACCGTGGTCAATGTGAGCTATGATACAGAAATTCCTAATGTTTTGCATACTTCCTCGAAACAAGGTGCAAAAGTACGTAAAGTATTTGCCATTTATAGATTTATCGGCAACATAAACGGTTGGTAAACCGGAAAAAATGCCATGTTTTTGCCAGAATGTAAATTTGATGGTACGGTATTTTAATTCCTTCTGTCAGAACTAAATGATACATTACTATGAAGAAGCTACAACCGTTTATTATCCTACCGTTATTGTTACTACTTAGTAGCTGCGAATTGGTTGGCGATATTTTTGAAGCCGGCGTATGGGCCGGTGTGTTACTGGTAGTGGTGGTGGTAGGGCTGGTGATATTTGTTATCGGCAGGCTGTTTGGCAGAAAATAAAAATTTATTCATCCTTTAAATAAAAATTTAAAACTATAAAACATGAGCACATCACGATTTCTGGCAGGAGCCGTTGTAGGCGTTGTAATCGGGCTGCTGATAGCACCCGAATCGGGCGAAGAACTGCGTACTGACATAGCAGATACGGCAGGTAAATGGCGCAATAGGCTGAATAAGCTGGTAGGTAAAGCGGATGCTACACTGGATGACCTGAAAGCTTACCTGGATAACAATATCGATGGCCTTACCGACGATGTTAAAAGGAAAATATTAAGCATCCTCGATGATGCCGAGCAAATGGCATACAATGCAGAAAGGACGCTGAAGAATGGTGTGTTGTAGGAATTTGCGTGTTATGGTTATAAAGGGGCCGGCTATTGCCGGCCCCCATTATTTTGTGCTAATACTTCTGGAGTAATATGTTGGCGGTAGCTACCACACCTTCTTCCCGTCCTATAAAGCTCAGGTGTTCGGTAGTAGTGGCTTTAATAGATACATCATCTATCGATATATGCAGCAGGTTGGCTATCGTGCTTTGCATTTGCGGCACGTACGGGCTTATTTTCGGAGCCTGCAGCAGCAGTGTGCTATCTATATTCACCAGCCAGAACCCTTTTTCGCGTACCAGGTTGTAGCAGCGGCGCAGCAATACCTTGCTGTCTATGCCTTTATACGCCGGGTCTGTATCCGGAAAGTGTTTGCCAATATCGCCCAGGCATAGCGCGCCCAGCATGGCATCGCAAATGGCATGCAGCAATACATCTGCATCTGAATGGCCAACGGCACCTTTGGAATGTGGAACTTTTACGCCACCCAACCACAGCTCGCGGCCTTCTGCCAATTGATGAAAATCAATTCCTTGTCCTATTCTGTACATACTATCAAATATAACGAAGCAAAAAAGAAAAACTGCAAAGTGCAGGAAATACCTGTTACACTTTGCAGTTAAATATTTATTAAATGGATGACTACCAGATATCCAATCCGAACTTCCTGGCGTTTTCTTCTGCCAGTTCGTAGCCGGCATCTGTATGGCGCAGCACGCCCATGGCAGGGTCGTTGTACAGCACGCGGCGCAGGCGCTCATCGGCATCTTTCGTACCATCGGCCACTATCACCATACCTGCGTGCAGCGAATAGCCCATACCCACACCACCACCGTGGTGGAAGGATACCCAGCTGGCACCGCCTGCGGTGTTTATCAGTGCATTCAGTATCGGCCAGTCGGCTACGGCATCGCTACCGTCTTTCATGGCTTCTGTTTCGCGGTTGGGCGATGCTACAGAACCACAATCCAGGTGATCGCGGCCTATGACGATAGGTGCTTTCACTTTACCGGTACGTACCAGTTCGTTGAACAGTAAGCCCGCTTTTTCGCGCTCGCCCATGCCCAGCCAGCAGATGCGTGCAGGCAGTCCCTGGAAGGCAATGCGGTCTTTAGCCATATGCAACCAGCGGTGCAGCCCTGTGTTATCAGGGAACAGCTCCATCAGTGCTTTATCGGTAGTGTATATATCTTCAGGGTCGCCGCTCAATGCTACCCAGCGGAATGGCCCTTTACCCTCACAGAACAGCGGGCGGATATAAGCAGGTACAAAACCGGGGAAGTCGAATGCGTTTTCTACACCACGCTTATCGTGGGCCTGCCCGCGCAGGTTGTTACCGTAGTCGAAGGTGATGGCACCACGTTTTTGCAGTTCCAGCATCTGGCGTACGTGTTTCGCCATCGTGTCCAGAGAGCGTTTGATATACTCATCCGGATTAGCGGTACGCAGTGTATTCGCTTCTGCTACAGTCAGCCCTTCAGGGAAGTAACCCACCAGTTCATCGTGTGCAGATGTCTGGTCGGTAAGTGTATCAGGCGTTATGTTACGGTCCAGCAAGCGTTGGAGCAAATCGACAACATTGCAGCATACACCTATCGATACGGCTTCTTTATTCTCCTTAGCCTGCAAAGCCCAGTCGATAGCCTCATCTATATCATGCGTGTATTTGTCCAGGTAGCGTGTTTCTATACGCTTCTGCATGCGCCATTCTTCCATTTCAGCAGCAAGGCATACACCTTCATTCATGGTAATGGCCAGTGGCTGTGCGCCACCCATACCACCCAGGCCGGCAGTTACATTCAGCGTGCCTTTCAGCGTACCGTTGTAATGCAGGTTGGCCAGCGACAGGTAGGTTTCGTAGGTACCTTGTACAATGCCTTGGGAGCCTATGTATATCCAACTACCCGCGGTCATCTGGCCATACATCATCAGTCCTTTAGCTTCCAGCTCGCGGAAGTGTTCCCATGTAGCCCAACGGCCTACCAGGTTTGAATTGGCGATAATAACACGCGGCGCGTCTTTATGCGAGCGCAGCACGCCCACCGGTTTGCCCGACTGTACCAGGAGGGTTTCATCTTCATTCAGGCCTTTCAGCAGTTCCAGTATTTTATCAAAGCTTTCCCAGTTGCGGGCAGCCTTGCCTATGCCGCCATATACAACCAAGTCCTCCGGGCGTTCGGCCACTTCAGGGTCTAGGTTGTTTTGCAGCATGCGATACGCAGCCTCGGTTACCCAGTTCTTGCAGTTCAACTGGTTGCCTTTCGGTGCATGTATTACTCTTTTGGTTGTGTTCATACCCCAACCCCTAAAGGGGCTTTTTATTGTTAGATAATTATGCGTTAGATAACCCCAAACCCCTAAAGGGGCTTTCCCGTGTGGTTGATGTATTTGTTGATAGTTTCAATAACGAAGTCGAGATTTGTTTCTATCTGCTCATTAGTGAAACGTAAAAATACAAGCCCCTCACTTTCCAGGTTTTCCTGCCTTAGAATATCATTGTTCTTTACATCATTTGTCAGGTGGACATTCCCATCTACTTCTATTATCAGCTTCAGTGAATGGCAATAAAAGTCTGCTACGTATGAACCGATAGGATGCTGCCTCCTGAACTTTATGCCAAACGGTTTTGTTCTCAGATATTCCCAAAGTGTTATTTCTGCTTTAGTCATATTTTTCCTCAAAGCAGATGCATTTGCAAACATCTGCTTTGAGGCACCAAGAAACATTTTTCGTTGGACAGACATAGGTTAATACAGCTACGTTACTTGTTCCCCCCTTTAGGGGGATAGGGGGCTTTACAGTGTACCTATTGTAGCAGGCACCGGCGGCAGATGTTCCAGTTCTTTTTTCAGGCGCTCGTTCATTTCTGCTTCCGTTACATCTTCTTTCAGGAATTTTTTGCCTGTAACGTTTTCATACAGCTCTATGTAGCGGTCAGAAATACCTTTTATAACGTCATCCGTCATTTCAGGAACCTGCTGGCCTTCTTTGCCCTGGAAGCCATTTTCCATCAGCCATTCGCGAACGAATTCTTTAGAAAGCTGCTTTTGTGGTTTGCCTTCTTTCTGTAGTTCTTCATAACCTTCCAGGTAGAAGTAGCGGGAAGAATCGGGCGTGTGTATCTCATCTATCAGGTAGATGGTATCGCCTATGTGGCCGAACTCATACTTGGTATCTACCAGTATCAGGCCACGTTCTTTAGCTATTTGTGTACCACGCTCAAACAGGGCCAATGTATATTTTTCCAGTTGTTCGTATTCTTCTTTAGATACCAGCCCTTGTTTGATGATTTCTTCACGGCTGATGTCTTCATCATGGCCTTCGTGCGCCTTAGTAGTTGGCGTGATGATAGGCGTAGGGAATTTATCATTTTCCTTCAGGCCTTCCGGCAGGGGTACACCAGACAGTTCACGTTTGCCGCTTTTATAAGTGCGCCATGCATGGCCTGTCAGGTAGCCGCGTACTACCATTTCCACAGGATAAGTATCGCATTTATAACCGATGGTTACGTTTGGCAGTGGCACATTTATCATCCAGTTAGGCACTATGTCCTTTGTAGCTTCCAGGTATTGTGCAGCTATCTGGTTCAGCACTTGTCCTTTGTAAGGAATGGGGCGGGGCAGTACCACATCGAAGGCAGAGATACGGTCGCTCACCAGCATCACCATATACTTGTCGTCAATAGTGTACACATCGCGTACTTTTCCTTTGTAGAAATTCGTTTGCTTAGGCAGTTGTAATGTTGACATATGCTAATAAATGATTTTAAGGATAAAAAGTTCATTGCAATGGGCAGCAAAGATATATGAAGAACAGGATACCCTGAAAAAATAGGCATCCTATATTTGGTTGCTTTCTTTAATTTATACGGCAATTTTTCTCAGTTTTACAGGGCGATGGGTATGTCAACGTATGCGGTTAAGTTATAATAGTATGGGCGGCTATAAGCCGCCCATACTAACCCTTTTATTTTTAGTCAGTTATAACCTTGACTTGACACTAGCAATAGCTGCCAGGCGATTTTCGGCAAGGCGTATAGCTGCAGCCTGGTTGTGTATATTTTCGGTTTCTGCCAGGTTGTATATTTCCAATGTACGGTCGTATATCTTTTCTACATTGCCCATTACACGCTCGCGATTGTAGCCATCCAGCTCTGCACTTACGTTGATAAGGCCACCGGCGTTTATCAGGAAGTCGGGAGCGTACACAATACCTTTTTGTACCAGTGCCGGGCCGTGGATGTTCTCATCTGCCAACTGATTGTTAGCGGCACCTGCTATGATTGGCGCTTTCAGTTTGGCAATGCTTTCATCATTCACCGTAGCACCTAATGCGCATGGCGCGTAGATATCCATTTCCATATCGAATATCTTGCTGCCGTCTACTACTTCTACACTGCGGTATTTTTCTACGGTCTCTTTTACCTTGGCTTCGTTGATATCAGAGATATACACCTTAGCACCGGCTTCTACCAGGTGGCCTACCAGGTAGTGGCCCACGTGGCCTACGCCTTGCACCAGTACTTTTTTGCCGGACAGGCTATCGTTACCCCATACTTTTTTAGCAGAGGCTTTCATACCTACAAACACGCCATATGCTGTGAACGGAGAAGGATCGCCGCTACCGCCCATATATTCAGGTACGCCGGTTACGTGTTCTGTTTCCAGTGATATGTATTCCATATCGCGGGCAGATGTGTTTACGTCTTCAGCAGTGATGTATTTACCATTCAGGCTATCTACAAACTTGCCGTAGCGACGCCACAGGCCTTCAGATTTTACTTTGGCAGCATCGCCAATGATAACCGCTTTACCACCACCCAGGTTCAGGCCGCTGATGGCTGCTTTATACGTCATACCACGGCTGAGGCGCAGGGCATCTACAATAGCATCCTGGTGACTGTTGTAGTTCCACAGGCGCGTACCACCCAGGGCAGGGCCCAGCGTGGTGTTATGTATTGCTATGATAGCATTAAGTCCTGAATAGGGGTCGTGGCAAAATACCAGTTGCTCGTGGCCCATTTGCTGCATTAGATCGAATACCGAAGACTGCATGGATTTAAAAAATTAAGCTGCAAACGTACAAAAAACGGCGAATAGTCCTATGTCGGTATTCGTTAATGCGTTGTAAATGAATGACTACTTCCATTGTATCACTTCGCGGTCGGTAACTACGTAGATGTGTTTATGATCGTCCTCATACACTATATGGTTTCCGGTAAACTGCCCGAAGGCGGGAAGTATCATCCGGTGTGTATCGGCAGCAAAGCAATCGAGCTTTATATGATTGCGTCCTTTACCGGAGATACGGATGGCAGGGTGTACATGCCCATGCACACAGTAACCATCACAGTCTTCCACTACATCGTGCGCGATGTAGAACGGGCCGAGTTTTAACCCGGCGTGATGCTGCCGGAGGTTCCAGTCTTCATATTGTTTGGAGGGTAGTATATCATGGTTGCCTATTACCAGGTCGATATGCAATTCCTGATGCGACTGCCGCCAGTGGAGGAAACCTTGTACTTCCTTATTGTCTTTGCTATGAAACATATCGCCCGCTACTACCAGGCGCTGCACTTTGTATTTGCTGATGACAGATGCCAGCCGTATCTCATCATGTTGCTGTGCCTGTGCCGGTATGGCAATACCGTTCTTTCGGAAATGCCCGGCTTTGCCCCAGTGCAGGTCGGCCACGATGAGGGTGTGTTGTGCGGGCCAGTACAGTGCCCGTTCGGGTAGTAGTCCTATCTTCTCGCCTTCAAGTTCTATTTCCAGCATCAGGGTGGCAAAATTAGGGTTTATTTTATGTGTTGATAGTTTTTGATAGTTTTCTTTGTGTTTTGTGTGTGTTGTTTTCTTGTTGGGTGGTTTTCAGTGGTTTGTGTTGTTCTGGTTTGTTTCTTCTTGTTACGTATTTGTTCTTTTTTTGCTTCTCCAAAAAAAGAACCAAAAAAAAGAGCCGACGAATTAATTACTGCGTAATTCGTCGTGTGTCTCCGATGGGGCTTGGTTGCTACTGTTGTGCCAAGCGCTGTTCTTTTATTGGTTTTTCATAGTAGTGCGTTTTGGGCAAGAAGCTTTAGTGTTTAGTATTTCGAGTTTAGGTTTTAGTATTTATTATTGCAACAAATTTACGCTTTTTTACTCTAATGTAAAACGGATGGGCAGGGTGTAATATACTTTTACTGCTTTGCCCATATGCTTGCCGGGTTTCCATTTGGGCATGCCGCTTATTACGCGTACGGCTTCTTCATCGCAACCGCCGCCAATGCCCCTGGACACTTTAGCATCGCTTACGCTGCCATCTTCATTCACTACAAATTTTACGATAACCTTGCCTTCTATGTTCTGAGACCGGGCGGCATCGGGGTAGTGCAGGTGGCTACTAAGATAGGCTATGATATCACCGATAAACTGCGGCATTTCTTCGGCATACGCTATAGGTGCGGGTGGCTGCGCCGGGGTTACAATATGGCTGCTGCCTTCCGCAGGTTTGCGTACTACCGTTTCGCCACCCGGTGTGCCTGTAGTGGTGATAACCCCAGATTCTGCTTTGGTAAGGTCTTCTTTTGTGGCGGGTGGTGTTATCACTTTATCATCTTTCACTACTTTGGGTATGGCATTGGCTACCGTACGTTTTACAGCCGGTGGTGCAGCAGGCAGTTTGGGCTTTTCTATTTCTACCTTTTTGTGCTCGTATATAATGTCCGTTATCTTATTGGGTGTTGTTTTTAATAGTGCCATTTGTTGTTGCGGCTTGCCACTGCTGATGAAAGCATAGGCAGATAAAGCGGCGCATAAGGCCAGTACGGTAAACAGTGCTGTTTTGATACGCTTATCGTAATGGCGGCGCAATTCATAACCACCATATTGCTTGTTGCGATTATCGAAAAGAATATCGAGATAGTCGGCTTTAGATAATGTTGCTGCGTCCATAGTAAGTGATTTATACTAAAAACGCTGTAGTGGAATTATTCCATAGGGTGGGATTGTAATTTGTTTGTCACTAATGTCCTTCGTACGCAGGTTGTTCTTTTTGCTTGTTTAAATAAAAAAAACCGGGAGCTAAGTAGCTCCCGGTTATGTCTTGTGTTCTATTTATCTGTCTGTTATCTCTGTTGTTGTTGTTGTTGTTCCAGGCGTTCGCGTTCTTTACGTTTACGTTCGGCATCTATAATGGCACCTGTACCCAAACCTACTGCGGCACCCGATACACCACCAATGATGGCACCTTTACCTTTCTCTTTACTAATAAGTGCACCACCTAATGCACCTACGCCTGCACCTACCAGTGTACCTGTGGCTTTAGAACTCCACCTTTTCTTTTGTGCAGGCTGTTGCTGCACATTGGTATTAGCAGGTGCAGTGGTAGTATAATAGTTGTTAGTAACATTGCTACCACCGCCCGAACTGCGCGATGAACGCGTGCGGCTGCGAGGTGCAACGGCTGCTGCCGTTTTTTCGGCATTCAGTACAGAGTCGCGTCTTACGGCTTCGGCTTCTGCCATTGCCTGATTCATACTGTCTATTACCTGTTGTCGTGCCATCTCTATTTTCATAGAGTCTATCGTTCGTTGCTGAGCTTCTGCCACATCATTGTTTTTACAAGATGCCATAGCGAAAGCGAAACCAGCTATCAATACTATCTTTTTCATAACCTGAGCATTTTATTACAGGATAGATAGTTTCAAAACTGTGCCAAAACTTGTTAGAAAGCGTTTGAAAGATAGTAGGTGTTGCCTTACATGGTTGATAGTGTGTGGGTTATAAAAATGTTAATGCCCCGAAACTTCGGGGCATTTTATATGTTGTTTTATCGTATCGGTTTCCAGTCGTCGCGATGTTTCCGCAACGGATGGTCTTTCGACTTGTTGAAGATCATGACCCCGTTTTCGCGGCCTGCGCGGCGTTCACGCTGTTCATCGGGCGACAGGTTTTTTTCGGTAACACAGTTTGTACTGCAGCAACCTTCCAAAGCCGTGGCGCAATCCTCACACTGTATGAACAGCAGGTGGCAGCCATCATTTTTGCAATTGGTATGCGTATCGCAAGGCTTGCCGCAGGTATGGCAATGGGCCAGTATGTCATCAGAAATACGCTCGCCCAGGCGCTCATCAAATACAAAGTTTTTACCCTTGAATTTTACAGACAAACCTTCTTCTTTGGCTTTGCGTGCATATTCTATAATGCCACCTTCCACATGAAATACATTCTTAAAACCATTGTGCAGCATATAGGCGCTGGCTTTTTCGCAGCGTATACCACCTGTGCAGTACATGATGATGTTCTTGTCCTTATGCTCCTGCAGCATATCTACCGCCATAGGCAGTTGGTCGCGAAAAGTATCGGAAGGAATTTCGATAGCATTTTCAAAATGGCCCACTTCATATTCGTAGTGGTTGCGCATATCTACAATGATGGTATCGGGTTTTTCAGAAAGCTCGTTGTATTCTTTTGCCTTCAGGTATTGTCCTGTTTTTGATGGGTTGAAATTGGGGTCATCAATACCATCGGCCACTATTTTGGGGCGCACCTTCATGCGCAGTACCCAGAAAGATTTGCCATCATCATCTACGGCTATATTCATGCGGATGCCATTCAGCTCCGGCGCTGATGCATAGAGTGCATCGCGGAACGCTTCGTAATTGCCGGCAGGCACACTCACCTGCCCGTTAATGCCTTCATTGGCAATGTAGATACGGCCAAATACTTTCAGCTTTTCAAAAGCTATCCACAGGTTGTCGCGGTACTGCTGCGGCTCTGCAATGTTGAAATACTTGTAGAAGGAAACTGTGGTACGCGGCTCGGTTTCGGCCAGCATACGCTGCTTCAGTTCCTCGTTGGAGATGCGGTTGTGTAACACTGGCATGGTGTACCTTCCTTTTTCTTTTTGAGGTTATAAAATATGAGCCGCAAAGTTAACCTATTTCTGAAAAACCTATCGTTCAAAACCGTATTTTAACGGTATGAAAACGCTGATAGTCGTCATTTTTATGTGCTTTGCGGGGAGTGTAGCTGCACAGCCGACAGAGGTAAGGGTGAAGCCGCTGAAAGACTATTATTATACCGGTAGCCTGCCATTGCAGGAAGATGTAAACTGCTATGTGCTGAGCAGCCGGAAGGATTTTAAAAAGTTCTTTGGTGAAACTAAGCGACCTGATACGCCCGATTTTAGCAAAGAGCTGATGCTGGTATTACTATTGCCATCTACCAAACGCGATGCGAAGCTGGATTTTGACCGTATATCGATGAAGGCAGGGCAATTCATAGAAGTGTATTGCAAAGTGCGGTATGGCAAGCATAAACTTACTTACGCCTCGTACCCGCTGAGCACTTGCGTGATACCAAGATACCCCGGCATTACCAAGGTGCATTTTTATAACAACCGGCATATGCGGCCGCTCGCAACGGTGATGATAGAATAGTATTTTATCTTACAGGGCGATTGCGTATTTTAACGCCATCAATCAACAAGAGAAAACATTACGGTATGAATATCCGCCCGCTTATCCTGACCATTTTTACTACGCTGTCGTTCTTTGCAGCGCAAGCACAGCCACTGTCGGTGCGTGTAGAACATAAAACCTACGATAACTTTTTCCTGAAATGGGAAGGTAAACTGGATAAGGGCATCAACTACTGGCTGCTGACCGATGAGGCAGAGTTTAACAATATGCTGGGCATAGCACAAACCATGGGCAGCACTACCCGCATGCCCGACTTTACCACGCAATATGTATTTGCCATAGCCGCACCGGAAACGCGTATGGAAACCTACCTGACCATCAAGCGGGTAGAAATAGTAGATGAGAAAGATGTGAATATACATTGCATACTGATGGAGAATGGCAATAAACAGAGCTATACCACCAAGCCGGTGGTGGTGGCCAGTGTGCCTAAGTCGCCATATGTAAAGAATATTGTATTCTTTGACGAGTCGGGCAAGGAGCAGAAGAGATATAACCTGGAAAAATTAAGTAAGGAAAAACAGAAGGAAAACGAGAAACTGCAAAAAGAAGCCGAAGAAGCAAGGGTGAAAGCAGAAAAAGCAGCGAAGAAAGAAGCGGCTGATGCAGCGGAGGCGGAAGAACAGGATAATGTGGTAGATAGCAAAGCTGCTGCACGCGCTGCAAAAGAAGAGGCAAGAAAGCAGGAACTGGCAGAAAAACAAGCACGTGAAGAAGCAGAAGAAGCTGCCCGGCTGGAAAAGCTGGAACGCGAAGCCAAAATAGCTGCTGCAGAACGTAAAAAGGCGGATGAAGAACGCAGGAAATTAGAAGCGGAAAAGAAGGCAAAGCAAGCTAAGCTGGAAATGGAAAGGATGGAGCGTGAAGAGAAAGCCGCAGTTGCTGAAAGAGAAAGGGCAGAAGCCGAAGCGCGTGAAATGAAAGCGCAGGAGGAGGCTTTTGAAAATGCACGTAAAGAACGCGAAGCTGAAAAAGAAGAGCTGCGCAAAGAACGCGAGCAGAAACGCAAGGAGCGTAAAGCCCGCAGGGAAGCAGCAGAAGAGGAAGAATAGTATTATAACCAGCGCAACGGGTTGCGGCGGCGCATGAGGATGTAGTTCTTCAGATTCATCCAGAAGGCGAGTATCATATATACGATGAGTGGCGACCCGAGCGTGAGGAATGAGATATAAATGAACCATAGGCGTATGCGCGATGTCGCTACGCCTAATTTTTCGCCTATGGCTGAACATACGCCAAAGGCTTTCCATTCTATAAAGTTCTTGATGTCGTACAGGGGTTTCATATATGGGTAAAAATATAGAAAAATGATTTGTGCTGCGGGCATCCGGTATTTTTTTATGTTATCATTAGCTTTACAGCTATGCTGCCGCAGTATATTAATATTCACACACATCATGCCAGACCCGGTGATGCGCTGGAAATACAGAATGTTTTATCAGATTTTGATAAAAAAATCGCAGTGCCCTGTTCTGTGGGCTTGCACCCGTGGTACCTGGATGCTGCTACGATAGAAACTGAGATGCAACATCTAAAGCAAGCATCTGTAGACGGAAATGTATATGCGATAGGCGAGTGTGGGCTGGATAAAGTGACAGAAACAGACTGGGCACTGCAAGTGCAGGCGTTTCGTGAGCAAGTGGTGATAGCTAATGAACTGCACAAGCCGCTGATAATACACTGTGTACGAGCATATGAAGAGGTATTGGCAATGCTGAAAGAGCTGCAGGTGGCTGTGCCGGTCATCTTTCACGGGTTTAATAAAGGGCTGGAATTGGCAGCACGTATTACAGACCTTGGGTACTACCTGTCGTTCGGGCAACATTTGCTGAAACAGGAAAGTCATGCGGCCAATACCCTCCGTATGATGAGCTCCGGCCAGTTTTTCCTTGAAACAGATAGTTCTGAAACGGGGATAGCAGCTATATATGAAAAAGCGGCGGCGCTCAGGCAAATTCCTTTAGATACGCTTATTTTGCAGCTTCAAAAAAGATTTAAAGCAGTATTCAGGTATGAATGACACGGCATGGCTATCGCGCACCGAACTATTGATAGGCAGGGAAAAGTTAGAGAAGCTATTTAAAGCACATGTGCTGGTAGTAGGCATGGGTGGGGTAGGTTCCTTCGCGGCAGAGTTTATATGCCGGTCGGGTATAGGAGAGATGACCATAGTAGATGGCGATGTGGTAGACCCCAGCAACCGCAACAGGCAGCTACCGGCGCTGGCCACCACACATGGGCAAAGCAAGGCTGAGATAATGGCAGAGCGCCTGCTGGCTATCAACCCCGAACTGAAACTGCATGTGATAAAGGAGTTTGTAACGCCCGAGAAAGTAGATGCGATATTGGATACACCATTCGATTATGTGGTGGATGCGATAGATAGCATTACTCCTAAACTTACTTTTATAAAAGCGGCATATGCCAAAGGCTTAAAGATGGTAAGTTCCATGGGGGCAGGAGCCAAGCTGGACCCGACACAATTGCGCGTGGTAGATATATCCAAAACCTACAACTGCCCCTTTGCCCAACAGATACGCAAGACGCTGAAAGAAGCAAAAATACACAAAGGCATTAAAGTAGTGTTCTCGCCCGAAGAGCCTATAAAAGAATCGCTGATGCTGACGGATGGGTCTAACTTCAAAAAGTCGGCTTACGGCACTATATCGTACCTGCCGGCTACTTTTGGGGCCTGTGTAGCTTCTGTAGCTATACGGGATTTGATGGAGGCTTGATACGTTCGAAAATACTATAAAATAAAAAACGCCCCATTCGGGGCGTTTTCAGTATCACTCAAAAGAGATATTAATTGGCAAATTCAGCACGGATAACATTCAGTGCACCACCGGATTTGAACCAGCCTATTTGCTGCTCATTGTATGTGTGGTTCAGTATGATCTCATCCTTCGTGCCATCTTCGTGGTTCAGCACCATAGTAAGCGGCTGGCCCGGTGCGAAGTTGGTAAGGCCTATGATATCGATGGTATCATCTTCCTGCACTTTATCGTAGTCTTCCTTATTGGCAAATGTAAGCGCCAGCATACCTTGCTTTTTCAGGTTCGTTTCGTGGATACGGGCAAAACTCTTTACCACGATAGCGCGAACACCTAAGTGACGAGGTTCCATAGCTGCGTGCTCGCGAGAGCTACCTTCACCATAGTTTTCATCGCCCACTACTACGCTGCCGATGCCTTGTGCTTTATAAGCGCGCTGTACAGCAGGCACTTCACCATACACATCGGTCAGTTGGCTTTTTACTTTATTGGTCTCCATGTTGAAGGCATTTACAGCGCCTATCAGCATGTTGTTAGAGATATTATCCAGGTGGCCACGGAATTTCAACCATGGGCCGGCCATAGAAATGTGGTCGGTAGTACATTTACCGTATGCTTTTATCAGCAGGCGCAGGCCGGTAAGGTCTGTACCCTCCCATGCAGTAAATGGTTCCAGCAGTTGCAGGCGCGTGCTATCAGACTTAACGATAACCTCTACCTTGCTACCATCAGCAGCCGGTGCCTGGTAACCTGCATCTTCTACTGCAAAGCCTTTAGCCGGCAGTTCAAAACCTTTAGGTTCATCCAGCATCACTTCTTTACCTTCTGCATTCACCAGCTTATCTGTAAGCGGGTTGAAGCTGAGGCGGCCGGCAATAGCATAGGCCGTAACGATTTCAGGAGAAGCTACGAAAGCGTGTGTAGATGCAAAACCATCATTACGCTTAGCAAAGTTCCTGTTGAAAGAAGTTACGATTGTGTTTTTGCGGCTAGGGTCGTCCATATGGCGTGCCCACTGGCCTATACAAGGGCCGCAGGCATTTGCCAGTACCACACCACCCATCTTGTCGAAAGTTTTCAGGAAACCATCGCGCTCGATCGTGTAGCGTACCATTTCCGAACCCGGAGTGATAGTGAACTCGCTTTTAGAAACAAGGCCTTTAGCCATTGCGTCTTCAGCTATAGAAGCAGAGCGGGAGATATCTTCGTAAGAAGAGTTGGTACAAGAGCCTATCAGGGCTACTTCTACCGCATCGGGCCAGCCATGTTCTGCTACAGCTGCAGCCATCTGGCTGATAGGTGTAGCGAGGTCCGGAGTGAAAGGACCATTTACATATGGTTCCAGTTCATCCAGGTTTATTTCTATCAGTTGGTCGTAGTATTTAGCAGGGTCTGCATATACTTCCGCATCCGGGCGCAGGTGTTCTTTTACACCATCGGCCAGTTTTGCTATATCAGCACGGCTGGTACCTACCAGGTAGTCGGCCATTTTCTGATCGTATGCAAACAGTGAGCAGGTAGCACCTATTTCTGCACCCATGTTGCAGATAGTGCCTTTACCTGTAGCGCTGAGGTTTTCAGCACCATCACCAAAGTATTCAACAATAGCACCGGTACCACCTTTTACGGTAAGGATACCTGCTACTTTCAGTATCACGTCTTTTGCAGAAGTCCAGCCGTTCATTTTACCGGTCAGCTTCACGCCTATCAGTTTAGGCATTTTCAGCTCCCATGGCAGGCCAGCCATTACATCCACCGCATCGGCACCACCTACACCTATAGCTATCATGCCCAGGCCACCGGCATTAGGCGTGTGGCTGTCGGTACCTATCATCATACCGCCGGGGAATGCATAGTTTTCCAGCACTACCTGGTGAATGATACCTGCACCCGGTTTCCAGAAACCGATGCCGTATTTGTTAGATATAGAAGCCAGGAAGTCATACACTTCCTTGTTTACATCATTGGCAGTTGCCAGATCTTCTACCGCACCTGTTTTGGCTTGTATCAGGTGGTCGCAGTGTACCGAGCTGGGTACAGCTACCTGGGCGCGGCCGCAAGTCATAAACTGCAGCAGGGCCATCTGTGCTGTTGCATCCTGCATCGCTACGCGGTCGGGTGCAAAGTTTACATAATCTTTACCGCGTACATAGGCTTTGGTAGCTGCATCGTAAGCGTGAGAGTAAAGAATTTTTTCAGCTTGAGTAAGTGGGCGTCCGAGAAGGGTGCGGGCTGCTGTTACTTTAGCAGGCAATTCGCTATATACCTTCTGGATAAGATCAAGATCAAATGCCATTATGAGGAAATTTGAAGTGTTTGGTTATAAAAGCGATGCGAAATTACCGAAAATGAAAATGAAAATGAAATGAATACTTTAAAGTAAGCTGCATTTTTTATAAAAAAGTATGTATAAACGAAAGGCTGTCAATACAGACAGCCTTTCGTAATGATATTTATAAGCAAATACTATGGGAATATACCCAGTTCTTCGTAAGCAACGCCTACTTTGTTGATAGCAACGATGAAAGCAGCGGTGCGCATATCTTTCAGGTTGTGCTCTTTCATAGCATCGCGTATTTCGTAGAAAGAACCGATCATGGTATCTTCCAGGCCAGAGTAAACCAGGTCTACCTCATCAGGACCGTGTTGCAACTGGCGACGCTCTATATCAGATACTTTTTTGCCTGTCATCTCTTCTAACGTAGCGATGATAGAGCTGTTCTGATTTTCGCTGAAGCGTTTGTCCATACGGCCAAAACGAACGTGGCTCAGGTTTTTCAACCATTCGAAGTAAGATACGGTAACACCACCTGCATTCAGGTACATATCGGGTATGATGATAGCACCTTTTGCCAGCAGTATTTCATCTGCTTCCGGAGTCAGCGGGCCATTAGCACCTTCACCTATTATTTTAGCTTTGATGCGGGCAGCGTTATCTGCATTGATAACGTTTTCCAGCGCAGCAGGTATCAGGATATCGCACTCTTGTTCTATAACGTCAAAACCGTTTTTGAAATCGGTAGCACCGGGGAAGCCCAGGATAGAGCCTGTAGACTTACGGTGTGCCACAACAGCTTCCAGATCCAGGCCGTTTGCATTGTACACGCCACCTTCATATTCGGCCAGGCCTACGATAACAGCGCCACCTTGTGCAAAGAATTTTGCAGCATGGTAACCTACGTTACCCAAGCCTTGTACAATTACTTTTTTACCTTTTATGCCGGGTGTCAGGCCCAGTGCCTGCATGTCTTCAGCTACATTGCACATTTCGCGCACACCGTAGAATACACCAAGGCCGGTGGCTTCTGTACGGCCACGCACACCACCTTGTGCTATCGGCTTGCCGGTAACGCAACCCAGTGCATCTACTTCGCCCGGTTTCAGGGAAGCGTAGGTATCTGCTATCCAGCTCATTTCGCGTGCGCCTGTACCATAGTCAGGAGCAGGTACGTCGATACCGGGGCCTATGAAGTTTTTCTTCACCAGCTCTGAAGCATAACGGCGAGTTATTTTTTCCAGCTCGAACGGAGTATAATTTTTAGGATTGATAGTGATACCGCCTTTAGCGCCACCGAATGGTACGTTAACGATAGCACATTTGTAAGTCATCAGTGCAGCCAGTGCCATCACCTCGTCCTGGTTTACATCCATGCTATAACGGATACCACCTTTACAAGGCAGCTTATGGTGAGAGTGCTGTACGCGGAACGCTTCTATAACCTCTATTTTATCACCGATGCGAACCGGGAATTTTATTTGATAAATAGCGTTACAGGCTTTGATCTGTTCCAGTATACCTTTTTCAAAACGGGTGTATTTAGCGGCTTTGTCAAAGTTGCGCTCAACACCCTGGAAGAAGCTGTAATGAGCCTTCTGGGCGGTTTTGGCAGTAGCTGTTTCTACCATATTCTTGTTATTAGATTAGAGATGTAAATTGAGTTAACTTTCTTTTTCAAGCTTGGTTATTTTGCGGTCGAGGCGAACCAGGTACGCAATAATCCCCGCAAAGATAGTGGCTAATACTAAAACCACAACGTATATTTTACCATTGCTGCGCATGGTATCGGCCATTTCGGCCTGGTTTTCCTGGGCGTGTAATAGCATTGGTGCCAGCAGGATAAATATGAGTGATAAAAGATATGCTTTGCGCATCCTATTCTTTTTAAGCTTTGACTAAAAACTATTTTCCTTTTTCAGTTGCAACAGGTTGATACGGCTTTGCAAGGTAGCTATCCATACGCCCAATAGATACCAGCCTAAGACGGCAGGGTAAAATACTTTGCGCATATTATTGTCCAGGTCGTATGCATTGAAGCCGGGGTTGCCGCCATTGCCGGGGTGCAGGGAATCGACCATGCGTGGCAATACGAACAGCAAAGGTATCATCAGTGCAAAGGCGAATACATTATATACAGCAGATATTTTGGCGCGCTTTTCTTCATCTTTAATACCACCCCTTAGTATAATGTAGGCAAAGTATATGAGCATACACAGGGCCGATGCCAACTGCTTAGGGTCATTGCTCCAGGGTTCGCCCCAGGTATATTTTGCCCATTCCATACCCGTAACCATACCCAGCACACTGAAGAGCAGGCCGGCATTTATCATCGATACGCCTTTTACATCGTACTCCATATTGCCGGTGCGCAGGTAGCGCAGTGCATAATAAAAGGAATAGCTGAAGAGAAGTATCATCGTAAACCACATGGGTACGTGGTAGTACAGGTTGCGCACGGTTTCGTTGAGGATGAACTGGCGGGGAACAGGTAGTAACAATCCGCCTATGATGGTATAGGCCAAGAGGATGATGCAAAGTACTTTCCACCAGGAGCGACGCATAAGCTCTGATTTAAATTTTTGCAAATGTAGTGGAATAAAGTACTCGCTGCAAAGCAATTGTCTGTTTGGGGTAATTTAATTGGCTGAAATGGATGGATAAAAAAAGCCGCTCATATGAACGGCTGCTGAATGTAGTGCCCCGGGCGGGAGTTGAACCCGCACATGCATTGCTGCATACAGGATTTTAAGTCCTGCGCGTCTACCAATTCCACCACCAGGGCGTACACAGTAGGTATGTGTACAAACAAAAAAATCCAAACCGTAGCGGTCTGGATTTCTTTAGAGCGGAAGACGAGACTCGAACCCGCGACCCTCACCTTGGCAAGGTGATGCTCTACCAACTGAGCTACTTCCGCATGAGTGTTTAAGAACTTTGGGGCTGCAAATATAGATATTCCTTCCGTAAAACAAAATGAAGTTTTGCGAAGCGGCGAAATTTTATTCCTGCCACAGGAAAGGGAATAATATAATGCCCAATATCACTACTAATAAACTGAGTAGCATTAGGTAAAGCGCGATAAGCCACCAGCCGGGTTGATACACCGGTGCAATGGCTTTCAGGGAAAGGTTGCTCAGCATCATAAGAATAGGTATGATGAGCGGGAAACCTAGTATAGCCATTAGTGCTGCATTTTGCTGCGTACGTGCGGCTATGGCAGAAAGAAAAGTAAAGATAACCGACAAGCTGATGCTGCCCGCCGCTGTAATGGCTACGAACAGGCCTGTTTGTGAGAGGGGGTTGCCCAGCATCAAGGTAAATAACCCCAGGCTTACCAAGCTCATTAATAACAATAATATGCAGCTATATATCATTTTTGCCAACAGGAAATTTGCAGGCTTTACAATGGTAAAGTAATAGCGAAAGCGCGCCGGAGATTCCTGCAGAAAACTTTTAGCTACAGCATTTACAGCTACAAATAATTGTGAAATCCAGAAGAGTGCGTTCCATACTTTGGCCTGTGGCTGGCCATTCATCATATATATTACAAACACTGTGCAACCCACATATAGCAACACTCCATACAGTGTATGCTTTTGCCGCCATTCTATCAGCAGGTCTTTTTTTATAAGTGTGAGCAGGTGAGATGAAGCCATGCGGCAAAGGTAGAAGCGTTAGTTGCGATTACCAATTTATTACAATAAAATTGTTGTGGTGCATTGGTGCTGTATTTGATGCAGGCAGAACAATTGGCGGAAATTTATTTTTGAAAACTTGTTTGGAAATTAGGTTAGGCACTATATCTTTGCAGTCCCAAAGTTCTTAAACACAATGCGGAAGTAGCTCAGTTGGTAGAGCATCACCTTGCCAAGGTGAGGGTCGCGGGTTCGAGTCTCGTCTTCCGCTCTAAAGAAATCCAGGCCCTATGGTTTGGATTTTTTTGTTTGTACACATCCTACCGTGTACGCCCTGGTGGTGGAATTGGTAGACGCGCAGGACTTAAAATCCTGTATGCAGCAATGCGTGTGCGGGTTCAAGTCCCGCCCGGGGCACCGATGGGAATTTTCCCAACATTTGACAAAGGCTGTTCAATTATGAGCAGCCTTTTTTGCTGTAATGACGCGGCTTTCATGCCAAAGATGGGTATGATAAAAGGTGTTCGATAAATACCCTCGGAATAGCTCAATTGGTTGTTGAACACCAGTTTTACAAATGCCTGTTTGCCGTGTATATCGGCATTGTTGTACAGCGACCGTAAATCTTTCAGCAATGCCAGCAGATCACTGTATTTATTCCAGGCTTCTTCTATAGGGCCGCGCGCCTCTATCAGCTTCATTTCCAGTGCCTCACGTTCTGCCTGGTACCGGCCTTTCCACTTTTGGTAGGTTTCCCTATCCAGCCCATCCATTATATATTTTTCTTCTACTTTCTCAATATTGGCCGCTACAGCGCGTATTTCCCTTGAAATTTCGGCTGTAGCCTCGTTCCGGTTATCCAGTTCGGCCTGTATCTTATTAGCCAGGTAATGGCCTATATAGCGTTCCTGTACATCATCAATGCTCAATTCATCCAGGATCTCGTTAAACTGGCTGTGCAGGGTATCAGCCCGTAGATTGATCTTAGGATGGCTCATGCATTTGTAATACCAGTAGTACCGGTTTTTGCCCTTACTATTGCCTGCAGTATAAAAACGGTCGCAAAAGCACCGTACTACACCGCGCAAAGGCACCTCATCATTGTACACCACCTTTGGTTGTGGCTTGCCGGATAGCAGGGCCTGCACCTGGTACCATACCGCCTTACTGATAATGGCAGGGCTTTTGGCCGGTACCATCTTTTCAGGCTCATCATAATATGCCGGTACATGTACCATGCCTGCATATATCGGATTGGCTAACATGCGTGTAATGGAACTATTACCGCGCAATGTAAAGCCCTTAGGGCGTAACAGCTTGCCTATTTCTGCTACTGTGATGCCCTTACAATACAGTTCAAATACTTCTGCAGCAATCAGGGCCTTTTCATCATCCAGCACCAGTATGGGCTTATTCCGTTCATCCCTGGCATTTTTGAAGCCAAAAGGTGCCGTAGTAAGTAGTCTGCCATCTAAGGCACCCTGCCTAAGCCCAAATTTCGTGCGATCCTTTATAATCAGCAGTTCCGTTTCAGCACCTACCAGCATATTTGTACGGAACTGAAAGAAATACGGGCTGTCAGGATGCATGCCGATGGGTTCTAAAACACTCATTACCCGTATGCCGTATTTATCTTCCAGCTTTTTGAGCATTACAAGTGCCTCTGATACGTTACGGCTGAAACGGTCGTATTTCATCACCACCAGGTAGTCAATATTTCGGTGGTTTGTCTTTAGGTATTTTTCCAGTTCTTTCCAACTGGCACGGTCGAAATTTTTAGCACTTTCGCCCTCATCACGGGAAATGCCAATCAGTTCCCATCCATTGCGTTCACAATGTCGGGCTATGGCTTCTTCCTGGCCATCGAGGCTAAAGTTACTCTGGTCTTTCGTGCTGATCCGCACGTAACCCACTACCCGTTTTTTCATTTGTAAACACTTTTGTAAACAAAATATCGCCCAGTAAATGTAAGAAAGCCAAACTATCTGCATCTACCAACGGCACCACTACCGGCTGTTTTTCAGCTGGCACCGGTGGTAATGGTATTTTGTTTGCAGATCTCATGCAGGTTTTTATAGCTTAGGTGTGAACGATACCAGCGCGCCGTCATTGATCAGCTGCAGGAATTGTGATAATTGGTATTTCATACCCTCATAGCGGGTTTTTCCCCATTCTATCAGCATAACATGCGATTGTTCTGCATTCGGTAGCTCTACTACATCTGCCAGCAGAAAGGCGCGCTCTGCCTTAGCATCGCGGTAGTATGTAAATGGTTCCAGTTTCATAGTTCGCGTTCGATTTTATTAATGGTTTCCTGATCCAATATGCCCCAACCTTGTTTGCCTTTTATGGGAAATGGCTTTATACGTATCACCTCATCGAATATCCAGCACCATTTGCCAGGATGATACTGTACATAGCATGGTACCTCATCATTAGGGGTCATCGGCCTGCAGTCAACCAACTTTGCCAGGCATAAAGCACCGCCGCGTATATCTGCTGTATGCTCCTTATCCAGTTTACGTGCAATGGCATATTGTATGTGTGGCCCCGAAAGTGCTAATACCTGATCGGGTGTGCATTCTGTTTTAGTGCTGTAGATCAGCACCCATCCACGCACCTTAGTTTCACGCGGTCGGGTTTCGATTTTGCCGTGCAGCATGAGCGATGCAAAAGGCTGGTGCAGCCCTAACGATCGAACAACGGTACCAGGCGGCAAGCCTATTGCTGTTATCGGCGGTTCAGGTATTGCCTTTTCCTTATTACGTAAGAAAATACGCCCTGCAGGGCTGATAAACACACTATCAGATAGCTGTACTTTGCCATCCGCATATTGCAGGTAGCCGCGATCCTGCAGGCGCTTGATCATGATGGCCGTAGTATTGAGTACAGGCCGCATATCAGCTGTTAGCAACCGGTAGCACTCTACATCATCCGGACGGCGATGTTTCCTGAAAAATGCACCATCCCTGGCATTCAGCAGCAGGTGCCGTTGCTGCTTACTAAGGCGCTGTTGTTTCTTTTCCATTATGCTGCTATTTTCATGAAGGTTAACCATATCGTTTTTGACTGTTTCCCTGTTACATGGCCAAACAGTGGCTTATATTCATCACCTATAACTGCCAGCACTTCTGATAGCTTTACATCATGCTCGTTCCACTTAAACACCAGTGTACCATTAGGCTTTAAAACACGCATGCATTCTGCAAAGCCCTTACGTATATCATCCTGCCATTTGCCAGTTAATCGGCCGTACTTTAATGCCATCCAACTTTTTGCACCTAACGAGGTCATATGTGGTGGATCAAACACTACCAGGTAGAATGTATCGTTATCAAACGGCATATCTGTAAAGTCCATTTGCAAATCAGGATGTATTTCTAATACACGGCCGTCACATAAAGTGTGTACCTCGTTTCGTTTGTCTGCAAATAGTACATTGGCATTATCCTTATCAAACCAAAACATCTTACTACCGCAGCATGCATCTAAAATTTTCTTATCGTTCATAGGTTTTTTTTAAAATGGCAGATCTGTTTGTGTTGGATCAGGAAACGGAACGGATGCAGCTGGTGCCTGATCATCAAAGCCCACTGTCAGCTGTTGTGGTTTCGGATCGTTCGCAGGCTCATCTGTAAAGGCTTCGCGTTTGAAGATGTAGTACCTGTCAAAAAACTTGATATACTGGTGTGTTAGCTGCAGCCCCTCATTATCTACATTGGTTTCAATGATACGCGGGTATGACTTACGTGCTACGCTCTGTGTCAGGTAGCCCATTTGGTGCAGCACTTTCTTTATATAGTCCTTATCATGCGGCTTTTTCAGTAGCTCCGTAGCAATCACCCGTAGCGGCATGTATATTTCAGTATCGCCCGTCATTTCAAACAATTCTGTAATGGCAATACGCAGGTTCTTTTCTACGCCGCTCTTACTATTCAGTTTCAGGTTTTCCAGCGCCTCGGTATGCAGCAGCTTATTTTCAAACCAGTGACGGCTACGGCATGGTGCTACAATCTGCCTGGTGTTCAGGTAGTGCAGGAATGCCGGTATTTCTTCATACAGATCTTCTAACAGTTCCTGGTTCTTTTTCTTAATGCTATGCACCTTTATCACCCAAAACCGTATTTCTTCTTCTTCTATGGCTATGAAATTGTCCTCATTGTTAGATAGCAGCACAAACTTTCCGAAAAACTCCATGTTCACCTGATCGCGGCCCTTAGCGTTCATACTGATCCGGCTGGCTGTGCTAAGGCTCTTTACTTTCTCTACGGTTACGTGTTTATCTATCTTTGTTTCATCACATCCAATAATCAGCTTAGATGCCCAATGCGCGTTAAAATCGTTGGTAAGATCAGCATTGCCCACTATGGCTACATTTTCGCCAAACAGCTTATTCAGGTAGTTGAGAAAGGTAGTTTTACCGGTTTCCCGTTCGCGCGATACCAGGCACAATATGGGCAATACCTGTTGTGGTGTTTTATACAGCAGTGTGAGGTAGTCCAAACCCAATTCCCAACGCTTTACCGTGCGTTCCTTGCCATCGCTATCAGTAAATGTTAGTTCTGCATCGCCAAAAATGTGCTTTATAAAATCCAGCGTAGTAGTGCATTCACCCTCGTCCGGCTCATGGCCGAAAGCATGGTACATATTAAAGCAGTTGTGTATTACGCTGCTGTAGCTCACATGATCCGGTACCACGCAAAAAGCCTTGTATTTAGGTATATGCTCAATGATCTTTTTACCGTGATCATCGGTAATGGTGGTTTTCTGCCTACCGGCAAATGTGCGTATCAGATGCCCGTGCTTATCCGGTACGTCTATATGTTCATAGTAGCCATCACCTACACGGAAATACCTGCCTGCAGCAGATGGAACTACTATATCACATTTATTATCCTTATCGTTATACCTGTACCTGGTACCGGCAAATACAAATTCCTGCCCTTTCAGATCAGGCCGCTTTTCGGCATGGTATAGATAGAAATCGTTTACATCCTGCAGGTGAAAATACCTGAATACCTTACCTACCTGCCCGTAGCTTATTTTGATACGCACCAGGTAATTGCCCTGGTTTACACCGGCACTGATCTTATCGAATTTGTGAAACTCTTTAACGATGGCATCCACACTATCCGGAAAGGCACAAAGCAGATCATCAAGGCCCTTAGGATTGCCCTCTAAATTTTCGCTATTGACGTGGCCAAAGTACTTATCAATATCATCGTACTTGCTTAATAGCTCACTGAATGTGGCCACGGTATTAAAGAAATTACGAGGCCGTTTATACAGGTCGATGCCGTCTGTAATGTCTTTACCGGTTATATCCCTGCAATCGCCATCGGTAAGCCAAACAATGCGTTCCGGTGTACATTTCTCTATCAGCTTTTTTATATCACCGTATAGTTCGTTTGTTTCCCTGTCTTTCATGCAAGTGATAGAGGGCAAGCCGATGCAGGGAATGCCGTGCATCATGGCCTTAAAGGCTTTGAAATAGCCCTCTGTCATATACAGCACCGGTATTTTGATGCCGTTATCATACATATCTACCAGCGGCGGCGGGAAAAATGGTACCGTAGGCTGGCCCTTAGGCATATCATATTTTTGCTGGCTACCATCTTTTTTAGTGCGCGGTATTTCCAGCCTTGTAACTACATAGTCTTTATTACGGTGCCTGCTGTTTTCCTTAGCAAAAACAATCTTGTATCTATCCAGCCGGTAACATAGTATCTCTATACCGGCTTCCACTTCTTTGAACACCGGAAAATCAACCAGTATATCAGGCTTTCCTACGCCTCCATTCTGCCATAGCTTAATGGTGTTTATTTCAGGCGTAACGCCTAAAAGATCCATGCGCTGCTGGTAGTAGGAAACCGTAGTTTCAGTTGCGGGGGTATCTTGCATTGTTGGGTAGTAAATTGTTGGTGTGATCCTCTATACACTGGCAGGGAAAAAGACTATGCAGCCCTGCTTTGTTTCTTCTGCATGAAAGCCGATGTGGTATAATACCAGGCTGGTAGGCGTGACTTCTAAAAAAAGATCTTCCAGCTGCTGCATGCGTTTTTCCAGCTTTGCCTGCCTATGCTCCATTTGTGCTATCAGCTTTTCCTGCAGTGCATGCAGTGCCGGATTGCTAAACAGGGTTAGCTCATGTGCCAACCGCGCGCGTTTCAACTGCTGGCGCACTATGCTCCAATCATGGTACATTGCCTCATAAGAATAACGATCGCTCATAAGATGGGGATGTTTTTAATGGTTAATGCAGCTATGCACGTATAGCAGGATCGAAACCGTATATGCTATGCCAGTGCCTACAGCTAACCAGGTTAAAAAATCAGTGTGTTTCCTTTTCATTGGTAGTGGTTTCTTTCATTTTTGCTAAGGCTGCTTTGTAACCAGCCATATAATCGCCGGCTACTGTAGACAATGCCAGCCTTTCATTTCTTGTAGGCTTTTCAGGGTTTTG
The DNA here is from genome assembly GCA_902168085.1 of uncultured Bacteroides sp. Lineage (GTDB taxonomy): Bacteria > Bacteroidota > Bacteroidia > Chitinophagales > Chitinophagaceae > Polluticoccus. The sequence goes on from CABHOP010000020.1 coordinate 79,389, forward strand.
AACCCTAACGATACTTTTCGCATATAGCTTTGACTGTTTGATTGCTTCTTTTAACATGGCACATTTTTTATTGTAAACGATATTGTTTTTAAAGAGCGGAGCGGCGCAACACCGCCCCGTAACTATCTATTACATTCCACCGTCGCCGTCGCCGGAGCCGTTGCCGTAGCCGTCGCCGGAGCCGTTGCCGTAGCCGTCGCCGTAGCCGTAGCCGTAGCCGTCGCCGTAGCCGTTGCCGTCGCCGTCGCCGTTGCCGTTGCCGTTGCCGTAGCCGTAGCCGTAGCCGTAGCCGTAGCCGTTTATTCCTGCTGCATGAGTTAAGTATCCGTTATCGGTACCGAATACCTGCAGCAGATCATCTGTCTTTCCAAACCAGGTACCATGCTCTTTACACGCTTCTATTACACCATCCAGGCAGGCCCCTGATCTTACCACATCGGCATATGTCAGGAACTCTTTTATTTGTGGTTGTTCCATGCTTCAGCTGCTTTATCTGTGATAGCAAATACTGCAGTAACATCATGCAGTACCGGTATATCAGATACTGCTGAAATACGCGAGTCTCCGTTTGGACCTACTTCGCATAACTCCTGCAGGCCGCGGGTAGTACCCCAACGGATAGCCATACGGCAATTTTTTAGGTTGGTAAGCATTTTTTGCGTGAGGTCTGCATCTTCTGCTACTTCTGCATACCATACACCGCGATGGGCTGTTGTAATAAGGACTTTTTTCATTGTGTTATCGTGTTTAATTGTTAAGAATAAATGCATTTTTTAAAGAGCGGAGCGGCGCAACACCGCCCCGCGTGTGAACACCAACAACCCACCTATGAATTGTCTTTTGCTGCAGCACTGGCAGCTGCTATCTGTTGTAGTTTTTCCGCAGTTTCTACGGAAATGAGTATGCCCAATGTTTGGATGTAGGCAGTACCGTGATCCTTTGGGCCAAAAGCTGCTGTACGGAATACCGGTACGGCTTTATCGTCTTCTTTCTTTATCACTACCACCGGCACCAAACCATCCGGCGTAGGCTCACCCAATACCTGTGCTGCTAACACATCCTGCAGCATATTTTCGTACCCGTTGGGGTGATACTGCACGGGCATACCTACCAATGAAGTACCGGTAAAAATGATGTTTGCTGCAGGTGGTGGTACCGGCATGCCATGCTGATCAGGTGCAGCATTTTTGGACGTTGCTGCTTTCTTTGCAGCGGTCTTTTTTTGTTGTGTTACCATTATGAGCGGTTTTAAAAATGAACTATTTGGAAGGGTGATTTTTACAGAGGTATTCTATCAAGTCAGGCCATCTGTCAAACCATTGGTGAAACATTTTCCGCATTAACCCTATGTCCTCTGCAGGTGATGAAAGCCCAAGCAGTGTTTTATGATGACACCAGCACATTGTAGCCTCTGCAATTGCGTCTTTACCGGATCCACCCATGTAAATGGTTACATCTGAATTACATGCAGCTGATGTATCGTATTTAAACGCTTGCTCTGCAGCTGATGTATTTACCCATTCTTCAAATGGTGCCAGCTTTGTTGCAGCATGGCCCTCACCGTAATTGTTTTCTATAAAGCTTAACACTGTGTACCCATGCTGCCTTAGCACATTAGTGAGCAGCTCTACTGCATGCTGGTGTTTCCAGCTGGAGGCGATGTAAATGGTAGTTTTACTCATTTCGGTATTATTGTTTTTTTAGGATTTAACAAAATGCGCAAAACCGCGCCCCGCATACGTTCTTACCAGCTTTAACAGTTTCTTTTGTGCTACCCCCGACCGATTGGCATTTTTATTGGGTTTACGTACCTGCACACATTTTGCGGCCCGTGACCTGGCTAATGCATTCGATAATACAGCCGCTTCGTGTTCAGTAAGTTGTATCATCGTTTTTTCCTATCTTTCGGGGTTAAAAAAGAAAAGCGCAAGGGCTGTCACCCTTACGCTTTCAATACCGTTTACCAGAAAAATTGCCAATCAGTAAACCAGTGTGCCTTATGCAGAGAAATAAACGCGTTTTCAGCGCGCCTATTAACGGGCGTTGTGTTGTTACGCCCATTAAGTTTAATATCTGTGATTGAAAGAAAATCATATCTGCATTTTTTTGGCAACCTGCTTTAGCCATTGGCAGTAGCTGTAGCGGTATTAAACACAATATTAAACAATAACTGTTTAATTAAACAAATATTTTGTTCAATTTTCTGTTTAATGAAAGGCGAAACGTTACGTAACAGATTGAAAAACATCAAGATAAACGGCAAAAAAATTTTTTTGACGGATCTTGCAGATGGGCTTGGAATAACCTTACAGGCTCTATATTCAAAACTCAAAGCCCAAAGGCTGGATGACGGCTTTGTACAGCAGATAGCTGATGTGCTGAAAGTGAATGTGGACGTGCTTTTAGAGGATAAGCCTGTACTAAAAGATGAGGATAAGGAACTACGGATTGCAGCAGAAAAATCCCTGCAACTCATAGAGAAAAAATTGAAGCGTGAAAACGCCAAAAACCTTTCTGATAGACAGATTGAGCTATTTACAAATCACCAGCAATCACTTTTGAAAATTATTAAGGCGTTGGAAAATGACAGTGAAACTACCGAATAGGGTATTTTTCACGGTAACGCGCATGTAACATTCACTTATATTTATTGCACGGAAAATCACCATCTATGCCCCCATTATCACAAGTGGATGAAACCACTTTTTACATTGTAACGTATGCAATTCTATCCATCGGTCTGCTGTGCTTTTACCGGTACCGGAAACTGGCAAAACGGGTAGAACACCTGGAAGATGTAGTACAGAGCAATAATGAAGTACTGGAAGCTACAGCACGCTACCTGGAAAAGAAAAATAGCACTCAACGGAATATATAAAGCGCCCCTGCTATCAGCAGGTGATAGGCTATTATGATGTGCGTAAACAGCCGTTTGCGTTCATCGGTATGTGCGTACCTGCTGCGAAGCCACCACCATAACAGGTTGATGCATACAATAGCCAGTACAGCAGCTTCACCCCAATGAAAAGAATAAGGATCACCGGAAATATTATCTCTGAAATTTATAATGGTGCAGGCAAAAAGCAGGATAGGCATATAGGGCAAACGATACAGCATTGCAGCCATAATTGCAGCCGCAAAAAGTAGGTGTGTGCCTGCATCGCCAATGTAGTAAATACTTCTGCCATCCCATTCTGCAAAGCTGTTTTGCGTAGCAAGTTTAACCGGTATAGATAACAATAGCAGTATCGCCGGTACCGTAACTGCTGGCTTTACCTTTTGCCGGTAAGCATAGGCAATACCTGCCATTACAGCTGCTAAGAGAAATAGCCAGTCATTGACCTGAAAAAGATAAGGGACAAATAAAGCCGTATCTGCAAGAATGCCTGCCATTACAACGCATGTAGCAATAGCCACTGAACGTGCAAGCCCTTTAGTGATAAGTATGCATACTGCAGAAAGCAAAATAAGGCATGCAATATTGCCATACACGTACACCGGTTTAGAGCTGTAGCGTATGGCAATATTCAACACGATCTCAACAAGGATGGTGTATGAAGCTATCCTATATGCCTTGCTTAAGGGCATTGCGGACAACGTGTTTTAGGCTGGCCACCTACATAGTCCCAACTTTGTGCACCATACTGTTGTAAGTCCACCGACTGTTTAAATTGACCGATAACATTCGTTATTGTGCTGGTGATTTTAAATGCCAGGTCTGTTTGTCCGTTTGGGTTTTGTACCAGTGAAAATACTTCAGGGTTTTGCTCTACAAGGTCTGTGACCGATGCAGCAGCATAAGGGTTTCCCTCTACTGTCAGCGATACTACCTTATCATTTACGCTGCCAATCCAAATTGATACATCTTTTAACATGGTTGTTTGTTTTAGTAGTGCTAATGTAGAAAACGAATGCTGCACTGCATAACTGATAACAGAATTTTAAGAGTGTAGTCCCGTGTATTTCACGGTTGTTTGGCACGGTAGATGTTATTATACTTGCAAAAATATTCACATGAAAGTAAGATACCTATTAGCTGCAGCCGTGTTATTTGTTACGGCCTGCACCAAAGATGAAACGACAAAGGACAATTGCACCGAAGGCACCATACGGTTTACGAATAACAGCAACAATACATACCGTGTGTATATAAATGGAGCCTTAAAAGATGTGATACCTGGCAAAAAATTCAATGAATTTAAACTACCGAAAGGTGTATATGGCTTGAAAGCTGAACAAAGTGAGGGCTATGTACTTTACCCAACAATCCGCACTACAGATGTAAGTATAAAGGGTTGTGATGAACACGAATTTGTATTTCCATAACATCTCTAATACTTCATTAGAAAAATAGCAGCTATACCCCAGGCAAACAGGGCTATAGCTGCTATAAAAAACACGATCTCTACAATTATAAAGCGCACTATATTCCTAACCCTGCGCATCCCAGTAATAGCCGCAATTTCTTACCAACTTTAAATCTGCAGGTACGGTTGGAAATGAACTACAGCCCAATGGCCGCTGCTTATATATTTTGCATCCATCATTGGTACCTAAAAACAGGCACCGCCCCTGCATCTTACAACAGGCTGCACCTTTCTTTCCGTCCAGTG
>CABHOP010000021.1 GCA_902168085.1 uncultured Bacteroides sp.
CAGTTATACTTCTTCGGCCCGCACATGCTCGATGAAATAAATGCATTGCAACTGCAGATAGCCCCCAATGCAGTTACGTATTTAAAGCCCGGCGGTACGTTCTACTACATCACCTGCTCCGTCTTTCAGCAGGAAAATGAAGCGGTAGTAGCGCACCTCCTCAATAGCGATAATACATTGAAGCTACAGGAAACACAACTCATCAACGGCATCTCTCTCAAGGCCGATAGCATGTTCATTGCAGTAATAAAAAAGGAAGATTAGCGCTTTATTATTTTGGCGGTATGGCGTTGGTCACCCGCTATCACTTTCACAAAGTATATGCCCGGTGTCACTTGTGGCATGTCTATCATTACACGTTGTTCACCTTTCTGTAGTCTTTGCGTCGTCTTGTATATCAGCTTACCGCTCACATCCGTTATGCCTATTTGCACATCACCATTTTGCGGTAGTGTTATGGCCATATCCAGTTGTTGCTGCACGGGGTTGGTACGCAATATTACCCATTGGCTGTTGCCGTCACCACCTGCAGGCGTGTCTTTCAGGCCCAGTATTTCAGATGCTTTATAAAAATCAGGCACACCGTATCCCAGTTGGTTATCATCCGGCGTATCATACAGGTGGGCACTTTTATGCACCGCCGTCCGCAGTGTATACATACTGGTATTTTTACTGCTGGCTTGCAGCAGGCAGGCAGCCCACCCCGCCATCTGCGGCGTAGAAAAGGAAGTGCCTGATGAGAAGGTTATGATACCATTGCCAATTATACTTACACTTGAACCTAATAAGCACACATCCGGTTTGCGCCTGCCACCGGCATTAGGGCCGTAACCACTTTGGGCATCTGGTACTCTATTCTCGTCAACCCAACCTACGGTCAGCGCACTATCTGCATCTCCGGGTGTCAGTATTTTCTTCCAGGGCGATGCACCATCATTGCCTGCCGTCATTACGCAAAACATGCCTTTGTTATTAGCCATGTTTACACCCTTAGCGGCTACAGTCGTTTTCCCGTCTATCTCTGCCAGCGTTACGGAAGGGAATGCAGGCACCATACCATTATATCCTATGGAAGCACTGATAACATCTGCACCCACACTATCTGCACGTTCCAGCGCAGCTACCAGGTTATCCATTTCCAACGGCTGGTCTTCCGGTAGCTTTTCCGTTACATATAGCGCATAGCTGGCCAGTGGTGCCGCACCTACATATTCACCCGGCACATAAGCCGCCATGGTAGATAGGCATTGAGTACCATGCTCCGATGCATCATACACATCATCCGTATTCTTTACAAAATTATGCGCATCCACTATGCGTCCGGAAGTTCGCAAACTATCAAAAAAACGGTTCGTATTCACCTGGTAATACCCGTCGTCCAGTATGGCTATCAGCATGCCCTCACCTTTATAACCGCGGTCGTGCAGGTAGTCACCGTTTACCATCTTGGTTTGGGTATAAGTGGCACCGTAGTATGCCTCGCCACCGGTTGTTTTTGCAGTAGTAAATGGTGTATTGCCCGGCGCTTCATCCTCACCCGTCATTTTATATAAGCCGGGGGAATAATAACCCACTCTTATAATGGTATCTATATACGGCTCACCGGCCAGCGCCAGTATCTTGCTCGAATCGGTAAGTAATATTACCGCATAGTTCAGCCACCTCGATGTCAGGTGCAGCTTGCCTTCCGTCAGGCTCAGCGTATTGGCTATATAAGTAGGGGAAACCGGCTTATCGGTACTGTCTAAAGCAATACCTTGATTGGTACGCCTTTCCAGCGCACGCGGAGATAAATTGGCAGCAGGGGAACCGGCTTTGTCTTTGTAAACTACGCGAAAAGCATTTTGCGCGGGCACCTGGGCAGTCCCATGCAGGGCCAGCACACACATCCATCCACACAATACCCTTCGCAAACCATCCATAGGTCTAAATTAGTTATGGTCCACAGCGCGCATCACAACACCCAGGCCTTTCAGGCACCTTTCAGGGTTGTTCACGTCGTTGTTATTCTTGGCACTGGCATCATAGGTCCAGTAGTAAAATTCCCTGTACACCATGCCGATGCCTTTGGCAAATACTTCTTTACCATAGGTGCGGGTAGCATTATCATCGGGTTGTGTTTCAGGGTCATTCCTGCTTTCATCTATCTGCATCACCGTCACCGTGTTCTGGTATTTCACGGCACCATTGTCATATTCCTGGTCCACATTTACATAACGGTAATCCCAGCCGCCCAGGTATGCCAGTTTAGGGTCACGGGCATCTATATAGGCATTGCCTTCCCAGGTGCGGTTTTCAGATATGGGGTATACCATTTTTATAAAGTGCAGTTCATCATACGTCAGCTCCAGCTCCTGCCCCGTATTGGTAGCATACATTACCGATTGTTGCTGCCATGGGTCTGTAGCACGCTTACGTATGCGCACATCCACGCGGTAAGACATACGGCCCTGCCCATCTGTGAAGGTATCTACTACCGTGTACATCGTCTGGTAACGGCGTATGATCTTTACACAGTTGGTATCATCCCATATGGTTGAGTCTACATTGTATATCACGTATTTACCTTTCTCCAGCGGAAAATATGCATCACTTTCTGCGGGAGCCTTCACTTCATCTGCTTTTTTACAGGATGTATAGGCAACTGTAAACAAAACGGCCAGCAGTATCAGGAATGGTAAAGTCTTTTTATTCATATCAGGTTTTCGCTGCTTATTAGCGTAAATATAACTAAAGAAATGAAAAGTTAATATTTTCTGGGCACTTCTTGAAAAAAGATATGGGGGGATGAAAAAGGCATTAAAAACACGCCTGCCTGCCTCTGCACCTTTTTAAATGCATTATTTTTATACATATTTTCCTAAACCTATGAAAAACCTCTTACCCATCCTCATGCTATGCCTGGCATCCATTTGCGCACACGCACAAAACATGGTACCTAATGGAGATTTTGAGTATTATTCAACATGTCCCACCAATGTTAGCCAAGTAAACAGATGTATTGGTTGGGCTGAATACAGTGGCACTGCAGATTATTTCAATGTTTGTGGGTCTAGCGCCGCAGGTGTTCCAAATAATTCCGTAGGCACTCAGGCAGCCGCTAGTGGAAATGGTTATATCGGGTTTGGTATCGCTATAGGTCCATCTATGAGAGAAGGTATTACAAGACAAATACTGCCTTTGAGTATTGGGCAGGTCTATGAAATATCTTTTTCGGTATCATTGGCAGATTCATCTATGTTCGCTATCGATGCATTAGGTTTACATTTTTATCAAGGGCAACCTCTTGCGCTTAGTCCGTATATAATAGCAGATATGACTCCAAAGGTGTCTTTTTCAAAATACGGCACCATAAGTGATCAAACAACATGGCTACGAGTTGCTGATACTTTCAGAGCAGATTCTGCCTATGATAACATAGCGATAACAGCATTTGGTTCCCATACAAATTTTATTATCGACACACCCAACACAGGTTCTTTTCCAGCGTATTATTATATTGATTCCATTGTTATCGAACCATTAGGTGGCATTAATATCAATTTTAGAGATAGTATTATTTGCGCAGGAGATACATTCCAAGTCCCTTATACTATTTTCAGGAGAACTTTTACAAGTAGCAATAATTTTAGTGTTCAACTTTCAAATGCATCCGGTAATTTTTCTTCCGGCACTACCACCATAGGAAATATTAGCGCCACTACAGCCGGTAGTATAAATTGTGTAGTACCTACTACCATTGCACCCGGGGATTCGTATCGTATTAGAATATTATCGTCTAACCCTGTCGATAGCTCTTTACCAAGCCATTATATAAGCATCGGCACAGTACGCCCCCAGGTGATAGCTAATGCAGACACAGCAGTATGCCCCGGGCAAACTATTCGTTTAAACGCATTGGCAACACCTGCTACTAATACTACTTATCATTGGTCTGGCCCCGCAGCTTATAAAGCAAATACACAAAATGACACTATAGCTAATGCCACCACGGCTATGTCCGGCAACTATGTGGTGACCGCTAAACTCTTTGGCTGCATTGCAAAAGATACTACCTATGTTGCCGTTGTAAACGGCGATAATGCTTTAAAACTAACAACATCCAGTCCCGCTTGCGAAGGCGACACCCTAAAGCTTTCATTAACAGCATTGGGCGCAGTCACTTCATTTAACTGGACAGGCCCCAATAGCTTTGCATCATCAAGTCGTGACACGTTTATTACCAATGCACAAAGCTTGCATACGGGCGGATACTCTGTAATAGTTTCCTACAATGGAACATGTTATGCATACGACACAGTTAATATCTCTGTGAATCCTAAACCCGCCACCTTCACCACCGGCACCAACAGCCCCATCTGTGCCAATAGCACACTTACACTTAGTGCCAATAGCTCATCTTCCGGTGTTACTTATAGCTGGACGGGCCCTAATACATTTGCATCCGCACTGCAGGCACCCGCCATCACCAATGCACAACCCATTGCTTCAGGCGATTATTACATAACCGCTACACTCAATGGCTGCAGTATAAAAGATACCGTTCCCGTAATAGTAACGGCCATACCACCCAGGCCAGTTACCACGGCCAACTCACCCGTATGCATCGGCCAACCGCTAAGCCTTACAGCCACCAGCACACCGGGGGTCACTTATATCTGGAATGGTCCGGCCGGCTTCTCAACACTTACGCAAAACCCAACCATCAACAATGCCAATAGTAGCCATGCAGGCAGTTACACGGTAAGGGCTATCGATAATGGTTGCGCTTCTGTTGAAGACACCATCAACGTGGCTGTCATCACCGCACCTAATGTAGGCATCTACCCATCCCCTTCCGATACCATTTGCCAGGGCGCACGCCTTACACTCGTAGGCACACCCACCAACGGTGGCCCCGCCCCGCAATACCAGTGGTATAAAAACAACATAGCCATACCATCGGCTACCACCACTTCTTATGTTACCAATACAGCTGCCGATAAAGACATCTTTTATTGCACCATGACCACCACCGGCGTCTGTGCCGACCCTTATACCGATACCAGCAATCGCATACCCATTACGGTGCTGCCATGGCTCACCCCATCGGTAAGTATTGCAGCCACACCCAATACCCCTGTTAATGGCGGCGAAATGATCACCTTCAATGCCACGCCCGTTAATGGCGGTACCAAACCTGTATATCAGTGGAAGCGCAACAATGCAGATGTAATAGGCGCTCTCAGCAATACATGGGGTTCACCGAGCCTTGCCAATGCAGATACTATCTGCGTGGTAATGACCAGCAACTATCGTTGCCCTTCACCCGCTACTGCCAAAAGCAATTGTATTGTAGTTCAAATAAACACCACCGGTATCGATAACACCACCTTGCTCAATGGCATCAAAATATACCCCAACCCTACATCAAACAATATCACCATCGAAGGCATCCAACCCGCCACAACAATACAATTATTTGATGTAACAGGCAGACCGGCTATAAGCACAACGTCGCAGCAATCCACTGCCACCATCAGCACCCATACCCTGGCAGCCGGCACTTATATACTGCAACTCACCCTACCCAATGGGGAAAAACTCAATAGCAAGATTACGAAGCAATAAAACGTAAAAAGCGGCGGATGTAACATCCGCCGCTTTACTGTAGGAGGTCATCAAGACCGTGTTTTCTTAACAGGGCATGTATTCAATCCGAATAAAGCATACAGCGGGCAAAACCCTACCAATGCTGTGGCTGCAAATACAACAGCCAGCACCAGCAGCACAATGCCAAATGTGCCTGTTACCACATTGGTAAAATACAAGGCCGCAAATACTATAGCCAATAAAATGCGGATGATCTTATCCGTAGCACCAACGTTTTGTTTCATAACATTCAGGTTTTAAAATATTGAATGACAAAAGCAATACCTGTTGCAATGCCTATGCATAAAATGCATACTATTATTAGTTTCCAGATACTACGCATGGTTACATTGCCGCATCATTACAAACATAATATTTCATACAGCCAAAAACCGTGACGCCCGTCATTCATAAAAATGACAGAAGCCACTCTCACGAGTGGCTTCTCATATTATTACACCTCCCCTTGGGGGAGGCTGGGAGGCGCTAAAACTCCGCATTCTTCGGCGTCCTCGGGAAAGGTATCACGTCGCGTATATTCGTCATACCGGTTACAAACAGTACCAGCCTTTCAAAGCCCAGGCCAAAGCCCGCATGTGGCGCACTACCAAAGCGGCGCGTATCCAGGAACCATGACATCTCTTCCACCGGAACACCCATTTCTTCCATACGCTGCACCAGCAGCTCATAGCGCTCTTCCCTTTGCGATCCGCCTACTATCTCACCGATGCCCGGTGCCAGTATATCCATCGCCGCTACCGTCTTGCCATCTTCATTCATCCGCATGTAGAACGATTTGATGTCTTTCGGATAGTCCGTTACGATAACCGGTTTCTTAAAATGCTTCTCTACCAGGTAGCGCTCATGCTCGCTCTGCATGTCTATACCCCATTTCACCTCGTACAGAAATTTTTTCTTCTTGTACGCCGGTGAATCCAGCAGTATATCTATAGCCTGTGTATAGGTAATGCGTTCAAACTTATTGGCCAGTACAAATTCCAGCTTCTCTATCAGCGCCATTTCGCTGCGCTCGTTCTGTGACTTTTGCTTCTCTTCATCCTGCAGGCGCGTTTGCAGGAACTCCAGGTCTTCACGGCAGTTTTCCAGCGCATACTTTATTACATACTGTATAAAGTCTTCTGCCAGGTCCATGTTATCCTTCAGGTCTGCAAAGGCTACTTCCGGTTCTATCATCCAGAACTCTGCCAGGTGGCGCGCCGTATTGCTGTTCTCTGCACGGAAGGTAGGGCCAAAGGTGTATATCTCGCCAAAAGCCATAGCTGCCAGTTCACCTTCCAACTGCCCGCTCACCGTCAGGTTCGTGCTGCGGCCAAAGAAGTCTTCAGCATAGTCTACCGTACCATCTTCCTTGCGCGGCGTACCGTCAAATGGCAATGTAGTTACACGAAACATTTCACCCGCACCTTCTGCATCACTCGCGGTGATGATGGGCGTGTGCATATATACAAAGCCACGCTCGTGAAAGAACTTATGTATAGCATAGGCCAGCGTATGGCGCACGCGAAATACGGCACCAAATGTATTGGTGCGGAAACGCAGGTGTGCTATCTCGCGCAGGTATTCCAGGCTGGGCCTGTTCTTCAGTTGCAGGGGGTATTTTTCGTTGTCACAATCACCCAGTATTTCTACGCTGTCTGCTTTTATTTCTACTTTCTGCCCTTTACCCAGGGATGCTACTACGGTACCGTTGATGCTCAGTGCAGCACCGGTAGTAATGCGTTTTACTATGGCTTCGTCTGTGCCCAGGTCTATCACAGCTTGCAGGTTATTCAGGCAGCTGCCATCATTCATGGCTATAAACTGGTTATTACGAAACGATCGTACCCAGCCTTTGATGGTTACCGAATAATCTGTCTTGTCGCTGTTAAGGATGTCCTTGATCTTTGTGCGTGCCATAAATTTTATTTGTCAAAAAACAGGTATTTCACGGCTATCAATATCATGAATACCGCGAATATTTTTTTAATTAACGATGGTTCCAAACCCAG
>CABHOP010000022.1 GCA_902168085.1 uncultured Bacteroides sp.
TTTTTTTTCAAGCAGAAGACGGCATACGAGATGCTCAGGAGTCTCGTGGGCTCGGAGATGTGTATAAGAGACAGGACGTACTTCCCAGGTGGATTACTTAATGCTTTCGCTCAGACACACACTGTGTATCGCGTATGTCGAGTAATCATCGTTTAGGGCGTGGACTACCAGGGTATCTAATCCTGTTTGATCCCCACGCTTTCGTGCCTCAGCGTCAATAACTGCTTAGTAAGCTGCCTTCGCAATCGGTGTTCTATATCATATCTAAGCATTTCACCGCTACATGATATATTCCGCCTACCTCAACAGTATTCAAGATAAATAGTATCAATGGCAGTTTCCGGGTTGAGCCCGGAGATTTCACCACTGACTTAAATATCCGCCTACACACCCTTTAAACCCAGTGAATCCGGATAACGCTTGCACCCTCCGTATTACCGCGGCTGCTGGCACGGAGTTAGCCGGTGCTTATTCCTCAGGTACCGTCGGTTACAGTAGAAACCGTAATTTTCTTCCCTGATAAAAGAAGTTTACAACCCAGAAGGCCTTCATCCTTCACGCGGCATGGCTGGTTCAGACTTGCGTCCATTGACCAATATTCCTCACTGCTGCCTCCCGTAGGAGTCGGGCCCGTGTCTCAGTGCCCGTGTGGCTGGTCGTGCTCTCACACCAGCTACCCATCGTCGCCTTGGTAGGCCGTTACCCTACCAACTAGCTAATGGGACGCACGCTCATCTCTGTCCACCGGAGTTTTAATATCTAAATGATGCCACCTAAATATATTATGGGGTATTAATCCGAATTTCTTCGGGCTATTCCCCAGACAGAGGCAGATTGCGTACGTGTTCCGCACCCGTTTGCCGGTCGCCGCCAGGTATTGCTACCCGCGCTGCCCCTCGACTTGCATGTGTTAAGCCTGCCGCTAGCGTTCATCCTGAGCCAGGATCAAACTCTCCATTGTAAAGATTGTTTGATACACTGACTAATTTTTTGACTCTAACGTAGTTGCGTTATTTTCGGAAATTAGACGTGTAACTTAATTATTAGTTACGCTAAAATTTTACCTGCATAGAGAACTTCATCTCTATTGCTGTTGTTTTCCCATCCTTATCAAAGATCATCGGTACCACTTTTGATACCTGTTGTCAGTGTCACAGTTACGAACTGCCAAGCCTTAATCGCTACACCATTTTACTATTTAAAGAACTGTTTGTTACCCTTTCGTTATTTTCTCTCTCGCTAAGGGAGCGCAAAGATAGCAACTCTTTTCAATTCAGCAAAGTTTTTTTGAGATTTTTTATTTTCTCATAAACCCGCAAGATTCATTCAACACCACCTCTCAAACCCGCTGCCATCCTGCCTTTTGCCTCTCTTCAATACCTTAAGAACTTACCCTCGTTTTCGTTGGGAGTGCAAAGGTAAGAAACCTTTTCATTCCTCCAAAACTTTTATCAGATTTTTTATTTCCTGATAAACGTTTGATACCGAAACCTTAAGAACTAACCCCGCTGTTTTATCGTTGGGAGTGCAAAAGTAGAAAACATTTCACAGCTTCCAAATTTTACACTGCATATTTTTAATCTCTATTTAATTTTCATCGCTAAACGGGGGCTTCGATAAGGCAGGACAATAAAGATACGACTATATATAACCTGTAGCAAACGTTATTAGAAACAGACCAACCTCTTATAGTCTAATCTTTATTGAGCTGGGCATGCATGCGGCGGATACGGTCTTCCAGTTTCTCGCTGGTCAATTCTTCGCGCAGGCTATCCACTTTAATAGGGAAGCAGAAGGGTGTAAGGCTTTGGGGGCGGGCTATGATAATGTGCCCGTCATATATACGCTGCAAAGAACGGTATAGTCGTTCTGCTTCCACCTCATAGGCCAATACTTCATTATAAGCTTGTTGTAATAATAAGTGGGTCGGCTCATTCTGCACCAATACTTCGTATATAAGAGAGGTGGAATTTTGCAGGTGGCGCTGTTTTTTATAAGCGCCGGGCATACCCTGAAACACAAGGCCGGCGATCACGGCTATATCACGAAACTTCCGTTTGCCCAATTCTGCCGCGTTTACACTACGCTGCAGGTCTGCATACCAGCCTTCAGGGCTGAATAACGACATGATGTTTTCTTCGGTTACAGGTATGGGCTGATCGCTCAATAGCTCGAAACCATAATCATTCATAGCTATAGAGAAGGTGATAGGCGTTATTTGCGATAGCCTGTATGCCAGGAGTGATGCCATAGACTGGTGCACCAACCTACCCTCGAAAGGATAAACGAACAGGTGATGGCCGTCTTTAGTATCTATCAGTTCTACCAGCAGTTCATCCTCCCTTGGGATAGCAGATAGCTCACGTTGCTTTTCAAATAGGGGCTCGAGGAATGCCAACAGTGGATGTGACTGTGGCGTCACGGCCGCCCTCTGGAAGGTTTGCCTCAACACCTCTCCGAGGTTTGCCGACAAAGGCAACCTACCACCCTGCCATGATGGTACGATGGCCTTCCTGGCATTCGACTTGCGAACATGGGCTACCATATCCCGCGTCATTACCAGTTCCAGTTTCCGTCCTGCAAGGATGAATACATCGCCGGGGTTAAGGCGCGATATAAAGTATTCCTCTATCGTACCTACATATCCCCCGCTCATAAACTTCACCTTCATCAGTGCATCGCCTACTATGGTGCCTATATGCAAACGGTGGCGCATAGCTACCCGGCGGCTGGTAACACGATAGACACCATCGATATTCACCACTTTGTGGTATTCATCGTAATTATTCAGCAGATCGCCACCGTTAGTTATAAATGCAAGCAACCAATTCCATTCATCGCGGGTAAGGTCGCGATAGCAGTTGGTCGATATTACCTCTTTATACAACACATCGCTTACAAAGCCCTCCCCTACTGCACGGGTTACCATGTATTGTATCAATACGTCGTAGGCAAGAATAACCGGTGAGCGGCTTTCTATATACTGCTTGTGATAAGCCTCCTGCAATGCAGCCGCCTCCACTATTTCCAGCGAATGTGTGGGCACAAAATAGATATTGCTCACTGCATTAGGTTCGTGGCCGCTACGCCCCGCACGTTGCATAAAGCGTGCTATGCCTTTAGGGCTGCCTACTTGTATCACGGTATCTACAGGACGAAAGTCGACACCGAGGTCGAGACTGGCAGTACATACTACCACTTTTAGTGTGCCGTTATGCAATTGCTCTTCCACCCACACACGTACATCTTTTTCTATGGCACTATGGTGCAGCGCCATAGCACCTGCAAGGTCTGGTGCTGCATCGAGCAAAGCCTGGTACCACATTTCTGCCTGCGAGCGGACGTTTGTGAATAGTAGTGTAGAATTGCTATTATAAATCACAGGCAGCACATGGTTTATCATCTTCAATCCCAAGTGCCCGGCCCAGGGAAAACGCTCTACCGTTTCAGGCAATATTGTATGAATGGCTACTTGCTTGTTCAATTCTGCTTTTACGATAGTCGCATTTTCGCTTTCATTACCCAGTAATACATGTAGTGCCTCCTGCAGGTTGCCTATGGTAGCCGAAATACCCCAGATGCGCAATGGATCGTATACACCTTCTTTCTGCTTTGCATGGCGTATGGCTTTTATGTTTGAAAGTGCCAGTTCTACCTGCACACCCCGTTTGGTACCCAGCAGTTCGTGCCATTCATCTACAGCTATACACTTCAGGCTTTCAAACAAAGCCGGATAGTTTTTAGATGCCAAAAGCAAATGCAAACTCTCGGGAGTGATGATGAGTATTTCGGGCATTTGCTGTTTTTGCTTCTGTCTTTCGCTAACGGGCGTATCGCCATTGCGGACTGCAACCCGCCACGGGATCTGCAACTCAGCCAGCGCTTCCTCCATAGCGCGGCCTATATCTTTGGCCAACGCACGCAAGGGGGTTATCCATAATAGTTGCAACCCGTTCTTTCGTTTGGAAGTATAATCCTTGTTATGATTGATGTAGTCGATCAACACCCCCAAGAATACGGCATATGTTTTACCAAAACCGGTAGGCGCATTTACAATACCGTTCAGCCCCTCCACATATAGCTGCCACGCTTCCTGCTGAAAGGCAAAAGGTTTTAAGCCCTTAGCATTCAACCAGGCATCGATAACACTGAATCCATCTGCGGCACTTGTCTTCTTCCGGGGCATTTATTTTTTAGATGCGATTACTGAATACACCATCGGCAACTTCCATTCCATGCCCTTAATATAGTACTTGCCGGTTTCACCTGCTACAATGCTATTAAAGCAAGGATACGGCGAATATTCATACTCACCGAAATGATCTATTTGCAACCCTGCTTTCAGCAAAGCAGAGAAGACCTCAGACAAAGGATGATTCCACGATACTGCCGCAAGGTTGATGTCGGCAGATTTATCAGCATAGGTGCCAGCTTCTGTTTCTACAATTGTTTCCGTATTGAAATAAGGGTACTGCACGTAGGTAAAATCATTATCAAACATCCACACTGCGGGGTGAAATTCAACCAATATCAATTTGCCCCCGGGTTTTAAAAAGTGTGCTACTACCTGTGCCCACTTATCCATATCGGGCAGCCAGCCCAGTACACCATATGTGGTGTACACTATATCGAACGACTGCTTCAATACTTCCGGCAAGGCATACACATCCGACAATACGAATTTTGCATCGAGCCGCAATTCCTCAGTGAGTCCGCGCGCTATTTCTATGGCCTGGTCTGAAAAATCGACACCGGTAACTTTTGCCCCCATACGTGCCAGCGACAAGCTGTCCTGCCCAAAATGACATTGCAGATGCAGTATATCCTTATCGGCAATCTCGCCCAGCAAATCCAGCTCAATGTCTTTCAGCGATGTTTTCCCTGCTTTAAAAACATCCATTTCATGAAAGTCAGACTTAACATGTACGTGGGTACGCTTATTCCACAGTTCGCGGTTCACCTTAAGGTAATCAGGCATGCTTTCCATCTCAAAACGTTAAAATGTTCTAATAAATGAAGTTAAGGGTTTCGGTTACAATGATTGTACCGACATTTGCACTCTTTATAAACCTATCAGCGATAAATGAGTACACATTGTATAACTAACTGTTTCTTTTTTTACCCATATACCAAAATCGTTTATTCCGGCAATAGACAATTGAAAGTGTAGTAATTGCAAAGAAATAGCTACCTTTAAAAACAGCCAACAAGCATGGAAGAAGTATTTATATTGATAGCTGAGGATGATGCGGATGACCGTTTTTTACTTCAAACAGCTTTTGAAGAAAACGGGTTTAAAGACAAGCTATGCTTTGTAGAGAACGGCATAGAACTTTTTGACTACCTGGCTGAAAACAAAGGCCCTACCGGCAATACACTGCCCAGATTCATTATGCTGGACCTGAACATGCCTAAGAAGGATGGCAGGGAAGTGTTGACAGAGTTGAAGCAACACAATACATATAAGAATATACCGGTAGTAGTATTCAGCACTACACACAATGAACAGGAAATGCGCCGCTGCTATGAGCTAGGCGCCAACTCATACATCACCAAGCCCAATAGCTTTGAAAGCCTGCTAAAAACAGTAGCCACGCTCCGCAGCTTATGGATGGAAGGACACACTATATCGGCGTAGTCTTACAATATGCTGACAATCAACGTTTTGATTTAATAAAATGAATTGTGGCATGGTTTTTATAAAGAATAGGGGGAGTTATATAGTATAAAGTATTTGAGGTAGAAAAATCTAATGAGTATAAAAACCTATCTTATGTTGGACCAAAGAAGCGTATTGATAATAGATGATGAGAGTGACCTGTGCCAGCTATTAAAAAGTTACCTGATGCGCAAAAATTATGATGTACACATTGCGCATACCCTTGAAGACGGTATGAATATCGTCAAGACATTACATCCATCTATGGTTTTCCTTGACAATAATTTACCGGATGGTATAGGTTGGAAACTGGCCCCTTTCCTGGCAAATGAATATCCCGGCATGCAAATAAACTTTGTAAGTGCATTCGATTCGCAAGTACCGAATATGCCACCTGCTTCAAAATACACCGTGATAGAAAAGCCCATCAGCTTTGTAGACCTGGAACAACGTGTATTTGGAGTAGCATAAAAGAATTGATTGATTACCTGGTATAAATATTAGAGCTGCATCTTTGATGCAGCTCTTTCTTTTGGGATAAGCAGATACTTATCAGGACCTGCGTATAAGACCCAGCAGTAATGATATAACTGCCAGTACCAGCAATATGTGTATCAGGCCCTTTACACTGTATACAAAAACGCCTAATATCCAACTAATCACTAGGATGACGGCAATGATGTACAAAATAGATCTCATAAATAGTGGTTTTTAAAAGTGTTGAAAACAATTGTGCCATGGAATACGTTTTTATATAATAATCAAAACTTTACGGCTGTTATGGATTTGCATTCCCACCTACCTTACTGGCTCATCAAAAACGGTATTATTTCTACATTTCCGTCTTTAAAAAAAGATGAACATACAGACATAGCCATTATTGGTGCCGGTATCAGCGGTGCATTGGCAGCATATTATTTATCAGACTGCGGCTATAAGGTAACCGTGATAGACCGCAGACATGCAGGCATGGGCAGCACTGCCGCCAGTACCGCATTGCTTCAATACGAAATAGATACACCTCTTAGTAAACTGATAAAGCTGGTGCCAAAACAAGATGCGATACAAGCGTATAAATTGTGCCGGGAAGCGATATATACGATACAGGAAATATGCAGAAATATAGACACTACTGCACACTTCAGGGTAAGAAGCAGCCTGCAGTATGCCAGTTATAAAAAGGATACAACAACACATAAAGAAGAATACTTATTGCGCAAAAAACAGGGCTTTGATGTAACCTGGCTGGAACCAGATGATATAGCAGATAAATACGGGTTTGATGCACCCGGCGCCATCCTTTCAAAAGATGGAGCGGAAATAGATGCCTATAAGCTTACCCATGGATTGCTGAACTATGCAACAGCCAACGGCGCAACCGTTTATGACAATACAACAATAGAGCATATAACCTGCACAAAGAATGGCACCACACTACAGACGAATACCGGATGTTATATAAAGGCGAAATACCTGGTAATGGCAGGAGGCTATGAATCGCTGCAGTATATACCAAAGAAAGTAGCAGAAGTACATTCTACTTATGCTTTGGTATCAGAACCTATGAATACGGAAGAATTCTGGCATAAGAACAGCCTGGTATGGGAAACAGCTATGCCTTACCTCTACTTTCGCGTAACTGACAAGAACAGGATATTGGTAGGTGGTAAAGATGATGCCTTTTACAATCCACGATTAAGAAGTAGCCGTACAAAACAGAAAGCCGAACAACTGGTAGAGACATTCACGAGAAAATTACCCCATATACAAATAACAGCAGACTTTAGCTGGTCGGGGGCATTTGCTGTTACAAAAGATGGCCTGCCTTATATAGGCACCATTCCATCTTTACCTAATACCTATTTTGCCCTTGGCTTTGGCGGAAATGGCATTGTGTTCAGCGTAATAGCAGCAACCATCATCAGGGATATGATAATGGGCAAAAAAAATGCAGATGCCGGTAAATTCTCTTTTAACAGATAGGCTATGTAGCATCCGTAGAAAATACGATAGTAAATGTAGTACCTACCCCTTCTGTTGAGGCTACTTCTATATTGGCATTATGCGCCTGTAATATATTCAACGTAGCAGCAAGGCCCAGGCCCATGCCATTTCTTTTTTGTGTAAAATACGGCTCAAACAAACGGGTGATGTTTTCTTCGCTGATGCCACAACCATTATCTGCTATCTTTAAAACATAAGCGTGCGGCCTATCTGTAAGCGAAACAATAAGTTGCCCTTCTTGTTCCTTCATCGCCTCTATAGCATTGATAATAATATTCAGCAGGGCAATTTTCAACTTCTCCTTATCTGCATTCAGCATCAATGGCACATCCGGATAACTGAGGTCCAGCTTTATTTTCTTCAACGTCAATCTGTCCATAGCCATGCCCACCACTTCATCAATAATATTCTGAAGAATGTGCTGGTCCATTACCATTTCTGCAGGGCGGGCAGAGCTTAACAGTTCACTGATAAGATCATTAATGCGCTTACTATTGCGGTCTATAATATCAAGATACATATTGTCTGCTGCGGCTTCCTGCAGCATTTGCTCTACAGATAGTGTAATATTATTCAGCGGGTTTCGCACCTCATGCGCCAGTGTACGCACCAGCCTTCCAGTGGCCGCCAGCTTTTCTGCACGCAGGTTTGCTTTTTCTATTTTCTTTAGATTGGTAATATCATGAATGATACCCTGAAAATATATCTTGCCTTCTGTACCTTCTTCCTGTGCGGCTGTAAGGATACAATACTTGCGTTCATTGTTTTTGTTCAGCAGGCTTACTTCCCAGTCTTCAACCTCATTGTTTATTGAAAGTACTTGTTGCAGGTACTTCTTATGCTGTGCCTGCTCCACGATATCGGCCAGGTTCATTTGCAAAGCTTCTTCCCGGGTATACCCCAATAAAGTAGATATCGCATCATTTACATCTATGAAATTCAAATTCTCGTCTGCAAGAAAAATAACGTCTTTGGAGCGTTCAAATATTCCTTTGTATTTACGCTCATTCGCCTTCAGTGCTTTTAATGTTTTAGCACGGCCCAAAGCATAGCGAATACTACGTTCCATCTTTTCTACATTCAGCTCTGTTTTTATAAGATAGTCCACCGCGCCGGATTCCATCGCTGCTATATCTACATGATAGCTTCCTTTACCCGTTAGCAGGATGATGGGCTCTTCACATTGATGCTCTAATGCGTCGTGCAGCAGGTCCACACCGGATTTAGCACCTAAACGATAGTCTACGAAGTACAGGTCATACTTCTTTGCTATCATCGCCTTTAGTGCATCGTCATAATTATTACACCAGTCGATAACAGAAGATAAGCCCTGTATATGTTTTATATAATCGCCCGTGATGATGAAATCATCCTGATCGTCATCTATTATAAGTATGCGTACTATTTGTCCGCCCGGCATGAATGTTAATTTTGTTTTTCGGGTATGATAAAGGTAAACCTAGCACCCTGATCCGGTATATTTTCTGCATAAATAATGCCCTGATGATTATCAATTATCTTTTTGCAGATAGCAAGGCCAATACCTGATCCCGGATATTCAGACTTGCCATGTAAACGCTGGAAAATCTGAAATATGCGTGTCGCATACACATCATCAAAGCCAATACCATTATCTGTTATCTGTATTTTATAATACGAATCTGACAATGATAAATGATGAATGGCTGCTTCATCTTCCGTCAACAGGCTGCTTTCTATGGTGATAACAGGCGGCCTGTTCTCCTTCCTGAATTTTATAGCATTATTAATGACATTGGTAAACAATTGCTTCATCTGGCTGAAGGATGCCTCTACCACCGGCAAGCCATTACTTAAAACCTTTGTCCCTGTTTCTTCTATAGGCAGTTCCAGATCGCCTGCTACTTCCTTTAATACCAGCGCCAGGTTTACAGACATAAATGGTTCCATGTCTTTTGCCACGCGCGAAAACTCCAGCAGGTTGTGAATGAGCGAGCGCATATTTTCTGCCGAAGCTATGATGCGTTCCAGGTACATGGCACCATCACCTTCCAATGCATCTTTGTATTTCTCATTCAGGCGATCGCTAAACGTGCTTATTTTCCTCAGCGGCTCTTGCAGGTCGTGACTGGCAACATAGGCAAACTCTTCCAGCTCTTTATTCGATTTGTTCAGCTCCTTTACATTCTTACTCAGATTCTGCTCCACTTGTTTCTGCTGTGTAATATCCATCACGCAGCCTACCATCTTCACCGGTTTACCTGTTCTATCCTTTATCAGCCTACCACTGGCATTAATGTACTTTATATTCTTTCGGGCAGTGATGATCTTCATCTGCAAGTTATAATCCTGTGCACTTTCCAGGGTACGCTTCACCATTGTTGCGGCTTTGCGCGCATCGTCCGGATGACTGAACTGTTGCACTAATTCATAAGACAGCTCGGTCGTGTTTCTATCTACCTCATATATCCGGTATATACCATCAGACCAATAAACCTTGTTTGTTTCAATGATCCACTCAAATGTTCCGAAACCAATGTTATTAAGTTGTTCCAGAAACAACTCACGGGAATCAAAAGATATAAATGGTAAATTCTGTTGTGAATACTCCGGCAATAGCACTACATGATAATGAGCAGCATCTGCGGTGCCATTTACTATAACAGGATTGATAAATACAAAAAACATTTGCTCACTTCCATCCTTCAGCTTCAGGTTGTGTAGTCCGTACTGTTTAGACCACTCACCACTGGCTGTTGATTGACGTGCGAGTTCCAGTAACCTTCCTTCCTGATAGGCTTCCACAAGATCGGTAAACTTTAACTTACGGTCTTCAATCTCCTGCATCGTATATCCTAATACATCTGTCAGGCGAGGGTTGATATAGATGATTTCATTACTTGCTTTATCAACCACCAACATGGCAAACGGACCATTCAATACGATTTGTGGTAACATCGCATCGGCTTTGCTTTCGCTAAAAGGAACAATATGTTGAGGGTTATCAGTCTGCATTATTATCATTTTACATAAAAGGGGGTATTCACTTATAATTCATCTTTAAAAGCATTGTATTGCTTCATTTTATTATACAGCGTCTTACGGTCTATATTCAAAAGCTTTGCGGCCTTGCTTTTATTAAAGTTTGATTGCTTGAGTGCATCCAGTATCACCTCATATTCCGCATCCATATTCGCGGCTCTCAGTTTCTGTTCCAGCGAGTCAAATTTCTTTTCTTCTTTTACAGGCTCGTTTTGCCCGCTTTTGGTACCTGTAGTTTCAAATTGCAGTTTGGCATAGTTGGTAATCTCAAACGGCAGCGAACGAGCCTCTACAATCGGCCCATCGGTAAGTAGCGTAGCGCGTTTCACAACATTTTTTAATTCCCGCAGATTGCCATGCCATACGTAGTTGTAAAAAATATCCTCTACTTCTTTACTGAACCCTTGAACATCTTTACCCAGCTCCAGGTTCGTTATAGCAAGGAAATGTTGTGCAAATTGCATGATATCGTCCCTGCGTTCTCTTAATGGCGGCACTTCTATACTGAACTCATTGAAGCGGTGATACAGGTCTTCTCTGAATTTGCCATTTTTCGCAGCGTCCCATAGTCTTTCATTACTGGCTACAATGATGCGCACATCCAGCTCTATATCTTTCACCCCACCTACCCTTTTAATTTTACGTTCCTGCACTGCACGCAGCAGTGATACCTGTATATCATATGACAGATTAGCTATCTCATCCAGGAAGATGGTTCCGCCATTGGCCAGTTCCATGCTACCCGTTTTTTGAGCCATCGCGCCTGTAAACGCCCCTTTTTCATGGCCAAACAATTCGCTGCCTGCCAGCTCTTTCGACAAGGCACCACAGTCAATAGCAATGAACGGTTTATCGGCACGCTTACTTTTCTCGTGTATCTGCTGTGCAATCACTTCTTTACCGCTACCGCTTTCTCCATATATAATGATGCTGAAATTGGTAGGCGCTACCAGCTCTATCTGCTTCAATATATTCTGAAACTCAGGTGTTTTGCCGAAGATGTATTTTTCAGTGCTGCTACTTTTGGCTTTGGGCTTAGGCTGACGGGGAGCTACAGCGCTGCCATTACTTTCCGGAGAATGTGCAGGCCCCACCGCTGCATTTTCGTCAGAAAGAGCCTTGCGTATAGTCAGCAATATTTCATCAGGAAACAGGGGTTTGGTTACATAATCATAAGCCCCCATCTTCATCACTTCTACCGCATCTTTTACATCGCTATAGCCAGTGATAATAATTACAGGTGCATGCGGGTGCATTTCTTTTATTTTGGTCAGCAATTCCGCCCCGGTCATATCTTCCAGCCTAAAGTCGCTCAGCACCAGGTCGGGCTCGTGTTTTTGCATCCACTGAATACCTGCCTTACCACTATTAGCACTCGACACCTCATATCCATGACGTGTAAGAAAGCGCGTTAACAGGGTACACATATCTATATCATCATCTACTACCAGTATTTTACTCATATGTTTTTATGGGTTATCTGTATTTGTGTGTGTCAGAATATGGTTTAGTCAAATATACCATTAAAAGATTATGCCCATACAGCCCTTATCTGTGCTACGGGTATATTTAATTGTTCCCTGTATTTGGCTACCGTACGGCGGGCGATATTATACCCCTGTTTGCACAGTATATCCATTAACTGCTGGTCAGTATATGGCTTGTGTTTATCTTCTTTAGATATCATTTCCTGAATGATGGTTTGTATTACTTTATTGCTCACCACCTGACCTTTCTGATCGGCAATGCCTTCGCTAAACAGGTCTTTCAGATATACCATGCCAAAGTGCGTTTCCGCATATTTATTGCTGGTAATACGTGAAATGGTTGAAAGGTCGAGGCCGGTAATGTCGGCGATATTGCGCAGTACCATCGGCTTCAGCTTCATGATATCTCCATCATGAAAATACTCACGTTGCAGGTCTACCACACATTTCATAATACGCATCATGGTATCTTCACGTTGCTTCACTGCATTTACAAACCATTCGGCAGACTGTAGTTTGCTTTTTATATACTGGCTGCCGCTTTTATCCCTGGCACTGCATTGTTCATTCAGTTGCTGGTATAATGATTGGTTGACAAAAACAGAATCTGACTTTGATGAGCAGAGCGCTACATGTATATCATCTCCATTGCGGGTAATGATATAATCGGGCATGATAGTATGACGAGGTTCGTAAGAGCCTGCACTCTCGCACACGGGATGGAATTTAAGACCCGCCACCAAAGCCAGTATTTCTTTCAGTTTTTCATCATCTACACGCAGCACGTGGTGTATCTTATCAAACTGGCGGTTTAAAAGATCATCATAGTGGTTGTTTACAAGCTTCGTAGCCAGTACCACATTCCTATCTTCCTTGTTCATGCGTTGCAGTTGCATCAACAGACACTCTTTTATGCTCGTGGCACCCAAGCCTACCGGGTCTAGCGATTGTACCAATGCTATACCCTTTTTTATATCTTCCGCCTCTACCCATACTTTACTTTGAAATGAGTATTCATCGGCTATTTCATCGGCAGTTTTGTCCAGCATGCCTTTATCATTCAGCAGGTCTATGATGAACATGGCGATATCCATTTCCTGTTCGTCCACTTTATACATCATCAATTGCTGCTTGGCATCTTCCCTGAAATCTACCGCTGCAGCCAATGGCCTTTCGGGGGTAGCTTCACTATCAAAATAGTTGCTGTATTCCTGTTTATAATCCGGGCGGTCATCGTAGCCGAATTCATCCCAATCCTGGTAATCCTGCACCTCATCTGCGGTCTTTTCTTTACCCAGGTCATCTGCGTCTGCATCCTTTGTGTCTAATAAAGGATTTTGTTCCAGCTCGGTAGCAATGCGCATTTGCAACTCCTGTGTATTCAGGAAAAACAAATTCAGCAATTGTATTTGCTGAGGCAAAATTTTTAACTGTTGTTTCTGTACTTGCTGCTGTGCTATCATAGGTCAATCAATTAAAGAGGTACACCTTACTTAATGCAACCTTGAAGCCATTTTTTACAGAAAAGAATGTATTTTACTGCCTGATAGTGCAAAAGCCTTTATCTGCGGGCATCTTAACATTCCAAAGCCGATAAATATTATTTCAGTTGTTATCTGTCAGGATGTTATAAAGCCCATAGCGCGAGGAATTTACGCCACGAAATGGGGAATATTCAACCATGAGATTATTCAGGATAATAACTATAGCATTCATTGCATCGTTTATGATAGTGACTGCACTATCATTTTATTCGATACGGCAGTATACCACGCTGAGTGATTATTCTGCTACGGTAGACCATACCAACAAGGTCATCACGCAGCTGTACACAATAGAAGACATCATTAAGGATGTAGACATCCGGGAGAGCGGATACATGCTTACAAGAGATACCGGCTACATCACTAATTATAAGGCAGGCATCCGCTCGCTAGGGCCTGCATACAGCCATTTGCGCCAGCTAACAGCCGAAAATAAACAGCAACAGAATATACTGGTAATGCTGAATACCGCCCTATCTCTACGCCTGACAGCCTTTAAGAACAATATTGCTTATACCGACACGGCCAAAAAAAGCACGCCATCTCCATTCTTCTACGAGGGCAGGGAACGGAAAAAGGAATGTTTGCGCTATATAGAGCAAATGATGGCTACGGAAAAAAATGTACTGCAACAAAGCCTAAGGCAGAAACAATATTACCAGCAGTTTACTTACACTTTCATTACATACCTCCTTACTACATTCGGGCTTATTACTGTCTTCCTCTTCATTCTGATGATAACGCAGTTGAGAAAAAGGCAGGAATATCAAAACGAGCTTCAGAACAGGCTGCTGGACCTTAAGAACTCTCATGCTGAACTGGAGCAAATAGCTTTTGCAGCATCGCACGACCTGCAAGAACCGCTCAGGAAAATAAAGATGTTCCTTACGCGGCTGGACCTACTGGAGAAAAACAATGACAACCCCGAAGTGCGCAAAACGGTTGACCGCATCACAGCATCGGCCACACGCATGCAAGACCTGGTGCAAGACCTGGTAAACCTGACATCGCTGGTGGCAGACGACGCCGGAAAAGAACCGGTGAATGTAAATCTTGTTGTCAACACCGTTTTGCAGGAGCTGGATGAAAAGATAAAGAGTAAGAACGCAGATATACGCGTAGAGAAAATGCCGGTTGTTCCCGGTTATAGCCGCCAGTTCAATATTCTGTTTCGTTGCCTGCTGGATAATGCTTTGAAATTTACGCGCCCGGGGATGCAACCTGTCATAGCCATACGGTCGGACATAACCAATGGCGAAGAACTGGCACATTTCAACCAGCAATTGGTTGATAAAAAATTCTACCGCATTACGGTATCAGATAATGGCATCGGCTTCGACAATAAATATATATCAAAAATATTCAGGATGTTCCAACGCCTGCATGGGCAGGATTCGGAATATGAAGGCAAAGGCATAGGACTTGCCATCTGCCAGCGTATTATGGTAAATCATGATGGCTTTATAGTAGCCCATGGGCACTTACAAATGGGGGCAACATTTAAATTGTTTTTCCCGGTAACGGAAAATGGAAAATAAAAAGGCGGCAATTAGCCGCCTTTTTATTTGATGCTTCAGGGCTGTTAATTCGGTTTATCTTCTTTTATCACCTTCTTATTCATGTCTTCCACCTGGCGCATAAATTTATTTACAGCTTCATCTGCATAGGCACCATAGGCATCATTCAGCATGCCTTTTACGCCATCATCTGTTTCTATCACATACAATATAGAATTATCGCTCGGGTCTGATTCACCTTCAAAACGATAAAAGTTTATTACATGTACCTGTTCGGGGCGATAGCTCTTTTCTGTCGACGGGGCAAAAAGGCCTTGCCCTACAACTTTGAAATTATCAGTATATCCATCTTGCAAAGCCTTATTCATACAGGCACTCAAAGTATTCATTTCCGTGGCCTTATCATTTGGCTTTTTATACGGTTGTTGTTCCATAACATTCAGGTTTTATAACAGTTATGAAAAGATGCTGCCATGCTTTGTTATACTATGCTTAAAGAAAGCGTAAAACTAGAACGAGTGATAATCAGCCCACTTAGATATTATAACCATAACTATACACCAAACCTGAACGGGGAATTGTAGAAATATGGCAACATATGTAAAAAGCAAAGGGCTGGAATTTATATTCCGGCCCTTGCCTTATTTACCAGACCCCCATCTTAGTAATCAAGTTCTTTACTTAAAACATCGTGCCAGCATCGCTGGTTCTTCTTTTATTTGCCCCGTTTATTATTTGCACAACAGTAGTATTCGCGCTAAAAAACCCTTTATTTTGCGTAGCAATTTATAGTACACATGCTTACATTATTAGAGATTCTCAAATACACCATACCCGCCCTTATCGTATTGATTTCCAGCTATCTTATAGTGCAGAAATTTTTAGTAAGCCAGATAAAGCGTAAACAACTGGCCCTGCTCCAGGACAACCAGCAGATAACCGTGCGTTTAAGATTGCAGGCATACGAAAGATTGGTGCT
The DNA here is from genome assembly GCA_902168085.1 of uncultured Bacteroides sp. Classification (GTDB taxonomy): domain Bacteria; phylum Bacteroidota; class Bacteroidia; order Chitinophagales; family Chitinophagaceae; genus Polluticoccus. The sequence goes on from CABHOP010000022.1 coordinate 16,212, forward strand.
GTTTATCGAGCGCATCAACCCCAGGCAATTGGTGCCAAGAATCTACATGTCGGGGATGAGTGTGGCAGATTTGCAACAAGCTTTGGTGTTTAACATCAAGGCAGAGTTTGAACACAACCTTTCTCAACAGATATATGTATCCAGCAATGTGTGGAATACAGTGCGCGGTGTAATGGAGCAGGAGATCAATATGATAGGCACATTGGCACAACAACTGAAGCCTGATGCCCCCGCCAAAGACCTGCATATGCGCATCATAGATGCAGTACTGTCTGAACCCGGCGTGATGCCTACAGAAGTGGCACTGCAAATCATAAATGAAGAAGCTAAAATGGTGCTGTCTTACGGCGCACAACATTAATACCGTTTACTACCATAATTTTCTACTAAGTGAGCGATAAAAAGATAATTACCGATTCGAATATTGAAATAAAGCAGGTGTATTGTGAGCCTGTACAGATGACAGAAAAACCCGGGGAATTTCCCTTTACCCGTGGTGTGCATGCTGCCATGTACCGCAATAAACTGTGGACCATGCGCCAGTATGCAGGCTTCAGTACGGCGGAAGAATCGAACAAGCGCTACCACTACCTGCTGAACCAGGGTGTGATGGGGCTGTCTGTCGCCTTCGACCTGCCTACGCAGATAGGTTATGATTCCGACCACGAAATGGCGGAAGGTGAGGTAGGTAAAGTGGGGGTAGCTATCGACTCACTGGAAGATATGGAGATACTCTTCAAAGGTATTAAGCTGGAAGACATATCTACCTCAATGACTATCAACGCCACTGGTTTCATCCTGCTGTCATTATATATAGCATTGGCTAAGAAGCAGGGTGCTGATATTAAGAAAATATCAGGCACCATCCAGAACGATATATTGAAAGAATATGCAGCACGGGGCACGTACATCTACCCGCCTGCGCCTTCTATGCGTATCATTACCGATATATTTGAGTATTGCAGCAAGGAAGTGCCTAAATGGAATACCATATCCATATCGGGTTACCATATACGCGAGGCGGGCAGCAATGCCGTGCAGGAACTGGCCTTTACACTTGCCAATGGCAAAGCCTACCTGAAGGCAGCTATAGAAAAAGGGTTGGATATCAATGTGTTCGCACAGCGCCTTTCGTTCTTCTTCAATGCGCATAACGATATTTTTGAAGAGGTAGCCAAGTTTCGTGCAGCAAGGCGTATGTGGGCGCGTATTACCCAAGAGCTAGGCGCTACAGACCCTAAGGCACAAATGCTGCGCTTCCACACTCAGACCGGTGGTAGCACCCTGACAGCACAGCAACCTAAGAACAATATCGTACGCGTATCGCTACAGGCGTTGAGTGCTGTATTGGGTGGTACACAGTCGCTGCATACCAATGGTTATGACGAAGCCCTTTCGCTACCTACAGAAGAAGCTGCGACCATAGCACTGCGTACGCAACAGATAATAGCTTTCGAAAGCGGCGCAACGAATACCGTTGACCCATTGGCCGGCTCTTTCTACGTAGAACAATTGACCAATGAAGTCGAAGCTGCCGCCTGGAAGCTGATAGAGAAAATAGATGTGATGGGCGGTGCAGTAAAAGCTATAGAGCAAGGTTTTATACAGGAAGAGATAGCCCGCAGCGCTTATAAATACAACAAAGACATAGAAACAGGCGATAAGATCATTGTAGGTGTCAACAAGTTTGCATCTAAAGAAACGGAAGTAACGCCTGTATTTAAGATAGATGATAGCATACGTGTAGTGCAGAGCGAAAAGCTGAAAGCCCTGCGTGCTAAACGTGATGCAGCAAAAGCGGCACAATGCCTACAAGCCATAAAAGAAAAAGCTACTACTACAGAAAACCTGATGCCTGCCGTAATAGATGCCGTTGAAAACCTGTGTACGCTTGGCGAAATAGCCGATACCCTGCGCGGTGTATGGGGAGAGTATAAAGGTTAAGGCAGGTGTAGCTTTTCTTCGGGGGCAGCGGCGTGCTGCTGTTCCCATATCCATGCGCTGAGACTGGCTTTCTGGTAGCTTTCTATGCCATCTTCCTGGTTATTCAGCTTCAGGTACTGATCGTACATATTAGCGCCATACCGGCTGTAGATGCTCCGGTATTTTATGCGTTGCGCGCGCAGGGTGTCAAGGTGCGCCAGGGATACGGGGTTTACCATAGTTTTCATCTCATTTGCCAGTACAGAATCTTGCATCTTTAGCCTGCTGTGTGTATACAGCCACAGGTTGAAGTAGGCAGAATAACGAAAGGTAGAATCCCCGCTTTTTACGCACAAAGCATAGGCTACCAGGTTGGCATCATCTTCTGCTGCTATACCTGCCTGGTGTGCCATTTCGTGCGAAATAACGAAGGGTAGCATAAAATCGGGCAGGTTGCGGTTTACCTGCGCCTCACCCGTAAAGGGATTGAAATAGCCCTGAACACCAATGTATTGCATCATATTTCCAAACAAGGTATGCTTCACCCTCAGGCCCGATGCATCATTGTAGCAATCCGTATACTGTTTATACTGCTGCCATGAGAGCCGCTCCATCCTTTTGAATGAATAATCCTTATACCCACCGATATAAGTGTTCATTTTTGTTATCAAAAACTTGTCAAAACGTATCAACGACGAATCATCTGCAGCTATCTCGTTCTCATCAAGCTTCCATATTTCCTTCAACGGTTGCTTATAGTAATTGCCGCCCCAGCCTATCATGAAGAAGAGGCACAAAAGGCATACATTGGTTACAAACTTTACGAAGGATATACCAAAGCGCTGATAATTCTTGTTTAACGTCAGCAAGAAATACAGCCATACGATTATTGTATATATCATGCTCAACACCCAGCACACATATATCACATCCCCTATGCAGAAAGGTATATAGCGTGTAATGCTGGTACGAAGTAGCTGCAATGGCTGAAATATATAAGCACTATACGCTGCTACATTTCCGTCAGCAGACGTAATCCATGTAAACAATAACAAAAATGTTATGGCTACAGCTAAAAAAATTAAGTTTTTCTTATAGTTATTTATAGAATAACGATTATCCCACGGCATATCCTGAATGCAGATATCAATATCTTTGCTGTCACAATTTCTGAATATTTCATTAAATAAAGCTATCAATGACCTCGTATCCTAATCTATTAGCAACTGCCTTTCTTTCTGTAGCCCTTTTAGCAAGTAGCTGTGGCAACAAAGAAGATGCATCGAAAGCAAAAGGCGGTCGCCCTAATAAACTTACAGCCGAAGGTTATATAGTGAATCATACTACATTCAACAGTTCGTATGCAGTCAGCGGTTCCTTGTTGCCCAATGAAGAGCTGGAGATACACCCTGAAATATCGGGCCGCGTTACAGCTATTATTTTCAAGGAAGGCAGTAAAGTGCGTAAAGGACAAACGCTGGTGCAGCTATATGATGGTGACATCAGGGCAAACATCCAGAAACTGCGCGCCCAAAAGCAATTGCAGGTAAAAATATTGGAGCGCCAGAAGGAACTGCTGAACATAGGCGGCATCAGCAAACAGGACTATGAAACTACGGAAACACAAATCAGCTCTATAGAGGCTGATATCGCCTTCGCAGAAGCGCAATTGAGGTCTACCAAAATAGTGGCCCCTTTCGATGGAACGATAGGCATCCGTAATATAAGTGTGGGTGCTGTGGTATCACCTACTACACTCATTACTACGCTGCAACAAACACATCCATTAAAAATGGATTTCACCATACCGGAACAATATTCCAGCTCTATATCGCCCGGCAAGGATGTATTCTTTACCGTTACAGGTAGCCAAGATACATTAGCTGGCAAGGTAGCCGCCATAGACCCCGGTGCCAATGTAGCTACACGGACGGTAAGAGTACGTGCCATGGTGCCCAACCCTGATGGCAAGCTGGTAGCAGGGTCTTTTGCCAATGTGGTGGTGCCTTTGCAAAGCGCTCCCGATGCCATCCTGATACCGTCACAATCGGTAATACCCACCACTAAAGACAAGAAAGTAGCTGTAGTGAAGAATGGCAAAGCGGATATGGTAGTAGTGAAACTGGGCCAGCGCACCAGCGATAAGGTGGAAGTATTACAAGGGTTGCAAGCCGGCGATACCGTTATCACCACCGGGCTGATGCAGGTAAAACCGGGTATGGATGTAACCATCAAAAAGATAGGTAGTTAAGCATTATTATTTCATTAACAGGGCATTACCTACCTTTGCACCAGCATTATAGTCATGAAGTCGTTTGAGGTTCCCGTACATTATCGCAGTTCATTAGTTACTGCTATCAAGCAAAAACGCAAGGCAGCTGATAAGATGAAAAAAGACTTTACGCCCACCGTGCTGGATGCGGGGTCTTTACAGCTTATCCTTGCCCGTCACTTCGGTTTTTGCTATGGGGTGGAAAATGCCATAGAGATAGCATTCCGTGCAGTGGCCGAGAATCCGAATAAGCGCGTGTTCCTGCTGAGCGAAATGATACACAACCCCGGGGTGAATGCAGACCTGCAGGCTATGGGGGTAAAGTTCATTATGGACACCAAGGGCAAAATGCTGATGGGCTGGGATGAACTGACGAGCGATGACATTGTTATCATACCTGCCTTCGGCACTACGCTGGAACTGGAACAAACACTGCGCGATAAAGGCATAGAGCCCAGCCGCTACGAAACTACCTGCCCCTTTGTAGAAAAAGTATGGAACCGTGCTGAAAAGATAGGCAAGGATGGCTACACGATAGTAGTGCATGGCAAGCCTAACCATGAAGAAACGAGGGCTACCTTCTCACATAGCAAGGCCAATACACCTACGGTGGTGGTGAAGGATATGGAGCAATCGCAGCACCTGGCAAAGTTCATAACAGGCGCCTTACCTGCGGAACAATTTTACAATGATTTTAAAGGACAGTATTCGGAAGGCTTTGATATACATAAAGACCTGCAACGCATAGGTGTGGTAAACCAAACTACCATGCTGGCCAGCGAAACGCAGGGCATTGCTGACTACCTGAAACAAGTGGTAATGGACCATTACAAACCGGCTAACGTTTCAGACAACTTTGCCGATACCCGCGATACACTTTGCTACGCTACTAACGATAACCAAAGCGCTGTGCAAGGCATGCTGGAAACAGAGGCGGATATTGCCATTGTAATAGGTGGGTATAACAGCTCCAACACTTCTCACCTGGTAGAACTGTGCGAACTGAAGCTGCCTACTTTTTACATTAAAGATGAGCACTGCCTTATTTCTGCTACGCGCATCAGCCACTTCGACCTGCATATGCATATAGAAATAGAAACAGAAAACTACCTGCCCAATAAAACACCATTGCGCATCATGATAACATCTGGCGCTTCCTGCCCCGATGCTTTGGTAGAGCGTGTAATAGAACGCCTTGCGGAACTGACGCATAATACCGAAGGGCTGGAAACAGCTGCTGCGCTATGGGTGGGTTAGTTGATTGGTTGATTAGTATTACAACTACAAAACGATATATAATATAAAAGCACCGCTATTGCGGTGCTTTATTCTTTTATAAATGAACGAGTCAACTAATCAACAGTCAACTAACCCAGTGCAAGCACAAGGTCATGCGTATTCACCAGTGTGCCCGATGCCAGTTGGATATAGTCTACCGCGCCATCGTTAGGGGCGGTAACTACGGTTTCCATCTTCATGGCTTCTATCACAAACAGTGGCTGGTTCTTCTTCACTTTATCGCCTTTGTTCACCAGCAGTTTCGATAACATGCCTTGCAGCGGTGCACCTATCTGGTTATTATCTGCCTTGTCTATTTTCTTGTTCTCTACCTTTTGCACCTTTACCGACCTGTCCATTACCTCTACGTTGCGCGTCTGTCCGTTCAGCTTGAAGAACACCGTGCGTTTACCGTTATCATCCACAGGCCCTATGCTCAGCAGGCGTACCAGCAGTGTTTTACCTTTTGCTATTTCTATCGTTATATCCTGCCCCGGCTTCATGCCAAACAGGAAGATAGGCGTTGGCACTACCGATACATCACCAAATTCTTTCCAGAAGTTAAAGCCTTCTTCAAATACTTTCGGGTAGAATTTATACGTCAGGAAATCGAGTATCGTCAGGTCTTTGCTAAACTGTTCGCGGAAGGCTTCCAGTTCTGTATCAAAGTCTATGGGTGCCAGGTGTTTATTCGGCCTGTCGTTGAAAGGCTTTTTGTCTTTCAGCACGATGCGTTGCAGGTCTGCTGGAAAGCCACCTTCGGGCTGGCCTATCTCACCCATAAAGAATTGCTGTACCGATTCAGGGAAAGAAATGGTTTCGCCCTTCTCCATCACATCTTCACGCGTCAGGTTGTTGGCTACCATAAACTGCGCCATATCGCCCACCACTTTAGAGCTTGGTGTTACTTTTACAATGTCGCCAAACATATCATTCACCACAGCATACGTGTCTTTTATCTGCTCAAACTTATCGCCCAGGCCCAATGCTATGGCTTGTGGTTTCAGGTTTGAATACTGGCCGCCCGGTATCTCGTGCTGGAATACATCGGCAGCGCTGGCCTTCAATCCCGATTCAAAAGGATAGTAGTACTCACGTACCGCACCCCAATAATCAGAGTATTGGTTCAGCGATTTGATATCATAGGCATGCTCACGTTCGTGGAATTTCATCATCTCTACCACCGCATTGAAATTGGGTTGCGATGTCAATCCCGATAATGCACCCAATGCACAATCCACCACATCCACACCTGCATCTATAGCCATCAGGTAAGTAGCCGGTTGCAGTGAAGAGGTATCGTGCGTATGCAGGTGTATTGGTATGTTTACGGTTGCTTTCAGCGCGCTTACCAGTTCTTTGGCGGCGTATGGTTTCAGCAGGCCGCTCATGTCTTTTATGGCCAGTATATGCGCACCGGCATTCTCCAGGTCTTTAGCTATACGCAGGTAATAGTCCAGCGTGTACTTGGTACGCTTAGGGTCCAGTATATCGCCTGTGTAGCACAGCGATGCTTCTGCAAGGCCGCCGGTACGTTTACGCACCATATCTATCACCGGGGTTACATTCTCCATCCAGTTCAGCGAATCGAAAATGCGGAATATATCTACACCTGTCTCCCACGATTTTTCTACGAATTTCTCTATCAGGTTATCAGGATATGCCGCGTATCCTACACCATTGGCACCGCGTATCAGCATCTGCAGCAGTATGTTGGGTATGGCTTTGCGCAGTGCTTCCAGGCGCTTCCACGGGTCTTCTTTCAGGAAGCGTACACATACATCAAAAGTGGCCCCACCCCATACTTCCATACTGAAGGTTTGCGGGTGGTTCATAGCAAAGCTCTTAGCTACTTTCAGCATATCGTAGGTACGCATGCGCGTAGCCAACAGCGACTGGTGTGCATCGCGGAAGGTAGTATCGGTATAATGTATCTGTTTTTCGTTCTTCAGCCATTGTGCAAACGCATCAGGCCCCAGTTCGGTCAGCAGGTCTTTTGTGCCTTTAGGATGTACCGCCAGTGCATCGAAGGTTGGCACTACAGGCTTTTCAAACACGCGGTCATCATGTTTCACCTTTACATCGCTATTGCCATTCACCGTTACATCAGCTATGAACTTCAGCACTTTCGTGCCCCTGTCCTGCTTCACGGGCATTACAAATAGCTCCGGATGGTCTTGTATAAAGTTTACCGTTGCTTTACCGGCTATGAAATCTTTATTGGTAATGAGGTTTTCCAGGAACGGGATATTGTTCTTCACACCACGTATGCGAAACTCCTTCAGGGCGCGATACATCTTCTGTGCTGCATCCTGCTGGGTGTTTCCCGATGTGCTCACCTTTACCAGCATACTATCGAAGAACGGGCTGATCTTCATACCGGGGTAAGTGCTACCCTCATCCAGCCTTACACCAAAGCCCGCTGCGTTACGATAAGTAAGCAGGGTGCCATAATCGGGCTTGAAGTCGTTAGCCGGGTCTTCTGTAGTAATTCGGCATTGTATAGCCACACCATTCTTAGGTATCTTATGCTGATCACCCAGCCCTATTTCAGGATCACTCAGTTTGTAACCATCTGCAATGAATAATTGTGTTTTTATCAGGTCCACACCCGTTATCATTTCGGTAACGGTGTGTTCTACCTGTATACGTGGGTTCACTTCTATGAAGTAGATATTTTCATCTGCATCTACCAGGAACTCTACCGTACCCAGGTTGTTATAATCCACCGCCCTGGCAATGGTTACAGCATAGTGATACAGTTTATCCAGCGTTCCCTGTTTCAGGCCTAAAGATGGTGCTACTTCCACCACCTTCTGAAAACGGCGTTGTACCGAGCAATCGCGCTCGTACAGGTGCACGATGTTGCCATGCCTGTCGGCAGCTATCTGCACTTCTATATGCTTGGGGTTCTCTACAAATTTTTCAAGAAATACGGTATCATCTCCAAAGGCATTCTTGGCCTCGCTGCGTGCTTCGTGAAAAGCTTTTTTCAATTGCTCATCATTACGCACCACGCGCATACCACGGCCACCACCGCCGGCAGCTGCTTTCAGCATCAGCGGGTAGCCTATACGACCTGCTTCTTTCAGTGCTATCGCATCATCCCTAAGTGGCTCTACATTGCTTTCTATCAGCGGTATGCCTGCTTTCCGGGCTACTTCCTTCGCGGTTACTTTATCGCCCAGTGCCCCCATAGCTTCGGGCGAAGGGCCTACGAATACGATATCATTTGCCGCACACCTGCGTGCAAACTCGGCATTCTCGCTCAGGAAGCCGTAGCCGGGATGTATGGCATCTGCGCCACATTCCTTAGCTATGGCTATGATGGCATTCATATCCAGGTATGGTTTCAGCGGGTCGTTATCCGCACCTACCTGGTAGGCTTCATCTGCTTTGTAACGGTGCAATGAATACCTGTCTTCAAAGGTGAATATAGCTACAGTGGCTATGTTCAGTTCGGTAGCAGCCCTCGATATACGTATGGCTATTTCGCCACGATTGGCGATCAATAATTTTTTTATCCTCATTTCTTAAAAATGCCTTCTAAAAGACCCTGCAAATGTAATACCAACAATACATCTTTTTTATGCTAATTATACCATTAACAGCTTAATAGCAATAAAGCCGGCAAATAGCCGGCCTTATCATGTAGTATCATTTAGCAATTTTCTTTACCAAAGCCTTACGCGCAGGCTATCGGGCAGATACATCTTATTACCCGGCTTCACATCAAACGCCTCATAAAATTCCGGCACGTTTGGCATAGGGCCATTCACACGCTCTTTGGCGGGCGAGTGTACATCGGTAAGCAGCTGGCTGGCCAGTTGTTCTTTACGTATCTGGTACATCCAGCCCAGTGCATAGCCCATAAAGTAGCGTTGCAGCGGTGTCAGTCCGTTTATCTTTTCGCCCTTCTTAAAAGTTTCCGTTTGTTTGAAGGCATCCAGACCTATCAATATACCACCGAGGTCGGCCAGGTTCTCACCCAGTGTTGCGCGGCCATTGATGTGCTGCGTATCCACCGGGGTCATTTTGTTGAACTGCTGCACCAGCACCTCTGCGCGGTTCTTAAACTGGTCTTCATCTGTTTTGCTCCACCAGTTTTTCAGGTTGCCTTTATCGTCAAACTGGCGGCCCTCATCATCAAAACCGTGTGTTATTTCGTGGCCAATGGTAGATGCCGCTGCATAACCATATACCAGTGCATCATCCAGTTCATGATCCATATAGCCTGGTACGGTGAAGATACCTGCAGGCAATACTATCTCGTTGTTCGATGGGTTGTAGTACGCATTGTAGGTTTGTGGTGTCATTTCCCACTCTTTGCGGTCAACCGGTTTGCCCATTTTGTTCATATAGTAGGTGTTCCACCATTCGTTGGCACGCATCATATTTTGTGCATACGAATTGCGGTCTATCTTCAGCGATGAAAAGTCTTTCCATTTATCAGGATAGCCTACTTTCTTGGTAATGGTAGATAGTTTAGCTAATGCCTTCTGACGCGTGCTGTCGGTCATCCAGTCCAGTTTTTCCATACGTTTTTTATAGGCATCGCGCACGTTCTCTACCATGTCCTCATAGCGTTTCTTCGCTTTTTCGTTGAAGTATTCTTTGGCAAACAGTTGGCCCAGCGCCTCGCCCATAGCCTGCTCTTCTGCATTCAGTGCACGCTTCCAGCGCGGGCGCATTTGTTCTGCACCGCGTATCAGTTTGTTGTAAAAATCGAATTGCGCCTGTACAAACGCACTGCTCAGGTAGGGCGACATATCGCGCACCAGGTGGAAAGACAGGTAGTCTTTCAGCGTTTGTATGTTTTCAGTAGCTACTACTTTATCCAGTTGTTTGTAGAATTCAGGCTGACCAACAATTACGCTATCTACATGCTTCACGCCCATCTGCTGCAGGTATGCGGGCCATTCTATGGTTGGCGATATGCTTTTCAGGTTGCTGATGGCCATCTTATTATAGTTAGCATACGGGTCGCGCAGGGCTTCCAGCTTGCGCGATGCTTGTGCCAGTTTGGTTTCCATAGCTACTATGGCTTTTGCCTTTGCATTGGCAGTAGCACTGTCTACACCCATCAGGCCAAATACCCTAGCTATATACTTCGGATACTCGTTGCGTATCCTGGTGGTACGTTCATCGGTATTAAAATAATAATCGCGGTTAGGCAGGCCTAAACCACCCTGGCTCATATAGTAAGCCATCGCTTCACTATTCATCGCATCCTGCGATACACCTTCGCCAAAGAAAACGCCCACACCATAGGTATGCATATGCGCTGCCTGTGCCATTACATCTTTAGGTGTTTGCAGGGCAGCTATCTTATCCAACTCCGCCTTCAGCGGGCTGATGCCTGCTTTCTCTATACCCACCGTGTCCATAGCGCTATACCAGAAATCGCCTATCTGCTGGTCAGTCCCGCTTTTAGCGTTCTTCTTCAGTGCATCTTCGTTGATGTGCAGCAGGCGTTTGTACAGCTCTTCCTGCACCAGGTTGGCTATGCCCCAGCCTGTTTCATCGCCGGGTATGGGGTTGTTCTTTATCCAGCCGCCATTTACATAGGCAAAGAAATCGTCTGCGGGATTAACGGTCGTATCCCGGTTCATGATGAGGATATCTCCTTTTGCTTCGGCCTCTTTCTTTTCCGCCGATTTGCAGGAAGCTATCAAAGCAACAATGGCTAAACCGCCAATGATGTTTTTATTCATATATGTTCAAGATTGAATTGCGAATGTAATGTGTTTTGTTTTATAACCACATTAGGGGGAGATAGATGCAGTAATATCGAATTACATTTGCAACATGCAATTCCGCACTCTCGAACATACACCGATAGACCTATTGGCAACCGCATTCAACAATGCCTTTGCCGATTATGAAATACCCCTGCAGTTTACCCCGCAGGCATTACAGGATAAGATACGCAATGAGGATATTGACCTCAGCCTGTCCGTAGGTGCTTTTGATGGTGATGTGCTGGCGGGCTTTATTTTCTTTGGCATAGATACCATTAATGGCATAAAGACTGCCTGGGATGGTGGTACGGGGGTAGTGCCTGCCTACCGCGGGCAGCAGCTTACACAAAGAATGTTTGCACATATGGTGCCGGTATTTAAAGAGATGGGCGTACAACGTGCCTTGCTGGAAGTGCTGAAGAACAACACAGGTGCGAAGAGGATATACGAGAAGATAGGCTTTCATACCATACGCGAGCTGCATGCCTATAAGGGACAAGTAACCAAAGCTGCACCACAACATAAAGTGGAGGTTTTAAATAACCCAGATATGGATGCCCTATCTGCCCTCGGCGACTGGCAACCGGCATGGCAGCAAATGAATAAGCGCGTACAGAACTTTGGCGATATGGTAGAAACCGTAGTGGTGAAAGATGGTGATGCCGTAGCCGCCTATGCACATTATAATAAGATAACAAAACGCGTGTACCAGTTTGCCACAGCAAAGCAGTACCGGCGTAAAGGCATGGCTACTGCGCTATTCAACTATATAGCGGGTGATAATGCCATACCGGTGATGTTTGTAAATATAGATGGCAATGATAAGGCCAGCAATGCCTTCCTGCCTGCTATAGGCATGCCACATATCCTCAGCCAATATGAGATGGATATGATGCTGTAAATAGTAATATATCAAAGCTAACAAGCCATATCCTACGCCATCGCCGTCTTAAACTCGCTGGTGGTGTGGAATTCTATATCCGGGTTGTTCTGGCGTTCCGTGTTCAGGAACCATTCGCTTTGTGCCAGGTACACCAGGTTGCCATCTTTATCTTCCATGATATTCGACTGCTTAAAGCGTACGAAATCATCTATCTTCTTCTTATCCCCTGTTATCCAGCAGGCTTTGTAAAATGCCAATGGCATAAATGCACAAGATGCACCATATTCCTGTAGCAGGCGGTATTGTATCACTTCAAACTGCAGTTCACCCACACAACCTATTATCTTGCGATTACCACCATGCTGGGTAAATAGCTGCGCTACGCCCTCATCGGTAAGCTGGCGTATGCCTTTTTCCAGTTGCTTGGTCTTCATCGGGTCTTTGTTCACCAGCTCTTTAAATATCTCGGGAGAGAAAGTAGGGATGCCCGTGAACTGCAGGTCTTCGCCCTGTGTAAGTGTATCGCCTATTTTAAAGTTGCCGGTATCGAAAAGGCCCACCACATCGCCGGGGAAGGCTTCTTCAATAATATCTTTTTCGCGCGCCAGGAATGAGTACGGGTTGCTGAAACGTACATCTTTTTCTATACGCGTGTGCTTATAATAGGTATTACGTTCAAACTTGCCGCTGCATACGCGCAGGAAGGCTATTCTATCGCGATGGCGCGGGTCCAGGTTGGCATGTATCTTAAAGATAAAGCCTGTGAATTTGGCTTCATCGGGTGCCACTACACGTTTGTCTGTAGCGCGCGACTGTGGTACAGGTGCTATGCGGATGAAGGTATCCAGCAGTTCCTTTACACCAAAGTTGTTTACCGCAGAACCAAAGAATACCGGCGCTATCTTCCCTTTCAGGTAGGCATCCGTATCCAGTTCGCCATACACACCTTCCAGTAGTTCTACATCTTCGCGCAGTTGGTTGGCATCGCGCTCCCCTACTTTTTCATCCAGCAGCTTATCGCTCAGGTCGGGTATCGGTACGGTGTTATCGTCCGTAGCCTTCTGGCTGGCGGTGAAAAGGTTCAGGCTTTTATCATATAGGTTATACACCCCTTTAAATTCTTTACCCATATTGATAGGCCATGAAAGGGGGGGCAGGGATATATTCAGTTCTTTTTCTATTTCATCTATCAGGTCGAACGGGTATTTACCGTCGCGGTCCATTTTATTTACAAATACGATAACCGGTGTATCCCGCATCCGGCACACTTCCATCAGGCGGCGGGTTTGTTCTTCCACCCCGTTCACACTGTCTATCACCAGTATTACGCTATCCACGGCAGTCAGGGTACGATAGGTATCTTCCGCAAAGTCTTTGTGGCCCGGTGTATCCAGTAGGTTTACCAGCACATCCTTATACTCAAAGCTCATTACCGATGTGGCAACCGAGATACCACGCTGGCGCTCTATTTCCATAAAGTCGCTGGTAGCGTGTTTCTTTATCTTATTGCTCTTTACGGCACCTGCCACCTGTATGGCACCACCAAACAGCAGCAGCTTTTCGGTAAGCGTGGTTTTACCGGCATCCGGGTGAGATATAATGGCAAACGTCCTGCGACGGCTGATTTCCTTTTCGTACATTTTGTATAGTCGTAAGTTATTAGTCTTAAGTCGTAAGTCTGTGGTGAGAAGTTTTTTGCCACAAACCCATATAACGGACTTATAACTTACAGACTTATCACTTACGACTTAACTAAAAGCCTGCAAAGGTCGGGAATATTGGGGACATATTGAAGCCCCCTCCCGGCCTCCCCCCAAGGGGGAGGGGTATATCCCCCAACCCCCTAAAGGGGGCTTTTGATATTTGGGATTATATATCGTAACATTTCCTCCCCTTGGGGGGAGGTCGGGAGAGGGCTTTTCAACATTTCGCCCACAATTTCCACATTCTCGCGTTATCCGCTTGACGCATACTTCCATTATTTTACTTTTGTAGTCCGAGTAAAAAAGTACCCCCAAGAATGGCCCGCTTACAAGACGACTTACTATACGACTTCAAGGAACAGAAAAATATGATATACAGCCAGCTCGAAGTGTTTGACCCATTGGGCACACAACTGAGCAAGCCGGCTGCACAACGCCTTGTAAGCAAAGGTGCCCTCATATTTGCTGAAGTTCTGGGCTATACACTGGCTGCGGCTGCTATTGCACTTGCGGTATTCCTTACTAAGCTCTACCCTTTTTATATACTGGACGAACTGCGCTTTAAAAGTGAATACATCAAACTGGGTTATATGAATGTGCAGATATTCCTCTTCTGTATATATGGCCTTATCGGTTTAATAGCACTCTTGTTTTACGGGCTGGCCCGTGCTATGCGCCACCTGCGCCTTAAGAATGACATACTGAGCTTTGCTGCCAAGCATATTAAAACACTGGTAGGCCAGCACTTGAAACGCAGAGCTGCTATCGATACCATAGAACAGCGCCACTTTTTAGAACTGCCCGATATGCAGGGTGAAGGCGTGAGCAGCGTACGTGTAAACCAGGTACCCAACCCCGGTTACGACGAGGCTATATAGGCTGTGCCACAATGCAGAATGCAGGCACTGTTTCCAACTGCCAGATAATTGTTTCTTTTATTTCAAACCCATGTTCCAGCAGGGCCTGTGCGGCTTCTGCAGCCATTTGCTTTGTTATATCATAGGGTGGCTGGTGAAAGAGGTAAAAGTTACCACCTTTCTTCAATAGCTTTTTGACAATATCCAATTCTGTAGCCGGTGCCTTCCACAGGTTAGCTACATTGAAGGCAAATATTTTGCTGTATGATTCCGGCTTTAGTGTGGCATCGCTCCATGTGCCGGTTATGAAATGTGCCTTGCCACTTGCTACATAGCTTTCATGCTTAGCTACTGCCTTTACTATAGCCGTGGCCGACCTGTCTATGGCTGTGTAGCTCCCTTTCTTTAGTGACGGCAATAGTAGTGATGCCAGCAACCCCGTACCGCAACCTATTTCCAGCAGTGTATCAGCAGGCTGCACATCCAGCACATCGGCAGCCCATATAAAACGTTCCGGCATTTTCATATCAGGAAATTTACCTAATGTTTTGCATTCATTTCTCCGGTATATTTATAGTCCCAATAATTTTTTTATGCCCGGACTACCAGAGATATTTCCTGAACTGCATACCCAGCGTCTTGATTTGATAGAGATAACTACCCAGCACCTGCAAGACCTGTACCACCTGTTTACCAACCCACAGGTAACGGAGTTTTACCAGGTAATACCCTTGCAGGAACCGGGTGATGCGCAAAAGATAGTAGGCATGCTATCGCAGCGGTTTAAAGATAAAACAGGCATACGCTGGGGCATCGCCCCCAAAGGCGAAAGCCACCTTATAGGCACCATAGGCTACAATACCTTTACCCGTGGCCACCGCAGCACGATAGCCTTTGCGCTGCTACCCGAATATTGGGGCAAGGGCTATATTACAGAAGCAATAGCCGCCATCGTGCAGTTTGGGTTCGATGTACTGAAGGTGAACCGTATAGAGGCCGAGGTATTGCCGGGGAATATGGCATCGGAAATTGTGCTGCGTAAAAATGGCTTTCATCACGAAGGCCTGCTGCGCCAATGGATGCTGTGGGATGATACCCACTACGACATCAACATGTATGCATTGCTGAAAGATGATATGAACCATAAGTAAAACTGCCACCCGTAGGATGGCAGTTTGCAAACAACACTATAAAACCCCTTTCTATTTATCTTTTATTATCCTTGTTGAAACTCAACATTAGCATTCAATTCTATCTCATCACTTAGCATTGCATTCGGTGTCGATTCTGATATTTTAAAATCAGTACGTTTTATTTTACCAGTTACTTTAAAGCCTGCCACTTGCTTTTTATTCATCGGGTGGGTGACGGTGCCGCGGTGTGTTACATCCAGCACCACAGGTTTTGTTACACCATGCAGTGTCAGGTTGCCATACATTTTATACTTGTTGGCACCTGCTTTTTTCAGTGATGTGCTCTGGAAAGTAAGTGTAGGGTATTTTTCAGCATCCAGGTAGTCAGGCTTTTGCAGGTGCTCATCACGCATCGTGTTATCGGTGTTGATAGTTTTTACATCTGCGGTCAGTGTCACTTTTGCATCACTGAAGTCGGGCTTGGTAGCTGCCAGGTTTGCATCAAAGTTTTTGAACAGCCCATCTACATCGCTTACGGAAAGGTGGGTGATGGTAAAGCCCAGTTTAGAGTGTGCTTTGTCCAGGTTCCATGTTTGGGCCATTGCTGCCGACGATAACATCGTAGCTGCCATAATTGTCATGATCTTCTTCATACGGTCTTGATTAAAGTTTTATCTCAGACCGCAAAGATATACATGTAAGTACATGCAATCTTCACCGCTATCCTCCAGGATACCACCCTGTAGCGACTATACGGGTATTTGCAAAAGATATAGATCTATGATATGGCTATGAGTAACAACCCGATAAGTGCCGGTAATGCCTGCACAAAGAAGATGCGCCTGCCGGCTGTTGCAGCACCATACATACCTGCCACTGCTACACATGCCAGGAAAAAGGTGATGATATGCATACCCCATGCCGCATCCTGTATCAGCAATCCCCATACCAGCCCGGCAGCAAGAAAGCCATTATACAAGCCTTGATTGGCCGCTAATGCTTTGGTGGGTGAAAACAGATGGGCAGGCAGGGATTTGAATATTTTAGGGCCACGGCTGGTCCATGCAAACATTTCAAACCACAGGATGTAAAAATGTTCCAGCGCTACCAGTGCTGCTATTATTTTAATAATGATTTCCATATGCAGATTTTAGATTGCAAGCGTTTAAAAAAACGACCTAATACCATACTAACAAGTTACAATATAGTAAAGCAAAAATGAAGCACCGTCAAGCAATGTTCATTTTGGGTTGAAGCAAAATGAAGCAAATCGAACCACATAACAAACAAACATAACAAACATAACAAACAGTAGATGACAATAGAAAATATTCTTCACCAACATCAAAAATTTTGTTTTCTATTTTAGTAATTTTACTTATTTTTGCTATTGTAAAATCATCTGCATGTTCGAAGCCATACAGCAAACCGCCGCATACATCCGTCAGCACATAACCACTACACCCGCCATCGGTGTAATACTGGGCAGCGGCCTTGGCGGGCTGATAGACAGTGTGGACATATCGGCTGAAATACCCTATGAGGACATTCCCAATTTCCCCGTATCTACCGTAGAAGGCCATGCGGGTAAGCTGGTATTCGGCACTTTGGGTGGCAAACAGGTGATGATGATGGCAGGCCGCTTTCACTACTACGAAGGCTATACCATGCAGGAAATCACTTTCCCCATCCGCGTAATGAAAGCATTGGGTGTAGAAACCCTGTTCCTGAGCAATGCTGCCGGCGGTATGAACCCCAACTTCAAAGTAGGCGACATCATGCTGATAGACGACCATATCAACCTCTTCCCTACCCACCCGCTTACCGGGCCAAATGATGAGCGCCTCGGCACCCGTTTCCCCGATATGAGCGAGCCTTACGACCATACCCTGCTGGCCAAGGCTAAAGACATAGCCGCCGAGCAAAACCTGCACATACATACCGGCACCTACATAGGCCTGCAAGGCCCTACCTTCGAAACACCGGCCGAATACAAATGGCTGCACGTGATAGGTGGCGATGCCGTAGGTATGAGTACCGTACCTGAAAACATTGTGGCCAAACACAGCGGCATGCGCGTATTTGCCGCCAGCATCATTACCGACCTGGGCGTGGCGGGGCAGGTACACAAAGTATCGCACGAAGAAGTACTGGCAGCCGCCAATGCCGCAGCGCCTAAACTGGCAGGCCTCGTAGCTTCGCTTATACACAGAATGTAACTAACTTTGCCACCCTGTTGCTGACTATTCACGCTACATATCGTTTTTTATTAACAAGCATAGCCTTGCTGTGTTGCCACATGGCTATGGGGCAGATACAGCCCCCCGGCGCACCGCCCAACCTGAATAACCCGCAAAACCAGCGCGATAGCAACCAGTTCAAGCAAAGCAATACGACCGAGTGGAAGAATGAAACGGCACGTATCTATTACAAGCAGTTGTATTCCGATAAAGTATATATCCCTGATACCTCTATCCATACCTTTCACCGCAGGTTTGTAAACCAGCCCTGGCGCGACCTGGGCAATAGCGGCAGTGCCGCCCGCAACCTGCTCTTTACCCCCGAAGACCGCACCGGCCCTACCCTTGGCTATCATGTTTTCGACCCATACCGTTTTGATGTAGACAGCCTGAATTATTACAATACCAATCGCGCATATTCGGTGTTCCAGTACCAGTTGGGCGGCAAGCAGGAACAGCTGGCCGGCATCATGCATACCCAAAACATCCGCCCCAACTGGAATGTAGCCATAGGCTACCGCAAAATAAACTCACCGGGTAATTACAACATCCAGCGCACCAACCACGACAATGCCAACCTCAGCACGCACTACCAAAGTAAAAACCTGCACTACGAGCTGTACGGTGGCGTGGTATATAATAAAGAACAGCAGGACGAGAACGGTGGCATCCTGTACGATTCCCTGCTTACCGACCCTGCATTCAATGACAAGCGCACCCTGCGGGTACGTTTTCAGAACGATGGTTTTGGGAATGTAGGTAATACACGCCGCTCATCGGTTGGCAATACCATGCGCGATTATGCGGTAATGCTGCAACATGGCTATACCTGGGGGCGTATCGATACCGTTTACAATGCCGATAGCACCCGCTATAGTTTCGAGCTTACCCCACGTTTCAGCATCACGCACCGTTTTGAAATGAGCGGTGAAAGACATATTTATAAAGACCTGCGTCCCGATTCGCTACGCTATGTGGATTTTTTCAACCATGGCTTTATAGGCAATGGCAGTGATTCCGTACACAGCAGGCAGGAATGGTTCTTTGTAGATAACCGTTTTGCACTGAATGGCTTTTTAGGCAAACAAAGCAATCAAATGCAATTCAGCGCCGGCCTCGGCAACCGTATCGACAGGTTCAGGACTGCTTATGTAGCCGGCGACGACCGCTATAATATCACCAGCAATTACATCATTGCCTCTCTTAAAAAAGAAGCCCTGCTGCAAGGCAAATGGTTTTACGGCGCTACCCTGCAAAGCTACCTGACGGGCGATGCAGCAGGCAACACAGCCCTGCAGGCCAATGTAGGTAAAGAAATAGGCACACTGGGCAGCATATCGGCGGGCGCATCGCAAAACATCAATAATGCACCGTATAACTATACTACTTATTACAACCAGTATGATACCATCACCCGCAGTTTTGCCAAAGAAAGCGTGACACAGATATATGGCCTGCTGCAAAGCGACCGGTTGAAATTTACCGCCGGTATCCGCAATTATCTTGTCAACAATTACATATACCTCAACGCACAGCAACTGCCCGACCAGTATGCCACTACCTTCAACCTAACGCAAGTATGGCTGCGCAAGGCATTTACATGGCGCATATGGATATTAGATAACGAGATTACCTACCAGCAGCCTACCGCCGGTGCACCTGTTAACATACCACAGTTATTGGGCAGGCATCAACTGAGCCTGCAAGCCCCGGTATTCAAAAAAGCACTTTGGATAGCTACGGGCGTAGAAGTGCGCTACCACAGCAGCTACACACCTGCAGGCTACAGCCCTTTCTTCAATCGCTTTTATTACCAGAACACCTACACGGTATCGAATACACCTGAGGCCAGTTTCTTCTTCAACTTCAGGATAAAACGCTTCCGCGCCTACCTGATGGCCGACCAATTGCAGCAGTTGTTTGGCAATAGCACCGTAATAGCCCCCGGCTACGCCGCACAAAACTTTATGATACGCTTCGGCTTCCACTGGACGCTCATCAACTAATTCTTTCCATTCACGTAGCAGGTTCAGCCATTTGTCATTTATCATGGCAGGTACCAAACCTTTTTCCTGCATAGCCGTCTTATTCCTGTAAATAACCTGGATGAAAAAACTTTTTACATACCTCTTTTTTAGTTGCCTTTCCGTAGCTGCCATAGCTGCAGACACCACCAAAGTGCTTTTTATCGGCAATAGCTTTACGGCTACGCACGATGTTCCGCAGATGGTAAAAGGCTTTGCCGATGCAGCAGGGTTGCCTATGAAAATCATGTCGCATGCACCGGGCGGCATTAGTGTGGGCGATGTAAGCCAGGGCACCATGGCGCATATGAATAACCCTATGGTGTTTGACCTGATACGCAGCGACAACTGGAACTATGTAGTATTGCAGGATAACCAGGGCCGCTTTGTAGATGGCGGTGGCCTTTTCCCTGACCCTGCCCAAAGCAAGGTGATAGATGGCCACATTAAGATACGTGACTCTATGCGCAAGCATAATCCTTGTGCCCGCATGCTATTGTTTTCGGGCTGGGCCTGGAAGGATGGCTACCCCGGCCTTGGCGATGGCGTGAAGCTGATAAACAACATTTATGAAAACTATTATATTTTGAATAAGACGGCCAATGAGGTGATAACACCTATTGGCCCGGCATGGCTGCGCGCCAAAGTACAACTGCCGGCTATAGACCTGTGGGGGCCTGATGGTGCCCACCAGTCCGCAGAAGGCAGCTACCTGACGGGAGCCGTGATATTCTCGTCTATCTACCGCATGGACATTGCTACCAATGCCTTCACCGGTGGTGTAGACCCTGCTTCTGCCGGAAAGATGCGCACTATAGCTTATGAAACTGTAAACGACAGCCTTACGGGTACTAAACTGTCTCAATACATACCCACCATTAGCTATGCCGGCACTGTGCTTACTGCCAGCACCGGCTATACCAAATACGAATGGTTTAAAAACGGCACATTGGTAGCTACCACCACTGCAAACACTTATACTGCAGGCCCTGCAGGTACCGATTGCTACCAGGTAATGGTGACGGATAATAAGAACTGTAAACAGCGCTCTGCATTGATTTGCAAAGCCACCACCATTTCCGTAGGCCATATAGCGCAGGTACAGGAGCTATCTATCTCCCCAAACCCTACTACCGATAAAGTGCAGATAACCATGAGCACCGCATCGGCCACATCAAAAAAATATACTATAACAGATATAACAGGCCATGTATTAGCTACCGGCACTTTCACGGGTGAGAAAATGGATGTTACTGTTAGCACACTGCCATCGGGCCTATACTTCTGCAACATATATGCAGATGATATGATATGGCGCGGCAAATTTGTAAAAGCAGACTAAAACGGCGATATATATAATAATGAAAGCCCTGCATTTTTGCGGGGCTTTTCGTTATCTACAGGCTTTTCATATTACAAAAACCAAACTATGCTTTACACCCAATTTCGCAAGGCATCTTTTACATTTTACATTAACTTTGCTAACCGCCTTGCAAACCAAAGCAGTAACGACATTTTTCATAACAGCTAACACTACCAAATTATAGGTTTTCTACGATGGAAGATTTTTCATACGTGATGAATTCACACCCCTCTTACATCGAATCGATGTACACAGATTATGTGAAAGACCCTGCAACGGTTGATCCTGAATGGAAGAAATTTTTTGAAGGCTTCGACTTTGCCATATCTAAAAATGGCAATGGCACTACAGCCGTATCTACCATCAGTATCGACAAAACACCGGTAAGCAACGAACAGGTAGCCAAAGAAATAGGCGTTTACCGCCTTATCCGTTCTTACTGGAAACGTGGGCACCTGGTTGCTACAACCAACCCTATCCGTCCGCGCAAAGACCGCAAGCCACATCTGGACCTTGCAGACTTCGACCTGACAGAGGCCGACCTGAATACGGAATTTGCAGCAGGCGCATTTGTAGGCATGGGCAAAGCAAAGCTGAATGACATTATAGCGAAACTGAAAAAACTGTATGCAGGCGATGTAGGTATCGAATACACCTACATCAACAACTACGATACCTGCATGTGGGTGCAGCGCGAGTATGAAGCTATCCAGCAACAGGAACTATCGCTGGATGAAAAGAAACGCATACTGGAAAAACTGAACGAAGGTGTCATCTTCGAAAAGTTCCTCCATACAAAATATATAGGGCAGAAACGCTTTAGCCTGGAAGGTGGCGAAAGCACTATACCGGCGCTGGATACCATCATCAACGAAGCTGCCAATGCAGATGTGAAGGAGATAGTAATAGGCATGGCACACCGTGGCCGCCTGAATGTGCTCACCAACATCATGCGCAAAACCTATGAGCAGGTGTTCTCTGAATTTGAAGGCAACATGCCGCCCGACACTACCATGGGTAGCGGCGATGTGAAATATCACCTGGGCTTCCGTAGCAATATCCAGACACCGGCGGGTAAAGACATCAATGTACAACTCACGCCCAACCCATCGCATCTGGAAGTAGTAGACCCTGTGGTAGCAGGCTTTGCACGTGCGAAGGCAGATATCCTATATAATAAACAATACGACAAAGTATTACCCATACTGATACATGGTGATGCTGCCGTGGCAGGACAGGGCGTGGTATACGAACTGCTGCAAATGAGCAAGCTGCCAGGTTATAAAACAGGTGGCACCATCCACTTTGTTATCAACAACCAGATAGGCTTCACTACCGATTTTGATGATGCGCGCAGTACAGACTACTGTACCAGCATCGCATCTATGGTGCAGGCACCCGTACTGCACGTAAATGGTGATGACCCTGAAGCAGTGGTACGCGCAGCTAAGCTGGCTGTGAAATACCGCCAGCAGTTCAACCAGGATATCTTTATAGATATGGTATGCTATCGCCGCCATGGCCATAACGAAGGCGATGACCCGAGCTTTACCCAGCCCGCTATGTACGAGCTGATAAAGAAACACCCGAACCCGCGCGAGGTGTACACGCAATATTTGCTGAAAAGCGGTACCAACGATGCACAAGACCTGGCAAAGGAAATGGAAAAACGTTTCTGGGACGACCTGCAGCAGCGCCTCGATGAGATAAAGCAAAAACCATTGCCATATCAACGCCAGGCACCGGAGCAAGCATGGGCAGACCTGAGCCATGCTACAGATGCTGACTTCGGCCATTCACCGGATACAGCTATAAGCAAAGAACAGGTAGAAAAGCTGTTTAAAGGCTTGATGGCTATACCGGCAGGCTTTAAGCCACTGCGTAAGATACAGAAGCTGATAGAAGAAAAAGTAAAACTATACGAAGAGAAGGGACAACTGGACTGGTCTACCGGCGAGCTGATGGCTTATGCCAGCTTGTTAGCAGAAGGTATTCCTGTACGCATGAGCGGGCAGGACGTAGAGCGCGGTACGTTCTCTCACCGTCATGCTGTGCTGCATGATGAAGGCACACACGCAGAATACAGCCGCCTTAGCAAACTGGCAGATGACCAGGCTGCTATGCAGATATATAACTCCCTGCTGAGCGAGTTTGCCGTGCTGGGCTTCGAGTATGGCTACTCTATAGCCAACCCGCACGCACTTACCATATGGGAAGCACAGTTTGGCGATTTTGCCAACGGTGCACAAACAGTGATAGACCAGTACATCGCATCTGCCGAAACCAAATGGCAGAAGATGAGCAGCCTGGTATTACTGCTGCCACATGGTTATGAAGGACAAGGCCCTGAGCACTCGTCTGCAAGGCTGGAACGCTTCCTGCAACTGTGTGCGGAGAATAATATGATCATCACCAACATCACTACAGCGGCCAACCTGTTCCACATGTTCCGCAGGCAGATGAAGTGGAATTTCCGCAAACCGCTGGTAAACTTCTCGCCAAAGGCAAACCTGCGCCACGTACGTGCATATTCTGCCATTGAAGAATTTACAACAGGTGGTTTTAAAGAAGTGATAGATGATGCGAACATTAAAAAAGCAAGCACTGTAAAACGTGTACTACTGTGCAGTGGTAAAATATACTTCGACCTCAGCGAAAAGCAAATGGCCGACAACAGGCAGGATGTAGCCATCGTGCGTCTGGAGCAACTGTACCCGCTGCCTGCAGCACAACTGAAAGAACTGCAAGCCAAATACAAAAAAGCAGAATGGGTATGGGTGCAGGAAGAACCGCGCAATATGGGCGCACTCGGCTACCTGAAACTGAACCAGGAAGAGATACCCATGAAATACATCTCTCGCCCTGCAGGTGCCGCATCCGCTACCGGCTTCAGCAAAATGCACGCTAAAGAGCAGCAGGCGCTGATAGATGATGCCTTCAACATCTAAGTTTGGTAAGTACGTAATATAGAAAACGCGAAGCAGGTGCTTCGCGTTTTTGTTTTGAATTAACCAGCTTTATCATTCTCAACCTCCTCTTTTACATGATATAAATCATCCAAATCAGTTACCCCATCCTCTATGTTATCATTAGGAGATGCTTTCAGATAAAAGAAAACAATGGGAAATAATATCGTGTATAAACACATTAACTCTGCTCTCAGATTATATTGAAAGTCTAGGTAAAACAACAAGACGGATATAACTGTAATAAATACAACAATTTGTGGTGATACCTGATATTCAACATAACTATTCAACTTATGTTTCAATACGTCCTTCCATTCTTTCATTTTAACAGCCCAAGAATCCCCTCTGCCCCCATGAAATAATGGAATGCCTAAGAATAGCCATGTAAAAACCATTGAAATGAAATAGAGTTGAATTGCAGAAAAAAGCATGATAAAAACAGAAGTTATACTGATTTCATCTACAGTAAGTACTGGCTCTATTATGTGTAATGCTACTTGATCTATATATGTAAAAGTTACAGTAATTATGAACCAATAAAACAAGATTGCCTTATCTATTGTGTTTAATCTTTTATGTAAAAAAAGATTTTTAACTAATAAAAGCGTAGGGTATGCTGAAATCGCAAGTACACTAATAATCCAGAAATTAAAGCCTATAGCGCTAATATTCTCAATTAGAAAATACCAATGCAACAATGTGTATGCATAAATATAACCTTCATTAATTTTAGGTAAAACCCTTTTGATATTAAGGTATGATATCATTACAGTGTATATAAATATCTCTAACCCTGTAATTGCTGTCCATGTATTAATCCCTTTCGCCGCAGCCTTTACAAATACAAGAACTGGAATTATCAAAACTAATAGGGTGAAGCTTACAGGATTATCCTTTGCTATCCTGAAACGCGATTGCAACAAAGACATGAAAATTACCAACACAAATAATAAAACACAATTAAACACTACGGGATTCATTTCGGGAAAATAGCAATTAGTGTAAACAATTTATACATTCCCCATAAACGCATACATATGCAGATAACTCTCTAAAAATCGTCTCATTTATGTTATTTTTGCGCCACACCTTTATTGATTATGGAAGATTTGAAAGTTACCCTCAAACAGCAAATTATTGAATCACTGAACCTGCAGGGCATGAAGCCGGAGGATATAGATGACAATGCCCCCCTGTTTGGCGAGGGTCTTGGCCTCGATAGCATCGATTCGCTGGAAATGATGGTATTGCTGGAGCGCAACTACGGCATCAAAATAGAAGATGCACGTGAGGGCCGCAAAGTGCTGCAATCGGTAGCATCTATGGCCGAATACATACAACAACACCGCAAGATATAATTTGCCACACCACACATGGCAGAGAGGATAGTCGTAACATCGCTGGGTATATTATCTGCGCTGGGCAATGGCGTTGCAGCAAACCTGCAGGCATTGCAACAGCAGCAGCCCGGCTTGCGCTACCCGCAATTACTGCAAACCATACACGCCCGCGAGTTTTTGCTGGGCGAAGTGCGCTATAGCAATGATGAACTATCGGCCATGCTGGGCCTGCCTACGGGCAATAACGGCTACACCCGCACTACCCTGCTGGCTATGGTGGCCATGCAGGAGGTACTGAAAGGCATCGATAAAAAAGAACTGCAGGATGAAGGCTTTGCGTTCATCAATGCCAATACCGTTGGCGGCATGTGTTCAGTAGAAGATATGTATGAAGACTTCCTGTCGGATAATACCAGCGAGGAATCACTGAAATACATAGATACGCTGGACTGTGCCGAAAGTACACAGAACGTTACCAAACACTTCGGGCTAAAACCTTTTACGGCTACCCTCAGCACAGCCTGCTCATCTTCAGGCAATGCCATCATACTGGGTGCAAGGCTGATACAACATGGCATTGTCAAGCGCGCCATCTGTGGTGGTTGCGATGCCCTGAGCCGCTTTACGCTCAATGGCTTCCACTCGCTGAAAAATGTAGATAAGCAACCTGCACGCCCGTTCGATAATACCCGCTTCGGGCTGAACCTGGGAGAAGGTGCCGGTTATGTATTGCTGGAAACCGAAAAGAGTGCCAAGGAACGTGGTGCAGAAATCATTGCCGTGCTTTCGGGCTACGCCAATACCAATGACGCTTACCACCCTACCGCACCCAACCCCAACGGCGACGGTGCCTACAGCACGATGCAGTTGGCTTTGCAAAAGGCACAATTACAAACTACAGACATCAACTATATAAACGCCCACGGCACGGCTACCACAGCCAATGATGCTGCCGAGGGCAAGGCTATAGAGCGCCTGTTTGATGGCCATACGCCACACTTCAGCTCTACCAAGCCATATACGGGCCATACACTGGCCGCCGCAGGCGTTATCGAGGCGATATTCAGCATCGGTGCCCTGCAACAGCAAATGGTATGGCCATCGCTCAACCACACCTCGCAGATGGAAGAAGTGAGCATCGCCCCTACCACACAGCTTATTGAAAATGCGGGCATCAACCATGTGCTCAGCAATTCATTTGGCTTTGGTGGCAATAATGTATCCCTAATCTTTAGCCGCGCATGATGCAGCCTGTTTACATATCGGCTGCCAGCGCTCTATCGCCGCAGCATAGCTTTGGTACAGATGCACCTTTGCAGCCTGTAATGAGCAGCGATAACGGCAGGCTCTATGTGCAGGATGCCGATTATAGCAAGTTCATCAACCCCGTAGCCATACGCCGCATGAGCCGTATGCTGAAAATAGGCATCAGCACAGGTATGGATTGTTTAAGACAATCGGGCATAGAAAAACCGGATGGTATCATCACCGGCACTGGCCGTGGCAGTATGCGCGATATGGAAATATTCCTGGGCGATATGTTGCGCCTGAAGGAAGAAGCGCTGAACCCTACCTACTTTATACAAAGCACTTACAACTCCATCAACGGCTGGCTGGCACTGCAAACCAAATGCACGGGTTATAACCAAACCTATGTACACCGCGGGCATTCATTGGAAATGGCTTTGCTGGATGCGCAACTGCTGCTAAATGAAACGACCGATAAACAACATTATTTAGTAGGCAGCTTTGATGAGTTTACCGATGAATACTTTGTTGTAAAGAATAAAATAGGCTACTGGAAACAACCCACACCCCATAGCCTTGACCTGTACAAGCACAACGATACACCCGGTAGCATAGGCGGCGAAGGCAGTGCATTTTTCATGGTGACCAATGAAAAAGAAAATGCCCTGTTTAGCATAGCAGCCCTGCAAATGCTGCAAGACTACACGCCTGCAGAGGTAGACGCCACCATCACCCGCATACTGGAAGAAAACAAGATACTGCTGCGCGATGTAGATGTGATACTCTGCGGCATGAGTGGCGATAGCCGTTTCGATGGCATCTACAAGCCGCTATTCAACAATACCACCGTACATACTACCGTAGGTGCCTTCAAGCACCTGTGCGGCGAATATGATACCTCTACAGGCTTTGCTTTATGGCTGGCCGCACAGGCATTCAAAACCCAGCAGGTACCCGATGCCATCATTCAGAAAAAAGGCATCAACCCATCTGTAAAAACCGTGCTGATAGTAAACCATTATATTTTGAACAGCGCGAGTGTGATGTTGCTGAGGGCTAATTCTTAGTCTTCGTCTTCTCTTTAGGATAAAAGAACGCAGTCATCACAGCCCCGAAAATGATGGCCGTCAATATGTCCTTCCAATCTACACGCTTCAGGGCGGCATTTATACCCTTATCCAGCGCACTGATAAGCACTCCTACCACAAAGTAAACCACAGTAAGCACTACAAAATGCCAGAAACGCTTCGTTTTGATCATATACGAACAGTAGATTGATGCAATAAAACTATGGAAACAGAAATTAGCGCTATGTTAAGATTATATAGCGCCTACTATCATCACCTCGGTAGGTGTGGGGTTGCCGCCTTCTTTTTCAAGAGATATGGCAAAAGCCTGGCCGTTTTGTACCTGCATTGGCACTTTCAGCATCATACCTGCATTGGCTACCAGGTCGTTGGATATAACGCCCATGCTCACGGGCTTACCTTCCTGTATCACCCACAGTTGATATTGCTTGCCTTTTTCAGGCATTGGCATATGGTGTATGGTCAGGTAGGTGTCACCCGTTCCTTTGCTCCAGAATACCATACCCGTCATATCCTTGCCGGGCTGTGCACTGCGCAGCACTACGGTTTTCATACCCGTATCTGCCAGCATACTGCGACCTTTTTCATAAGCCTCTACTTTAGCCAGCATATGGCTTTGCTGTGCTTGCATAGAGTCTAACCTTGCTGCCATGGCAGCCTTCTCATCGTTTATCTTATTGCGTTGCGATAGCAGCATAAAGTTGGTAAGCACACTCACCGCTACGGCTGCCCATACGGCGGCGCGCTGCCAGCTCATCTTCGGTGCCTGCTCTGCCGGTGGTTCAAAGGCTACTACTTTCGGTGCAGATTCTGCTACGGGTTGTTGCACCGGTGGCACACCGTCGTGCATGCCATCGCTATCGGCACGTTGCTGCACTTGTATAGCGCTCCATATCTGCTCCTGCAGGTGGGCCGGTGGTTCTATAGGTGTGGATGCCGCATAGTTTTCCATGGCAGCCTCTATGGCTTCCACTTCCCGCAGCAATTCAGGATACAGGGCTATATCCGCCTCTACCGATGCACGCTCAGCTTCGCTAAGCCCTCCCAGTACGTAGGCTTCCAGTATGCCCGATTCTATGTATGCCTTTATATCCACTTCTTTTAATTACTATAATGTTTTCTCAACAATTGTATAGCATGCCGCATACGGGTTTTAACCGTACCCAGCGGTATTTCAAGCGTTTTCGCTATCTCATCCAATGTATATCCTTTGAAATAGGCAAGCTCTACGATAGCCTGGTATTCCGGCTTCAACTCATGCACTGCTGCCTTCAGCCCTATAGTATCTGTCTTCTGCTCGGTCTTCATTCCTTCCCTCACACTATATACGGCATCTTCCCCCGTCTGGATTTTCGCCTTCATGATCTCCCCTTTCGATCTCAATTTATCTATAGAGGCATTGCGGGCAATATTGATCATCCAGGTGTAAATGCGGCCTTTTTCAGCACTGAACTGGCCTATATTGTTCCATATTTTAACAAAGACTTCCTGCAGCACATCCTGCGCAGTCTGGTCGTCGCTTATTGTCTTTTTAATGACACTATACAGCACGCCCGCATAGTTTTTATACAGGTAATTAAAAGCATCCTGGTTCTGCTGCTTCAACAGCAAAACAAGTTCCTGCTCACTATATGTAACGGATGGTGCCAAATGACAAATGGTAGTTCAATGTAGCAATTACCGGGCAAATATCATCCGGTAGTCGGTCTTTATTTTTCCGTTACTGATATCGTCCAGCTTCTTTTTAATGAGCCTGCGTTTCAATTGTGGTAAATAATCGATAAAAAGCTTACCATCAATATGGTCATACTCATGCTGTATCACGCGGGCGGTAATACCGGTAAATTCCTGCTCATGCTCCTTGAAGTTTTCATCCATATAGCGCAAGCGCACTACCGGCATGCGGTACACATCTTCACGTATCTTGGGTATGCTCAGGCAGCCTTCATTATATGCCCATGGTTCACCATGCTCTTCTATAATGTGGGCATTGATGAATACTTGTTTTATTGGTTTCTCGTTCGGATAGTCACGTTTGTCCTCATCGTCAAAATTCTCTACTATCTGCACGGTATCTATTACAAACAGGCGGATGCCCTTATTTATCTGTGGTGCGGCTATACCCACGCCATTGCTGTGATACATGGTTTCCCACATATCCGCTATCAGTTTTTTCAACTCGGGGTATTCAGGCGTAATGTCATCACATTCCTTCCTCAGTATCGGGTGCCCGTACGCTACAATTGGCAATATCATCTATCAATAAATTATTAAGCTTTGCAAAGATACGAATCAGGCACGGCTTTCGAGGTATTCCTGCAATATTATAACGGCGCTGATGCTGTCTATCAGTTCCTTCTTTTCGCGTTGCTTTTTGCTAAGGCCCATCCGCGCGATGGCTGCCGATGCCATTTTAGAGGTCATGCGCTCATCCCACCGCTCGATAGGCAGGTTGGGGAATACATGCTGAAACTTACCTATGAATTTATCTACCAAAGGCGTAGCATCGGTAGCACTGTCGTCAAAATTGAGTGGATAACCTATAATCACCTTTTCAACCGGTTCCTGTGCCATATATTTTTTCAGCCAGCCTATCAGTTCGCCGCTATCTGTAGTTTCCAGCGCGGTAGCTATTATCTGCAACGGGTCGGTAACGGCTATGCCCGTACGCTTCTTTCCATAATCGAGTGCTAAAACGCGCGCCACGGGTTACTATTTTAGTTGTTTTACAATAACGGTGCCCATCTTCTTCACAATATCAGCTTCTGCGTGCTTCAGCTCTATCAGCTTTTTCAGCATAGCCATTTGGCGGTGTTCTTCTTTTTCACCCTGTATGCGTTTCAGCAGTTCTGCCTGTACCAGTTTTATCTTCTTCAGCTCAAAGTACGTGAGCGTACTCTCTACTTCATTGATATAATTCAGTTCACCTGCCAGTGTTTCTATACCGTACATCTTGCGCCAGTTCTCGCTCATTTCCTCGCCGGGGCGCATTATTTCTATCACGGCTTTTTGCAGGGTCGTATCGGGGTGGGTCACGAAGAAATTATACTCCGGACCTGTACCATGTTGTTGCAGGTAGCTGTAATATTCATCATACGCACGCCTTGCCAGCTCATTCTCCAGAAAGTCGGGGTCCAGTGTATGATACAGCATATCCGCCGCATGGGCATAGCCTTCCATAGGCTTATTGCCATGTTCTATCAGTACGCGTATCAGTTCCCATTCCTGGAACTCAGTGGTGTTCAGCTTCGGCGTCAGGTCCGGCTCCGGTTCTGTGCCATACACTTCCGGCGCATCGGGCATTTCCTGCTGCGGTGCATCCTGCCTGCGCGACTGCTGTTTTCGTTCCTGCTCGGCACGGTCGCGTATATACTTGTTTACAAGGTTTACCAGTTTGGTCTCATCTACCTGCAGCCTGCGGGCTGCCTCGCGTATATAGTGGTCTTGCAGGGCAAAGTCTTCCGCTTTGTTGATGAGCGAAACACTCTCTGCTATCTCATTTACCAGTTTCGATTTCTTCACCGGGTCGTCACCCGCATCGCGCATCCCTACTTCCAGCCGGAAGCTGATGATATCCTGCTTGTGCTCTTTTACATATTCATGAAAGCGCGCCGCACCCGACTTCTGTATAAAGCTATCGGGGTCTTCGCCTTCGGGCAGCAATACCAGCTTTACCGTGAAGCTTTGCGACAAGGCCATGTCTAAGCCGCGCAAGGCTGCTTTTACACCAGCGCTGTCGCCATCATATAGTATGGTAAGGTTGCGGGTCAGCTGGCCTATTACGCGCAACTGGCCTTCGGTCAATGAAGTACCACTACTGGCCACCACATTCTCTACCCCACCCTGGTGCAGCGATATAACATCGGTATAGCCTTCCACCAAAAAGCATTCATCATTCCGGCTGATGCTCTGGCGGCTCTGGTACATGCCGTATAGTACACGGCTTTTATTATATAGTTCGTTCTCCGGGGTGTTGATGTATTTAGGCGCACGGTCGTTACTCTTCAGTATGCGCGCACCAAAACCCAGCACACGGCCGGTCATGCTTTGTATGGGGAATATCACACGGCCGCGGTACACATCGTAATGCCCGCGTTGCCCGTTTTTCACAAAACCGGCTCGCTCCAGCAGTTCGCTGTTATAGCCTTTCAGGGTTGCGGCTTTAAAGAAAGCCTCCCCAATTTCCGGGTTATACCCCAGTTTGAATTTCTCTATAGTGTCCTTTCGGAATCCCCTTTGCTTGAAATAGCTAAGGCCTATCACCTGCCCTTCTTCCGTATTCAGCAGGGTATCGTGAAAATATTGCGCTGCATATTCATTTAAGATACGCAGGCCTTCTTCGGCTAATTGCTGCTGTTGTTGTTCAGGCGTACGCTCGGTTTCCTCCAGCGTTATCTTGTAATAATCGGCCAGCCAGCGGATGGCTTCGGGGTAGGTCAGCTTTTCATGCTCCTGTATAAAGGTGACCACATTACCCGCCTTGGCACAACCAAAGCATTTGAAGATACCCTTGGCTCCCGATACATAAAAAGAAGGTGTCTTCTCATTGTGAAACGGGCAATTGGCTATATGATTGGCACCCCGTTTTTTCAGGCGCACAAACTGCCCCACCACATCTACAATGTCGGCACGGTTCATCACTTCCTGTATGGATGCGGGGGATATCATCTGTATGCTAAGGTAACTAAAAGGGTAAGTTTATGACTATGGTGTGAGTGTTTCCTGCACATCCTTTTTCAGGTCGGCAAGGAATTGCCGGGCTTCCTTTTCATGCTTATCGGTATGCAGCATAAAATAGTAGCGTTCCATCTGCAGGTCTATATCATCCAGGAAGGTGGCACAGCTTTCCATCAGCAGTTTTTTCACATCTGCCGTTTCATACGTGTTGCACACTTCTTCATGCTCCGCTATCTGCAAAAAAGCTATCATATTGCTTATCAATAGCGGGTTGGCAGGATACTTCTGTACCAACTCTTTACACTTTACAGATATAGCTATTTCATTGCAATCATCAGCATGTATCATATCGGCCAGCGCATCTGTGTCTGCACGCAGTGCTGCCAGCTGATCTATTACAGTGCCTATCATTTCCTTCATGCTGCAAAAGTATCGAAATATCAGTTAGGGATGATGGTAGTTGTGAAACGTACACGTTCCCGCTTTTTGCTAAACACATGCCAGTTTCCATCATATGCTATATGCTGGGGCAATAGCTTGCCATTTACCTGCATGGTGCGCACTTTCATCCGCACATCAAAATCATACACCAGCGTTTTATAGGAAAGGGAATAATCGCGGGCTACAATAGCATAGTCTGTTTTGCGAAACCAGGTGGTGAGTTCATTATACACCACATCGTCTGCATATTCTTTTTTAGGGATGGCTTTGAATACATAGCACTCCACCCCATCATGCATTTCCGATAGCAGTTTAAAATCATACATCTTCGCCACATCGGGTTCAAATATGGCTGCTTTATCGCCCATCAGCGGCACGCCTGCCACCTTACTGCCGGGGTTAAATATCAGTTGCTTCAGGCGGTATTTATTTTTTTCTATCGTGCCCTTGCCTGCTTTCATGCTACCGGCCACTATATCGGTTTCGCCACATTCTTTGCCTTTGGTAAAGAACAGGTAAGCATACAATTCTGCCGTGTAATATCTGTATTCCCTTTTGCGGGTGTAGAAATCCCCTGTCGTCTTTTCTTCCAGCACCTGCATGGTGCGGCAGCCGTTGGCAGCGGTTTGTTTGGTTTTGCTGTATAGCGATGCCTTCACCCCCCCTTTATCATTCAGCACCTTTATATCATTGATGGATGTATAAGATGTTACCCGCAGGCTGCGAAATGCCTTATAGAAAGTAGTATCTGTCTTTACACGGCTGATAAAGCCTTTTACATCCCAGCCGCCACGCACCGCTTTTACCACCACCTCATCCATTTTCAGCGGCAGGTTGAAGATACTGCTATCCTTTTGCTGCGCCTGTGCGGTGCAACAAATAAGCATCAGTACTATTAGCCATGCGCTACGCATGGGCAGCACGGTCTTTTAGTAATGCTTCGGCTATTATCATATCTTCCGGTGTGGTCACTTTTATATTGCTCCTTCCCCCCATCGTCAAAAACACCGTACCACCATTGGCTTCTACCACCGTAGCCTCGTCTGTAAACGCCGGCACATACTCCTGCTGAAAGGCAGGTAGTAATACATCGGCACGAAAAGTTTGCGGGGTTTGTATGATGCGCAGCATCTCTCTATCTATCGGGCGGCTGTCATCATCTTCCAGTATGCGCATGCTATCGGTTACCGGTATGGCAGGTATGGCACTACCCTTTTCCATAGCCTGCTCATAGCATTGGCGTATCAGCGCAGGGGTTACCAGCGGCCGCACGCCATCGTGCACAAATACAATGCTATTTTCACTTACCATTTTCAACCCGTTCTGCACACTATGATAGCGGGTTTCTCCACCTACTACAATAGTGATATCTATCCTGTCAGGAAAAGATTGCAGTACCATTTGCGCATAGCTCAGCTGGTCTTCCGGCAGCACTAATACCAGTTGCATATCATCATACGCATCGGCAAAAGCCTTGATAGCATGATACAAAACCGTATGACCCATCAATGGCAGAAACTGTTTAGGCACCGCACTACCCATGCGCACACCCTTGCCCCCTGCTACTATTACTGCAAATTTTTCCATAGTTAATGACACCGCAAAAAAACGGCTTTAATACCACAAGACAAAGAAAGCCTTACCCCCTCCGCCCCCTGAAGGGGGAACTATAAAAAATAGCCACCCGATGGGTGGCTATAAAATATCATTCGTTCAGTTGAAAGCCCCTTCAGGGGTTGAGGGCTACTTCACTTCCTGCATCAGCTTACGCACTATGGGCGATATCGCTATCAATATAATACCTGCTACCAGCGCATAGATACCCAGTTGCTTGTATCCATCTGTATAGGCTATCAGCTTGGTCATCAGCGATGCATTCTCATCTGCCGATGCCATACCGGCACCCAGCAAGCCCGCCACATATTGTCCATAAGCGCTGGCCAGGAACCACATCCCCATCATCATACCCCACAGTTTCTTTGGCGCCAGTTTCGTCATCAGCGAAAGCCCTATCGGCGATAGGCACAGCTCACCAAAGGTGATAACTAAGTAAGCCAGCGTAAAGATATTCAGCGATGTTTTACCGTCAGGCCCAGCAAAAAAGCGTGTGGAATAGAATATGTAAAACGCACCGGCCAGGAACAGGAAACCCAAACCGAATTTCACTACCGAGTTTGGCTCTATTTTTTTCTTGGCCATCCATACCCATACCAGCCCTACTACAATGCTGAATATGATAACGAATACAGAGTTGGCGCTGTTATTAACTGAATTAGGGTTAACTGAAAAGCCTAACAACTTGTCATTCAGGTTATACAACGCAAACAAACTCAAAGAGCCGCCACTCTGCTCGAAGAATGCCCAAAACAGGATGGAGAAGATAATGAATACCAATGCGGCCAGTAGCTTCCTTCTTTCCGCTGCGGTTACTTTCGTCATTTCATACCCCAGGTATATCAGCGTTACCGGGCCTATAGTGTACATAAAAATATCTGTCAATGCTGTTTCCTTCACCATTATCCACAGCAATGGTATCGTTACCAATGACCCGATGAATGTAGCTATCTCCATCGTTTTCCTTTTACCCGGTGCTGTCTCTTGCAATGGCGACAAACCTATTGGCCCCAGGTCTTTCTGTGTAAAGATGAAGGTGAGCAAACCCAGTATCATCACCACACCTGCCGAACCGAATGCCCAGCTCCAGCCAAAGCTTTCATGCTGCCCCAGCCATACACACAGCGCACCACCCAGCATGGCACCTATGTTGATACCTGAATAGAACAAACCGAAACCCGCATCCCTTCTCGGGTCGCCTGCACGGTACAATTCGCCTACCATGGTAGATATATTCGGTTTGAAGAAACCCGTACCCACTATGGTAAAACAGGTACCTATATAAAAGAAGTCTTTAGGCGACGCGGCTATGATGAAGCTACCCGCTATCATCAGCAAACCACCCCAAAACAGCGACTTACGGAAACCCAGTATCTTATCGGCAAACAAACCACCTATGAAGGTGAATGCATAGATGAATGCCTGTATGGCACCATATTGCAGGTTGGCCGCTTTTTCATCTATCATCAGTTGGGTTACCATGAATACTACCAGCATCCCCCGCAGGCCATAAAAGCAAAATCGCTCCCACATCTCAGTAAGGAACAGGTACCATATCTGCCGGGGATACTTCCCTTTAAAATCCTGTATCTCTTCTAATGTTGTTGATTGTACAGACATCCGTAAATCTTGATTTTTAAATATGAACGCACCAAAATAGCTTTTATTTCCCATTCCCCCCTTTTATACCCCACAAAAAAAGCAGGGACATTGTCCCTGCTTTCAGAATATAGTAATGCGCGAAAGTTTAACGCACACCATGCATCATTTTCTTCAGTTTCGGCGTGATGGCAAACAATACGATAGATGCCACACCGCACAATACCACGAACACCATAAAGAATTCATACAGGTTGTGAATGGTAACGCCAGCAAATGACGGGTATTGATATACAATCTGGTTTTCGGCCAGCAGTTTCAATTGATCTGCCGTTGGTGTTACGGTTTTATCCAGCACACCTTGCAGGTCTATACCCAGTGTTTCTGCTTTTGTAAACTTATCTCCCGTTGGTGGCAGTATAGAACCCAGTGTACCTGCCAGTGCATAACCGGATGCATTCGACAGGAAGAATACACCATACAGCAGCGATGCAAAACGCTTAGGTGCCAGCTTACCTACCAGTGAAAGCCCGATAGGCGACAGGCATAGCTCACCACATGTTTGTATCAGGTACAGTAGTATCAACCATTTTACAGCCAGCAGGCCGCTGTTGCCCAGGTCTTTTACATTGTTGGCTATGATGAAATAGCTCAGCGCTATCAGCGCCAGGCCAAAGGCTTGCTTCATAGGCGATATAGGCTCTGCATTTTTCTTACGCAGGCTATCCCACAGCATACTGAAAGGAACGGCCAGTATTACTACGAACAGGCCATTGAATATCTGCACCATAGATGGTGGTATCTGTGTGCCCAGGAAGCTACGGTCGGTTTGGTTGTCGGCAATGAAGGTAAGTGAAGAACCTGCCTGCTCGAAAGCTGCCCAGAAGAAGATAACGAAGAATGATACGATATAAATAACAAGGATACGTTGTGTTTCCACCTTGGTCAGCGATGTATCTGAAAGTATCAGGCCGGCCAGCGTGATACCACTGCCGTATATGAACGAATAAATAAAGTTTTGTCCAAATATAAAATGGAAAACAGCACCCAGTACAACCAAGGCTATTACTGATAAAACAAGAGACTTCGTAGAGAAGTTAGCTTTTTGTGCTTCGCCTTCTTCAAAGTCAGCAGCTTCGTTTTTAGATGGCAGGCCACCTATCGGGCGACCTTCAGGCGTTACCACATATTTATTCTTCAGTATAAAGAACGTAAGTGTACCCAGCAGCATAGCTATAGAAGCCGCCAGGAAACCCCATTTGAAAGCATGTATATCACGCACGCCGGTTGAAGCGTCTTTTACGTCGCCAATGAATGGGCATATAAACTGGCCCAGCAGCGCACCTACGTTGATACCCATGTAGAAGATAGTAAAAGCCGAATCCAGCTTTGTTTTCTCCTGCTTGGGATACAGGCTGCCCACCATGCTCGATATGTTTGGCTTGAAGAAACCATTACCGAAGATGATGATACCCAGTGCTATCCACATCAGCAGTTTTGCCGTATCAAGACTGGAATCAAAAATGCTGGCACTGGCAAACAGACACAGCTGGCCCAAAGCCATCAATGTACCACCCAATATAATACAGTTACGGTTTCCCAAAAACCTGTCGGAAATAAAACCACCCAGCATGGGTGTCAGGTAGCAAAGGCCCAGGAAGGCTCCATATATAATGGATACATCCGCCTCTTTCATCATCAGCGAGTTTACAAGGAATAGCGTAAGCAGGGCGCGCATACCATAAAAGTTGAAACGCTCCCACATCTCCGTACCGAATAAAACCCAAAGGCCTTTCGGGTGCCCCTTCTTTACATGTGCTTCCACTTCTATGGGTTGGTCAACGATTGCACCCAGTTCCTGGTCTTTGTGTGACTCCGACATATTGTATTTTAAAATTTTTATGTGCCGAAAGATAGTAAAATTTATGAGCGTTGAAACCCCTGAAACGAAAAATACCGCACTCGGCGGTATTTTAAATATCGTATGACAAAAGCCTGCTATTGCAGATTTTTCTCTTTCATGATGCGGTTGAGCCAGCGCAGTACCAGGAAGGCCAGTACCGTGGCTATAAGCAGCAGCATACAGTTGAACAGGAAGAAATCGGCCTTGTTCTCATAATCGTACCACTTACTGGCCAGTACGCCCGACATTTTATTCCCTATGGAAGTAGACAGGAAGAAGCCGCCCATCATCAGCGCCGTCAGCCTCGGCGGGCTTAGCTTGGATACCAGCGAAAGGCCCATAGGGCTCAACAGCAACTCCCCTACCGTAATGACACCATAACAACCCACCAGCCATAGCGCAGATACTTTTACTGCACCATTGCCGCCCGCATACACCGCCCATACCATTACCAATGTAGACAATGCCGATATCAGCAGGCCGAAAGCTATCTTGGTAGCGGTAGATGGTTCCCTGCCTTTACGGTTGAGCCAGGCAAAGAAGCCGACGACCACTGGCGTCAGCAGCACTACCCATGCCGGGTTGATAGACTGGAATAGTTCGGTACTCACCAGGTAAACAGGCTTATCATCCACCGGCATTTTATCTGCCGGCTGGTTGCGGAAGTACACATCCCGGCCCCATTCTTTCTGCACCGTCCCATCCACCTTCACCGCCTGGTATTGTTCATCATATTTCGTTACCGAATCTATTTTGGTGGGCATGGTTTCCACCTGGTATAGTTTGCGCGCAGGGGCTTCCACTACTTCGGCCACTTCGCGGTCGGTATAGTATTTGGCCCAGCGGGTCAGCGCCGTACCGTTTTGTTTGAACACGGCCCAGAAAGCTGCACTCAATGCAAATATCACCAGCAGTGCCGCTATCGGGCGTTTATCACTTGCATTCGCCCGTACCCATAGCGATACATAGAATATCACTACCGGTATGGCTGCCGCTATAAAGGCATCGGTACTGTCGCTACCCAGTATATTGCCCGGCAGCATCCACCCCAGCACACCGGCTATCATCGCCGGCAGGAATACCACGCCAAATACCTGCCCCATGCTGGCATCCCCTTTCTCTACCGGTTTCAGCACATCCGCATGGCGTATATGCTTCAGCCCGAAGCTGAAGACCACCAGCCCTACCAGCATGCCGATACCAGCCGTAGCAAAGGCTGCCGGCCAGCTATATTTATTACGCATAAAGGCAGCCAGTATCGGCCCCAGGAAGGCGCCAATATTAATACCCATATAAAACAGGTTATAACCGCTATCTTTTTTACTCTTATACTCGGGCTGCGAATACAGGTTGCCCAGCAGGGTCGATATATTAGGTTTGAAAAAGCCGTTGCCTATTATAATAAGTGCCACTGAAATATAGAAGGTACTCATGTTATGCAGCGCCAATCCTAAATAGCCCGCCGCCATCAGTAAACCACCTACATATACCGATTTTATGTAGCCAAACTTCCTGTCGGCCAGAAAACCACCCAGGAACGGGGTGAGGTAGGTAAAGGCTATGAATGTACCGAAGATGTCATCGGCATTTTTATCGGGTATCTGCAGGCCGTTGTTTACATCTATCATGTATAATACAAATATGCCCAGCATCAGGTAATACCCAAAGCGCTCCCACATTTCCGTAAAAAAGAGAAAAGGTAACCCCTTCGGATGCTTTTTCGCATTCGTCTGTTCCATATACTTTCAATACTTTTGCTGGCTCAAGATAATCAATTACTGTACACTACTATGTCTGCATACAATATACTTCTTCTGGGTTCCGGTGGCCGCGAATCGGCTATAGCGTGGAAATTGCGTCAAAGCAAATATTGCAAGGAACTGTTCATTGCCCCGGGCAATGCCGGCACGGCGCAATATGGCAGCAATATCAACCTGTCTGTTACAGATTTTGAAGAAGTAAAGCGTATATGTCTTGAAAATAAAATAGATATCTTATTTCCCGGTGGTGAGGATGCCTTGGTGGCTGGCATCTGGGATTTCTTCAAGAACGATGCCGATCTGAAACACATTGTAGTAGCGGGCCCATCAAAAGAAGGTGCGCAACTGGAAGGCAGCAAGGCTTTCTCTAAAAAATTCATGCAGCGCCACAATATTCCTACGGCGGCTTACCGCGAGTTTACCGAAGAGAACTTTGACGAAGGTGTGGAGTACCTGAAGCACCACGAACTGCCCATCGTACTGAAAGCCGACGGACTGGCCGCAGGCAAAGGCGTAGT
The DNA here is from genome assembly GCA_902168085.1 of uncultured Bacteroides sp. Taxonomy (GTDB): domain Bacteria; phylum Bacteroidota; class Bacteroidia; order Chitinophagales; family Chitinophagaceae; genus Polluticoccus. The sequence continues at coordinate 56,786 of CABHOP010000022.1, forward strand.
GATAGCACAAGACCATACCGAAGCCATAGGAACCTTTACTACCATGATAAAGGAAGCGCAGTTTGGCGATGCCAGTAAAAAGGTAGTGGTAGAGGCATTTTTGTCGGGTATAGAATTATCGGTATTCGTACTGAGCGATGGCACTAATTATGTTCGCCTGCCGGAAGCTAAAGATTACAAACGCATAGGCGAAGGCGATACCGGCCCCAATACAGGTGGCATGGGCGCTATCTCTCCCGTTCCTTTTGCCACGGGCGACTTTATGCAGAAGGTGACCGACCGCATTATAGACCCTACCGTAAAAGGGCTGGCTGCTGAAAACATCACGTACCAGGGTTTCATCTTCTTTGGCCTGATAGAGGTGAAAGGTGAGCCTTATGTAATAGAATATAACTGCCGCATGGGCGACCCGGAAACCGAAGTTGTAATGCCGCGTCTTGAAAATGATTTGGTAGAACTCATCATAGCCATGCACGAAAACAGGCTGAACGAAGTAGAGGTAAAGCACGATGAGCGCGCTGCCTGCACCGTGATGCTGGTATCCGAAGGTTATCCGGGCTCTTACCCCAAGGGCAAAACCATGAGTGGTTTTGAAGGCGTGCACGATAGCATATTATTCCACGCCGGTACAGCTATAAAAGATGGCCATACCGTTACCAATGGTGGCCGCGTAATAGCTATTACATCATACGGCAAAAACCTGCAAAACGCATTGGCTACTTCTTTTGAGAATGCAGCACACATCCAGTACGAGGGTAAATACTACCGCCGCGATATTGGTTATGAGTTTATGTAGTTGAACAATTACAGTTCAAACACACCGTCGGGATTGAAGTTGTTGCGCAGGGAATCCAGCATTTTCTGCTTATTGCCTGCAGGTGTCGTTACAGGCATCACTACGTGAAACTGGTTGGTATCTTCTACCACCAGTTCCACATTATTACCGTAGTTGCGCAGTTGCTTCATGCGCTTTTCTGCCTTGGCTTTTGTTTCGTAAGTGTTCAGTATCACCTTAAAGCTGATGGTGCCGTTGGGTGCTACTACCTCTGTTGCTACCGTATCAACCGCAGCGCTGTCCACTGCCGGCGTTACAGGTGCCATGTCCTGTGCGGGGGCGGGTATCACTTGTTTGGTTGCCGTATCGCTACCGTTGTTATAGCCACCACCTGTGCTCATCATATTCTTCACCACGTAGCCTATACCGCCTATTATGGCTGCCAGCAATATTACCAGTAGTATGATGCGGCCCCAGTTAAGCCCTTGCTTAGGCGCATCGGGCAATTCATAATTAGCTGTAGGTTCAGATATCGGGTTGGCATATGCAGCGGCAGGTTCATTAGTATATGCCGGTGCAGTTTGCCTTTCTTCTGCACGTTTAGGTTTCCCCTTTTCTGCAGGTATAGGGCCGGGCGTTTCCAGCAGGTAGTGTGCTGTGTTGAATTGCAGCTTACCGTTCACTTCTACAAAGCTGCCCAGCGATGGTATGGTTACTTCCTTACCCGCCTGCAGGTCGTTTTTGGCCGCTACACTGAAATCACGCACCGCATTAGTAGCCTTCGATATGCTTATCTGTTCATTCGTTGCTATGAAATTAGACAGGGAATCATCGGCCAACCCTGTTGGCGCAATAACCACTTCACGCACGCCCGGCACCAGGCTATGCCCGTTATAGGATGCAGGTTTTACCCTCCATTCTATATTGCCCAGCCCATGTATATGGCATGTATTATTCTTTAGTAAAAAAAGCCCTATATATTTTGCAACATCCATGATGAACCTCTAAAATCGGGTGTAAAATAAACAATACCCCTAACATTAGCCTAACAGGCTACAATTTTTAAAATTTAAACCTGATACCGCCTAGTATATTGATACCGTATGCCTGGTAGCCATACCAGCGCTCGTAGCGGTTATTCAATATATTATTCACCTGTATAAAGGCCGACAACCGCGGTATAAAACTATACTCAGCGCTACCACCTATATCTGCTATCGCACCCAGCTTGCGGCTGATGCCACCTCTTTCCAGCGCATAGATACCGTTCATGATGCTGGCATAACCCGTTATCACCAGTTCCGGCATCGGGCGCACCAGCAGGTCGGCATTGATGCGCACACCGGGCTCATGCCATGCATGGCGGAAGGCATCGGCATTATAACCATAATAAGTAGCACTAACACCCACAGCAAACGTATTGGCCACATGGTACCTCAAAGCAGCCTGTAGCGACAGGGCATTCACTTTATCGTAGGCTATAAAGAACTGTTTGTAATCGCTGCCCGTATCGTTTATAAACAGTGGCATGTTTTCAAACATCCAGTAGCTCACTCTTCCGCTCAGCGTTATATGGCTACCGATGTTGGTTTGCAGCCCTGCAAATATTTCATCCGTATGTGTCTGTTTCAGGTTGTAGCTATTGGCCACAAAGGGGTTCCGCCCGCTTACTTCATCATAAGTATTCTGGCGCAGTTGTCCCTGCCAGCCTGCGTATATACCTATCTGTGTTTTAGGTATGGTATAGCCCACTTTCACATCAGGCAGCAGGTAAAAATTGGTTTGTCCCTGTGTAGGGTACAAACCCGCATCCAGCGTCAGGCCATTTTTATGAAAGCTGATAGAGGGCATTATTTTGAACATATGGCTACCGCGCGATGTGGTAGTGGAGTCGTTCAGCGTAGCATAGCTGCCCAATATACCTAGTCCCAACTTCAGGCCGGTATCTACTTTATACGTCACCGGTATGTTCACATCCACTTTGCGCTGAGATGCCTGGTAGTTATCGCCATACAGCAGCACGCCCAGCGATGGATGATAGCTCAATGGCTTTTCATCATCTTCGTTGCGCATATCTACAGTCAGGCCCATGCCTGTATAAGAACGCCTTACCTGCGATGCCGTATAGTCATACAGGTTATGGTCGTAGCCATAATTGTGATACTGGTTGCGCAACACATGCAGCGCACCATGCCATGCATGGCTCGATGTGTGCAGTGTACCTTCTGCTTCCAGCCCTGTAAGTGAGCTCTTCTGGTTCTCTATCTTGCCCGATTGCGACAGATGGTGCACATGTATAGCTGATTCATAGTTGCTACCATGCAGCGACCCGATACCCGCATCCAGCATCAGGGTTGAAAGGTTGCCCCCACCTACTTTCACATAGTTCTGGAAGCCCAGCCCTACCGTATCTCTACCCAACGCCAGCGGGCGCAGCGGTGTAGAGCTGTAGGTATAATACAGGCTCTGCGGTGGCACGGTGTAGTGCATCTGCGGCACGTGCTTGTCAGCCGGTGGCAGCGATGGCTGCATTTCCGGTTTCGGTGCCATCTTCACGTCCGGCTTGTACGATTGAATGATCTCTATCGTAGTACTCTTCAGTGTAGTGGTATCGCCACTTGCTGCAGTGCGCGCCGTAGCCTTTTGTTTGGCTGCTGTTTTCTTTGCAGGTTTCTTAGCTGCAGCTTTGGTTTTAGCTTTGGCCCTTGTTTCTTTTTTAACAGGCTTCTTACGCTTCGCACGCTGGGCATCGGCCTGGTAGGCCATCCCCAGCATCAATATCAGTATGCAGACTATTCTCAAATTCATGCTTTCGTTTTATTCTTCCGACAATTTGCTTTGCTTTTTCTCCAAAGCTTTTACTTCTTCCAGCTTACGGCTTGCCTCTGCTTTCAGGTCGTCATTCTTCGTATTCTTTACAATGCTTTGCAGCAGCGCTTTGGCATTGAAGAAATCGTTTTGCTTCGTAAGGATATCGGCCAGCAGTATGTATGTTTTTACCGTCAGGTTATCGTTGCCGCTTGCCAGTTTTATGGTAGCATTGGCCGTTTCTTCTGCTTCCTTCAGTTTGCCATTCTTAAAGTGCATTTCAGCCACATAGTAGTTGGCCTGCGCTGCTACCGATTGCTTTTTGCTGGATGCCAGCTTCTGGAATATAGGCAGGGCCTGTTCTGCTTTGTTATCCTGCTGCAGTGCCATTGCTTTTATATAGGTAGCTTCCAGGTTGGCTTGCTCCGGCAGTTCTGGCAGCGATAATACCGTATCGGCATACGCTGCAGCTTCTGCATAGCGCTTCAGTATGTAGCTGCTATTCATCAGCCCTTTATAGGCATCCTGCAGCGTGTTCTTATTCATGGCGCTATTGCGCAACATACCGTAGTAAGTTATTGCCTTTGCGTGGTCATCGCTCAGGAAGGCAATGCTCGCGGCTTTCACAGCACTGCGCTCCGAAAACTCGCTCCAGTTATTATTCAGCACCGCATCATATTCTGCCAGTGCCTCTTTCGTTTCATTCAGTTGATAGTGCGATTCTGCCTTGTAGTAATGTGCTTTATTGGCAAACACACCATTCGGGTATTTGCTGAGGTAAGCCCCTAAAGCTGTGCGCGCTTTATCCCATTGCTGTGCAGCAAACTGGTTTTCGGCAGCGCTGTAGTAGGCGGAATCCAGGCTGTTATCATCGGCGCCTTCTATGTTGTTTTCCTTCAGCACTTGTGCGTATGCATCCGGTGCATTGGTTTCTATATACAGGCTCTTCAATGCATCCAGCGCCGCAGCACGCTCTTCAGCCGCAGGATATTCTGCTACAATATGTTTGTAGGCTTCTATCGCCTTATCATTCATATGCAGTTGCTGGTATGCAAAGCCTGTTTTCATCCATGCCTTAGGTGCCAGGTTGCGCTTTTCCTGTGCGGTTGTCAAAGGCTGCAATACCGTTATTGCCTGTTGGTATTTATCTTCTTCTATGTAAGCCAGTGCCTGCTCATAACGCGCATCATAAGCATAGGCCGATGCCGGTGTTTTATTTATCAATCCTTGCAGCAAAGCTATTTTCTCTGCCCGCCTGCCGGTAACACCCAGCACTATCGCCTTTTGATAACGTGCATAATCTGCATCGGCACTGTTGGCGCTTATTACTTTATCATACAGGGCTATGGCCTTGCTATAATTTTTTTGCATGAATACCGCATCGGCTTCGCGTATCACGGCATTCAGCGCCATGGCCGGGTCTGCTACCTGCCCCTGTGCTTTGCTGAAATAAGTTTGTGCGGCAGCAAAGTTGCGTTGCTCCATAGCGGCATAGCCCAGGTTCACATAAGCATTCTGCAAAGTAGCAGTAGTGCTTAGTGCTTCCGCCTTATTGCTCCCTCCGGCCATTGCCACAAATCGTTCTGTATAGCTGGTGGCATCGGCAAAGCGCAGCATGCGGTAGGCTATTTCCCCTTTCCAGAAGTTGGCTACTGCAGCGTAGCTGTCATCCATGCTGTTTTTCAACGATTCGTCGAGCAGGCCATCAGCCATTTGCATATTGCCACTTTGCAGTTGCTGCATGGCATAACCATAGGTCACTTTTTGGTACACACGGCGAAACACTTCATCCCTGTTCGTCACCTCTTGCATAATGTTATAGGCTTCCTGGTAACGATTGGTTTTTATCAACAGGTCTGATAGTAGTGTTTTTGCTTCGTCTTTGTGTGCCGATTCCGGGAATGAAGTCAGCAGGTCGTTCACCCTGGTCAGCGCTTCATCGTTATATCCCAATTCATATGATAGCTTCGCTGCCAGTAGCAGTGCCGCCTCACGTTGCGATTGGTTGAACTGCATATCGGCACATATACTGAAAGCATTGCGTGCGCTCATCAGGTCGTTGGTCTTCAGGTAGCAATCGCCCAGCAGGTACATGGCTGTTTGCCCCAGCGAGTCTTCCGCATTGCTCAGTTGCTTGAATTTATCTATTGCCTTGCCCCATTCGGCACCATCATAATAGCAATAGGCCATTTCATACAGTTCCTCTTTACGTATCCTGTCGGTATGCGTATAGTAGTACTCAAAGTATGGCAGCGCTTCCCTGTAGTTCTTATTTTCAAACAATACCTGGGCCGCCAGCAGGTGCAGCTCATTATCGTAGAAAAGCTTGTCGCTGCGTTTCAGCAGGCGTTTGGCTTCTTCCAGCGCCTTGCCCTTCTCACCCATGAAGTAGTATATCTCTGCTATATAGTACGGCACGATGTCTTTGTACTCCTTCTCGTTTTCTATACGCTGAAAGCTTTGCAGGGCATCGGCATAGTTGCCCTGGTTATAGGCCAGCAAGCCAAAGTAGTAGTTGCCCGCTACATAATACTTGCCATCCAGCTCTTTGATGCCTTGCAACAGTGGTGTGGCTTTATCAAACTGGCGCAGGTTGAAGTAGCAATAGGCAAGCTCAAACTTAGCATTGGCTATCTCACGGTTGCTCAGGTTATCAATGCCTGCCATTTCGTAGTATGCCACCGCCTTGCCCGGCATGTTATTACGGAAATAATATTGTGCTACATTGAAGGCCATGCGCTGCTTGTAAGCAGGGTTGGCCGTAGCCCTGATGAATGCTTCTGCCGTATCTACACAGCCGGCGTCATCCAGCCGCAGTGCTGCCGCCGCCATGTAAAAGGCTGCTTCATCCAGGCCGGTTACCTGCCGGTTATATATATCATTCTTATTTTCCTGCAGGTATGTTTTGGCCGATTGCCATGCACTTCTGTATTGCCCTTGCTGGAATTGCTCACCCGCCAGTTTCAGCCATTTATGTTCCGGCTGGTACGGCGTGTGCAATTGCGCCGAAGCCTGGCTACTTATCAGTGTTGCTACTGCTAAGCATACCAGGCTCCGGGGGAATAACTTTTCCTTTCGTATCGTCATTCAGTTTATTTAAATTAAAATGTCCAGTTCACATTCAGGCTGGGGAATACCGGTAATTGATAAACGCGAACGTTCTGGTTCCTGTCTATATAGAATATGTTGTTCCTGTCATACACATTGCTCACGCTCAATGTTGTTTCAAGGTTAGAGTATTTGGCCAGTTTAAATATCTTCTTCACTGATATATCCAAACGGTGATAATCTGAAAGACGGCCACCGTTTATAGAGGTAGCATACATCAGGCCGGGAGTACCATTCTGCTGGTTTACGTTGGTGCCACCGCCACCGGCTATGGGATTCAGCTTCTCGTAAAAACCTTGCGTTTGTGTGAATGGGAAAGCAGAGCCATAGTTGAACCTTGCAGATATTTCCCAATCCCTTTTCTTACCGGCAGTATAGGCTGCCAGGGCGTTCATGTTCACCCTGCGGTCGAACGGAGGTGCGTAGGTTTGCTTTTCAAGCTCATAATTGTACGGATAGATAATGGTGCCATCCGGTTGTTTAACTGGTGTAGAATGAAGCACGTTATCTTTCATTACGATTGTTTCATACTCTACTTTCTGGTAAGACACTACGCCCCACAGGTACCAGCGTTTTTTATTGTAGCGTGCAGAAAGGTCTATACCATAGGCCTGGCCACTACCTGCAGTAAAGTTGCCATCGCTGTTAGATACTTTCACACGGCTTAGCTCCATGTTCTGTGAAAAGTTCTTATACCATGGCTCCAGGTTAAACTCTACGTTCTGTACATCTACTTCTATCCCACCTAATACATGGTAGGCTGTTTGCAGGTTATTGGTCACTTCCTCATTGTCTGTGTTCTTAACCGTTTCGTCCGGGCTTAGTATAAAGCCGGTAAAGAAGTTTACGATATCCCTGTCGCTCTTGGTACTGATGATGTTCTGAGAATACATACCCGCCGCGGCTTTCAGGCGGACGGTACTGGTCATGTTATATTTCAGGCCCAGGCGCGGTTCCGGTGACAGCTTATTCAATGCTGCATAATATTGCACCCTCAGGCCCGGTTCAAATACCAGCTTCTCGCTGAAATTCTTACGATACATGGCATAAAGCGCAGCCAGTGTATGACGGCGGTCTAACGTCGTCAGGGTTCCCGACATTTCATTTTTATAATCCAGCGATGTATGGAAGCCACTTACTTCCACACCATACTTCAGCTGGCTATAGCCCGGCAGGAAGTAAGTGAAGTCGATAGCACCTTCAAACCCGTCAATGCCGCTGGTACGTGGTGCCGAATTAGCATCCTTAAAGTTGGTATAGTCTATCAGGTATTTTGAGTAAGCAAAGCGGCCGCTTATCAGCGATGAGCTACCGGCAGGCGTTACTACGAAGGTGGTACCACCACCATATGCCTTCCAGTTGAAGGTTGCATCCTCGGTATGAGATACAGGGTTCAATATTTTGGCTTTATCGTCAAAACTAAAACCGAATACATTCAGCTTACTACCGTTATCACCATTGAAGGTTATTTTACCATACAGGTCGGTAAAGGTATAAGGCAGGCCACTTTTGAAAGGCTCACCGAAACCACCATATAAAGATTTTGAAGTAGATGCCAGGTAGCTGTGTTTAGCCGTCAGCAGGAAAGTAGTAGATGACCCACCCTCGCGTTTTGCTTTTGCCAGCGGGCCTTCCAGCATCACACGCGCCATCAGTGGCGATACCGATACCTTACCTGACAAGCGGTTTTTGTTGCCGTCTTTGGTACGCACATCCAGTATGGCCGATGTACGATTGCCATATTGCGCATTGAAACCCGCGGTTTGTACTTCTACGTTACGGATAGCGTCTGTTTCAAATACAGAGAACAAGCCTATCGTATGGAAGGGGTTGTATATCGTTACACCATCCAGCAATATACCTGTTTGCGAAGGTGCACCACCACGTATATACAACTGCCCGCCCTGGTCGCCGGTAAATACTACACCCGGCACTACCTGCAGGTATTGGGCTATATCCGCCTCGCCACCTGCGCTAGGCAGCAGCTTCATTTCGCGTGGGGTTATATTTATACTACCGGCATTTATCTGCGTTTGCTTTTCTGTTTTACGAGCCGATATTTCTACGGCTTTCAGTTCCTGGCTCTTCTGCCCCAGGAATAGCTTTCTAGTAATAACCTGCCCTGCCTTAACAGAGATGGCTACTTTAACACTATCGTATCCTATCAGGCTGGTGAAGAGTGTATAGTCACCCTCCGGTATCTGCGTGATGGAGAAATAACCATTCACATCGGTCTGCACCCCTATTTTAGTTCCCAGCAGTATTACATTGGTATATATCACCGGCTCGCCCGATGCTTTGTCGTAAACGAAACCTTTTACGGCACCTGTTTTGACGGTTTGGGCAATAGCGGTGGTACCGAAAAGTGCTAATAACAGCACCAGCCATAAGGTTTGCTTTTGGATAGAAGTGGTTTTCATTAAATGAATATTAAAATTTGCCCCGAAAAATAGTCTTTTATATTTATTCCTGAAGCGCAACAAAGATAGGAATTACACTACAGTGACCAAAAGCAGTTATCTACACATTTCCAGATATTTAGGCATATAATTTTTGTCATCTCATTGTTTGCTTAATATTGTTATATGAAACTGTTCACAGCTTCTCAGATAAAGGCTTGCGATGCCTACACCATACATGCCTCGTCCATATCATCTTTCGACCTGATGGAACGTGCCGCTGCACGCTGTGTAGAGTGGCTGACGGCACATCAACCCAAAGACACCGTATTTGTGGTGCTCTGTGGCAGCGGCAACAATGGCGGCGATGGACTGGCCATTACACGCATGCTGCACCGCATGGGCTATGGCGTAAAGGCTTTTCTACTGCAATTTGCCGATAAACTATCGGAAGACTGCGAGATGAACCTGAAGAAGCTGCAGCATATAGATGCATCGCTGGTAGAGATACTGCAACCGGATGCCTTTATAACCGACATACCTGCCAACATCGTCATCGTAGATGCCATATTGGGTACCGGGCTGAACCGAGCGGTAGAGGGCTGGGTAGCCGATTTTATTAACCACATCAACCAACTACCCAACAGGAAGATAGCTATAGATATACCCAGCGGCATGCCCGGCGACACCATACCTGCCGATACGGAACAGGTATTGGGCGTAGATCATACCCTTAGCTTCCAGTTTTACAAACGTGCCTTCCTGCATCCCGAAACGGGCAGGCTGGCGGGTGATATACATATATTAGATATTGACCTGAACCAGACTTTTATAGAAGCCACTGCTACTAATTATAACGTGATAGACAGCCTAATTGCCGGGAGCATCTATAAGCCACGCCAACCGTTTTCTCACAAAGGCACTTACGGCACTGCTTTACTGGTAGGTGGCAGCCACGGGATGATGGGTGCTATCACACTATCTGCCAAAGCTGCGATGCGGGCCGGTGCCGGTAAGGTAAGGGCCTTAGCGCCGGAATGTGGCTATACCATTTTACAGACAGCCGTGCCAGAAGCGATGTTTATCACCAAGGGAGATAAGTACATATCGGCCATTAGTGGATATACAGACGATGATAAAATAGGCATTGGCCCCGGCATGGGCACACATGAATATACCATCAAGGCCTTTGCCGATTTCATAGAGACCTATAAAAACCCATTGGTTATAGATGCCGATGCCATCAATATACTGGCTAAGCAACCGGAGCTATTACACAAGATACCTGCCGATAGCATCATAACGCCCCACCCCAAAGAGTTTGAAAAGCTGTTTGGGAAAACGGGCAATAGCATGCAGCGGCTGGAACTGGCACGCACACAGGCTATGCGCTACAATATCTACATTATCCTCAAAGACCGGTACAGCGCTGTAGTAACCCCCGAAGGTGAATGCTGGTATAACATAACCGGAAATGCCGGCATGGCTACAGGCGGCAGCGGCGATGTACTTACAGGCATTCTTACGTCCCTGCTGGCACAAGGTTATTCATCTTATGATGCTGCATTGCTGGGTGTATACATTCACGGCCGTGCAGGAGACCTTGCTGCCGAAGCCATATCGCAGGAAGCTTTGATAGCGGGTGATATTGTGAATGAACTGGGGAGTGTGTATAAAGAACTTGCTGCAAGCTGAAACTACTTCCCTTCCATCTTCAACAATGCTTCCAGCACGGTGTAGGTAGCGGGGCAAACGGTGGCGTTTTTCAATGTCAATTGTACGCGCTTTAGTAGTACATCTTCATCGGTGTACGGATAGCGGCGGCAGTCGCTGGGGCGGTCTTCGTAGATGTTGCAGGTATTATCAGCCGCCAGGAATGGGCAGGGCGATTGCTTTACCACATAGTCGCCATCGGTATCTAAGCGCAGGTAGGTAGCTGCAAAATCACCTTCTTTCATGCGCAGCACTTTGGCTATGCGCTTAATATCGGGCTGTTTGAAACGGGGGGAGTAATTTTTGCAGCAGTTGGCACATTCCAGGCAGTCTATCTTGCTAAAGGCTTCTTCATGCAGGTCCGGCAGGGCTTTCAGCATCTTGTTCCTGTTGCCTTTCTCCAGCAGCCTTTTGTAAGCTTTCTGGTGTTCCTTCGCTTCCTTTTCCCAGTTTTGCGGAATCATTTGCTCCCTCCTGGCCTCCCCCCAAGGGGGAGGAAGTAGTTTTGTGGTTATAATTAATACTATCGCCCCTCCCGGCCTCCCCCAAGGGGAGAAAATGGTTAATTGATTAACAAGTCAACTAATCAACCAATCAACAGGTCAACTAAAGGCTCATTTTTTCCATGATGCGCTCCAGGTCGGTATCGTTATAGAACTCTATCACAATCTTACCCTTGCCGTTCTTCTTCCTGTCCAGCTTTACGCGGGTACTGAAGTGAGAAGCCATATTGTCTTCTATACGCTTGTATGCAGGTGGTATCTTATTGGTTGGTGCAGCGGATGCCACCGGTTTTTCAGCACCACTGGCCATATTCTTCACCAGTTGTTCTACTTGCCTTACCGAAAGACCTTTCTGCATGGCTTCACGGTATACATACAGTTGCTCATCTACCTTATCAAGCCCTATGATGGCACGTGCGTGGCCCATGCTCAGCTGGCCATCGCGTACCGACTTCTGCACATCGGGCGGCAGCTTCAGCAGTCGCAGGTAGTTGGTAACCGTGCTGCGGTCTTTCTTCATGCGTTCTGCCACTTGTTCCTGTGTCAGGTCGCATTCATCCATCAGCCTTTTATAGCTCAGTGATATTTCTATCGCATTCAGGTCTTCGCGCTGCAGGTTTTCCAGCAGGGCCATTTCCAGCATCTGCTGGTCATCGGCCGTGCGGATGTAGGCAGGTATATCCTTCAGGCCCGCCATGCGCGATGCGCGCCAGCGGCGTTCGCCCGATATCAGTTGATATGTAGTAGCGCCCACCTTTACCACCGTCACCGGCTGAATGATATCGTGCAGCTTGATGCTTTCTGATAATTCCTTCAGCGCCTGCTCGTCAAAATCGTGACGGGGCTGCTTGGGGTTCACTTCTATCTGATCGATAGGTATACGCGTGATGCTGCCTGCTGCCGGGGTGTTATTACCAGATACCGATGGGGGTACAGAACCGGTTTCCGAAGGCCCTTTCATTTCCTCATCAATGGTATTCAGCAATGCGCGAATACCTTTTCCTAATGCTTGCTTCTTATTGGTCTGCGACATGGTCGTCGGTTTCAAATATTTTGTCTTCGTTCTTTATTTTGGTCAGGTTGTTCTTCTGCAATATCTCTTTTGCCAGATTGAGATAATTGACAGCGCCGGTACTTTCCGCATCATACATCAATGCAGGGGTGCCAAAGCTTGGCGCCTCTCCCAGGCGAGTGTTGCGGTGTACGATGGTATCGAACACCAACTCGCCAAAGTGGTTTTTAATTTCTTCCACCACCTGGTTGCTCAGGCGCAGACGGCCATCGTACATCGTCATCAGGATACCTTCAATTTGCAGGTCGGTATTGATGCGGGTTTGTACTATTTTGATGGTGTTCAGCAATTTGCCCAAGCCTTCCAGGGCGAAGTATTCGCACTGTACGGGTATCACCACGCTATCGGCAGCTGTAAGGGCATTTACCGTTATCAGGCCCAGCGATGGCGAACAGTCTATAATTATGAAATCAAAATTCTTACGTTGCTCTTCCAGTGCATTGCGCATTACATGCTCCCTGTTGGGGTGATGTATCAGCTCTATTTCCGCACCTACCAGGTCCAGGTGGCTGGGCACCAGGTACAGGTTGGGCGTGCCTGTTTCCAGTATCACCTGCGATGCCGGTGTATCATTCACCATGCAATCGTACAGGCTCACCTGTATATTCTTCAGGTCGAAGCCATTACCCGTGGTACTATTGGCCTGGGGGTCGGCATCTACCAGCAGTGTTTTATACTCCAGCACAGCCAGGCTTGCAGCCAGGTTGATGGCTGTAGTGGTCTTCCCTACTCCTCCCTTTTGGTTCGCTATCGCAATTACTTTCGCCATTGTCACTTATGTTTTCCTTTCTATTGAGATAAGGTGAATTATTATTATATATCTATCGTTTTACCAATGGTTGGCAAAATAAGCTCTTTTCCTGCGGCCTTGAATGCCTGCATAGCTGCATCATGGTCTATTTTGATATAGCCAAAGGTATCGAAGTGCACACCTATGATTTTATCGCATTCTATAAACCCGGCAGCTATCACCGCATCTTCCGCATTCATAGTAAAGTGCCCGCCGATGGGTAGCAGTGCAAAATCGAGCTTTGCAAAGTACCGGGGTATCAGCTGCATATCCAGCATCAGGCAGGTATCGCCGGAGTAGTAGAAGTTGCCTTCTGCCGTTTTGATAACAAAGCCTGCCGGGTTGCCGCCATAGGTGCCATCGGGCATCGAGCTGCTGTGGCCTGCTATTACCATGCGCACCTCACCAAATTCGGTTTTCATCAGCCCCATGTTCATACCTATGGTGTTGCTATAACCCTTGCCGTTCACCCAGTTTTCTACTTCGGGCGAGCAGATGACTGTAGCATTCGTATTTTTAGCTACCGTTAGCAAGTCCCCCACGTGGTCGCCATGGCCATGCGAAGCCAGTATATAATCGGCCTGTAAGCTATTGACATCTATATCTTTAGCCAGCTCATTACCTGTAATAAACGGATCGAACAGCAGTTTTTTACCTGCAACCTCTACCATAAAGCAGGACTGGCCATAATATGTGAAACGCATGGATTTGTGTGGTTGAAAAAAACGGTCTTCCACAAAAATAATGTTCCACGGTGATTTTTATGAAACATTAAGAGGATTGTGGATAATTAAGTCGGCAGTCAATATTCGCAAGTCCGCAGTTAGCAACCAAAATTGTTCCAAACGGTTCCGATTTCATGGAAGCATACAGCAATACCTTACAATGTATTGATTTTCAATTCAGTTTCCGCATTTTATTTCCGATTGTTTCCGGTTTTATGCTGCCGGTAAAAGAAACAATTGTTGTGATTTGTTGTGAAATCACCGGTTTTATTTTCCCTTATGTGTTTACGATAAAATAATCCTGCTGCACGTTTTCAATCGCCTTCAAAGAACTATAGCAAATATACGTAAAATAGCGATGAGTTGTACATAATGCGAAAGGCCTGCCATATGGCAAGCCTTCGTTATATAAGGTTTGGAAAATTATTATTTGCGGGCAACGGTGTATGACATATCGTGCGTGGCGGCAGCAGCTACGGCGGCTGTGTTTTGTTGCTTAACCACGTAAGCTGAAAACAGGATGAATGCTATCGCGATGATCTTTGCCATTGTGTTTGTTATTTATAGTGTGTGTTTGTTTGATAGGGCAAAGATGCAACGGCAACCGGGCTGCTGCCAAATTCCGGCGTCCTGTTAACGGGGAATTTAGAATTGGTTAACGAGCGGATAACGAAAGCCGTAAACAGCAGATTGATAATAAGTTATTATCTTTTAGCAACAAAACCTCTACAACTATGCGCCAGCTACTACCCCTGCTTATTTGCATATTCTTATATTCCTGCAGCAACCCTGTGAAAGATGTGGGGTATATAAATGATACGAAGTACTTAAAAAACAAATCTAACGACCGTTATCTGTCAGTAACAATTCTAAAAGAATATGATAGTGCCGGCTTACACATCAGCCGCACAGAAGTTATTAACGACTTATCTCCTCAAGAGATACGTGACATAAATCCGGAAAACAGGAGTATGACTGTTGTTGCCTGTGCGGCACTGTACACTAATCCGAAAAACATAGACGACAGATACAAAAATCTAAAAAGTATTACACTTATTATCCTGGGCTCCACATTTTCAATATTCGCCTCCATTTGGTTCTTTCACTATTCAAAAGATAGGCAAAGCCATCATGAAAAAATAATTTTAATGTCAGAAATCAGAGATGTAAGACGGCATTTACGAGCCAATTTGCGTTGGATAAAAAAAATAGATCTGAATAATGGAATACCATTATCATTTTATTTCAACAGAATGAAATCATTCAGTAATATGATATTGAATTCGGAAGATACCTACAGGTCTGTTCCACACAACTTTACACCAATATTATCTCATATCCGTATTCACATAAGAAACTACAATATTGAAGTTGAAGAATTTGTAAAAAATCTGGAATGTAGAAATAACGATATTGCTGTACTAAAAGAACATCAGGAATTTATAAAAACAAAAACACTTTTTTTAATATCATGGCTAGGGCTTGTTAACAGTATAAAGCACAATCGAAAATCATATTATGATGAGTTCAGACAAAAAGAATTGACATTAAAAAAGAAGCAAGAATTTAAAGTGATTTATTATGAGGAAAGAAAAACTAACTGTATTGACCAGAGAAAGTGAACAACTTTCATTGGAAAATTTCATAGTAATGCCGCCAATAGCAAAAACGAAAGAACAAGGCCTTAATATTTTACATATAAACACACAAAATAGTCCTTACACACTTAACCCTTCAGCTTCAGCTTTTGTGAAAGAGTATTTATTGAAAGATGACATTAAAGCTTTCAAAAATGATTCTTCTATCTTGAAATTTGCTGTAGAAAGAGCATTGAAGCATGAAGGCGTTTTTTTAGAGTTTGGATTTTGTACGGGAACGACGTTAAACTTCATTGCAGCATTAGCGTATGACAGGGAAATATTTGGCTTTGATTCGCTGCGAGGCTTGCCTGTAAACTGGCGTAGTGGATTTCCTGAAAAAGTATTTGCATACAAAGATAAAAACCGCTTTCCATTCGTTCCGCTACCTAATGTTTCTTTAGTTATTGGGCTGATAGAAGATACATTACCGACATTTAATACAAATATTTTGACTACTGCGCCTGTTGCTTTCATCCATATTGATTCAGATACCGTTGAGGCAGCTACTACCATATACAACGGCTTGAAGAATAAAATAGAGCCTGGCAAAACGATTATTGTACTGGATGAAGGTTACAATTTTACGGATAAAGAAAATGCAAGAGACGATGAGTGGAAAAAACACGAGTTTTCTGCTACACAACAGTTTGCACGACAGATGGGATATACTATACAATACCTGGCTTTTAATGAAAACCATCAGCAATTAGTTTTAATCTTTAACGAATAAAAGTAGCCTTACCGGGGCTTTACACTATCTATCTATTTAAAAGGCTATGGCTATGTAGTAGTATAAATCAGATTGGCAGTGTACCATCTGATATTGATGTTTTTTCTAACTTCTCAATAACTGAAAATAAAAAGGCTGGGACATTGGATATAAGTGGAGTGCTTAAAGGTGACAACTTTCCGAGCACAGAAGCATTTATCACAGACCCTAAAGGGAATAACGCATTTATAGGAGTTGGTTTTTATGAAGGTTCTCCATTTTCAAGTTTGTCGGGCCAAAATAAAGATAATCCAATAACCAGCTTTAAGTTACCATTACCACAGATAAGGACGGCAATTTTACAGGCGTAAAAGTTGGTGACAAGTCTTTAAATCTTGCTGACTGGAATAAAATGTTCGAAACGGCAGATCCACATAAAAATGTAGAGAAATGAAAAAGATGATCAAATACTTTTTAATTGGGCTAGCTGCTATGGTTATCTTTACTTACCTGTTGGGTTTGCTAGATGACGCTTTTCATAAAACAGGAATTTGGCACAAAGACATTGTTAGCTCCATCAAGTATTATGTTTTATGGGTGTTGCCTTATTGGTGGTTAATAATACTTATTGGTTCGATAATACTTGGATTAGTTTTTTACGGAATTAGAATAGGCATAAAGAAGCTGCGAGGATAGCAAGTATTTGCTCTTATTTATTGGTTTTATGCTGGTTTTTTTGGGGAAGTTTTTTTTAATCGCGTTGTATTACTTATTTATTTGTCTCAGCGTGTTGACTAAGCCGTCAATTGATTACATACCCGCCTGTTTATCTTCATTGGGATTTTTTTGAATAGACACCATTTCTATCTCAAACAGACTTGTCCAGATTATCTCCATCTTTTACCGAGTGCCAGTCCTGCAAAGAGGCTGGCACTCCAATTATATGCCTTTAGCTCCGCCATAACAGGCAATGATTTTGTATAAACAGAGGCATTAACGCCTAAGGTGATCGCTTGTATCAACCCTTTATTAGGTGCCGGTTCTATCACAAAAGCTGCCTCCAGGTATACACCCGGTACTAATTTCGTCTCACCCAATCCTTTACTCCATTTGCTACTTCCTAATATGCGCGTACGCTCCAGGAACATCGCAGCCACGCTGTCTGTATATTTCGTTTCTATCAGCTCACTTACCGGCTCCGGTTGCGAATAGTCTGTTTTTACTACTTTCAGGTAATAGGGCTTTAGCAGCGCCAGGCTGAACCCACCCCCATACCGAAAGCTAACAGAGAGATTACCTTCTACCACACCCGGCAATAATAGCTGTTCTTTGCTATAACCTATTTGTAAAGTATACAGATTGTTGATCTTTCCAAATATGTACGGTGAAGTAGCGCCATACTTCGCAGGCAGTACACCTATGTTCTCCTGTTTTACCTGTTTCTCCTGCTTGATCTCAGAAAAATGCAACTGCCAGATATGGTGGCTGCCAGGATTGTCTTTTATAAGATAGTAGATACCGCCACTCCACCCATTGCTGTTCAATCTACCACCCAGTAGTAAACCCTTATTAAAATTCTGCTCCGTTCCCCATTGTTTGATGTGGTCTTTAAACTCCTTTACTTTATCTGTCTTTTTTTTAGCTTTCTTCTTGGCATTGGCAGTTGTTTCATTCCACACATTTGTTTGTGCAGATATAGGTACAGGAAACGATAATAACCAAAGCAGAGAAAGGTAATAAAGTGATAAACGGGCAGGCATAAGGTGTAGAATAATAAGGCAATGATAAGGTAAAATTCAATAAATAATCACATTTTTGCTTACCGTTTTTGAATCAGTCCCATGCAACGTTATACGTCCCTTTTACTAGCCCTGTTATTATTGTCATGCTCTATCGCACAAGCCCAAAATAAACAGCCCTACAGCCGTTTTCAGTATCATAAATACAAATGGCGAACCTTTCATACCAAAGCCTATCATATCTACTTCCCGACAGGCTATGACAGTCTTGCCTCTTTTACCGCAAGAGAGCTGCCGGATGCTATAAAGAAGGTAAAGCGCAACATGGGCACCACACTGCTGAAAGAACCCAATATTATTATCTACCCATCTGTCGACCAGCTATATGGAAGCAATATAGGCTATAGCGAATCTGTAAACTATACTTTACCCACATTCGTAGCTAAAGGCAACCGCACAATCATAGCTTACGACGGCAACTACGAACATCTTAAACAACAGATCTATGAGTCTGTTGCAAGATCTATCTGGGAGGCATGGCTGAAGGAAGAAAACGACCTCGCAAAACAAGCGAACGACAAACCGGAAGATATACCCACCTGGTTCAAAGAAGGTGCTATCGCATATTTTGCCCATGGTTGGGCCATTGAAGCAGAAGATAAACTGCATAGCAATTACCAACTTAATCCATATACCAACTGGCAACAGGTTGCAGCTACTCAATCTAAACTTGCAGGACAGGCATTTCTATATTTTTTTAGAAGATCAGTACTACCCACAAGCCCCCATGCAATTATTAGGACAGCTTCGTAAAAAGAAGAACTTGCAACGCGCCCAACGATTGCTCACTAAGAAACCACTCGATACCGTATTGGCAGAATGCAATCGCTTTTATCAGGCAAGATTCCAAGAGCAGTCTACACCTATACCGACAAGCACTGTAAGCCTAACCATTCCAAAGAAAAAAGGTGTATTAAAAGGGGTGAAAGCAAGCCCTGATGGCAAACAAGTAGCTTATACTGTTTACCGGAACCGCAAACGAACTGCTTATGTCTACAACAGTATTAGTAAAGAAACGAAGAAACTCACGAGTTATAACCTGCCGCCCTGGATCACAGATTACAGCAGGGACCTATACCCTATCCTGCAATGGACCAATGATGGCAATGAGATTAATGTCATGTTACCTATAAAAGGTAAATTAACCCTTATCAGCTATAGCACTAACGGTCAGAAAACAGACCGGGTAGAAATAATTGGAACCGACGGCGTGAATCAAGTAGAGATCATCAAGGACTATCAATACCTAATGTCAGCTTATCGAAAAGGTCAAAGCGATATAGTGGAATACGATGGCCTCAAGGAGAAATATGTTCCTTACACCAATGATAATTACGACGATGCAACACCTGTGTGTAATAGCAATAATTCCAGCCAACTGTTTTTTATATCAGGACGAAAGGAGAAAGAACTCACAGCCGAACAAAAAAGTACTATTGGCTTTAAAGACACGACCATACAAAAGCAAGGCATATTTACCGTAAAGGATAAAGCTATAACACTTGTGCTCACAGATAGCATCCCTTATATCCATTGGGATAAGCTGGTAGCATTACCACAAGGCCAGCTGCTCGCTACTCTTACTAAATACGGTGAGGAGCGCTTTGCATTTATTCCCAATCCTAATACGATTACACCTGCCATACAAACATTAGCCAGGTATCAACCTATACAATACCTGACCGCTCAACAAACCATTAGCTACCACCGTCAGAAAGGTGATAGCATAGAAGTAGTATCAGAGCCGCTAAAGGCTTGGATAATCAGGAATAGCAATGATGATACCACAAGTGCATGGTTGGATGATTATAATAAGAAGGCTGCAGTAAGGGCAAAAGAAGATAGTATACTGAAAGCGGCAAGAGATGAATCCCCCTCTTTCCTGGAAGGTGTATTGATACCTAAAAATGCCAAGGAAGAGGCACAGAAAAGAGAAGACAGCATACAGAAAGCATTAACCTACAATCCTAAGCAAGTAAGGCCTTACATCCTACAACTGCATAGTGCTTACTTCTCGGCCAAAGTAAACAATGATTATTTCATCAACCGCTACCAGCCGTATAAAAACTACCAGGGGCAGTTTAAGTTCCCGGAATTAGGTGGTATGGCGCAAGGTGGCTTTAGCGATATATTGGAAAACCATCATGTAAACATCGCCTTTCGTCTGCCGGCAGGATCAGAAGGCAGTGATTTCTTTATCCGCTATGAGAATACAGCGAAGAAAATAGACTGGGGTATCAGTTACTTTCGGAAAGTAGAAAGCCTATCACCAGACCCCAAACGCAGTTGGGTAGATGAGGAAGGTAAGCCTTATCCCAATAATGCTAAAGTCAAAACCCACTATGGTGAAGTAAGCGTACATCATCCGATTACCTACTACCTATCTGCCGGTTTCCAGGAAGCAGTTCGCTATGACAGAACGATATTCTTAGCTACTGATAAATATACTCTGCCCTTTAAAGACCTTAGTTCCACCTGGTCGATCAGCACACTATCGCTTACCTATAACAGGCTAATGCCTACTTTACCGATGCTATACAAAGGTTTTAAAGCAAAAGGACTGATCGATGTATTTCAGCCGGTAGCAGGTAATGAAGGAACGGTGACTGGTAGTACCCTGCAATTACAGTATCACCAACCGTTGTATAAATACATCACATTAGCTACGCAACTACAAACCGGCTACAGTGGGGGTAAAAGCAAAGTTTTATACAATACCGGCGGCATGGATAACAATATCACCGTGAGAACCGATAGCAATATTAACCCGGAGCAAACCACGCCCTATGCATTTCAAACGCTGATAACTCCATTGAGAGGATACTTGCAAAACACGCTGCAAGGCAATCAATACCTTGTTTTCAATACCGATGTTTATTTCCCGCTATTTCAAACACTGATCCCAATAGAAACGCCATTGCAATCTATCAACCAATTACAATTAGGATTATTCAGCGACATAGCGACTGTCAAAGAAACGTGGAACAAGACAAAGCCACAGAACGACTGGGCATGGTCCTACGGTATCAGCGCACGCACTAACCTTGCAGGCTATCCGATCCGTTTTGATATTACTTGGCCGGGAGCATTGAATAGAAAACCTGTTTGGTATTTATCGTTCGTTCAGCTCCTTGAAAGATAAAGCCCTATCTACTTAAGCCTGTCTCTAAGATTTCTCATCAAAGGTCTGCATACAAATGCAGTAAGTGCAGATGCCTATTTTTCGTCCTCAGTGTTTCACAATAGAAGTCCGTCTATTTGATTTTTAATGTCATTTGAAACGTCTTCGCCTTTTAGCATTCAATTCGTCAAAAGTCACATCTAGATGTGACTTTTGATATGCATAATGTAGTTATGTGTAGTGCAAGCATAATATCAATGTGTTATGCCAGGTATTCATTTTGAGCGTTTTGTCATAGTAAATTTCGATAGCAGTCGCTCAAAAATGTTGCCGACATTCGTATCAGTTCTACTTTCCTGAGATAGGAATACACTTTGTCAAATAAAGTTGAAAACCATATATTTATGGTCAATATTCCCACGCCTTGAGCACAGAGAAACATACCAGGAAACAGATAATTGATGCTAGACTATTTAAAGCTGGATGGGATGTTTCTGATCGTGCGCAAGTTGTTGAGGAATATGATATTGAAGTAGGTTTACCCGATAGCGTATCTCAACCACAAACAAAATATCAAGGACGCCAGTTTAGCGATTATACTTTACTGGGCAAAGACGGAAAAATCATTGCGGTAATTGAAGCTAAAAAGACTTCTGTAGATGCTGCATTAGGACGAGAACAAGCCAAACAATATTGCTACCACATACAGCAAAAACAGGGAGTATTACCATTCTGTTTTTATACAAATGGAAATGATATTTTCTTTTGGGATTTAGAAAACTACCCTCCACGTAAAGTGCATGGTTTCCCTACCAGAGATGATTTAGAACGGTGTGAATATATTCGAAAGGCAAGAAAATCTTTAGCCGGTGAACTAATCAATACAAAGATTGCTGGCCGAGAGTATCAAATAGCGTCTATAAGAAGTGTAATGGAAGCTGTGGAGAAAAGGAAACGAAAGTTTCTTTTGGTGATGGCTACAGGTACAGGTAAAACCAGAACTTGTATAGGATTGGTAGACGCCTTGATGCGTGCCGGTTGGGCAGAAAGAGTGCTGTTTCTGGTTGACCGCATTGCATTGCAATCACAGACACTGGATGCTTTTAAAGAACATTTACCAAATGAACCAAGATGGCCCAAACAAGGCGAGAAAACAATTGCCAGAGATAGGCGTATATATGTTTCTACTTACCCAACGATGCTGAATATTATTAGAGAGCAGAATAATGGGTTATCGCCTCATTTCTTTGACTTGATAATTGTGGATGAAAGCCATCGAAGTATCTATAATACATACGGTGAAATACTTGACTATTTTGGTGCCATTACTTTAGGGTTAACGGCTACCCCAACTGATGTTATAGACCATAATACTTTCCAGTTGTTTGAGTGTGAAGATGGAATTCCAACATTTGCCTATTCATACGAAGAGGCCGTAACCCACGTGCCACCTTATTTGTCAGATTTTCAAGTGATGAAAATCAAAACAAAATTTCTGGAACAAGGCATTAATAAACGCACTATCAGCCTCGAAGACCAAAAGAAATTATTGCATGAGGGAAAGGATGTTGATGAAATAAATTATGAAGGCTCAGAAATAGAGAAGACTGTTGTCAATAAGGGTACCAATGCACTTATTGTCAGAGAGTTTATGGAAGAAAGCATCAAAGATGCTAACGGTGTATTGCCTGGCAAAACTATCTTTTTCTGTATTAGCAAGGCGCACGCTAGGCGGATAGAAGATGTTTTCGATGCACTTTATCCTGAACATAAAGGAGAACTGGCTAAAGTAATTGTTAGTGAAGACCCTCGGGTACACGGCAAGGGCGGATTGCTGGATCAGTTTACCAACAAGGACATGCCTCGTATTGCTATCAGTGTAGATATGCTGGATACTGGTATAGACGTAAGAGAGGTGCAGAATCTTGTTTTTGCCAAACAGGTATTTTCTTATACCAAGTTCTGGCAAATGATAGGAAGGGGAACAAGGTTGCTGGAAAAAGATAAAATAAAGCCTTGGTGTACAACCAAAGATGGCTTTCTGATATTAGACTGTTGGGACAATTTCGAATATTTCAAGCTTAATCCTAAAGGCAAAGAATTAAAGCCACAAATACCGTTACCTGTCAGGTTGTTTGGTGTTAGGCTTGATAAGATTGAAAAAGCAATTGAGTTAAAAAATGATGCAATTACCAGAAAAGAAGCGACAAATCTACAGGCTCAGATTGCACAATTGCCGCAAAATTCTGTTGTTGTAATGGATGCCAAATCTGATTTGCAGCGATTGGATGACCCAGGGTTTTGGTTGGCATTAAATGATGATAATATAGCGTTTTTGCGAAATGTGGTAAAACCCTTGATGCGAACCATTGTTGGGGTAGACTATAAAGCCATGCGATTTGAGAAGGATATTGTAGAAGTTTCGTTGGCACATCTCAGTAATGACAAAGACAAGTTTGAAGCTTTAAAAGACAGTATTGTTGAAGAAATAGGAGAATTACCGCTGTCTGTGAATATAGTGGCGAATGAGAGAGACATCATACAGCGAAGCCAGACCAATCATTTTTGGTCTGCCATTTCAGAAGAAAGTATGGATGAGCTTATTGAGAAGCTGGCACCTCTAATGAAGTTTATAGACTCGTTTGTTGCGCCACTGAGCCCTGAAAAGCTAAACCTGAAAGATATTACCATTGCAAAAGAATATGTAGACTTTGGTCCGCAGCACGAACGGCTGACGGTAGCCAACTACAGACAACTGGTGGAACATAAGATAAATGAAATGGTACTGTCCAGCCCTATATTGCAAAAAGTAAAACAGGGCGGTGTAATTACCGAACAAGAAGCCGAAATGCTGGCAGAGGAATTGCACCAACAACACCCCCACATAACGATAGATCTGCTGCGCAGAGTATACGATAACAGAAAGGCGCAGCTCATTGCCTTTGTAAAACATGTATTAGGTCTCGAAGTACTGGAAACATTTGCAGAAACGGTATCAAAAGCTTTCGATAATTTTATAGCCGAACATAGCTATCTGTCTGTAAGGCAACTTGAGTTTCTGAGCCTGCTCAGAAATTTCTTGTTAGAAAAAGGTTCAGCTACCAAAAAAGACCTTATTAATGCACCTTTTACACGTATTCATCCTGATGGGGTACGTGGTGTATTCTCTCAAAAAGAAATTGAAGAAATAATAAGGTTTATTGAAAACATTGCAGCGTAATATGCTAAAAGAAATACGTAGTCAACTTATTGAGTTAGCGAGGATGAATGGTACGTGGAGTTATTCAATGCTAAATGACCAGCTACAACTTGGTCTTAATTTTGACGATATCTCTCATAGAAAGTTAGTTGGCGATTGGCTCGAAGAAATTTCACTGTATGAGCTTGAAAAAGAACGTCCGTTAATTAGTTCTATGATTGTTCATAAAAGTGGAAAAAAAGAGCAAGGTAATGGATATTACAAATTGTGCGAAAAACTATATATAAGACCGTGGTTGGAGTTGAAGGAAGACAGGCAATTTGAAAAAGATAGAATAAAAGAATGTTATTCCTTCTGGAAGAACAATGATAATTATAAGAAATACAAAAACGATTTTAAATAAATGCTTACATCTTCCCTAAAAAGTAAAGTATCATCTCTGTGGGATAAATTCTGGAGTGGCGGTATATCCAACCCCCTCAATGCCATAGAGCAGATAACCTACCTGCTGTTTATGAAACAGCTGGATGAGAACGATAAAACAAAAGAAAAGAATGCTGCTTTTCTGGAAGAGCGCTTTGAATCTGTTTTTGACGGAACGTTTCTGCCACCGGGTGCTAAAGAAGGCAGCGAGCTGGATAAGCAAACACTACGCTGGAGCTATTTTAAACGTATGCCTGCAGAGGAAATGCTGGTATTTGTGCAGTCTTCGGTATTCCCGTTCATCCGCCAGCTGGATGGTGATGAAAACTCTTTCTTTACCAAACACATGGCCAATGCGGTATTTCTGATACCTAAGCCCAGCCTGCTAACAGAAGCCATAAAAACTATAGATGAGATATATGACGAGCTGAAGACCGAAAACAGGTTTATAGATGCGCAGGGTGATTTTTATGAATACCTCCTCAGCCAGCTGAGTCAGGCGGGTAAAAACGGACAGTTCCGCACGCCTACGCATATTATAGAAATGATAACCGAGCTGGTGCAACCCAAGCTGGGCGATAAGATAGCAGACCCGGCCTGTGGCTCAGCAGGCTTTCTGCTGGCAGCATACAAATACCTGATTACAGAATTTACCAGCCCGCAGTACCGGGGAAAAGACGAGAATGGTTTTATACGCGGTACGGTAGCCGATAGGCTGGTGAGCGAAGATGCTAAGAAGATACTGAACGAACAGTCTTTTTACGGCTTTGATATAGACCCTACCATGATACGCATAGGGCTGATGAACCTGATGATGCACGGCATAGCCAAGCCGAGGATAGACTATATGGATACCCTGAGCAAAAGCTATAATGAAGAGAATGTGTATGACATTGTAATGGCCAACCCGCCTTTTACCGGCAGTGTAGACAAGGGCGACCTGAACCCCAACTTCAGCATCAGCACTACCAAGAGCGAGCTGCTGTTTGTAGAGCGCATATACGGCATGCTGCGGATAGGTGGCACGGCTGGGGTGGTAGTGCCGCAGGGTGTACTGTTTGGCAGTGCAAAGGCTTTTGCCGAACTAAGAAAGATATTGATAGATAAGTGCGAACTGAAGGCGGTGATAAATATGCCGAGTGGTGTGTTTAAACCCTATGCAGGTGTAGCAACTGCCATACTGGTATTTACCAAAGGGGGCGAAACTACCAATGTATGGTACTACGATATGGAAAGCGACGGACGCAGCCTGGATGATAAACGCAACGAGCTGCGCCTGCCCGATGGAGAACGCGACTACGGAGACCTGCACAAAATAATAGCAGCCTACCATAGCCGCGATGTGATAAACGAAACAGACCGCAAAGCCAAACACTTTTTTGTGCCTAGGGCAGAAATAGCTAATAATGATTATGACCTGAGCATAAACAAGTATAAAGAAGAAGTGTATGAAGAGGTGGTTTATGAAAGTCCTAAAGTTATCATGCAAAGGCTAAAAGAAATTGAAGGACACATTAATACTGGAATATTTGAACTTGATGAAATAGTAAAATGAGGTTAGAAAGATTAGATAAAATTGCTGAAATAATTGCTGGACAATCTCCTCCATCAGAAACCTATAATAAAGAAGGTATAGGACTGCCATTTTTTCAAGGTAAAGCTGATTATGGTGAAATGTATCCCAAGGTTAGGTATTGGTGTAGCATACCAACAAAACTTTCGTATCCTCATGATATATTAATATCTGTTAGGGCGCCAGTAGGGCCGGTTAATATTAATAATGTTAAAGCATGTATTGGGCGAGGTTTAAGTGCAATACGTCCTATGTCTGAGAATCAGACTTTGTATATATATTACTATTTAAAAGCAATCGAAAGCGACATTGCACGACTTGGCGTTGGTTCAACTTTTACTGCTATTACACAAAAAGATTTGTCAGGAATAAAGATACCAATACCTGAAGATGTTAATGACCAAAAACGCATATCCACAATACTTAGCAAAGCTGAAAAGCTGATAGCACAACGCAAGGAAACCATAAAGCTGCTGGATGAGTTTTTGAAATCTGTGTTTCTGGATATGTTTGGCGACCCTGTGAGAAATGAGAAGGGATGGGAGAAATATAATGGAGAGCAATATAGTTTAAAAATATCAGTTGGTGTTGTTATCAAACCAGCTTCATATTATGTAGATAAAGGGGTTATTGCCTTAAGGTCATTGAACATAAAGCCGAATAAAATTCTTTTGAACGATATCGTATATTTTTCGGAAGAGGCTCATTTAAATGTATTATCCAAGTCAAGATTAAAAGAAGGAGATGTTGTAATTGTTAGAACAGGAGCAACCGGCACTGCTGCAGTAGTAACTAAAGAACTAAATGATGTTAACTGTATTGACTTAATAATTGTAAGGCCAGATATAACAATAGTTAATCCATTATACTTATCATGGTTCTTTAATTCCGATAGGGGTAAGCAAATTGTGTTTTCTAAGGAAGTTGGTGGAATACAAAAGCATTTTAACATTGGCGAAATAAAGAAGTTAGCAATACCAATTCCCTATATCGGATTGCAAAACAAATTCGCTTCAATTGTAGAAAAAGCAGAAATTCTTAAACAACAGTACAATTCCAGCCTGCAAGAGTTGAAGAATCTGTATGGCTCGCTCAGCCAGCGTGCATTCAAGGGCGAGCTAGACCTGAGTAAAGTACCCATAGAAGAAGAGCCCAACAATTTCTCTGGCCCCGCCCCCGAAGAAGATAAAAGATACGGAAACCCTTTTGAGGATATGGAATTGCCGAAAGAGGGATTGATTGGCAGGGATGAAATAGAAAAATTGTTAGGACGAGGGCAGGAGGAAATACAAGAATCTGTCAAAGGGAGTTTGGCACCGATTGAAAAAGTTGAAAAGTCCGACCAGAAATATGATGTCTTACCTGAAAAAACATATTCTTATGTTCCGAACAATGATTGGGATATATATAATGATTTAGAGCTTGCCAATATTGTAAAAACAAAATTTAGTGGACTAGAATTTAACGCTGAGATGTTAATTGATTATTTGACTAATCATCAAAGACTGAGCATTAACTATTTTAATTCAGAGGAACTTAAGAATGAGAAATTAACTAAAAGTAAGCGAGATTTTAAAAGTTGGTTATTTGATTGTATTAGTAATAAAAATGCAGAACTGAAACTTGAACAGTTTTATCATGACGAATACAGGTCAGAAAAGCAGTTGTTACTTCCATCGGATTATGAGGAAAAAAGAAGCCAGCAGAAGCAAAATGATGGAAGTGAGTTTTCAGGAATTTATTTTAGAATAGTACCATGAAACTATTATCACTAAAAGTATTAGGGAATGATTTCAGAAGCATCAATGCTGGTAAGAAGTATGAATTTGATTTTGGAGAAGTAGCAGATAGGTTGTCGCCAAAATGTTTTGTGGGTTTAAATGGTAGTGGTAAGTCGAATCTTTTGGAGTTATTAGCCGAGTTGTTCTTCTACTTAGATGGGATGCATCTTAAATTTAAAAGTAAAGCCTTTGATGCTAAAGCACAATTTGGATTCGAAATTGAATATCTGCTTCCATTTACATATAATATTCCTGGAATAAAATTTGACGGAAAATTCTCGTTTGGTGATAAATATGTGCAGGTAAGAGTAGCCAAGCCTGTAGGGGAGGCGCCTTGCTATCATGTTAAACCATACGGGCGAAGTAGGTATATTAAGGTAGATGAGAATACACAATTGTTATTGCCTAAAAGGGTAATCGCATATACTTCAGGGGGGAATGAGCTGCTTAGTAATGCATTTTATAAAATGCGTTATCATTATTTCAACGAGTACGAAAAAATGAAAGATGACGGAGTAGAATATGCGCTGGATGATAGTAGAATGTACTTTCTGGATAATAACACCAATGCATTTATCAGCATTGCCAATCTCTTGTTAGGCGAAGATGATAAACTTGGACATATTGAAAAACTCTCAGGTTTACGTGATTTGCGTTCATTTAGAATCACCATCAGATATAGAAATTATGCAAGAAATGAAGTGAAGTTCCCGAAAAGATCCCTAATCCCTATAGACAGACTAAAGCAATGTGCTACATCTTGGTATTTAAAAGGTGAGGGTATAAACCGAGTACTAACGATGGATTATTGGGTTGATAATGCAACAAAAGAAGCATTTAAAAATACATTTACTACACCATTTGAATTGTTTAAAGCATTCTACGAATTAGATATGCTTAACGTGAATATGGTTCCTGTTGCTACCCGTGAATTAGCATTAAATCCGCCAAAGTGGTTGAATTTATCAGATGAAATACCATCTTCTGATCCATCAAAACGTGTTTTTCGAATAGATAAGATTAATGTGCTAAAGAAAAATTCCAGAAAAGAACTTAAGTATAAAAGTTTGTCAGATGGAGAGCACCAATTTTTGCAGGTAGTAGGAGCAGTTATGATGATGGAAGAAGATAATAATGTTTTCTTATTGGACGAACCTGAAACTCATTATAATCCTCTCTGGCGTTCTCGATTGATTAGTACATTAAATAAAGTAAGTGTGAAAAATTTTGATGAGGTAGGTAAAGGGATACGAAGTCAGGAGATAATTATAACTACGCATTCACCATTTTTGTTGTCAGACTGTAATAGGAGTGATGTTTATATAGCAACTCGAAATAGAGGTAAGCTTACAATAGAACACCCTAACTTTGAAACGTTTGGAGCATCAGTTGGTCAGTTGATGGATTGTTTGTTTATGGAAGAACCTCAAAGTATTGCACAAATGGCCAAAGACGAGCTTGATAGAATACGAAAGGGCATTGCTAAGGCAAAAACAGTCAAAGCGCTTGAGAATGCTGTGAATAGTTTATCTAATCTCGGAAACTCATTGGAAAAGTTAGACGTGATGTATTTGTTGAGGACAAAAGATGTAAAACTCAGAAAAAACAATGTCTAACTAAAAGAGGTAGGCTATGATAAAACCGTATGTTTACATCACGCATTCCATTCAGGGGTTTCATGAAGATATCATGGCATTTATGCTCAATGTTCTGCGTACTAATGTAGCAGCATATGATAGGCAAACTTTACCCGGAAAACTAAAAGATAATATTCAAAAGAAAAGGAACGAAATTTGAAAAATATCTTAGTGAAATAGTAGTCGAATTCAATAAACTAAGTATTGAACAAAGGAGTGCTTTATCGGATGTCGTCGAGAACAATAATAGGGTTGAAGATTTATGCTCGAATAGAAAACATGCCACATTATATACATCCGTTGTACCAGCATCCCTCTCAAGTTTTTTGAACAACTTTTATTGTTTTTTGTGGGATGAGGCATATGACTATGATGGCGTTGTTGAGCAATATGGTACATTGAAAGACCATCATGAAAAATTTAAAGCAGGGCAAAAAATAAAAATATGTCCAATGTGTGGCATATCCCGATTAAAACCGTCTGGATTAAAGGCTCGAGATGCATATGATCATTACTTAGCTAAATCGCTATACCCTTTTAATCCCATCAATACGTATAATCTTGTGCCTACTTGTCATGAATGCAATAGTGATTTTAAGGGAGCAGACGATATTTTATTAAAAGCTGATGGTACAAGAAGTGCAGCTTTTTATCCATATTCCACCGAAACGTATAATCTCGTTTTACGTTATGAAATACGACATAGGTCAAATAAAGCATTGTTTATTCATAATAAAGACTGGAAGCCAAAAATTCTTTGCAATGAAAATGACGATGAAAGAGTTCGTGCTTGGACAAAGACATATGGTATTGAGCATAGGTATCATGAATATACAAATGACTCAGAACTTGTTTGGCTCAAAGCAATAGTCAAGAACTACAAAATTGCAAAACGTCGTCTTACACCATTTGACCAATTTAAACAAGATTATATGGACCAATACGATTCAATCCTATCAGGTCCAATGGATATATTAGAGAAAGCCTACGCTGAATACATTTTGTCTCTAGATGAGATACAAGAAACATTAGACTCTTTTTTAGATAATGGAGTGCCTGAATAACCAAATTCGTCCCAAATTGGTCCGAAATATAAAAGTAAAAACCTCAGAACCCTTGCGGGACTGAGGTTTTGTTGTGTGGTTTTAGTGCCCAGAACAGGAATCGAACCTGCACTCCATTGCTGAAACCAGATTTTGAGTCTAGCGCGTCTACCAATTCCGCCATCTGGGCGTTTTGTCATCAATGGGTTGCAAATGTATTTATTCTTTGCTGAATACGCAACAAGTATTTTCGACGAAAGTAGTAGTCTTTTATCTGCAATAGCAATTCTTTAGATGTATCTCCGCCTTCAAAGCGTTGCAGCAATGGTGCTGCTGCTGCAGCCCACGCCTGTTGCTGGTTTTGCATCATTTGTATGGCCTGTTGCTGCATGCTTTCATTTCCCGGTTCCATCTCGTATTCACTTACTGCTTCATTCAGTTCCATCATTTCCATCAGGAAGCCGGGCGGCAGGTTATACTTCTCTTCTTCCTCCAGCAGCCCGTTCAGCTTCAGTATATAAGCCATAGTAGCATCCGCATTGTTCAGCACTTTGTAAGCATCATTATTCAATGCCGCCATGCGCAGTGCAGTAGCCCTTTCTTCTGCATCTGCCATTGTATATCTGTCGGGATGATATTGGCGACTCAGTTCGTAATATTTCTTTTTTACGGCAGCTGCATCTGGCGTAAAACTCACAGGTATATCGTATAGTTCAAAATAGTTATTCATGCGTCAAAAACTGGTGCGTTATATTTGCCGTGTAAAAGTACACAACATGATTCGTATTGGATTGATAAGGGAGCGCAAATCTCCTCCAGACACGCGCGTAGCGCTCACACCAGCACAGTGCGTGCATATTATGCAAAATAATCCAAACGTACACATCACCGTAGAAGCCTCGCCCAACCGCTGCATACCCGATAATGAATATACGGAAGCAGGTATCGATGTGGTACATGATATGACAGACCGCGATATACTGCTTGGCATCAAAGAGGTACCGGTAGATAATCTTATAGAAGGCAAAACGTATTTCTTCTTCTCGCATACCAAGAAAAAACAGTCGTATAATCAGAAGCTGATGTACGCACTGATAGATAAGCGCATCCGGATGATAGACTATGAATGCCTGACGCATATTGACGAGCAGCGCATCCTGGGTTTTGGCTTGTATGCAGGTATCGTAGGGGCGCATAACGGGTTGCTTACCTATGGCCGTAAATTTGGCCAGTACGATTTGCCACCTGCCAATGTAGTGGGCAGCTTTGCTGAAATGCAGCGTATGTATGAGCAGGTAAAACTGCCCAATATCAAAATTGTGCTCACAGGTTCGGGCAAGGTAGCGGCGGGCATATTGGAAGTTATGACACAGTTTGATGTGGAATCGGTAGAGCCGGAAGATTTCCTGACGCACCAGTATGACTACCCTGTGTATACCCACCTGAAAGGTGCAGACCTTTATGCGCGTAAAGACAACAACCTTTTTTCGCGCGATGATTTTCATGCCAATCCTACAGCATATAAATGTCTTTTCTCCAAATACATTCCGCAAACGGATATCCTCATGAATGGTATCTATTGGGATGAAGACATTGCCCGCCTGTTTGAAAAGCCGGATATACTGCGCAACGACTGGCGTGTATCTGTTATATCAGATATCACCTGCGATATAGATGGCTCTGTGCCTATCAATGTAGGCGCATCTACCATTGCCGATCCCGTTTATGGTATCGACCGTAAAACAGGTAATAAGGTAGCGCCATTCCAGAATACGATGGATGTGATAGATATAATGGCTGTAGATAACCTGCCTAATGAACTGCCACGCGATGCCTCTCAATACTTTGGTGCACACTTTGAAAAGTTTGTACTGAACGAATTGCTGAGCGGTGATAGCAATATCATCAGGCGCGCAACGATTTGTGAAGATGGCAAATTGACGCCACCTTACGAATATCTCAGCGATTATGCTTACAAGCCTTAGCCTGTAATAGTTTTAACACACCAATTGTTCCACAGTCGCATCAATACTTGGGTATTGGTATGTAAAGCCTGTGCTTTGCACCTTGCTGCTACTTACCGTGCAGCTCTTTAGCACTTCTATACTCATTTCGCCCAGTGCTATCTTCAGGGCAAATGCCGGTACACGTACGGGTATCTGTATGCCTTTTTTGTGCTTGCGGATGCTTTTCATCAATGCCGCATTGGTAACCGGTTGGGGAGATACGGCATTATATACACCGCGCATGTTTTCGTTTTCTATAGCGGCAACTATTAATCGCGACAGGTCGTCAATATGTATCCAGCTGATAACTTGCTTACCGCTGCCTAAGATAGGCGCTACGCCCCACTTAGTGGGCCCTTCAAATTCTTTGAATGCTCCGCTTTCCTTGCCTAATACAATGCCAAAGCGCAGTACCACCCGTCTTAAAAAATCATCTGCAAAGGCCGATGCCTGCTCCCATTGCACGCAGGTGGTTCCCAAAAAATCGTTGGCGGGCGGCATATCCTCTGTAAAGGGTTCTTGCCCCTCATCGGCCCCGTAATAGCCTATGGCCGATGCACTCACCAGCACTTTGCATTGCTGTGCATGCAGCATTACCTGGTTTACCAGGAAGTTGGTGCCTTTTACGCGGCTGTCTATTATTTCCTGCTTACGTTTTTTTGTCCACCGCTTATCGGCAATGCCGGCCCCTGCCAGGTGCACAATGCCATCAACTTCGTTCAGTGCCTTTATATCGCAGGTTTCCTTCTCAGGGTCCCAGTGGGCATATTGCAGTCCGGATGACGGTGGCCTTTTGCCCGCATTGCGGGTAAATATAATAACCCGGTACCCCATATTTACCAGTAAACCAGATACATGTGTGCCTACAAAGCCACTGCCTCCGGTAATGCCAATAGTTTTCATAGCTATATAACAGTTTATATCAGCAATCGTTCGATACAACTATTTCAAAAAAAACAATACCGATACGCAATAACACACACACAATACCGTTTCTATGTTGTAAAGCCGTTTTTAAATGAAGAAAACTCTACTTAAACATTCTACTGAAAATACAAAAAAAGCTGCGGAGATGCAAGGCATGGAGCGAACCAATGAGCAGCTGGCCGACCTGGCACAGGAACTGAAAGGCGCATGGCAGGAAGCCGCAACCGATTTGCTGCAACCCCGCCCTGAAACAATAGCCCGTCTTTTAGGAAAGGTATTACACTAGTTCTATCACGGTTATTTCAGGCAATATGCCCAGCCTTCCCGGATAACCCAGGAAGCCGAAGCCTCTGTTTACGTACAGGTACTGGTGCTCTTCCTGGTATAGCCCTGCCCATTTTTTATACACATATTTCACCGGGCTCCACCGGAAGCCGGGTATCTCTATACCAAACTGCATACCATGTGTATGGCCCGCCAGTGTCAGGTCTATATCCGTATATTCTTTACGCACCTGCGCATCCCAGTGCGATGGATCGTGCGATAGCAATATTTTAAAAGGCACCTGCTTTTCGTGCAGGCCGTCGTAGGCCGCATCCATCTTACCATATTTAGGAAAACCAGCTTTCGCCCCCCAGTTCTCTATGCCTACTATGGCTATTTTATCCTCCCCTTTCTCCAGCACTACGTGTTCGTTCATCAGCAGGCGCCAGCCCATTTTACCATGGGTATCTTTCAGCCATTCCAGGTTCTTCACTTTGGCTTCCTGCGATGGCCATTGCACATAATCGCCATAATCGTGGTTGCCGAGGGTAGAATACACACCCAACGGTGCCGCAAGCCTCGAAAAAATATTGGTATAGGGCTGTATCTCGTCTGCTTTATTATTTACTAAATCGCCGGTAAAGAAGATGATATCCGGTTTTTCATCCAGCACTTTCTGCACACCCCGCTCTACAGCATGATGATTGTCAAAGCTACCCGAATGCACATCCGATATCTGCACGATCTTCATACCTCTAAAGGCTCCCGGCAGGTTCTTGAACGAAATTTTCACACGCCTCACCTGGTAGTTATAGCGATTGGTAATGCCATATAAAAAGCCGCCAAGTGTAGTGCCGCCCAGTATCAACGCCAGCCTTTGTATGAATACAGACCTGGTGATACCCTGCCCTGTTGTTGGGGCATACGCTTCTGTAAACGATGCATTGGTAGCGAACAGGCTGGCTATCCACAGGAATATCCTGCGCACTTCATCGCCCAGCATTACCAGTAGTATGATGAGCTTACCTATAATAAAGCCCATGGTAAAGGCTACGTATATATTGCGTAGCATATGCGGCAGGTGTGCCCAGTTTATTTGCTTGAACAGCAGGAATCCCGACCATGTAAAAAGAGTCAGGATGATATACAGTATCAGCACGCCCGTGCGCCCAGACGGCGGCAGTGTGCGCAGTGCCGACCGCACGACTATGAAGCTGTAATACTCCGCCAGCCCAAACAGGAACAGGAAAATAATGAAGCGTGTTGCCATGTCTTAAAACTTCAGAAAGTTGTCTATTTGTTGATGTATCACCTGTTCGGTAGCAGGCTTCAGTATTTTGCCTTCCTTGTCTATCTCCTCGTTGATGCGGCTCAGGGGTATCTTGTCGTAAAACACATGTACACGCAGGTAGTGCAGTATATTGGTCATATGTTCCATACCGCGCAGGTTACCGGCACGGCCATCGGCTACGCCCACCATCATCGCTTTTTTATACCACCAGCTTTTTTTAATGTCGCTGTTATCCATCAGCAGCTTCAATATGCCGGGAAAGCTGCCGTTATATTCCGGCATCACCAATACAAATTTCTCAGCAGGTATCAGCAGGTCATGTTCTATTTTCAGCAGGTCTTCGCTGCGCTCCCATACATTATGGCCCATCAGCGATAGCAGTTTTACATCTGCCCCCTTTTCCTTCAGCAGGTTGTAGTATAGTGTGGCCACGCGCAGGGTCATGCTATCGTTCCTGTTTGTGCCCGATATTACCGTTATCATAATTACTGCGCAAAGTTAGGGGGGATGAAGCGATAAGTTTAGCAATCTTCTGTCGATTTGTTTTATACCATTATCAAACCTGCTAATGTGCATAGGATTGAAAACTTGCAGATAATATGTTTGCAGATATGTATATATTTATAAAGCATAATCCACTGCATGAGCAAGAAACATACCGGCCCCACCACTCCTACCGCGCCATCACCTGCGGCTACTGTCAATTGGCATATCATCCTTTTAGGTATCGTCATGCTGCTGATAATATGGGTGCGCATACGTTTGCTCTCTGTTCCGCTGGAACGGGATGAAGGGGAATATGCTTATGCAGGCAGCCGGCTATTGCAGGGAGTGATACCCTATAAAGAGGCCTACAACATGAAGCTGCCGGGTACGTACTTCATGTATGCGGCCATCATGGCTATATTCGGCAAGTCGGTGACTGGCATACATATCGGGCTGCTGTTAGTCAACCTGGTTACGATACTATTGTTGTTCTTCAGCATCAAAAAGCTATTCAATGCCACGGTAGCCTTGGTTACAGCTTCGCTATACGGGCTGATGGCACTCAGCCCCGAACTGTTTGGGTTTGCAGCACATGCCACACACTTTGTATTGCTGTTTGTATCGCTGGGGCTTTATGTCTTTGCCGGATTTGTGCAAAAGTATACGGTTCCACAAGCCTTGCTTTTCGGGCTGCTGATGGGGTTGGCGTTTATAATGAAACAACAGGCTGTTTTTTTTATCCTGTTCGGTGGGGTTGTTTTATTAGCTGCCTTTACCAATCGCAGCCAATGGATAAGATATTTATTTCTTTACCTGCTGGGCGCAGCCACCCCCTATTTATTAGTACTGCTGATGGTGTACACAGGTGGCGTATGGGATACCTTCTGGTTCTGGACCGTGACCTATGCCCGCAGTTATGCAGGTAATGTTTCATGGGGTGCGGGTATGGAACTTTTCAGTGCTTCTTTTGTGCCTATACTAAAAGCATATAGCGTTGCAGGCCTGCTTTCTGTAGCGGGGCTGGCACTCTTGTTTACAGGCAGCTACAGCAGGCTGCAACGGATATTTACGATGGCCTTTCTGCTTTTTTCTTTCGCCAGCATCTGTCCCGGCCTTTATTTTCGCCAACATTATTTCATCACAGTGTTGCCGCCTGTAGCGCTGCTAACCGGCATAGCTATCTACTCCTTACAGCAAAGGCTTAAACAGCATGGCATTACCTTGCCCGCCATGGCCATTATCCTCATTGCCGGTATGGCTTTCGCTACGGATGGCAGCTATTATTTCAGCGATACACCCGAAGACATATCAAAAAACCTGTATGGCGCCAACCCTTTTGCCGAATCGCCAGAACTGGGGAGCTATATCAGGCAGCATACAAAGGCTGCAGATAAAATAGCCATACTTGGCTCAGAACCCCAGATACTTTTTTATGCAGATAGAAAGTCGGCTACGGGTTATATATACACCTACAGCCTTATGGAGCTGCACCCTTATAATGTAAAGATGCAGCAGGAAATGATAAAGGAAATTGAAGCGAACCAACCGGAAATACTGGTCTTTTGCAAGGTCAACAGCTCCTGGGCACCCAAGCCGGAATCGCCCAATAACATTATGGAATGGTTCTTCAAATATTCGCCTACCCATTACCACCTGGAAGGCATAGCGGATATATGGGCAGAAAGTACTTCAACTATAGTTTGGGGAAAAGATGCACAGTCGTACCATCCTAAAAGTGAAGATTGTATCCTCATCTTCAGACGGAACAAAGGTGTTTAGTTCAGTTCTATCATCAGGCTATTGATGATCTCTTCGTAAACGGGGGGCATTTCTATTGCAGCAGCTTGTAACATCTTGTAAGTTTTTGTTTGTTGTTTGATGGTGCGAATATAATTCACACCATTCTGTTAACACAATCAACTGTGCTTCGTTAACATCGCGTTTACAATTGCCACTCAGGCCATATCTTATAGCAACAGATATAACTGTTCATCGCAGTCCGCCAACTAAGTGCAGGTTATACAGGAAAAAACGGTCTAAAGGCAAGCCGGGCATCTGATGAAACTATTTATATACAAGGGCAGGTAGCAATACCTGCTTTTTTCATTTGTTAGCCGTTTGTTAACCGCTTCCTAAGCTGCTGTTAACACCCGGTGTTTTGATACAAGTATTTCAAAAGCCGTCGCACCTTTACATCATCAAACGAACAAACAACAACAAACAGACAAACAAACATAAAATGAAAAAGATTCTTGCAATTGCCTTCATCCTTACTTCAGCCTACATGGCAAAAGCTCAAAACGCATCATCATCAGCTACACAAACAGTTAAGCTAAACCTGGCAAATGCTATTTCTATCACTTTCGTAGATGGTGGTCGCACCGGCGGAACGGTTGACCTGAATTTCAATACGGTAAACGATTTTGCAAACGGTGTTATCTCTGGCGAGCAGCAAATGCTGGTACAATCAAACAAAAACTTCAACGTTTCTATGATGACCAACACGCAAAACTTTACATATACAGGTTCTGCTTCGCCTGCACCGGTTGTGGCCATTGCCAACGTGCTGCAAATGATGGTGGTGAATAACAATACCGGCGGTAGCCTTTCTTACAACAACTACGCCAGCATACCATCAGGTTCTGCTACTATCATCAACTGGGGTAGTCCCGGTGGCAACCGCACCTTTGCTGTAAAGTATAAAGCAACTCCGGGCTTCTCACTGCCGGGTGGTACATATACAGCCAATGTGGTTTACACAGCTACACAACCATAGTCTTTTTTGAGTAGATAGATATCGTGTAAAGCCGCCCCGTAAGGCGGCTTTCTTATCGTTCAAAACAGATGGTGTTTTCTGTATTGCATTTAAAAGCAGATAGCATGAGCATACTTTACTTCACCGCTTCTGAATGTTTACTATCTTATCAGGTGTTCCAGTTTTTGATTGTTGAGTATGGAAATAGCCCCGTTGTTCATATCAATAAGTTTCTCGTGTTTAAACTCTGTCAGCGTACGTATCAAAGATTCTGTAGCAGTACCGGCAATTGAAGCCAGTTCATCCCGGCTCATATTGATAGTATAACTTCCTTCTCGTTGTTTGTGGTATTTTTTACCTAACGACACAAGCGCCCCTGCCACCTTTTTTCGAAGTGTACTGTACGCTACGCTCAACAATTGGTCTTCTTTCTCCATTAGGTTTCTGGCCAATATGGCAATGAAATGCTTCATAACCTCCGGGCATAGCTCTATGTGTTTTTCAAACTCAGTTTTCGGTATCAAAACCAGCTCAACATCTTCGGTTGCTTCCGCTGTTTCGATATGAAATACACCTTCGAGTAAAGGGGCATAGCCAATAAAATCATCTTCACCATACAGACCCATTACCAAATCCTTTCCATCTTCGTGACTTTTATACGTCCTGACTTTCCCCTTCTTAATAAAATATAAAAACCTGGGTGTGCTACCTTCTTTATAAATAACTTGCTTACGGCTATATTCCATAACATCGCACGCCTCCATCAGCTGCATCAAAGGATTTTGGGAAACAGCCACTGTAGGGACTGTCAATAGTTCATTCCCAGGTATGGACATTACAGGTGCCTGAGGTGAAGAGACATTGCTATTCGTTTTAACGCGTGCCTCTACTGCAGATAGCAAATCGTTGCCCTCAAAAGGCTTGATTATGTAATCATTAGCGCCAAGATTCATAGCCATTCTAAGATTGCCCATCTCACTTTTTGAAGTCAGAAAAATAAAAGGTATATCTTTTGTTGCTGAATGTTTCTTGAGAATATGCAATACACCGAATCCATCTATACAGGGCATCGTAATATCGCTGATAATCAGGTCAGGCTGCCCCGTTTGAGCCAATTCAACACCTTCTTTTCCATTGGCTGCAGCAAGCACGTTATGCTGTGCCAATGTTAGTAGCTCTGCCAGGTTGAGACGAATATCCTCCTCGTCTTCAATTACAAGAATTGTGGCCATAAAATTGGTTTGATGTGAAAAAATATCCCTTATACTGATACAGGTTCAGTAACGTAAGCAAATATTAAAATAATAATAAATAAATAGTACAACATCAGTCATTCTACTAAATGACTGATGTCAGCCTAATCGGAAGGTAGGGATGAGCAGAAATGGAGCAGCTACCCAGCGAGGGGGTGCCAGCCTGTGGTAATGTTAAGTATTACTATTTGCTATGGAGCACCCAATACAGCCCTTTCACGTCCGGCTGCCATTCGGGCAATATAACTACCAATATAATCTCCTCCATAAGATCCAGCACTGTAATTGCGACGGCGATATGAAACAGCCATACGGGCCAGGTAGGCAAGAAGAAAAGCAAAATAAAAAATGTACCCTGAAGTAGCGTTGCGAATTTAGCGAGATAGGTATGAAAACTACTAAGCCTTCCATAACGGGCCAGCGCCAGGGCAACTTGTAATACATAAAGAATAAGCAGCACAGCAATCGGAAAAATTTCGTGGAGAATAAAAGCCGGCTGAAATACGAATATACCAATAGCTGCCATCAGAAAGGTTAAATCGTCGGCCATGGAATCCAGTTTTGCGCCAAAAACACTTACCACTTTATACTTCCGTGCCAACCATCCATCAATGAGATCAGTTAAAAAGCTAAATGCCAAAAACCATTTGTACAAATCATTTCTTGCTGTAACAATAAGATAAAGCAAGAGAACCGAAGCCAATAACCGGTAAACCGTAATTGCATTAATAATATAATAAGCGCCCTTATGCATAAAAGAAAAGGTAGATAAATGCAAATGGTGCAGACCCGATAAGCGAATCGAAACGATCGAGAAAGCCACCATGCCCCGGTAGCAGATTACCGGCATCTTTTACATGGACACTTCTTTTCAACATTGATTTGGCAAAATCGCCAAAAGTACCAGACAGGTTGATGATAAAGGCCAGCAATAACCACTGCCCCATCTCAAGCCTGCCGAACACGGCCGCATTTAGCACTGCTGCTGAGAGTGCAGCGACCAGGCCGCCTACACTTCCTTCAATTGTTTTTCGGGGAGAGATACGTTTAAATAAACTGTTCTTCCCCATAGCCATGCCTACCAGGTAAGCGCCGGTATCTCCAAACCATAAAATCACGAAATAGCCAAGGTTCAATAATGGGTTATATTCCATCGTTTCAGCAGGCAAAAAGCTAATATACAGGAATGTCGCCAGCGGCATACTTATCCATACAATACCTAACAAAGTGAGTGCTGCATTTTGTATAGACGTTGATTTTTTCCTGAATAATTCGAAAAAAAGAAACGAAGTAAGTAACGGCAGAATAAGCGACAATATCTTCGGAGCATTCAGTTTAGTGATGACAGCCCACGATATCAGAATAATCAACAATCCAACTGCTTGCCCTACAGTTTTCTGTGGAGTGTATCCGGAACGTTGTATCAGTTGATAGTATTCTCTGGTGGTTTGGTAATTAATAATCAATACTAAAAGTAACAGCCCGTAGGGCCCGCTGAGCAATGCAATGCTAATGGCTATTACAAGCAGGATGCCGGTTATTGCCCGCTGTGATACTGAAGTGTATATTGATTGTTTTTGCCCCGAGTTTTCTCCCATAACAGATAATATATTGCATGATCATATACCCCGCTGTTAGTTAATAGGCAGTCCATCCGCCATCTGCAGTAATCGTTGTACCATTCACAAAACCTGCATCATCTGAAGCAAGAAACAATGCTACTTGCGCTACTTCCATGGGATCACTATTGCGCGGATTAAGAGCCATACCGGGCATTATCCGTTCATTCACAAGTTGCAGTGCCGGTAGGTGAGGAAAATCCACGGTGCTGCGGATGCTTGTATCCATAGCGCCGGGGGCTATGGCATTGCAACGAATACCCAACTTTGCATACATATAGCCCGTATTTTTGGTAAGCCCTATCAATGCATGCTTGCTAGCCGTATAAGCCGCACCGGCCCTGGCACCATAAAGGCCGCCAATTGATGCTATATTGATAATAACGCCTGCCTGTTTAGGAACCATTACCTTCAATACACTTCTCATAGCTTTGAATGGGCCCTCCAGGTTTATCTTCATTACCCGTTCCCAAATAGCATCGGTCACATCTGCCACAGGGCTAAAATCATCCATTACCCCTGCATTATTTACCAATATATCTACAGTGCCGAAATTGTTTACAGCCGCCTGCACCATTGCATCTATATCCGTGGCATTTGCCATATCGGCATAGATGGTTTTAACAGTGCCGCCCGCCGCTGTTATTTCTTTTGCTACTTCAGATAGTTTCTCTGAGTTCACATCTGCCGCTAATACCTTAGCGCCGTTTGCTGCAAAAAGCATTGCAATAGCTTTACCCAGTCCGGAACCCGCTCCCGTTATAATTGCTACTTTATCCTCTAATTTCATAGTGTTATATATTTTCATTTTATCTTTCTTCAAAATGTACTATCGCTGCCATTGCCTTAACTTATAAAACAAAGTAAATATTGGTTTTCCAGTTGGTGGGGTCTTTCTCTATTTCCGGGTCAGAGAGATATTCTTCTATCATCCATCTTTGTTGCAGCTTATGTTCTGCCATGTATTTACCTAAAATGGCATAAGTGTCAGACATGCTATCATAAGAACCATAGTGCGTAATAGTTACTGCTTTTGATGCAGGTATATACACATATTCAAAGCCAACAATACAGGGAGCATGTTCCGGCACAGGCACGGCAGCGGCCAATTGCGTTTTTTTCCCGGCTTCATCAATACTGTAGTAAATGGCAACCGGAGGTTCTGTTATTTGCAGGTCATGCTGGTTGATTGCACTGTATATAGCACCATAGCTCTCTTTAAAAAAATCAGAAAGCTTATCAAATGATATTGTGCCACGCCTGGCGACATATGTTTTGGCTGGCCAGGCTATCTCTTTTGCTTCGTGAGATGTTGAGGGGGTTACCGTTTGCATATTATTGTTTTTGTGTTTAAAATTACCCGCTCGATATGCGGGAGCTACTGATATTGATTAGATGTGCATATGACATTTATCACTTGCGTATATCATTCAGCCAAACTCCAAAACGTTCCCAATATCATAGCACCAACATCCAGAGAGATACTTTGGGTACGGGTGTTTCTGCCGGCGCTTGCCGTTCCGGTTTTTCCGGAGGAATTATTTCCGGTTTGTCAGGCGGCAAAGGCGGTGCATCGGGCGTCTGCTTTCCCGGTATTTCTGCCGGCCGTTCCGGGATGGGATGTTCAAGAGGTTTTTTCTCTCCCTGATATTTATTGTGATTCATAACATAAAATTTAATCGATTGCATACTTTGCTATCGCCGGGTTTAATATCTATCGCATAAAATTAATACCTTGTTATAAGCACCATGCGCTGATAAGAGCTTAGCTTACCATTTTCTACAATAATGACTTCTCCATTTTTATTGAGAACCATCTGCATTAAGTCATCTGTTGCATCAGGTAATATACGGTGGGGTGTTGCAGGCGGTATCAAATGAAGATGAACATCATCGTCGTGATTTAAAAAACCCGGATGCACGTAGTCTTTTTCGATAAACAGTTGATAGGCGCGTCCTTCCATAGCCGCTTTCCAGGCGATGTCCAATCCGGTTATCAGCCTACCCTTTCCAAATTCTTCCAATTCAGCGATGGTTTTATCTTTCTGCCGGTCTTTAAATTCCTTCACAGCATTCCATGCCGCCAGAGCTAGTTCATGTATTGGCATATGCGTATAGTTTCCTTTCACAGCTCCTATAATACTGCTACTGTGCCGGGTATGTTTTTTGAAGCTTGAAACATCACTTTCAACACCACAGACTACAACCTTTGTTTCGGGGGGCAGGTAATCGCTAAGCGTCTTATCCACTTCTTTTAGAAACTGCACATAGCGTATTTGCTCCATGCGAGACTTATCCTGTTCAAACTCCTTAACAAAAGCTTCCCCAACATAGGAAGACCCTCTTGATGGCCTATTGTATTCATAATCATCTGCATGCCTAAATGGAAATTTGTCGTCATGCACTTCTGTTAGTGCTGCAAGTTTCCCATTAAAAAGCCTAACCTCCTTTTCCGTCAAATGCAAAACCACGTATGGCGACGAGTAATACTGCTGATAGAGTATATCCCGGATTTCAAATGTGTTGGAAATCGTAACATTTTCTCTAACCGGAAAGAAAAACAAAACCGCTTTTTTGACCTGCCGGGACACAAAAAGCCCTATGCCTTTGGCGTGAATACCGGTATTTACAGACTCGATTAATTCTTCCAGAGACAGCAGCAATGTATTGGCTATCTGCTCACCATAATTTTTCATTACATATTCCCTGACAGCTACTAACATTTTTTGAAGCACTATGCGATGCTCCTTTCCCGTAGGGGTATGTTCAGATAAAGGCACAGTAATAGAAATGCATACTTCGTCGCTCGTATTTTGTATTAAGAAAAACTCTTCAACAGAGAGATGTTCATCTATTTTAGGCATAAGAGATAATTTATAAAGTACATTGGTTGAAAATTGTGCATGAGGTTAACATAGGGCCTGCTATATGCAGCTGTTCATTTATCCTTATTATATGCCGATTAGCAGGTCGTCCTCAACTTCTGCAACATCTGGCGTAGACTTTTCATCACTTTGTTTTTTTAGGGTGAATAATTTACTTATGTAAACCTAAGCGAGCATAACACCAGCAACTATGACGCGGATCAGAGTGATGACTGATACTAAATGGATAAACATCTGATGCACCTCATCAATATGCGATGGTTCGGATAATAAGTTTGCTTTTCTGCAATGCACCTAAAAGCAATTAAAAAATGAGAATACTCCTTTACTTC
The DNA here is from genome assembly GCA_902168085.1 of uncultured Bacteroides sp. Taxonomy (GTDB): domain Bacteria; phylum Bacteroidota; class Bacteroidia; order Chitinophagales; family Chitinophagaceae; genus Polluticoccus. The sequence goes on from CABHOP010000022.1 coordinate 101,422, forward strand.
CTGATTTTACTAACACCTGTAACAGGTTATGCACAAAAAACGGAAAACGGCAATGAAATAGAGATCACCCAACCCGTTAATGAAGACTTGTATATCACAGGTGGCACTATTACTGTGAGTGCACCTGTATATGGAGATATTGTTATAGGTGCAGGCACCATTGTTATTAATGACACTGTTAGCGGAGATGTGATTGTTGGTGGTGGCAAAATAACCCTTAATGGATATATAGGTGATGATTTGCGCGCTATAGCAGGGGAAGCATATTTAAACGGAACTGTACAGGGCGATGTAGTTTTAACTGCCGGAACATTTACAACAACCAAAAAATCGCTTATCTACGGTAATATGCTGGTTGGCGCGGGAACGGCTACTATAAACGGTGCTATAGACGGCCACTTGAAATGCAGAGGTAGCGAAATTAAACTTAATGGGGAAGTAAGCAAAGATGCTGATTGCAGGGGTGAGTCATTATCAATTAATGGCGTGGTAAGGGGTAAATCAATACTTGCCGGCAGCCAGATACATGTTGGAGAGCAAGCTGAATTTTATCAAGATGTATCCTTCTGGCAAAGGAACCCGTCTTTGGATTTTAACCGGGGCAATGAAGCATGGCGAGGCTATTTATGATCGCACCCTTCAAATTAATGATAGAAAATGGCAATACCTGGGATTTGCCTCGATATTGTTTCTGATCTGGTATTTATCTGCTGCTTTTATCACGATATTAATCATTCAATATCTTTTTGGAAAAACTATGAGCCGTGCTGCTGATGAAGCTTTTCTGCATACAATGCGATCAATGTCATATGGTTTTTTGTTCTTGATAGGAATACCGGTTGCTGCTTTTGTACTGACGATTACCGTAATTGGCATTCCAGTGGGTATCCTGTTAGTGTTGGGTTATTTTGCTATCCTGGTGTTGGCTAATGTTATTACCTCCGTTGTTGTGGCAAACTGGATCAATCGCAGAGGCAACTTTAACTGGGGCACCGGAATGCTCGCCTTAATAGGATTATTCGCATTTATCCTGATTAAATTTATTAGCCTGATACCGGTTTTTGGTTGGTTTATCTTGCTGGTCATTTGTGCGCTGGCATTTGGCGGTATCCTGACAGACATTTATCAAAGGCGAAAAGTGAGGAGTGCCATTGTGTAGAACAAAGTGCAACACACTACATTGCCGCAATGGGACTATTCGGCAGATGAACGTAGAAGGTAGTACCATCTTGCGGGTTGCTGCTGAAGTGAATGGTACCATTCAGAAGCTCTATATAACGCTGCACAATATTGAGCCCTAGCCCGGTACCTTTTACACTACCAACATTAGACGCCCGAAAGTACTTACTAAAAAGAGAGTGCTGTTCTGCTTCCGGTATACCGACCCCTTGGTCAGCAACGGATATATATATATTCTGATCGTCAACACGAATCTGAACTCTAATATCCTCATCCGAATATTTAATTGCATTACTCAATAAGTTGAGCATTACATTATGAATCATTTTTTCGTCACTATAAATGCTATGGAAGCCGATATAATCATACAATATACTCTGAGCTGGTTTTAGCATTGGTTGTAACTCCTCAATTGTTTCTTCCAGGCACGTATCGAGCCTAAAGACTGCTTTCTCAATTTGAATATTACCTTGCTCAAGCTTATCAAGGGAAAGAAAATCGTTGAGTATATTGATCATATGCTTGATAGAGCCCTTTATACGTACCACATGCTTTTCCACCTTAACGGTATCGTTCATTGCCAGATATTGCTCCATAAGCCCCAGGGATGATAGCATGGTACTGAGCGGGGTACGGAATTCATGAGAAGCAATAGAAACGAAACGCGACTTTTGGATATTCTGTTCTTTTTCACGTTCTAAAACAGCAGATAGTTCTGCAGTGCGTTCTACAACCTTTCCTTCAAGCTCCTGATATACGAGCACCTGCTCATTTACATCTATACAAGTACCTGCATAGCCTATACATGTTTGGTCTGAATTATATAGAGGTATTCCTGCGTGAGACACCCACCGGTAAGCACCATCACAATGCAACAAACGATATTCAGTCCGAAATTCGACTCTGCGATTAAAAGCATCATCATAATGCAATAGCACCCTATTTCGGTCTTCTTCAAATACGCTGTCAAGCCAGCCCAACCCTAATTCCTGTTGTAAACTCCGCCCGCAGAATTTAAGCCATGTGTTATTAACATAATTAAGCCCCTTGTTAATACTGCTGCTCCATATCATCACAGGCGCATTATTTGCAATATTGTGAAACCATTTTTCGCTGGCTTCAACAATTTCGTGTGCTTTTTTATTATCGGTGATATCTGTATAAAAGATTGAAATACCGGAACCATGAGGATATGCGCGCACTTCGAGCCAAGTTTTTGAAGCTGCATGAAATGCCTCAAAAGAAACCTGCCTGCGGCTATTCATTACACCACGGTAATTTTTTTCAAATATTGTTCCGATTGTTTCGGGAAAAACATCCCAAATGCTGTTACCGATAAGTTCCGCCTCCTCTTTATCCATCAAGAAGAGCGCACGGTCATTCACAAAGCGAAAGCACCATTCCTTATCTAATGATACAAATGCATCCGAAATCTCCTGCAGTATCATTTCGACAGATAACAATTCCTCTGACTCAGTATATTTCATAGCATAGAGTTTAGTGGCTTCGCACTATCGGCACCGTTTCAGGACAACTTAACACCATTCGAATATACATGTTTTTCTATATACGTAACATACTAATTATTTATAAATAGTATTGTCAATTAATATACTACGGGGTTATGAAGGGCTTCGGCTTTAAAACTTTTCAAGCACATAAATAACCTCATACTAATAAGTTTTCTGTGCCTGAAAAAACGATAGCGTAGTGCACTAATCAAAGTCAGAATGCCGGTTGATCTAAATCATACAGATGCCCCTGAGTTGTAGATAGTTTTGTTTTATTCAAAAATATTTTTCTAACAAAAAATACATTTTTTATGTCTTCAAAATCATTAGCAACTCAGCGTTTGTTTCCAACACGTTTTGGCGATTTCTTCAAGCCATGGGAAGAATGGTTCAATAACGGACGTTCTCTTTTCGATGGCGAATGGCCTTCAATGAATATGCCGGCTGTGAATATTTCTGAAAATAAAGACAGCTACCATCTTTCCCTTGCTGCGCAGGGATTAAAAAAAGACGACTTCAATGTAGATTTGGATGGTGATGTACTGACAATTAGCGCACAGAAAGAAGAAAACAAAGAAGAAAAAGACGAGAAGTACACGAAAAAAGAATACAACTACTCTTCTTTCTCCAGATCTTTTACTTTGCCCGCAGAGGTAATGAAAGATAAAATAGATGCCAGTTATAAGGACGGGGTACTGAAACTGAAGCTTCCTAAAACAGAAGCGGCCCAAAAAAATTCAACAAAAAAAATATCAGTAGAATAGATTGTTGGATACGAAGAGCTGCTAATTGTGGTAGCTTCTTCGTAATGTAGCCCCCAAAAAACCGGGCCCTGATTTAAATAAATGCCAGACTAAAAAAACCAATCAGGCCGGTACAAAGTTTGAAGTGATGTTGCGTAGTGCTGAGTAATATCCGCTTACCGCAAAACAATGTTTGAGTACTCTATAGGTACGTTAAAATCTCTTTCTCATGTCAAAGTACATACTTTCTTTTAAGGATATCTCGATTAATAATTTAGCCGAAGTTGGAGGCAAGAATGCATCTCTTGGGGAAATGACCAGAAAGCTGGCTGCTGCCGGCATAAGCATTCCCAATGGATTTGCAATCACAGCTGTGGTTTATAAACAATTTCTGGTAGAAAATAAGTTAGAGATTCGCCTAAAAGAAGCGCTGGCTGCACTTGACAAAACCAATCTCAGCAATCTGGCTGAAATAGGGCTTACCTGCAGGCAATTGATAAAAAATGCGACTTTCCCGGGTTATCTTCAAAAAGAAATAGAAGACGCTTACCGCAGCCTGGGCAACCAAAATGTTGCAGTAAGAAGCAGCGCCACTGCGGAAGACCTACCGAGCGCAAGCTTTGCGGGGCAACACGATTCTTTTCTAAACATCAGCGGAGAACAACAGTTGCTGGAGGCCGTTCAGCAATGTTATGTTTCCTTGTTTAATGATAGGGCTATCAAATACCGGGAAGATAACGGCTTTGACCATATGAATGTATTCCTTTCTGTAGGTGTGCAATGGATGGTACGTGCGGATAAAGGAGCTGCAGGTGTAGCATTTACCATAGACCCTGAGTATGGCAATAAAAACCTGATATATATAACAGGTGCCTGGGGGCTTGGGGAAGCTGTAGTTCAAGGAGCTGTTACCCCGGATGAGTACTATATATTCAAACCGGCCTTGAGTGCCGGAAAGAAAAGTTTGATATATCGCCATGCCGGAGACAAAAAAGACATGATGATTTTTAATGCGGCCGGAACATTACCACCAGTAGTCCTTGTATCTACTCCGCAGGCGCTCAGGAAGCGTTATGTTCTTGACGAGGATGAAGTAACCAAACTTGCGGAATGGTGTAACAAAATTGAGCAGCACTACCAGATGCCCATGGACATTGAATGGGCGAAGGATGGAATAACAGGTGATATATATATCCTCCAGGCAAGGCCAGAGACTGTTCAGAGCAAAGAACCATCGCTCAGGATGAAACAATATATCATAAATGCCCACCCCACCTCAATTTGCTCAGGCAAAGCAGTTGGAAGGTCTATTGTAAGTGGTAGAGTCTGTATCGTTCAATCGCTTGCAGATGCGCCCAAAGTTCAGCCCGGCGATATTATTGTAGCAGATATTACTAGTCCTGACTGGAACGCATTATTAAAAAAAGCAGTAAGCATCGTTACCAATAAAGGGGGCCGTACAAGTCACGCCTCTATTGTAGCTCGTGAACTTGGCATACCTGCTGTTGTCGGTACAATAGATGCTACTGCAAAGTTGCACGATGGCCAGCAAATTACCGTTTCCTGTGCTGAAGGAGATACCGGATATGTTTATGATGGCCGGATTAGCTGGGAAACACGCGAAACGGCGACAAAAGACCTGATCAGAACCAAGACAAAGCATATGATGATACTTTCTGACCCTGATAAAGCGATCAGCCTATCCGTTTATCCCAGCGATGGTGTGGGTTTGCTAAGAATAGAATTCATTATCAGCAACCATGTGCAAGTTCATCCTATGGCAATCGTCCACTTCGATAATATGGCAGAAACACCGGATAAGAAAACCATTGCCACCCTTTGCAGCGACTATAAAAACAAGAGCGAGTACTTCATATCTAAGCTTTCCGAAGGCATTGCGATGGTTGCAGCAGCATTTTATCCCAGAGAAGTAATTGTCAGGACTAGTGATTTTAAAACAAACGAATACGCGCAATTGCTTGGTGGTAAATATTTTGAACCACAGGAGGAAAACCCCATGCTGGGATTTAGAGGAGCCAGCCGTTATTATAATCCCCGTTACAAAGAGGGATTTGGACTAGAATGTGCCGCTATAAAAGAAGTGCGCGATACAATGGGGCTGACCAATGTTAAAATAATGATTCCTTTTTGCCGGACGGTAGAAGAGGGAGAGCGAGTATTGAGCGTACTTCAGGAATATGGCCTTGAACGGGGGAAAAATGGGCTTGAAGTATATATCATGGCTGAGATTCCGAGTAATGTTATCCTTGCAGACAAGTTTGCCAAGTTATTTGACGGTTTCTCAATTGGCTCCAATGATTTGACACAACTAACCTTAGGCCTTGACAGAGATTCGGCTATTGTGAGTGATCTTTTTGATGAAAACAATGATGCAGTGAAAACCCTGCTGTCCCAGGTTATTGATGCAGCTAAAAGAAATGGCAGAAAAATAGGACTTTGCGGACAAGCCCCGAGCGATTTCCCTGATTTTTCCCGCTTTCTGGTTCAGCAAGGCATTGACTCCATTTCTTTTAACCCGGATGCATTGATCAGCGGAATTGAAAACATACTAACTACCGAACAAAGCGCCAGTAAACCGGCAAAAGCATATCCGATACTTTTCCCGGAGGCAGCACCCAATAAATAACAATACAAGCAAAATTGTACAGTTGGTTTATTATGTGGAGCAAGCGGTTATAGATTTTTATATCCAGGCCGGAACCAACCGTGAACAACCTAACGCCCGCAATAAACACCTGCCACATGCAATTGTAAAGAGTACTACTACCCTATCTCCTTTCTTTACCTTTGTCACTTTCGGAGCCACTTCTTCTACGATGCCCATATACTCATGACCTAGCACCTCATCACGCAATTGTGGCACAAAGCCATCATATATATGCAGGTCAGAGCCGCAAATAGCCGTTGTTGATACTTTCAGTACGATATCTTCCGGATGCTCAATACGCGGCAGGGTGCATTATCTTCTACACTGATATCAGCTATCTTGTGAAATACTGCTGCTATGATATCTATTAATGTCCATGAAGGAATAAGGTTATTCTTTATCTGCTTTATAGTGGCGTTGTATCCGACTGATCCTTTTTGATATAAAACATGGCAGAAGCTATATGCCATCAAAGAACCTAACACTATGTTTTAATATAGGAATAAAAAAGCAAACAATCAAATAGCTAAAGACTACCAATATTTTTAAAATCTTATTAGTTTAGACTAGAGAGCTTTTTAAGACATATAGGATAAGTAGATGATATTGCGTGTTGCGATTTACATATTTTTATTGCTTGTCGCCGATACCTTCGTAACCAGCGCCAAACAGTTACCCAATCGAGGTGTTCACGCGAACATCATTTACCGTTTTACAAAATATGTAGACTGGCCTGACAACAAAAAGGCAGGAGAGTTCATTATCGGAATCGTAGGAGAATCTGATGTAAATGAACAACTCATCTTACTTACCCGCAACAAAAGGGTTGGTAATCAGCCTATTGTTATCAAAACTATCAGGTCAGAAAGTGCAATGGCAAATGTGCATCTGCTATTTATTGCCGAAGATGAAAGCAGCCACCTGAAGAGAATAGTGTCTGCTACAGAGGGAAAGCCTATTCTTTTAGTGACAGAAAACTATGGATTAATCAGCCGCGGCTCATGTATTAACATGATAGTAGTCGGTGATCACCTTAAGCTCGAATTCAATAAAAGAAATATTGAAAAGCGAAACTTGAAAATTGCATCTGAGCTGTTAAGCCTGGGTACAGTAGTTAATTAATAATGTCAATTATGAGAACCATTTTTTCAAAATTGTTCCCCATCATTAGTCTTTGTTTATCGTGGAAGGCTATGGGCCAGGTAGATTCCAACTTAAACGAAATGACGTTGGAGGAGTTGTTAAAAGTAAAAGTAACAACAGCAACCAAAACGCTTCAAGAGCAGGATATTGCACCAGCAAAAGTGGTACTTATATCTAAAGAACAAATTAAGGCCCGAAACTATCAGTCGCTACTGGATCTGCTTTATGACTTACCCGGCTTTAAAATAGATGATAAGATTTATTCGGGGTCCCGCAATAGCCTAACTATAAGAGGGATACAAGGGCAGCAGAATTTCTTCATCTTACTTGATGGAGTAAAAATATCATCGCCCACAAATGAAGCGTTACCCATTATGGAAAACTATCCGCTTCAATTAGCGGAACAGGTAGAAGTAGTATATGGCCCAGCATCTGCCCTATACGGTGCGGATGCTGTTGCCGGTGTAATTAATATTATTACCAAAAAACTACCTACCGACAGGAAATTGAATCTCAACGCAGCTACATCTGTAGGATTGTATGGCTATACTAATAGTACATTATATGCCGCGAAAAGCTGGAATGAGAACTACGGATTTGTTCTCTCTGGACAATATTATTATGATACGCAACCTGACCTGAGTTCTATCTATAAAGAAGATACACTCCTGAGTGTCACCCACTACAGTACAGGCATCTTCAACACCATTTTCGGGGAACAAAGACCATCAAAAACTATTACTCCAAAATATGAAGCGCCCACTACTGCATTTAATATTTATGGTGCATTGCATTTAAATACAACTACAGTCAGCCTCTTTTCAAACTATACCAAAATACCTAATAGCTGGGGAAACAATACACATAATGCTGTATATAACAAAGATGTGTACATGGCTCAAAGTGTTTCAGGCGTATCGCTTTCAAACCATGAAACTTTTAATAAACTAACTATACACTCTACATTAACAGGTACGTATTATAGTTTATCCCCCAAGTCAAACTATAAGAATTTGTATAGTGCTATGAACGCTGTTTACAAATACTCCATGTCAGTATCTGCGAAAATTGAAGAACAGCTGGAATATAATTTTTCAAAAAAAGTAAACGTAATAGGAGGCGTATCGCATGAACGTTTTAGCAGTATTCCGCAAAGTGCCGACCTCGAAAGCCCTGTAAACCCTGAAATAAATATTGAAGGTACTTATGCCGGAACATCCACTTACTATCGGCCTCAGGGTATACCCGCCCAATTTTATCATATAAACTATCATAATAGTGGTGCATATATACAAGGCCAATACACTATGACACCAAAGCTCAACTTCACCCTTGGGGCCAGGTATGATTATAACTCCAGGTATAAAGAAACTTTTAATCCACGGTTGGGTATTGTATTTAAGGCATCATCCCATACTACTATAAAAGCCCTTTACGGATCAGCATTTATGGCGCCTCCCCCTTCTACAGCATTTGTAGTATATGGCACATTTAATACCGCGGACTCAGGCAAAACATATACCTCTTCTTTTCTGCATCTTGCCAACCCGAAGTTGGGTCCGATACGCTCTCAGAATATTGAACTCAGCGTCAACCATTACCTGACAAATAACTTTTCTATAAGCCTAGAAGGATATTTCACACAGCTTTCGGGGCTATTCACATTTGCAGATGACAACCAGACGACGCGTCTCTATAACAATAGTTTCCTGGGAATACCAGTTGACTACGTAGAAGTATTTGTTAACGGAGGCACGCAGCGGAACTATGGCGGCACTTTACAATTGAACTATAAAAGCTCAATAGGCAACTTCTTCTTTAACTCTTATTTGTATGCCAACTATGTAAATGGCTACCGATATGATTTTTCCGGCCTAAACAACGAATATCATACAGAGCTGCCATTTATATCGCCGTTCAGTGTTCAGGCAGGCATAGACGGGAAAATCGGAAAGTTTCAATTTTCGCCAAGGATTATCATTATGAGCCGGCAGAACTTACCGGGAATTAGCGATACGATAGGAACAACGATTAAACTGCAAACAATTCCGGGCTATGCATTACTCAACCTCACATTACGATATCAAGCAGCCAAAAAGCTATCTGTGTTTTCTAATATATCGAATGTACTGAACCAAAAGTATAGGGCGGTAAGCTATAATATGGACCTGAAAAAAGAAAATACAGATGTACTACACGGACAACCTCAAGACCCGATCAGATTTTTAGTAGGCCTGAGCTTGTCCATACAAGACTAAACTAATTATGAAGGCAAGTTTAAAAAAACGTGTTTGGTTAAGCTTTCTTACGCTAGTATTGCTTTTTATCGTAAATGGCCTTATCACCATCAGCGCAGTTCATAATATTCAAAAACTATCGCATCGTATTTCTACCAGTGTCGACCCGGCAGAAACACTTTTGCATTCTTTCAAATCATTGCTGATAGAATCTAAAATGTATGCAACCAACTGGGTCTTCCTACGCTCGAACGATGAGGACAAGAAAGCATTAAAAAAAATGCATTCAGAGGATTATCCAAAATTAAAATCTGCCCTCAACAACTTATTGCCTGAATTAAACAACGATACCATAACCAATGGCTTGAAGAATATTTTTTCAGAATTCGAATCGCTCATAAAGGTTGAAGAAGATATCATGCAGCAGCTCGATGAGTTTTCGGATTATGATGACCCGGTAAAAAAAATAATGGCCGAGCAAACTATCGAATATGAAATCATTCCGCGAACTGCTAAAATACTGAAGGAACTGGAAACTGTTTCACTTATTGCACACAATATTGAAGTAGCCAGCGATTCGAGAAGAGAAAAATCATCTGACAATCTTACTTTTTTTATTATTGCATTGTCCATTTCTGTAATCATCATAGGCATCGTGTTATCTGCATTGTTCAGCAGGTCGATAACAAACCCAATTAACCAAATTGAAGCTATTATATGGGATTTAGGAAAGGGGCTGGCAAACAAAGTTACTTATAAGGGTGCGGATGAGGAGATTGACCAAATGATACAATCGGTAAACAATCTATCGGATAAAATACAGGAAACTGCTGCTTTTGCAGTAGCTATAGGGAACAGAAACTATACAGTCCCGTATTTACCATTGAGCGATGGAGACAAATTAGGCAAAGCACTACTGACGATGCGCGATAACATTCGCACAAGTGAAGAAGAATTACTTAAAACTACTTCCAGCCTGATACAACGCAACAAGGCACTTGAGCAATACACGTTTATCGTTTCTCATAACTTACGGGCACCAGTGGCAACAATAATTGGCCTGGCAGAACTGTTGCCTGCAGACCAGGTAGAGGATAAAGACGCATCAGTGATATTACAGGGCGTAAAAGAAGCCGCCCAAAAACTGGATAGGGTTATTCATGACCTCAATCGCATACTGGAAGTGAGACAACAGGTTTATGAAGGTTCAGAAAAGGTTTCCCTTTCCAGGATAGCAGAAGATACGAAACAGTTATTTCAAAATATCATACAACAGGAAGGCATCATTTTAGAATGGGATTTTTCGCAAATAGATACAATCAACAGCGTTAAAAGTTATATAGAAAGTATTTTTTACAACATCATATCCAACAGTATAAAATACAGGCGTGCCGATGTGGTTTTAAAAATCGACATACAGAGCCAACTGAAAAAGGATAAAATAATATTATCATTCACAGATAATGGCAAAGGAATCGACACTGAAAAGAATAGCGAAAAACTCTTTCGCCTCTATGAACGGTTTGATACTTCTATTGAAGGAAAAGGCATGGGTATGTATATGATGAAGGCACAAGTAGATAGCCTGAATGGAAATATAGCTGTACAAAGTGCTTTAGATAAGGGAACTCAAATAACAATAGAGCTACCGCTCACTTAGATTTCCATTAAACAACTTTACTCAATACTTTTCCTAACGCTTTGCTGGTATTTGTAGGCTGTTGTAATGAAACATCTATCCAATCTGTATCCTGAAACTTTACAATTATCTCCTCTCCGAATTGTGTGATGCATCTGTAGATGTTGCCATTGGTCGTTTTTAAAATATAAACATCAAAAAAGGTTTTAAATCCGCACAGGATATACATAAGCCTTTCATGAACAATAAACGGCATAGCAGCGGTACTAGGTAATAATGTTTTGGTCTGTGTCACCCTTTGCATATTGCAATGTTTTGGATAGTGATATATTGCAAAGATGTAGTAACCACGGGCACATTACAATGACAGTCATCAACCCGCAGAAGATTGCGGTCAATCATTTACTATTCAAAATCAGGAAGTAGTTGAAATGATCAATTCAGCATATTAACCAGTTTGGGTTCATTAAGTATGATAATATTGCCTTGTTGAATATCAATAATTTTTTCATCCCGGAAATCACCTAAGGTCCTGATAAACGATTCTTTCGCAGTACCTGCAATACTTGCCAGGCTATCTCGGTCTACATCTATCACCACCTGCTTATCGTCCGATGTTTTATATTTCTTATATATCATAAGCAGCGTATTAGCTACTTTTTTCCGCAATGAGCTATAAGCCAGCTGTAGTAGCTGTTGCTTCTTCTCTTCAATATTACCTGCCAGAAGCTGTAAAAACTTCATCAGAACTTCTTTATCATTATTGAGCAAAACATCGAATTCCTTTTTAGGGATAACAACAATTTCCGAATCTTCAATAGTTTCTGCAGATTCCTGATATTTATTCCCTTCAATTAAAGCAGCATAGCCAAAAAACTCTCCCTTACCATATAAACTGGTGGTAAATTGCTTGCCTTCTTCATTGACCTTATATTCCTTGATGGTTCCGTTCTGTATATAAAAAAGGTGCGCAGGGTGGCTTTTGGCAGAATAGATAGTGACCCCCTTATTGTACATATTCGGCTCATAGTCCGCAATAAGTTTATCCAATGCCTCTTTCCCCTGAATTTTATTTACCAGAGTTTTAAGTCCTTGTATGCCTCCGGAAAATTTTGATTCCAGAATAGCTGCCTTTTTCAGCCTTTGTTCAACAGCAGTAAGCAGTTCCGTATCGTTGAAGGGTTTTGTAATGTAATCGTCGGCACCGTATTCCATACCTTTTCTTATCTCATCGCGTTCCGTTTTTGCACTTAAGAATATAAATGGAATATGCTGGGTTTGGGGGTTTTTCTGCAGCACATTAATGACACCATAACCATCCATTACAGGCATCAGTATATCACATATGATAATGTCCGGTTTATGTTCGATAGCAATAGCAACACCTTCTCTACCATTTTCGGCTGTCAATACTTTATAGTTGGCAAACTCTAATGTTTCGGCGGTATTTTTTCTCAGGTCAGCGTTGTCTTCAATTAGTAATATTGTTTTCATGTCAAATTCTGTTTGGGCAATGAAATATGAAATTCTGTCCCTACATTAAGTTGGCTTTTATACTGTATTTTCCCGTTCATAAGTTCAACATACTTTGCCACAATGTATAATCCAAGCCCTGTGCCCTGAATGCTAACTGCATTATCGCCTCTGAAAAACCGTTCAAACAAATGTTTTTGGTCTACTTCAGATATACCGATGCCATTATCTTTAACTGTTAACGTATACTCAGATGCTGTGTTGCTGGTCTTAACCTCAATAACAGAACCGGCTTTTGAAAATTTAATTGCATTAGAAAGTAGGTTGACCAGTATATTTCTGTACAAAGAAACAGACGTAACTACAGATGGGCTACCTTGGTGTGAATACCGGATAACATGGTCGGCGGCGATAGTGGAATTCATGTCGGTGATGATAGTTTCTGTCAGTTTCAGAATATCTACATCTGAATACTGTACATGCGTTTGACCATCTTCCAGTTTGCTAACAGAAAGAAAATCGTTTAAAATTTCTGTAAGTGCCGAAACGGAAGACCTGATACGACTAATATGTTCGTCTCTCTTTTCCTGCTCTTCTGTTTTAGTATATTTAGAAAGCAGGTTGATAGACGACAGAATAATACTAAGCGGTGTACGAAATTCATGAGATGCAAAAGACACAAACCGGGACTTTATTTCTCCAAGCTCCATTTCCTTTTTAAGCGCCTCGTTGAGCAATAATGTACGCTCGTAAACCTTGTGTTCTAATTCAGCATGCAGGCCAAGGATAACTTCTTTTGAAATAGGCTTAACGATGTAGTCAACAACATACTGGCTAGAAAAAGCCCGCTCCTTATCCTTGATATTGGGGGATGATGAAACTATTAATATCCGGTACTTATCTCTTATTTCATTCTCCAGTTGATTAAAATGCTCCAGGAACTCCCAACCATTCATATCGGGCATGTTAATGTCCAAAAAAATGAGCTGAAGGCCATCGTCAGTACTTTTGTTTTCCTGAATATGTTTAAGAACTGTTATAGCGGAGTCCACCAGGATGACCTCCTGGGCAAAGTCATATTTCTTGATAAACTTTTCTGCGATAATGCGGTCTACATCCGTATCATCTATTACAATTACCCGCTTGTATTTATAGCTCTTATTCTGATCCAATTCTTATGTTTATTCAAGTGACCTTCTAAAATTACATATAAATATAATTTTTTCGAGTTGCAGGAATTTCCTCTTTACACGCAATGTATGCTGCATTGTTATGCAGCGTTGGGTATTTCTACTTCAAATACAGTTCCCTCCCCTAGCTCAGACTGCACTTGTATCGTTCCTTTCAATTTTTCTACCGTATCTTTTACCATATACAAACCAAGACCTGAGCCTGATACATCGGCTGATATGCGAAAGAACATGTCGAATATCTTTTGCAAATTTTCCTTTCCAATCCCTATACCATTGTCCCTTACTATAATCTTGGCATAGCCGGGCGATAAAGCAATATGTACCTCTACCACAGGCGCAGATGATTGAGGATTATAATACCGGCACGCGTTGGAGATAAGATTATTCAATATAGTGACTATCCCGTTTGAGTTGGAATAAAAAGGGGCATCGCCTACTATTTCAGTTTTAATAGCAACATTTGAAACATGTCCATTCATGAATCTTAAATTGCTGACCACGTCATCCAGCAATTCTTTAAACTCTATTTGTTCAATCTTATCTCCAGCTTTTACATTCTTTGAATAACTAAGGATATCCTGAATAAATCTGTCAAGTTTATTTACACTTGTTTTTATCAGGGAAAAACTATTTAGCACCTCGGTGTCAGACACTTCCAGTTCTGAATAATTGATGATTCCCAGTATGGATGCCAATGGTGCCCTCAGATCGTGAGCTACACCATATACAAACTTATCAAGCTGCTCATTGGCTTTTCTCAATTCTTCATTATGCTTTTTCAGATTTTCTTCTTTATCAATATACTTTGTGATATCGTGCCATGTCACAATTACGCCTTCTACTGCAGGGTCGTTCAACGCGTTTTTAAACGCGCATTCGCACCACATGTATTGACCATTCCCTTTTCTGATTCTGCATACCGCTTTTTGTGGCATTTCCCCAGTGTAGCTAGTATTCTGAATACGCTCTAAAAATGGTTTGATATCGTCGGGGTGCACGATATTTTTTATATGTATACCGGTTATTTCTTCTTGTAAATAATCCAAAGCTTGCATTACAGAATTATTTGCAAATAGTATAGTCATATCTTCATCTACAATAACAGCCATACCAGGTAAACAATTCAATAGCCAATGGTTTTCATATTTTGCAGCTGCATCTCTCATATTATCCGGCAAGTTTAAAAGCATACATGAAAAAACTTAATGATACAAAGTAAAGCTGAAACAATGAAAAAGGAATTGATTTAGGTCAATCCCCGACTTATTACGATCAATCGCCCCACCTCAATTCTTCCAATATTCAATACGGTTTTCTATGAGTTTATTGCTATGGTGCGTGTTTGAATTCTTTAACCTTAGGCAAGCCGCCATGCGTGTTCCATAATGTAGCTTAATAAAAAAGCCGGCTTGAGAACAAGCCAGCCCCTATAAACCCTATCACCATGAAAACTTCTTTATTAGAATTTCTTTTGATTTTCTACTGCAAAGGTTAGGCAAGATTTACTTAAATACATTGATTAAAATCATTACAAGATTGATGGTTATCAATATTCGCTTTATCAACCGATAAAAAGACACATAAAAACCTCATAATAAGCGCGTTATAAGAAATTTAAAATAGTCTGCTAATCTTTGCTGCTATTTGCTTTTAATTTATAACGATATCTTTTGCTACAGTTTTTCTTCTTTCATTAAATAAGCATTTATGTCTGTTATTGCTTTCTATAATAAGCTTACAATACTGCACTATTGCCTATCCTAATATCAACTGTACTATTATAAGATGGGTATGATTTGAAACAGATGATTAACATCATATAAAACCTTAATAAAGGTCATTTTTGTCCTTTATTTGCCATTTTAGCTTTGTTATGTGAAAAAGCTAATAACCTTCAGCCTCGCACTTCTTCCTTATATCACAACAGCCTGCGCGGTTTGCGGTGGTTCAGCAAGTAACCAGAATATGGCTGTACAACCACAGTTTTACAAACATTTTGCAGGCATACAATATCAGTATCGCTCATTTAACAGTACGCACCCCGCTGATGATGGTGATGCCAGTCATTCTAATGAACAATACAATACCGTGCAGGTATGGGGTAGGTATAACATTGGCAACCGGTTACGACTATTTGCCTTTATACCCTATATATCTAACATTCATGAAGAAGATGGGAAGAAAACTAATTGCAGTGGCCTGGGTGATATAAGTTTCCTCGGCAATATACGCGTGCTGAGCTTGAAACAACCAAGCAATGACTGGCAACATGATTTGCAAATAGGTGGGGGCTTAAAATTACCTACTGGCCACTACAATAAAGAGTCCATACTTCGTGGAGATAATTTACCCAATATGCAACCCGGTACAAAATCGTGGGATGTAACAGCCAATACCATATACACTGCGCGCTACAAATCATTAGGTGGTACGATAGATGCATCTTATACCATTGTGACGCCCAATGCGGATGACTACAAATTTGGTAACAGGCTGAGCACAGGGGTATCTGTATTTTACTGGTGGCAAACCAAGAAGTGTACCATTTTGCCGCAAGGCGGTGTAAGGCTGGATGCTACCGGGGGCGACTATGAATATTACTCGCGAAATATAAAAAGTGATATGACAGGCGGACAGCAGCTATATATATCTGCCGGCATCCAGGCCTATTACAAATTTACGGGGATACAATTTTTATACTATATACCGGTTTACCAGCATTATGCCGACGGACTTGTAAAAAGCAAGTCACGCGCAGAAACAGGCATCTATTTCCTTTTTTAAAAACAACACAAATGCAACTCATCAAAGCTTTAAGTACCACATTCCTTATAGCAGTTACCACACTGTTATCATGCCGAAAGGACAATACAACAACAAAGTCGGAACATGAAAAACTTAGTGCTACAATCAATATCGCATCGCCGTATGCCAACCAGGTATTCAAATACGGCGACACCGTAAAGATAGTAGCCGATATACATGCAGAAACTAAAATGCATGGTTGCAATGCTATCATCCTAAACCAGGAAGGTGATACACTTTTTTCAGCTAATGCGCATGAACACGGTAGTTCTATCAAGCTTAAAGAAGAATGGATAAATAGTATTACTACTACGGGTATGCTTACACTAAAACTAATCTGTATTATGGACCATGACGGTAACACTTGTGAAAAGACACAAATAATTCAAACTCAAAGCGAACAGAAATAGCATAATGATAAAAATCATTTTTAAAAAAGACCTTTTTATCTTCAATATGATTCTCATCATACTTTTTACATTTTTCAATGCAGACTTTTGAGTGTTGAATCACCCATCGAATACAAACATTAATTATATTTGATAACAATTATATTTTCCATTAATCATAAAATACAATTTACATGAACCGTAATCTCGTTTTAGTTATCCTTTCGCTTAGCCTTGCATTCTATAGTTGTGGGGGGAATTCTGAACCAACTTCTGTGCGTGATGAAACGCCGGACCCAGGCAAGAATGAATATGTAGACCCCAATGCCAATCCTGGTGGAATAGGAAAATTCAAGAATGTAGAACTTACGCATCCGCTTGATGATAAAATGGTAACAGCGGGCGAAAGTATTTACGATTTAAAATGCGGATCTTGTCATAAGCTGACAGATGAAAAACTTGTAGGCCCGGGATGGAAGGGTGTGACAGACAGGAGATCGCCAGAATGGATTATGAATTTCGTTACAAACGTTGACGAAATGCTGGATAAAGACGCTGAGGCCAAAGCTATGCTGGAGGTTTGTATGGTTAGAATGCCTAATCAAAACGTGAAGGACGATGAAGCAAGGCAAATACTGGAGTTTATGCGTAAAAATGATGGCAAAAATTAATAGAACATCTTCAATCGCTCAATTGATCAATATGAAAAAGCTAATAATTATATTAAGTGCCATTGGTGCTGCCTATAGTTTGCAAGGTTGCAAAATGAAAAGCACCGGCGCAGTAGTAGAAGGCGATGCCGCTTCTAAAGTATATGTTGCCCCGGGAAAATATGATGAGTTTTACAATTTCGTTTCCGGTGGTTTCAGTGGGCAGGTTTCTGTTTACGGCCTTCCATCCGGACGCCTGTTAAAAGTAATACCAGTATTTTCTGTAAACCCTGAAAATGGCTACGGCTTTAGCGAAGAAAGCAAGCCTATGCTAACCACCACATCCGGGTTCGTACCATGGGATGATGAACACCACCTTGCTTTGTCGCAAACAAACGGGGAACAAGACGGCAGATGGCTATTTGCCAATGCGAATAACACCCCCCGTGTAGCCCGTATTGACTTAACCACATTCAAAACAGTAGAGATACTTGAAATTCCCAACAGCGGGGGCAACCACTCTTCTCCTTTTATTACTGAAAATACGGAGTATGTTATAGCCGGTACGCGCTTTGCAGTGCCACTTGGGGACAAAGACGTAGCCATCAATAGTTATAAAGAGAATTTCAAAAGCACCGCCTCTTTTATCAATGTAGATAAAACTACGGGTAAGATGAATATTGCCTTCCAGATAGCGCTGCCGGGTATGGATCTGGACCTGAGCCGTGCGGGCAAAGGGCCATCACATGGATGGTTTTTCTTTTCAACCTACAATACGGAACAGGCTAATACACTGCTGGAGGTGAATGCATCGCAAAAGGACAAAGACTTTATAGTAGCTGTGAACTGGAAGAAAGCAGAAGAATATGTAAAAGCCGGTAAGGGCACAAAAATGAAAGCGCGTCATACGCACAATACTTGGAATGATGAAACACATTCGGCATCATCTACTATGAATGAAGAAGTACTGGTGCTTGACCCCAATGAGTTGAAAGATATGGTGTATATGATACCATGTCCTAAATCGCCACACGGATGCGATGTTGACCCCAGCGGCGAATACATCGTTGGTAGTGGTAAACTAGCAGCGCTGATACCTGTTTTTTCATTCCAGAAATTTACAAAAGCTATTGCTGATAAAAACTTCGAAGGTGATTATCACGGTATCCCTGTTGTTAAATATGAAGCTGCCCTTCATGGTGAAGTACAAAAACCCGGCCTTGGACCTTTGCATACAGAATTTGATGGCAAAGGAAATGCTTATACTTCATTCTTCCTTTCTTCAGAAATCGTAAAATGGAGCATTAAAGATGTAAAAGTACTGGACCGTGTACCTACGTATTATTCTATTGGCCACTTATGCGTACCGGGTGGAGATACAAAAAAACCATGGGGCAAATACGTGATTGCATATAACAAAATCACTAAAGACCGCTACCTGCCTACCGGCCCTGAGCTGGCCCAGTCTGCACAGCTGTATGACATTTCAGGCGATAAGATGCAACTGATACTGGATTATCCTACAATTGGCGAACCTCACTATGCCCAGGCAATTCCGGCAAGCGTAATAAAAGACAGGACCGCGAAAATATATGACATCAACAAGAACCATCACCCATATGTAACATTAGGTGAGAAGAATGCTAAAGTAATACGTAGCGGCAATCGCGTAGATATCTACATGACAGCCATACGCTCACACCTTACACCGGATAATATTGAAGGCGTTAATGTAGGTGACGAAGTATATTTCCATGTTACCAACCTGGAACAAGACTGGGATGTGCCACACGGATTTGCGATAAAACACGCCAACAATGCTGAACTGCTCGTAATGCCCGGTGAAACAGTGACTTTGAAATTTGTGCCCGACAGAACAGGTATATATCCTTTTTATTGTACAGACTTCTGCTCTGCCCTACACCAGGAAATGCAGGGTTACCTGAGGGTGTCTGCTAAAGGCAGCAATACGCCATTAAAATATAGCACCGGAGAAACGACTCCTGCTGTAGCAACTAAATAATTACCCAAATGGCAGTACTACCCCATCAGGGTGTGTACTGCCATTTTCATTTTTTTTGATTTATGAAAAAGTTGACGACGTTAGGAAGGACAAGCATCATTATAATTATTCTATTCGTAGGAACGCTATTTTTTTTCCCAATGTGGAGAATAGACCTGGCAGCACCGCAATATCCGGGTGGGCTGACGATGACGATATGGATAAATGATGTAAAAGGTGATGTTGATGTGATTAACGGCTTAAATCATTACATTGGCATGCAAACCATTCACAAAGAAGACTTTAAAGAGTTTATTTACTTACCTATAGCTATGATGAGCTTTATGGGTTTAGGAGTCCTCTTAATCTTCTGGAATAGGAAAACAGGGTACTATATATGGACAGCTATCTTTGCGGTTATTGGTTTACTTTCATTCTATGATTTTTACAAGTGGGAATATGACTATGGCCACAATCTCGACCCCAACGCGCCTATCCAGGTGCCGGGAATGGCTTACCAGCCCCCTCTTATAGGGTATAAAAAAATGCTGAATTTTGAAGTGCTTTCACAACCGCATATTGCCGGATGGTTTTTTATTGCTACCGGCGTGATATTAGTAACGATAAGTTTTTACGAATGGAAGAAATCCAAAATAAGTTTAGGAAAATAATTAACCTGCTGTCATATTGCAGCTTGTTTTTATTCGTGTCTTGCCAATCATCTCCGGAAAAGATAGATTATGGCAAAGAAGCCTGTGTAAGTTGTAAAATGACTATTGTAGATGCCAGGTTTGCAGCTGAAATGATAACTGCAAAAGGAAGAATCTATAAGTTTGATGACATCATATGCATGAAACAGTATGCAGCAGCCAACGCTGATGCTGCAAAGGATGCACAATTCTGGGTTGCCGGTTATATTGCTACTGATGGAGCATTTATCGATGCTACCAACGGTATCTTTCTTAAAAGCAATGCCTTTGCCAGTCCTATGAATGGCAACTATGCAGCGTTTGATAATGAAGCATCGGCCCAGCATTTGAAAGATAGCCTGAACCTTGAATACCTTCAGTGGAGTAGTTTATGATAAGAGTGCCGGTTTTGATATTAACGATGTGTTTGCTGGCATATGTTCACGCCGCAGCACGTACAATACAAATTTCTCCCCGCCAGGCAAAGGCTATACAGGGAGCCATCAACCATGCACATGCCGGCGACACATTGGTAATAGAGAAAGGTATTTATAATGAATCTGACATTCTTGTAAATAAGAAGCTTACTATTATTGGCAACAACTATCCCATAATAGACGGGGGAGGGAAAAAACAATTAATAGTAGTGGTGCATGATTCTGTCTATATATCAGGGCTTCAGTTGCAGAATACCGGGCGTTCGAGCATGACAGATATGGCAGCCATAAGGCTTCAGAATGTTTCAGGCGTAGTAGTACATAACAATAGGCTCTTGAACAACACTTATGGCATATACCTTCAAAATAGCCACTATTGTACTATCAGTAATAATAAGGTTAGTGCCAGCACTAAAGACGAGCTAAACAGCGGCAATGGCATCCATGCATGGAAGAGTACCCACCTCATGATACAAAACAACAATATTTCAGGCCATAGGGATGGTATTTATTTCGAGTTTGTAACAGAATCACGCATTATCAAGAATGTTTCAACAAAAAATATACGGTACGGCTTGCACTTCATGTTTTCTCACAGGGATGTATATGCAGATAACCTTTTTGTTGATAATGGCTCTGGCGTGGCCGTAATGTATTCAAAGTTTGTAGAAATGTATAATAATACGTTTCGCCACAACTGGGGCGATGCGGCCTATGCCATACTACTTAAAGAAATTACGGACAGCAAAATAAAGCAGAACCTGTTTATAAAAAATACGGTTGGTATTTACATGGAAGGTAGCAGCCGTATTGACGTAATGCAAAATGAGTTTAAAGAAAATGGCTGGGGAATAAGAGTACAGGCAAGCTGCGACAATAATGTTTTTGAACACAATAACTTTTTGTCCAATTCATTTGATGTGGCCACTAATGGCACTATGATGTTAAACACCTTTAATGAAAACTATTGGGATAAATACGATGGTTATGATTTAGATAAAAACAAAATCGGCGACGTACCCTACTACCCCGTGAGTATGTATGCCGTGGTGACAGAACGCATACCTAATGCTATGATACTCTACCGCAGTTTTTTGACGGATATTATGACGCAAGTGGAAAAGCTGATGCCCAGTGTGATACCCGATAACCTGCGGGATGACAGGCCTGTAATGAAAAGCTGGAAATTAAGATGATAAAACTAACGGAAGTAACCAAGTCATTCGGAAAGTTCAAGGCATTAGATAATATCAGCCTCACCTTGGGAAAGGGGCAGGCTATTTCATTGCTTGGCCCTAATGGCTCAGGCAAAACAACGCTTATTAAATCTATACTTGGACTGGTAATACCCGAAGCAGGCACTATTACTGTAAATGGACTGCAGGTAAACAACAATTGGGCATACCGCTCTCATATTGGCTATATGCCACAAATAGGCCGCTATCCCGACAATATGACCATTGTGCAGGTACTTAATATGATAAAGGAATTAAGAAGCGATAAGCATGTGTATGATGAAGAGCTGATAGATAGTTTAGGACTGAGGAAAATTCAAGACAAAACTATGAGAAGCCTTTCCGGTGGTACCCGTCAAAAGGTAAGCGCTTGCCTGGCATTTCTTTTTTCTCCCGATGTCTTTATCCTGGATGAACCTACAGCCGGCCTGGACCCATTATCCAGCGAAATACTGCAGTCGAAAATAGCACAGGAAAGAAACAAGGGCAAATTGATTCTTATTACTTCGCACGTGCTTAGTGATCTTGAAGATATTACAAGCCATATATTATACCTGCAAGACGGGAAGATGATGTTTCATAAGACCGTAGAAGACTTGCAAAACATCACAGGTGAGTTAAAACTAAGTAAAATAGTAGCCAGCCTTATGCAAGAGGCGGATGTGCATAAATCATTTCAGCATGAACACGATAGTTAAATACATAACGTTAGACCTAATCAAGAATAAGATTATTATCATTTACACGCTCTTATTGGGCGTAATATCCTTTAGTGTATTAAGTATAGATAGCAATTCGTCAAAAGGGTTACTGAGCTTATTAAATATCACACTGCTATTTGTACCTATCATAAGTATCCTGTTTGCAACGATATACTTTTTCAATTCATCTGAATTCATAGAATTACTTCTTTCGCAACCGGTAAAGAGAAAAACGGTATTGTTAGCTGAATATTCAGGGCTTTCAACTGCGCTTTGTGCAGCTTATGCTGTAGGTATCGGTATACCAACAATCATATTGACCCCCTCCCCTGCGGCGTTAGTACTATTAGTCAGTGGATTGCTTCTTACCCTAAGCTTTACTGCATTGGCTCTTTTAGTTTTTGTTTTATTTAAAGATAAAACAAAAGGTATCGGGGCTTCAATCATTATTTCCTTATTCCTAAGCTTACTGTTTGATGGGCTCCTACTTATTTTCATTTATTCTTTCGGCGAATATCCCATCGAGAAACCCATATTAGGCATCATAGCACTAAACCCCATTGATCTTGCCCGCATTTTAATGCTTTTGCAATTGGATGTTGCTGTACTGATGGGTTATTCGGGTGCGTTATTCAAAAAGTTTCTTGGAAGTATGGCAGGTAGTGCATACGCAATAATATGCATGATGCTCTGGGTGATAGTTCCATTATTTCTTTCCGTAAAAATATTCAGGAAGAAAGACCTATAATTATAAACCAAGTGCTGCGCGGCCTTCTGTACTTATAAACTCGTAGTTCCATTTAGGTTCCCATACCAGCCTGATATCTGCTTCATAACCCGGCAAAGCATTTTCGATAGCTATTTTGGCATAAGATATAATAAGCCCACCCATTGGGCACGACGGTGTAGAAAGTGTCATGTATAATATGATGGATGCATTACTAACTTCCAGGTTATAAACCATCCCAAGGTCTACAATATTCACGCCCAACTCCGGATCTTTTACTTCATAAAGCGCAATTAATGCTTTGGACTTGATCTCATAAAATGGGTCTGATATTCCTATCTCAAACATTGGCAAACTTTTTTCTCACTATTAATAAAACATGAATAAAGTAGATACTTGTGGCAACAGCCATTAATGCTGCGCCGGCATAGCATAAGCCTGCGTATTTCAAAACTATTCCGGCAACAAAGGGTAAAAGCCCTGCTATATACAGAAGCATCTGAACTCGCACCAGCTTTTCATTAAAGAAATCTTTGGGCATTTTGGCAGGTAGCTCGTTTTCATCTACACTTTGCATCCATACGATAAAAGGAAGTGTTTTAAACGTTTGCGCCATTATAATTGTACCCACAAAGCCACCGAAAAATGAGAACCCATAAGCTAAGCTAAAATTCGCCGGCATATCGCTCACAACAAACAATGGCAATAATAGTATACAAGGTAATACCAAGAGCGCAAATGAAAGCCTTGTTTGCTTCATCCCATTATCTAATTGTTTACGGATAGAATGTAGGTAACTGCTATAAACATATCTTCCGTAAAAAATTATCGCCGTTATGACTATCAACACTGCCAAAATATTAATTAATTGGGAATGAAAAAAAACCTGATTAATCATGAATAGTACCAGCCCAATATTTATGCCATAGTATATATGGAAAACTTGTTTTTCTTTAGGCTCTTCACACAACAAAAACATAGGTATCAACTTAGAACTGACCCCTATTATTAATTGTAAAAACCAACCAACCATTCCGATATTGGCATGCACTTTCAGATATTGCAAATGATTTACAGATAAAAACGGGAAACGAAAATTGATAAGCAACATGCTTCCAATAATGGCTGTAAAAATCAGCCAGACATGTGCAGTTTTTATCAAGCTAAGCATAGCTTTTTCTTCTGCTTTTTTCAAGGCAGAGTACAGATTCAGAGAATGCAATAAAATAGCTGTAAGAATACAAGCTACACCAGTGAATGTATACCATGTGAAAAGAAAATTCCAAAAGGAATAGACTAGCAAAGAAGTACCCACAGTAAGCAAACCCAATACCAGCACCGGCAAGACCCGTTCATTATACAATTTCCGTTCTGAAATAACAGGGATCAATTGATTGCTGGCACCAAAAATTATCATAACGCCGCAACCAAGTACAAACAGGTGTGTTAATGCTAATGCCTTGGGCTGAAAGAAATGGCCAACAAATACATCCGCAGCAAACAAACACAGAACAGTGGTAAGAAAAAAAGCCAGGGCAGCAATAATATAAAAAGGTATTACTGCTGCCCTGGAAAAAACCGGTTGTCTATGCGGAAGCATTCTCTTTTTTGTTCTTAAATATTAATAGTTCAACGCCCTCCTGTGTTTCCTGATAGACGTATTCAAAACGCCTTTCTTTTAGCTCCGGAAGCAAGAATAATGGAACCTTTTTATGAAATACAAACAATGCCTCATTTTCCGAAAGCGCCGGGAGTGCTTCAAGTATTCTCATCATCGGCTGTGGCATGGGCAGGGCCCGCACGTTTATAATGACAAGATTATCTTTGTACGCTTCAAGCTTTTGCTGAAATATGATGGGCGAAGGCGCTGTTGCTTTCTCCACCATTTTTGCTTCTTGCATTTTCTTAATATAAGTATACACTTTCCCTTCAGAGACGTTTTCAACATCAACTTCAAAGCCTTTCTCCAACAATATCCGTATCAAGGGTAATGGCTCAAATGAATTGATAAGCAACAATACTTCCTTAGCTTTCAGTGCAGATACCGCATCCATGATTTTACGAAAGGGGTCTTTCCCCGATTCGATATCTTGCCTGACATCCAGTGTATAATCCGGGTGGGTATTACTACTTATCTTCTTTTCTTCATCAGGTAATGATTCTTCAGTATCGTCGATAACGAATCCCAGCGGCTTCAGTTTTTCAAAAAAACTGGAAATTTCACAACCTCCTATTCTTGCAGCTTCTTTTATAGTAACTCTTGATGCAAGAATCTTACGTAAAAAGGGATTTTGCAACTTTTTAAAATGCGGGTTGATTGTTGCAATAACATCAATACAACCCGGATTTTCTTTTATCAGTGCAGATATTTTGGTGTTTGCAGATATGGTCTTCATAACACAATTGAATTAGCACAATCCATTTACAGCACTTCTTTAAATAGCTTTTCCAGTTTCATAGCGCGAGGGAAGAGAATGTTATTCTCGAGATGTATGTGTTGAAACAAATCGTTTTCAAACTCTATAAGTTTATGATATAGCATCTTCACACTATTACATGCGCTTACAGGTATTGCGTAATCTTTGGCCACCATCCTGATTTCTTTCATCAAATCACCTGCTATATCATGGTCTTTCTCCATAACATATATCGGATCTACAATAGAATCAAAACCAATGTTCACCGCTCCTCCGTTTTCCAACTGCTTAATGATGGGGAATAATATTTGCTCTTCCTTTTTCATATGGCTCGTAAGCTCGCAGCGCAGTTCTCTTACTTTAGTATAAATGTTTATCAGGAACGGCATAGAATTGCCGTGATGCTCAGCCACTTTTTTTGACAAATCTTCGAGTACCGGAAGATTTTGATTAACAAACGTGTGATGCACGTTTACAATGTAGTCTGATAAAAAAGACAAGGTAAAGGAATTGAAATCCAGTTCTATACCCTGCGGTTGTTTTGATGTTTCTTCCAACTCAGCTTTAACCCTCATTACATCCAGGCCTTTTTCGAGGCAAGCCTCTTCCAAAGTCCTTTTTCCACCACAACAAAAGTCTATACCAAGCTCCTTCAATCGCATAGCCTTTTTCATGTCTTTGCCGGCTATTTCACCAATTGTTTCTACGCCTTTAATATTCTTTCTTATCTCTACTTCCCATATTTCGGGGCCATTGTTCAGATATACCCAGGAAAAACTATTCCCCCTCTCCCCTAGTAACTGATAATAAAGTGGCTTGGGGTCATGATCGTTATGTATAACTATCGCCTCTCCTTCCGGTATATTATCAAATGCATCAAAAATGGTAGGATGTTTCCTGGTAGGATGCAATACTGTTACGTCGATAAAGACACTTGTGCTCATATACTTTTGCTATTTAAAATTTGAAAATGATTGAAATTGTTTTTTATGTTCTGAACTATTTGTTACACCAACTTTATTGTGAAGAACGCATCTTAAAAGAAGTATCGCACCTGCTAATAACAGCAGTGAAGCCAACCAAAGCAAGTAAGGATAAAACACCCTGTTATGCATCAGCATAATATCTGCCCCTTGGGAAAAAAGAACGACTTCATTTACTATAACGGCACCGGCAAAAACAGCCAATGCACGCCGTGTTGCATTACCGGGCTTTAGTACTTCGGCCAATGTATAGTGCGATAGTATATAGATGCTTACAAACCCCAGGAGTACCAGGTGCAGGAAGGCTATAATGACAGGCCTGTTGCTGAATACTAATGCCCCTATACTGTGAAAAATTGTTAATGCCTGAAATATTGATTTTAAGATGAATGCACTGCCTGCAATCATCAAAAGTTTAAGTGTTATCTTATTCAGTTGTAGAAACACATCTTTTGCCGCGAGTGCAAATACCATCAATGCTACCACACTGAGCACAATTAAAATGCTTCCCGAAATTGCTATGGCCTGGTATAAGGCACCGGGATAATGCCATAAATAGCTGAGAAACAACGAAGGCAATACAGATAAATTAAGCAAGGTTGAAAAGCTCTTCGCCAGCCTGCTTGTTCTTATAGAAAACCTATTATCCAGCCTGTTAAATAAAAGCGCAAAGATGGCAAGGGCAAAAAAGCCACTATACTGCAGGTGCAAATAAGTATAAATGGCATCTTTATACAGAAACGCATTACTGCTACCGCTGGCAAGCAAGTAGGCAAGTGTAAACGGCCCCACTGAAGAAAGCACTAAATATATAGCAGCACTAATACCAAGGCTCCTTACCGGCTCGGCAACACATGCCTTAACTACATGCCTGATAAACACAAAGGCAAATACATAAGTGGTGAAGATGAATAGTGTAGAAAATAAAATGGAATAAAAATTGTAGCCCCCCAATGTAAAGCTTATCAGCATGCCTACTGCATTGAGCAGTATACTTGCGAATATCACCTGGTAAATAGGCTTACTGCTTAAGCTTTTCGGGAGTATTTCGTACACCATCAGTACCACAAGAGCAAGTGTTACCCAACCACCAAAAGCATAATGTGAATGTGCGTGCAAGGTATTCTTAAAATCGAGAAACGGAATAGTAAAGACAATTTTGCTTCTGAGCAAAAAGCCTAGTATGGCTACTATTACAAGATTTGCCAATGCTATCTTCAGCCATGTTTTTTTTCTTGAATGAATACTAATAAAAGACATTTTTGTCCTATTTTGTTTCAAAATTTTTTTATTCTTCCAATGTCTTTAAAACAGATTTCCCTGTTTTTAACTTCTTACCTAATTCTTCTATCGTAGTTTGTTCCAGCATGTTTTTAAGTGCATTCCTGATGGATTTAAATTTATCGTGTATAGGACATGGCTCCTTTTCAGAACATTGTTTGAGGCCCAGGCCACAACCTGTAAATAATGCTCTCCCATCTATTGCTTCTACAATACTGATAAGCTTAAGGTCTGATTGAAATTTATCGAGATAGAAACCACCGTGAACACCTTTCTGAGAGTTAACAATCCTGTTGCGGCTGAGGATTTGCAATATTTTTGCAGTAAAATGGTTAGGCGCCTCTATTGCTTCACATATTTCCTGTATGCTAACCTTTCGGCCCGCTTTATTCTCAGACGATATATATATGACGGCTCTTATACCGTACTCGCATGCTTTTGAAAACATTTAACTTCCTTGTTTAATTTCCCAAAAATTATCCGTCCATTCCGGGGCGGTATGCTTATCCTCTGTTTTATTTAAGCGGTCGGTTAACACAAGCAATTGCTCAGCACTTAAATTACTTTCAATATACCCAAAAAGTTCTCTTTCTTCAAACCGGATATGCTTATCTAACTCGTCAGCAAATGCAAGTAAATATTGAGTACCCTGTTGGTTTTCTTCTCCCAGGATATTTATTAGTTTCCTTAAAGCCTCATGCTGGGATATTGCCTCCATAATAAGGCTATCGTTTGCAGGAAGTACAGAAAATAAAACATCCTCTTCCTGAACAAAATGTGGTGCCAGAAAATGATTGTAAAAATGAAGGGTATAATCAGATATCCGCTGTGCTGCTATATTATTTCTACAGCCTTCACGTATCTTCCAGCACAAAAGCAACCCTTCGTGATGCTCTCTGGACAAGGCCACCAAGGCTTTGCTTCTTTTAATAGGTGTTCTCACTTCTTTCATCTGAAACCCAAAGTTACTATGCTTTTAAATAAAGGACAATTTTATCTTTTATTATTTTCATCCGTTGTAATCCGGATGCCATTCCATATGGCCTGCAAGTAAATAATCACAATAGCACCTAAGCCGGTTAGCAACCCTATACCGGCAATGGCAAACACTGTTAATACTTGAAACACAGGCTTCATCATTAATTGGAAGTCTGTAATGTTCATAGCCACACTTCTGTATCCTTTCAGAATGCCGGCTATTACCAATGAAACCCAGAATATGCCTAAAGAAACCTGGGCCACGTAATGGGTGATTGTCAAAATACGTTTAGCGCGGGCAGTTAGCCGTTCTATGCCTATCATATAGCCGATACCACCCAGTAATATCATGGTATTAATACCAATGGTAGTGCCCATAGCATGCGCCACAGTTATATGCGTACCATGCGTATAGCGGTTAATGGCAGGGATGGACATAGCAATGGCCAGCAATAGGTTAATAAACACCCATATTTCGGCTGTTATAAGAAACCGGTATGTAATAAAATGGTTTAGCTTCCGTCGCTCGGATAGTTTCGATTTGAATCCCTGGATGATATTAATAAGGAACAACCACTCCGTCATACTGATAGCATAAGCTACATGCCTTATCCAACCGGCTGTGGGAACATTATAAATATGATGTCCCCAATTAAACATCAGGTTTGTAAGTCCGAGAAAGTAAAAGAAATACACCTTTTTTCCTCGTGCCAATGTTTCGTCTCCCGAAAGCCTTGTCATCAAAAAAAAGAACGTACCATATATCATCTGGTTCCAGGCGCCCACCATTGAACCATTTGCTTTCCACTGCACAGTTATTTCGCGCAGGTACGATTGGCGGAACCACTGTATCTGCCAAAGGTTTTGCTCAATAAAAGTTATGAGAAAAAACAAGATGCCGGTAGACCACATTATCGAATAAGCCGACATTTTATTATCATGCTTTTTCCACAAAGGGAAGTAGCCTAACATAAAAAAAAGCCACGCTACCAGCAATGGAATACAAAGTATGGGTGGAAACTCCCAGTATTCCTTGCCGCCAAACTGCTTGCCGGCATATGAAATGAAAACAGCAAGAATGGTTATTACCCATGTTATTTTGAACAAAGGAATAAACACAGTTTCCTTTTTCACCTCAAAAACCTCTTTACGATAATATATAATACAGCCAGTGGCACCTGTGATTATCCAAAATATAGCCGCTGATACATGCAGGGGGCGAAGTAAATAAAACGGTAGAAATTTATTGAAATAAACGGGATACAGAAATGCGAATGAAGATAAAACCCCGAATATCAAAGTTGCCAACAGCAATAGTAACGCGAAACTCAAAAAACCTTTTAAACTAATAGTCATTTCCCATCATTTAGGATATAAGTGCCCGTCCAATGAACATTTTCTTTAGCTACCCGTGTATTTCCACTGTTGTCAATCCATGACAGGTAATGGACAAGGTTTTCTACTTCACTATCTGTCAGATGGAAATTTGGCATACGCCCAGTGCCATACTTAATTATCGTGCTCATGTATTTAGAACCTTTAATCGATGCCGTATTAGTAAGCTCTGGCCCTAAGTATCCACCAAGCCCATATAGTTGATGACAACTCTGACAATTATGCTTTTGCCAGATATCCCTGCCTGCAGTTATTGACTTGTCTAAATCACTTGGCTGAGAGCCTGCTGTGCCTGCATCACATTGTGTATATACCAAAGCCGTATAAATAGAGAAGGCAAGGAAAAGACTAATCCATATTTTTTTAAACATAGTGTCTGGCAAAAGGGCAAATTAGTCTTGTATATAAAATGGTTGGCTGAGAATCGTCATCAAAGCATATGATTAATATCACCTAACCTATGCGTGCTTCCTTTTTAATTGCAGGTGCAATGAATACAAGTGCATTGTATAAACCCCATTATACTATGATAGATACAAGCTATAAGATTTTTATCATTATAAAGCCTAATATTATTCTTAATAATAAAAATTAGTACGCAATGGAAAACAGTTCAAACGATATCAGCAAATGCCCATTTCATAATGGCATGAAGAGCAATGTTGGCGGCGGTGGCACCAAGAATCGGGATTGGTGGCCCCACCAACTCAAGTTGAATATTCTGCGCCAGCATTCTTCTTTATCCAACCCTATGGATAAAGGCTTCGACTATGGCGCAGCGTTCAATAGACTGAATCTTGAAGCTGTGAAAAAAGACCTTCATGCATTGATGACCGATTCGCAAGACTGGTGGCCTGCAGACTTTGGCCACTATGGCGGGTTGTTTATCCGTATGGCATGGCATAGCGCGGGCACATATCGCGTAGGCGATGGCCGCGGTGGTGCTGGGCAAGGGCAGCAGCGTTTTGCCCCGCTTAACAGCTGGCCCGACAATGTGAGCCTGGATAAAGCACGCAGGTTACTGTGGCCTATCAAACAAAAATATGGCAACAAAATATCGTGGGCAGATCTTATGATTCTTGCCGGGAATGTAGCGCTTGAGTCGATGGGCTTTAAAACATTTGGGTTTGCCGGTGGACGCGCTGATACATGGGAAGCTGATGAAGCCGCTTATTGGGGAAGTGAAACAACTTGGCTAGGTGGAGATATACGTTATAATCACGGCTCTGAAGGCGTAGACAAAGCTGGTGGTGTTGTATCATCAGATGATGATGCAGATGGCGACAAACATTCACGTAAGCTGGAAAACCCATTGGCTGCCGTACAAATGGGCCTGATATATGTGAACCCCGAAGGGCCGGATGGCAACCCCGACCCTATTGCAGCAGCAAAGGATATACGCGATACATTTGGCCGTATGGCTATGAATGATGAAGAAACGGTAGCATTGATAGCAGGCGGGCATACCTTTGGCAAAACGCATGGTGCTGCACCATCCACACATGTAGGTAAAGAACCGGAAGCTGTAGACCTTGAATACCAGGGCTTTGGCTGGAACAACAGCTACGGTAGTGGTAAAGGAGCTGACACCATTACCAGCGGCCTTGAAGTAACGTGGACTAAGACGCCTACACAGTGGAGCAATAATTTCTTCGAAAACCTGTTTGGCTTTGAATGGGAGCTTACTAAAAGCCCGGCAGGTGCCCATCAGTGGGTAGCAAAAAATGCAGAAACCATTATCCCTGATGCATATGATAAGTCAAAGAAGCATTTGCCAACTATGCTTACAACAGACCTCTCTTTAAGGTTTGATCCTGCATATGAAAAGATTTCACGTCGCTTTCTCGAAAATCCCGACCAATTTGCAGACGCATTTGCGCGGGCATGGTTTAAACTGACGCATCGCGATATGGGGCCAAGAACACGTTACCTGGGCCCGGAGGTACCTACGGAAGAATTAATATGGCAAGACCCCATACCCGTAGTAAATCATCCTTTAGTGGATAACAATGATATCGCAACTTTAAAGGCAACAATTTTAGAGTCTGGCCTTACAGTGCCCGAATTGGTATCCACTGCCTGGGCATCAGCATCTACTTTTCGCGGTAGTGATAAACGTGGTGGAGCCAATGGTGCACGTATACGCCTGGCACCTCAAAGGCACTGGCTGGTTAACAACCCATCGCAACTGGATAAAGTGCTGAATACATTGGAAAGCATCCAGAAAAAATTCAACGATGCACAGACAAATGGCAAGAAAATATCGCTGGCAGACCTCATTGTATTAGCGGGGTGTGCTGCAGTAGAAAAGGCGGCAAAAGATGGGGGACATACTACCACTGTTCCATTTACAGCAGGCCGCATGGATGCTTCACAAGAGCAAACAGAGATTGAGTCATTCGGATATCTGGAACCTGCTGCTGATGGTTTCCGTAACTATCGCAAGACTAAGTATGCCGTGCTGACAGAAGCATTACTTATAGATAAGGCAAATCTGCTGACCCTCACTGCACCTGAAATGACCGCGCTAGTAGGCGGTATGCGCGCATTAAATGCCAACTATGATGGCTCTGCACATGGGGTATTCACCCGTCGTCCCGGTCAGCTGACAAATGATTTCTTCGTAAACCTGCTGGATATGGGCACTGTGTGGAAAGCCGCAAGCGAAGACAGGGAAATATTTGACGGTACCGATCGCAAAACAGGCGAAGCCAGGTGGACGGCCACACGTGCCGACCTTGTATTCGGTTCTAACGCCGAGTTGAGAGCTATAGCTGAAATATATGGCAGCGTTGATGGACAAGATAAATTCATAAAAGACTTTGTGGCTGCCTGGAACAAAGTAATGAATCTCGACAGGTTCGACCTGAAATAAGAAGACAATAGGAACAATAAAAAGCAGGCAAATTTGCCTGCTTTTTATTACACAGCTAATTCATCATCGGCATCTTTAGCAAAACCGATGTACATATATTCATTGACAAATTCAGTGCCTACACTTTCCAGCGCTGATTTAAGGCCGGCCTGTTCTTCAGCTATGGCGTGATCGGCAACAAGTGCCTCAACTTTATGATTCAATTTCTCCTTTAGCAGCTTTAAATTGGTATTAAACATTTTCAGCCTATCCAGCCTGCTATTCAACACATGATATTTGTCATACTCTTTCAACTCATTCGTATACTCAACAATTATTTGACGGGCATATTCTCTGAATAAGAGAACTGTCGGTTCAATAGACATTTTTGATTAGTATTTAGCAATAAACAAATGAATACTGCGGGGATGCAATACTCTAATTTTTTTATATCATCAGCTAAATACTATAGGCGGGCCCCGTTGCTTTATCTGGTTGTGTACATCACAACACAGGAAGAAAGTACTCGGAATCTTAATAACGGAAACACAAAAGAACGTAGGCTTATTCTCTTTTAAAGAAAGGTAAGGGAGATCAAACCTCACTTCACTCCCCTTGTACTTTTTTATTTTATACTTCCTGGCTGTAACAACAGATTTTGCTTTAACCTGGTGCTGTTTTGCAGAAGCTATAGAAGTGCCATTATAAACGAAGTACCGGTATGATTGTGCGGGTACCTGCCCTGTCAAAAAGTATATGACAAGCAATAACCCAGTTACAAATATCCAGTTTCTTTTACCCATTAATTTTTAATTCCGTTCTGCAACAAACACTTTTTCGGTATAAGGCAATATAATTGTAAATGTAGCGCCTTCGTTAGGAATACCCGACGCATAAATATGTCCTTTATGCTTTTCTACTATTTTTTTACAAATCGACAACCCGATACCAGTGCCTTCAAATTGGTCGGTTGTGTGCAGGCGTTTGAATATCATAAATATCTGATCCAGGTATTTTTCTTCAAAGCCAATACCATTATCCTTAATTGTTAACTTATAAAAATCATCCTCATATTTATCGTAGCTCATCCCCTGTATATACATACCCTTAGTCTTCTCGCATATGATATTTATTTCCGGTGGAACATCTACACGACTAAACTTCAGCGCATTAGAAAGCAAATTTTGGAATAGCTGGCTGAACTGATCGGGAATAACTTTTAGTACCGGTAGTTTGCTGCAATGTACCTTAGCTTTCTTTTGATTGATGTTTACTTCCAGGTCGGATAGTACGGTATGCACTACTTCATTTAAATCCGTCATTACAAAATCACGGGTATCATCTGCTACACTCGAAAATTTTAAAAGGTTGCGTATCAAAGCCTGCATGCGTCCGGAAGCAATGGTCATACGTTCAAGGAAATAGGTTCCTTCATCACCCAACACAGCGCCGTATTTTTCCTTCAACCTATCGCCAAACAAGATGATTTTCCTGAGAGGTTCCTGCAGATCGTGAGAGGCGACAAATGCATATCGTTCCAACTCTTTATTAATGAGTTTCAATTGCGATATATTCTCAATCAGTTGACGATTGAGCAATTGCACTTTCTCTTCCGAATGTTTACGCTCCTCTATTTCTTTTTCCAGCTTCTTGTTCGCATAGGTCAGCTTCTCTTCTTGCATCATTAAAGCCATATTCTTTTTATATAACTCAACAAACACTGCCACCTTTGCTCTCAGTAATTCCGGATTGATTGGTTTGTGGATATAATCTACACCACCCAGTTGGTATCCTTTAAAGATATTCTCATCACCATGGTCGTTAGCTGTAACAAATATGATAGGTATCTTACGCAGCCTTTCACTCTCATATATCATTACTGCTGTTTCAAATCCATTCAGGTCAGGCATCTGCACATCCATCAAGATGAGTGTAAAGTCATGCTCTTTCAGCAATATCTTAAGTGCTGCCCTTCCTGAATTGGCTTTCTTTATCAGATAGCCATCTTTACTCAATATAGTTTCAATAGAAAGCAGGTTATCATCTCTATCATCTACTACCAACAGTTTGATATCCGGCTTATGAATAACTTTTTGTGAATAATTAGTCATAAACTTCTATTTATACAGCCACACACGCATTAATGACAATAACTGGTCTATTTTCAATGGCTTGGTAATATAGTCTGATGCACCTGCTTCTATACATTTTTCACGGTCTCCCTTCATTGCTTTGGCCGTTACTGCTATGATGGGCAGGTTGGTATTCTTATGCTCACGCCTTATTTTCTGTGTTGTTTCATACCCATCCATTTCCGGCATCATAATATCCATCAATACAATGTCAATATTACCGTTCTCACTTAAAATATCGATAGCTTCTTTGCCACTTTCTGCAGTTATTGTATTGATACGGTATTTTTCAAAAGCAGTAGTCAATGCAAACAGGTTACGCACATCATCATCTACCACCAATACATTCTTACCCGTTAACACATCTTCCATCAGGCGCAAGTTCTCTATTATTTTGCGCTTTGCGGGCAGCAGGTCTTTATGGTTGATGTGCAAGTGCATTACTGTTTCTTCAAGCAAAAGCTCCAAGGAATTGACACTCTTCAGCAATACCCTGTTTGCATATTGCTTCAGCTGTGTTTTTTCTTTATCTGTGAAATCTTTGGCAGAATAAATAATAACCGGGGTCATCTGCGTCTTCTTCGCAAGGCTTATTTCCATGATGAAGTTCAGCCCGCCCATATCTGGCAATGTATAGTCGAGTATCACACAGTCATAATCATTAGCTGCCATTAGCTCTAATGCTTGCGCACCTGTCGATGCTATTGTTATGTCTATCAATTCTCCATTCTCCAGCATTTTAGCTATTTGCGAAGAGTCAATTTCATTATCCTCCACTACCAGCAAACGCTTAGGTGAACGCAGCTTAAATTCGGCTATGTCGCTAAACAGTAATGACAACGCTTCCGATTTTAATGGTTTATGATGGAAGCTCCTGGCACCACGCTTCATAGCCAATATCCTATTCTCTTCTCCGGATATCAGGTGCACCGGTATGTGCCTGAAATTCATATCATTTTTAAACAGGTCGAGTATTTTCCAGCCGCTTGCATCCGGTAGCTTCACGTCCAGCGTTACAGCGGTAGGCGTATACTTATTCATCAGATCAAATACCTCTCCGAAATTTGTCGCCACCAATACTTTCAGGTTCATTTCGTGCGCTTTCTCCGTCATTATCTTGGCAAAGCGTATATCATCTTCTACTACCAATACGGTTTTATCATTAGCCGTTATGATATTACGGTCATCGTTGGTTTCATTGATTATTTCATTGACCGCTTCCAGATCGCGTTCCGGTATCTTCGCCGTTGACACACTTTGAATCGCCAATTTTTCATCGTTTTGTGCCAGGTCATATTTGCTGATCGCCAGTGAGCTTTGCTTATCTATCTTCAGCATCATAGGATTATATTCTATGGGCAGATACAGCGTAAATGTACTGCCAATGCCAGTTTCGCTTTCCAGCTCTATAGAACCGCCTAACAATTCTGCCAAGCCGCGGCTGATAGAAAGCCCAAGTCCCGTACCGCCATATTTGCGGCTGGTAGAACCTTCCGCCTGCTGGAAAGCTTCAAAGATGATATTCTGCTTATCCTTAGAAATACCGATACCGGTATCTTTAATTTCAAAAGCCACCACCTGCTTCGCATTATTCAGGTTAGGGTTATCGCTTCTCCATGCTTTGTTCGCGTCAAATATCCTCAGTTTCACTTCCCCTTTCTCTGTAAACTTAAAGGCATTAGAAAGCAGGTTCTTCAATATCTGGTTCAGGCGCTGAACATCGGTTTCGATGATATCCGGCAGTTCTTTATCCATCTCGATACTGAATTTCAGGTTCTTATTTTCAGATACGTGCTTGAAGGTTGTTTCTACAAAGTTTGTAATCTCATGGAAACGAACATTGATAAAGTCTGCAGAAATATACCCGGATTCAATCTTAGACAGATCAAGAATATCATTGATAAGCTGTATCAGGTCGTCGCCACAACTGTGTATGGTTTTAGCGTAACGTACCTGCCTTTCCGTAAGGTTGCCTTCGTTATTTTCAAACAGCTCTTGTGCCAATATCAGCAATGAATTCAGAGGCGTACGTAGCTCGTGCGACATATTTGCCAGGAACTCAGATTTGTATTTAGATGTCAGTTGTAGCTGTTCTGCCTTTTCTTCCAGTGACCTGCGTGCTTCTTCTACTTCTTTATTCTTATTCTCTACTTCTTCCTTCTGTTTTACCAGCAGATGTGCTTTATCCTGCAGTTCTTCATTTGTTATACGCAGTTCATCTGTCAATGATTGCGACTGCTCCAGCAAATGTTCGGTGCGTGAATTGGTTTCAATTGTATTCAATACAATACCGATACTTTCTGTCAACTGGCCAAGGAAGTCAAGGTGCGTTTCGCTGAATGCTTCAAACGAAGCCAGCTCAATAACCGCTTTGATTTCTTTTTCAAACAGTACCGGTAGTACAATAAGGTTGAGCGGTGTTGCTTCACCTAATCCGGAGCTTATTTTTATATAATCGGTGGGTACATTATTCAGTAATATTTTCTCTTTTTCACTGGCACACTGTCCTACCAGCCCTTCGCCCAGTTTAAAGCTCTTCCTGATATTGATCTCATCTTTATAGGCATAGGCCGCAAACAATTTCAGAATATTATCATTATGCACCTCATCCTGTTCGTAAATGTAGAACATGCCATGCTGCGCATTTACTACCTGTGCCAGCTCAGAAAGTATACGTCTTGTCACCGTATTCAAATCCTTCTGCCCTTGCAGCATTTGTGTAAATTTCGCCAGGTTCGATTTCAGCCAGTCTTGTTCTTGGTTGCGCAGCGTTGTTTCTTTCAGATTGGCAATCATCTGGTTGATGGTATCCTTCAGTTCCTCTACTTCGCCCTTCGCATCCACACGTATCATACGTGTGAGGTCACCTTTCGTTACCGCCGATGCTACTTCTGATATGGCACGTACCTGTGTTGTCAGGTTCTCTGCCAGCTGGTTCACGTTTTCCGTAAGGTTCTTCCAGGTACCAGATGCACCGGGCACATTGGCCTGTCCACCCAAGCGGCCCTCAACACCCACTTCGCGTGCCACGGTTGTTACCTGGTCGGCAAACACGGCAAGTGTATCAATCATTTCATTGATGGTATCTGTCAATTGCGCTACTTCTCCACGAGAACTAATAGACAGCTTTTGTTTCAGGTTACCTGTCGCTACAGATGTCACCACTTTCGCAATACCGCGCACCTGGGAAGTAAGGTTAGATGCCATCATATTCACCGAGTCGGTCAGATCCTTCCAGGTACCCGCAACACCTTTTACTTCAGCCTGTCCGCCCAGCTTACCTTCTGTACCCACTTCACGTGCCACACGGGTTACTTCAAAGGCAAAAGAGTTCAGCTGATCCACCATCGTGTTGATGGTATTTTTCAGATCGAATATCTCACCTTTTACATCAATGGTTACCTTCTTCGAAAGGTCACCGCTTGCCACCGCCTTTGTTACTTCAGCAATGTTACGCACCTGCGATGTCAGGTTACCTGTCATCTGGTTTACGGAGTCTGTAAGGTCTTTCCACGTACCCGCCACACCAGGCACAAAGGCTTGCCCACCCAGCTTACCGTCTGTACCCACTTCGCGCGCCACACGGGTCACTTCTGATGCGAAGGCGCGAAGCTGATCCACCATCGTATTCAGCGTTTCTTTCAATTGCAATATCTCACCGCGCACATCCACTGTAATTTTGCGCGACATGTCGCCATTAGCCACCGCAATAGCCACGTCGGCAATGTTACGTACCTGGTCGGTAAGGTTGCCTGCCATTTGATTTACGGAATCGGTCAGGTCTTTCCAGGTACCACCTACACCGGGCACGTGCGCCTGTCCACCCAGTTTACCTTCCGTACCTACTTCGCGCGCCACACGTGTTACTTCAGACGCAAAGGCACGCAATTGTTCCACCATCGTATTGATGGTGTTTTTCAGCTCAAGAATTTCTCCTTTTACATCCACCTCAATTTTTCGCGACAAGTCGCCATTAGCCACGGCGGTTGTTACCTCGGCTATGTTACGCACCTGCCCTGTCAGGTTAGAGGCCATTTTATTTACCGAATCGGTCAGGTCTTTCCAGGTACCATCCACACCCGGCACATCTGCCTGTCCACCCAGCTTGCCTTCTGAACCTACCTCGCGTGCCACACGGGTCACCTCTGAACCAAAAGAGTTCAATTGGTCCACCATCGTGTTAATGGTATTTTTCAACTCAAGGATTTCTCCTTTTACATCCACGGTAATTTTACGCGACAAGTCCCCCTTCGCCACCGCTGTTGTTACTTCAGCAATGTTACGTACCTGTGCTGTCAGGTTAGAGGCCATCTGATTCACGGAGTCAGTCAGGTCTTTCCAGGTACCACCTACGCCTTGCACCTTCGCCTGTCCGCCCAGCTTGCCTTCTGTACCCACTTCCAATGCTACACGGGTTACTTCAGATGCAAATGAGTTCAACTGATCCACCATCGTATTGATCGTGTTTTTCAGGTCTAATATTTCTCCTTCTACGTTTACGGTAATTTTTTTAGAAAGATCTCCCGTTGCCACAGCAGTTGTTACCTCGGCAATGTTACGTACCTGTGCCGTCAGGTTACTACCCATTTGGTTTACAGAGTCGGTCAGGTCCTTCCATACACCACCTACACCTTTCACTTTCGCCTGCCCACCCAGCTTGCCTTCTGTACCCACTTCCAGTGCCACACGGGTTACTTCTGATGCAAATGAGTTCAACTGGTCCACCATCGTATTGATCGTGTTTTTCAGCTCAAGGATTTCTCCTTTTACATCCACAGTTATCTTACGGGAAAGATCACCTTTCGCCACCGCTGTTGTTACTTCGGCAATGTTACGTACCTGTGCCGTCAGGTTACTACCCATCTGGTTTACAGAGTCGGTCAGGTCTTTCCATACACCACCTACACCTTTCACCGTTGCCTGTCCACCCAGCTTGCCTTCTGAACCTACTTCTCTCGCCACACGCGTCACTTCCGAACCAAAGGAGTTCAACTGGTCCACCATCGTATTGATGGTATTTTTTAGTTCCAGGATTTCCCCCTGCACATCCACGGTAATTTTCTTGGAAAGGTCTCCATTTGCCACCGCTGTTGTTACCTCGGCAATGTTACGCACCTGCCCTGTAAGGTTACCCGCCATCTGGTTCACAGAATCCGTCAGGTCTTTCCATACACCACCTACGCCTTCCACGGTTGCCTGTCCGCCCAGCTTACCTTCTGACCCCACCTCACGCGCCACACGGGTTACTTCCGAACCAAAGGAGTTCAACTGGTCCACCATCGTATTGATGGTATCCTTCAACTCTAATATCTCTCCTTTTACATCTACGGTAATTTTACGGGAAAGGTCGCCCTTGGCCACAGCTGTTGTTACTTCGGCAATGTTACGCACCTGTGCCGTCAGGTTGCTACCCATCTGGTTTACCGATTCCGTAAGGTCTTTCCATACACCACCTACACCCTTTACCGTTGCTTGTCCACCCAACTTTCCTTCCGAACCCACTTCGCGCGCCACACGCGTCACCTCCGATGAGAAGGAGTTCAGCTGGTCCACCATCGTATTGATGGTGTTTTTCAATTCAGATATCTCCCCTTTTACATCTACCGTTATCTTTCTCGACAAGTCGCCACGTGCCACCGCTGTTGTTACCTCAGCTATATTTCGCACCTGCCCCGTTAGGTTCGATGCCATTTGGTTTACGGAATCGGTCAGGTCTTTCCAGGTACCACCAATACCTTTTACTTGTGCCTGACCACCCAGCTTACCTTCCGTACCCACTTCCAGCGCCACACGCGTCACTTCCGATGAAAAGGAGTTCAGTTGGTCCACCATCGTATTGATGGTATTCTTCAGTTCCAATATTTCCCCTTTAACATCTACAGTAATCTTTTTCGAGAGGTCACCCTTGGCTACCGCCGTTGTTACTTCGGCAATGTTACGCACCTGCCCCGTCAGGTTACCCGCCATCAGGTTCACCGAGTCTGTAAGATCTTTCCATACACCACCTACACCTTCTACCACCGCTTGCCCACCCAATTTGCCTTCAGAGCCTACCTCGCGAGCCACGCGGGTTACTTCCATAGAGAACAGGTTCAGCTGCTTCACCATGTCGTTCACCTCTTTGGCAATGCGTGAAAATTCACCCTGCAGCTTGTGGTCGCCAATTTGCATCGGCATTTGCTGCGATAGGTTTCCTTTCGCCACAAGACTTATAACACTTGCTATTTCAATGGTGGGATGCACCAGGTCTGATATAAGGGTATTCAACGAATCGACGCTGGAACTCCATGAGCCCCTGGCATAGGGCACATCAATACGGTGTGTTAGTTTACCATTCTTGCCAATATTGTTGCTGGCTCGTGTAAACTCATCTGCCATCTTTTGATTCAGGGAAATTATTTCATTCAAAACATCACATATTTTTCCATTTATGCCCACCTGGTCGATAGGCATGCGCACATTAAAATTCCCATTTCGTACATCGGTGAGTGTTTTCAGCAACTCTACATATAACTCCGGCGTTGGGAGCATATCATAAGTAGCAACCGGCTCCCGGGTGGCTTTTTTCTTCCCGGAAGATGGTTTTTCATCCACCGACAATGCTACAACTTCCACATTATCAGCGGTTTGCTCAATGGCTGCATGGCCGTTTGAACGACGGGATGATCTGGGCATACTTTTTAAAGATTTGATGGTGGATTTTATAACCGCTTTAGTACATTAACTGTCTGTTTTTAAACAGCTACAAAAGATACTATACATAAATATTATTCCATCAATATCTTTATTCTTGCCCGGTTCTACATTTTCATTAAAATAATAAAGCGGGAATATATCCCGCTTTATTATTTATATT
>CABHOP010000023.1 GCA_902168085.1 uncultured Bacteroides sp.
TATTTGTGTTGGGCAGTTCTTAATGACAGCTCTTCGCAGCTTGCATTTATATACACGCCACAAGGTGATGCCAGCACCTTCGATATAAAATCGGTACATGATGACTTGCCATACCGTATGAGCAATAAAGTAAGCAGCGCAGGATTGCATAGCACATCTGCCGATACTGCCTTCCTGTGGCTGGATGGTAAGCCGCCTTACTATGTAATGGTGAAGCAGTCCTGATACATACTAAATAATGTAGCTTTACGTTATTGCTAACAAACACCTGAACCTATTATGAAAGTCCTCCCTGTCTTTATAGCAGCGCTGTGCCTCTTTACTGCCTGCACCAAGCCTACTACTACGCCTGTAAGTGATGTGCCCATAGTGTCGTTTACCAATAAGCTGGACCGGAATGTAGTGGTCCGGTTGGCAGATAGTTTTGTCAACGACCCCTTTTACCTTACCATACATCCTAATGAGCGCGCGGTAGTGCCTGTTACGCGATTTCCGAAAAGCAAAACGCTTACCTACTACTGGGCAACCGAAGATTTATCTATGTCCAGCTGGTACCTGCGTGAAAATGCCTTTCCGCGATATACCAGTGTCACGGTGGTGGATGGCAAGGGGGAGGATATTGTTATAACGCCCGTTTCGGAAACGAACAAATTGCTC
This sequence comes from uncultured Bacteroides sp., assembly GCA_902168085.1. Classification (GTDB taxonomy): domain Bacteria; phylum Bacteroidota; class Bacteroidia; order Chitinophagales; family Chitinophagaceae; genus Polluticoccus. The sequence goes on from CABHOP010000023.1 coordinate 658, forward strand.
TATTGCCTGGAAGGTATAGACGGGCCTACCAACTGGACTGCTGTGGATGCATTTAAAGACTTTGGTGGCGCGAGCATATGGGATAAACTGCCGGTATCTTCTCGCAATAGAACGGTTAGGCTGACCCATACAAAACACGCTGTTTATAATGATGGCACCGCTACGGCTACCATGCCGTATACATTTGCTGAAGAAAGTAATAGTAGTAGCCGCTTTATGCTTTTTGCTAATAATGATAAAACGGGGATTGTCATGACCAATGACCTGCGGCCACTTTCTTATACCCGTTACAGTGCATCGTTAGATACCTTGTTTATGAAGGTAGGGATGGATGATGCGTATTATGTGATGGTGAGGGGCAGGGATAACAGCATACAGTACCGGTTTGTGAACAAGACGGGTGTGCCGATAACCGTACGCATAGGCGATACTACAAATGAGCAGGCATATAAATACTTATCTATTGCCGCTAATGGCAGCGCATATACGGATGCTGTGCTTCATGATGCTGCATGGTACTGGATGGCTGATGACTTTAGTATGGGCGACTGGTACTTGAAAACACCTGCGCAATGGATGGTGAAGCCATACATAGTAAAAACCGAAGGTGGCAAAACAGTACGTGAAATATCCATTTCCCCAGCAAGAAATCGTAACGATGCCAGGTACTGCCTGAACGGCATGGACGCTTTCACACAATGGAATTTTGTGAATGCCTTTGACGCGAATGGCAGCAGTGTATGGGCATCTTTATCTCCGGATAAGAAGTTTCAGCGGGTGATTTTACGCTTCAACCGCATGGGGAGTATCATGGGGGCCAGTAGCCATGAATCGGGGTTTGAATATGAGCTGGTAGATAGTACCGCCGCTTTTGTATTAAAGAATACGCCTAATTACATCAGCCCGGTTGTAAAAGCAGGCAACTACCTGCGTATGACGAACGACCTGCGGGGCACGGCACCGTTGTATACCACTTCAACAGATACACTGTATTTGTCGCTGGGTGGTGGCGCTCCTTATTACCTGCTGGTTAAACAGCGTTAGGGCCCTCTTGCTAATACCTTTGAAATTGGTTATCTTCAATGGTGAACCAAACCGATGGTATGAAGTATATTTTCTACGCGCTATTGATGAGTGTAGTGGCTGTGGGCTGCAAGAAGCGGGAGCAGGAAGAAACGGTGAGCCCGATGGCCAACTATTATTTTGTAAACAGTACGGATAAAGACGTGACCATACGCGTAGCCGATGATTCGGACTGGACCGCGAAGCCGATGTACCTGGAGGTAGCGGCGGGCAATAGCATAGGCATCCCCAATAATCAGCTGATGAAAGATGGTAAATACCGGAAGTTTACCTACTACTGGGTGGCCAAAGACCGCAGCGCTTCCGACTGGCACTATACACCGTGGAAGGATTTTGACTACGACCCCACGCGCCCGGAGCGACGTATAGAAATAACCAAACAAGATAACCGTAAGGATATACAATATTGCCTGGAAGGGATAGACGGCAGCACGCGCTGGGTAGCGGTGAATGCCTACGATGCCGCCAACAACAGTGTGTGGAGCACACTGAATACGGCACAGAAGCTACATGAAATAGAATTGCAGTTTTCCAAACAAGGGGTGTATAAACATTCTAACCTGTTTAATGTGCCTACTAACGATTATTTCCTGTACGACCTATATAGTACCGATGCTTACTTTCAGCTGGCCAGCACCTTCTACCAATCGGTAGATACGACACAGAAGTTTGAACACATCCGCCTGATGAACGATGGCCGGCAGCTATTCAATGCAAAGACCACCAGTACCGATACGCTGTTTTTTATGCCCGGTGGCAAGTTTCCCTATTATGTAATGGTAAGGGTTCGGTGATTGTTGATTAGTTGATTAGTTGATTGGTTGATTGGTTGATTGGTTGATTGGTAAGGTGGTTATGATATTTAAAGGGCTCTCGTCTGAGCCTTTTTTTATTGGTGTAAAGAACCACCTTTAGGGGTTTGGGGCTACATCCCTTTCCATACTGCTTTCTACCTCATTTTCAATTTTTTATTAATGAAATGCATTTGTAAACGAATTGTTATCGAGTTACAAAGCGGGTGTTAAGGGTTGGGAAAAATTTTGTTATGGGGTGGTGATGGGTGCATCTTTGCATCATCAAACGAACAAACACAAACATTTGAAACTAAAAAAATAAAAACACACTCTGATCATGTCAACACTAAACACCGTAGCCGTTCTTTTACCAGGCGTAGATAACACCGCAGTAACCAAAGCCTCCATGCGCCACAGCACTGAAATATCCAAGCAAGAGATATTCAGCCTGCAGAAAGATTACACCCGTTATTTCAAGCCATCATGGCACATCTTTCACCAGGATGATGTAAACCTGCTGTTTGTTTTTGCAGATGGCACATCGCAACTGGCAAAGGATGCCGACAGCCTGAAAATAGCGCTGGCCAAGGTAGAAGCACTGCAAGTGCCTGCGCTGTGCAGCAACTAAGAAACACACAACACATATAAACACAACCAAACCCTGCCTGTGCCAAACACCACAGGAATGATACCTGTCTTCGCAAGAAGGCTATTTCAAAACAAAGTAAAAAACACGCAAAATGCCAAATGTACAAAGTACTGTTGCCGTACTATTCCCCGGTGTCAATACAACTGATATAGTAAATGCATCTGCACGCCACAATGCGCAGATAGTGATAAAAGAGCAGTTTGATGCAGAGAAAGATTATTCCCGTTTCTTCAAACGCTCCAGGAGGGTTATAACCAGTGCGCAGATGAACCTGCTGTTTATATTCTCTGATGGCAGGTCGGCTATGGCGCAAGATCGTACATCGCTGAAGCAGGCACTGCAGATGGTGGATGAAGCCAACGGTTGTTTTATGTAATCACTAATGACTTTTTGTTTGAGTATAGATTGCCTTGCCGGTGCCCGTAAGCAGCGGCTTAAGGCATTTTTTGTGGAAAGAAATGTGTATGAAATGCCACACTGCTGCGGGTTGTGGCGCTTTTGTGGAATGGGGGCTTAAACTACTGTACCTACAAAGGAGTGCCGCTGAATAAGATTGATTATAAAGCATTTGAAAACAGCTGTGGCGAACAAGAATGGTTGCAGGGCGTGGTTACGGGTGCGAATCGTATTACTTAAGCCATTGCTATAGGTTTCCGGTACTGAAAGCAGGTGTACCACCTTCGGGTTGGTGGGTGTTGATAAGTAAATGATAGACAATGTGTTTTAGCAAAACGGCATGATATAACAAACAGGTAATATAAAACCGTTTTTCACTGGCATAGTTTTGCATCATAAATAGTCTCTAAAAATACATAAGCCATGACCGGTACCTTCAATGATAACGTGCGTTTTGACAATAAAGTGCAGCAATGTACTGATTCACTGCACTATAAAGAGTTTAAATACATTCTTCCTACCGTTGGTATTGTGCACCACGTTAGGGTTGCAGATGCTAAGGATAATGAACAAGATGTAAAACATATCGATTTACAGCAGGCCGGTACCCGTTATGCAGGCTATATGATGGGTCGGGCCTGAAAGAAAAGATAATAAAGACGCGTTGTTAATTGAGCAATGTGCTGTTGGTAAGTGTTACCGGCAGCACATTTTTTATTGTATGTACAAATGTAATGAGGATGCCAAAGGATCAGCTTTTGTGCTTTATATCAGCCTTTACTTTCTTTTTGCTTGCCCAAAAAGAAAGTAACAAAGAAAAAAGGCACTTCTAAATCTATGGCTCCGCCGATTTAGAAGCCGGCTATACGCTGCTGCGTGGGGGAATGCTATGATACGCTATGCCAGTGCTGCGCACATGGCAGCCAGATGGTGCTTTGGGATGTGTGCCGGAGTGTCTACCTGTTGGGTTAGTGGATATGTTATGGTCAGCTTTAGCTTTTATGCTGCCCAAGGTTCCATCATAGCATACCACAGGGTGCAGATATACATGAGTGATTTATTACAGCAAAAAAATATTTTCTAAAATAAATTTTGCTATTAATAATTTTGTTGTACATTTGTACAAGTAAACCGAATCAACCTATCACTTATGGAATATAAAAAGTTCTCGCCCAGGGATGCGAAGCTGCTGAAAGATAATGAGGGAAAGACACCTGATGAGCTGCGGGCACTGGGCCTTTCTGAACGTGCCTATCGCCGCCTGCTGGAAGATAGCATAGCCATAACACAGCCCGATGCGGATATTATGATCATACAACCCGTATCGGTAGCGCAGGTGAATATACATGCTGTAGAGCCTAAACTATATGTGCAGAACAGGCGCGTGCAGTTGCACAATAAAACGACCGGCAGTACGGTAACGATGGGCTATAAAGCCGCTACGCTGCTGGCAGAAAAGTATCCCGCAGAATTTGAAATTGTATAAGCCATGTCGAAACAAAAGAAAACAGCTGCGCCTGCGGCTACAGATATTGTACCTGCCCCTGTGGTGATAGCGCCCGTATCGGTAACAGAAGCTGATATTATAGTGGTGCAGCAGGAAGCCATCAGCATACCGCAAGGCTATGTGCTGCTGGTAGCCCTGCTGGAAGACGGAACGGATAAACCCCACAGCGAATTTTTCTACCCTGAAAAAAGCTATCGCAAATACTATGGCGATGAAACGAAATTCAGAGTGAAAGCCGTACATGAATTTAATGAACCCGAAAATCCTTACTATGAAAATCTCAATAGAACAAGCCAACAAATTACTTTCCGCAATACTGGAAGATGTAGCAGTTGCGGACGATGAACTGGATGCCGATGTGGATGTAGATACGGAAGCGTTAACACAAGCTATTCACAAAAAAGTAGCGGCAGACATTACGCCCATTTTGGAAGAGCAATTGAAACCCGCATTGGAAAGCCATGCACTGGCACGCGTAACGGGTACGGTGAAAAGTGCTGCCTGCCGCATATTGGGTATTACAAAGAAACATGTAGAAGACCTGAACTTCGAGCAATTGTTTACAAGGTTTAAAGCATCTGTAGAAGCTAACCAAAGCAGTACCGAAGGCGATAAACAGGTAATGATGGAAACAGCCATACACGGCTATGAAACACAGCTGGAGCAACTGAAAGAACACTACGAAACACTACTGAACGAAGAGCGTAATAAACATACGCAACGCGATATAACGGCAAGGTGTATTGCTATAATGGAGAAGCTGCCACGCAAAGGTGGCGACCTGCACGAACAGGCAGAGATGCTGCGCTATAAGATGCAAAGCGCTTACGATGTGCAATATAACCCCGATACCAAACGACTGGAATTTTATAAAGACGGCAACCCGGCGATGGCAGATAATAACCAGCCGGTGAGCGATGAAGACTATGCCCGCAACTGGGCAGATAAAACAGGCATACTGGTGCATGATACCAGGCATATATCGCCCGCTGATGTAAAGGCAGGACAGCAGGGCATGTATGGCACGGGCATCGTACACCTGAGCAATGAGGACGCTGCGAACAATGGCATGGATGCTATTGTAGCATGGGCTTCTGTATAATTGACCGGTTGATTTTGTTGACTGGTTGATAAGTTAGCTTTTTATAACCGGACGCGGTTATTCAAATAATACGTTTCACTCCTTGTAACAGAGTTTCCGTTTACAGCATGGCGCGGTGTACCCGCTGCGCGATATGGCAATGTTATGCCCCGGTGGGTATGGGGCTTCACCAACTTTTAAAACCTGAAAAGCCATGAGCTTTAAAAATGCAATGCAGGCTACGCAAAAGAGCATTTTGCAATATGCAAAACAGGGCCGTCCGTACGAAGTGCTGGCCGCTGTGCTCGCTGCACGCCAATTCAATACAACGATAATAGATACCGATTTGCAGTCGGAAGAAGGTAAGAAACGCCAGCTGAAGATAAACTACTACGCACCCATCTGCACCGACAATGGTGTGGGCAATGAAAGCCTGTGTAATGCAGGCACGGTAGTAGCACCCAAGCAAGTGTTCTTTGAAGTAGGCCGTACTACCGCATCGGCCGTGTATCAACTGAACCGTGATGATGTGCGCTATGTAGATGGTGCGTACACATTCAGCGATCATGCAAAAGCTGCCATCAATGCTGCACTACCAGCTGTGCGCCGCAAACTGGCTACCGAAGTAGCCAGCCTGCTGGTAAGTAACACCGGCCTGTTGCCCGATGGTAACACTACACGCATGCTGCCCTTCCTGGATAAGGAGAACGGTACGGTGAACCCGATGGGCCTGTGGGAAATAGAACGCACGTATCGTGATGCAGGCTTCTCTAATCCCTTCATCGTAGGTGGTACTGATGTGTTTCACTGGCGCAAGGCGGTAGAGATAGGTGGCGTGAATGATAAGGGTCAGAACATAAGTCAGCTGGGCCGCAGCAATGCGTATTACGATAGCCTTATCAACGATGCATTTGGCGATGCAACGAAAGAGCATGTTATTGCCTTCGACCCGCAGATGCTGAAGTTTGTAAGCTTTAGCCGCAACGCCGGCATCTTTGCTACAGAACTGAATAACATAGATGCGATAGATACCATTTACCAACGTGGTGGTACCGACTATGTGGAAGGTGTAATGGCCGACCCATTGACCGGCCTGCTGTGGGATCTTTCTATCAACTATGATAAATGTAACTACCGCTGGACCTTCCAATGGAAGCTGGAATGGGATATCTTCTTTATGCCGCCAAATGTATGCAACCTGCCGGGTGTGAATGGTGTAACGCATTACACTACCTGCGCACCGGTGCAATACACTTGTCCTACAGGTGGCACGCCGGAAGCGCCTGCTGAAAGCAATGTGTACGAATTTGAAACCGATGTTGTGATAGGCTATCCCCTGTATGTGCATAAGCTGGAAATAGGGGGACAGACATCGATGCCGGGTACTACGGTAGCTAACATCTCAGAGCTGAAGAACCTGTTTAACGATAACAGCACCGGCTACATATTTGGTGTAAGCGGTACGAAGATTACCTATACCGGCTATAGCGGCCTGGGCGGGCAGATAAATGATATTACTAACATTTCCTTCACGGCAGCCCTTAATAGATCCTACCCTGTGTGTGCAAAGAAAGTCCCCGTAGTTAGTAGCGGGGGCTTTTATTACCCTCATCAAGAAAATGATATCAACCATGAGCCAACTACAAAATATTATATCCATCCGCGACATAACAACGGAAGAAAATGTGCCATCGCTCAGCGGGCTCGACCTGATGGATGCTCCCGAGATAAGCATCCTGAATCTGGCGCATATAGCCAATGAAGAATATGTAACGGGCCTGAACCTTGCTAAGAAAAAGATAGCACAAGCCACCACACTGGTGCGCAACGACCTGATGAGTGCCCTTGCCGCCAACAACGTAATACCCAGGCTGGATGCTAAGCTGCATAGTACGGGCGAGTTTAAAACGCAAGTTACCTTTCCCGCAGAAGCAAAAGAGCGTGGGCTGACACTGTATAAGAATAACCGCATAAAAGGCAAGCTGCGCAAGCTGAAGATACAGAACGTAAAAATATATCCACTGGCAGATGCAGCAGGAGCGACACTGAAGATATATGATGATTATGCAGGTGGTACGGTATCGACCTACCAGGTAGATATGGCAGCCGATAAAGTAAATACTTATAAAGTGGACTATGAAGTGAAGGGCAGCTTTGCAAGGGTACTGCTGGATGGTACGGATGTGCCGGTGGCCAGCGCTTACCTCACCTGCTTTACGGGTTGTAATGGTACGCTGCCTAATGACTGTGGTTATACAAAAGGTTGGTATGATGATGCGGAGATATCGGGCAAAGAAGGATTTGGCATCAACCTGGAATTCAGTTGTGAATGTGATTATGAACAACTGCTGATAGATATGGCCAAGACCTATGTAGGTGAGATAGTGTGGCTGAAAACACGTGTGCTGCTGCTGGAAGAACATCTGCGCACCAACAGGCTGAACAACTGGGTGATATATGGCAGGGACGAAACACAGCAATACCTGACCGATGTGGAGAACCAGTATCGCGAGAAGTGGCGGTTGTTTACGCAGAGCCTGCCGGGTTTGCTGCAAGCATACAAAGATGACTGCCTGCAATGTAATGGTATCCGATGGGTGACGAATGTTTAATAATTAAAAGAATGTAAAAATGATATTGTTTTTAGCATACACAATAGTAGCGTGGATAGCTACGGCCAGCGTGGTGAAAGTGCTGCACATCAGCATACAACCCGGCCAATGGCTGGATAAGTTGCTGAACTGGCAGCAGAGATTGCAGGCATGGGATATGCATGGGAATGAATTTGCAGCTAAGGTGGGCGGTTATTGTGAAGCATGTTTCAGTCATCTATTATCATTCGCAGCATTCTGGGTGTACCTGTTTTTTATGAATGCGGTATTAGGTGTATGGATAACGGATGGTGTAGATGGCTGGTGGATAAAAGCAGTAGCGAATGCGGTGTGGTACCTGGTCTATGTGAGTGTCGCAACTAATCTATCGCTATACTTCATCGTAAAACTTTTTAACCGATGAGCCTGACACTGGAAGCCTATGCAGGTTACCTGCAGGAAATGATAGATAAGAAGCCTGAAAGCAAAGTCGTGAAAGTGAAAGCTGCCATGAAACGTGTGAAGCTGGTGCGCAAAACATTTAATCCTAAAACCCGGAAGAAACAATGAAGCAAGATGACTTTGAAAAACTGAAAGACTTTATACTGTATAAGAATGCCTACTTCAATGCCGGCTTTGCGAATGTGTATAAAGATGATGCAACGCAAGCGATATATATGCGGGAGAACCTGGAATTGAAGCCAGTATTTCCGGCGGATAATTATGGTGACTATTTCTACCTGCGTAATGAGGAAAGCATACGTCACGAAGCACAGGTTGAAGAAAGGGCCACGGACAACGGTGCACAGCGACTGACATTCCTGGATACGATAACCGTGCAGCTGGTAGCTATAGTGAAAGATGCTGATGCCTACCAGCTAATAGAGAACCTGGTGAATACCGTGATGATGTATGAGGGCGCTTACGTGCAACCCATCACCACCATGTGGAATCGCGAGCAGATAGTAGCTACAGAACTAAAAGGTATGAAGACGGATGATGTGCAATCGGCCTTGCAAAGGCTGCGCCATGAAACGATCGTACGTATCACCATGAATGTGTCGAAGCATTTCATTCCCGGGAACTGTATTGTAAACCCTATAAAACAATCGTAATGAGCATAAATGAATGTGAATATTTAGGCGTAGTGCCTATTGCGGAGACGGCAGTGGTATTGCCACTGACAGCAGATGTAACCGGTACCTGGGCATTTATGACCACCTTTAATGGTGCGTATAAATATGTACAGTTCAATGCAGTACTGGGGCAGAAGTTTGTAGTGCCGGCATTACTGAATGAAGATTACCTCTACAACTTCAAATTGTATAAACCGGATACGACACTGTTTAATAATACAGCATATTGCATCAATACGATACCGCTTGTTTCAGGTATTGAATATGTAGGCGGTGAACTGGAAAAAGTAGCTGTAGGTAAACTGCAATATGTCGCCACTGAAGGTCAGACGCAGATAACAGACGAGATACTGCAGGATGCAAGACAAGTTGCGCTATTTGTAGAAGGCGCCATATTGCAGGAAGGCAGCGAGCCGGATGGCTACGCATTTAATGCTGCGACAGGAACCGTCACTTTTCATACACCATTGATAGCCGCTCAGCGAATAACTATTTTATACATCAAGTAAACCCCTTAGATCATCATGAAGAAGATATTTTTATTAATGGCGTTGCTGACTGTAACTATAGCAGTAAATGCACAAACCGGTATCCTGATAAAGCGATACTATATGAGCGGTTCGCTGGCATTGGGTAAAGAAGATCGTTTGTTTGCAGATTCATCTGCCTGGCTGGATATTGGTAGAGATACGACGAATAAAGCGCTGGCTTTTCCTAAAGTGGTGTTGGATAGTTTTCATACAGGTAAGCGAGCCATGTTTGTGTACGACCTGAAAGATTCTGTGTTGTATCATTTTGATAGTAATAAGCGTGTGAGGTATATGACCTATCGCGATACTGTGTTGATAAAGCAACTGATAGCATCCAGTGTACCGGTTGTTGACACTGCAATGATTGCTACTAAAGCCTATGTCAATAGCAATTTTATAAAAAACGGTGGTAATGCTTATGGCGCTGCGATTTCAATAGGTAGCAATGACAATAATAGCATCGCTGTAAAGACAAATAATGTGAATCGTGTTACCGTAGCTGCAGACGGTGATATAAATACAACTGGTAAAATTTCGATACAAAAGCCAACTAGTGAAGTGCAATTGGATTTAGCTAGCTCACCAACTGGGCATTTATACGCAGGTGTAAGTACCGGGACACTGGATGCAAGTAATAGAGGCTTTTTGTCGTTTGGTGATACTTATGGTAGCGGTAATAGTGCCTTAGTATTTGGAAACAGCAAAGTAAGTGTGGCAAATGCGAATTTATTGGTAGGTACGTATGCAGACAATGGTGCAGATAAAGGGCAGTTTAATGGAACTCTGCAATCACATGGCGTAAAATTAAATAACACCACCAGCCCTAATCCAATAAATAGTTACAATCTGGTAAGGCGTTTTAATGATGGTGCCGTTGATGGTATTGAATTGATAACCGGGGGAGCCAGCGGAAATTTTAAAGGCGGCTTTAGAATAAAATCTCGTGGTAGTAATGGTGCTACTAACCCCACTGAGAGCTTTTATATAGCCGGTGATATCATTACTATGGGCCACCATGGTATAGACGCAGGTAACAATTCATACTTTAGTGGTTCTGTTAGCCAAATAAATATTGCCCGCGATAATATAGATGGACATTTGTTGAATTTGTGGACAAGGCGCGCAGGTTATCCTGCGATATTAACAATGTCTAATCTTTACTATGGTGCAGGTGGTCCATCGATGAATTGTTCAATAGTAAGCGAAGCAGCAGGCGGCTACACCGGTATCCTTTCATTCTTTACAAATACAGGTGGTGGTGGTGCTTATTCCAATAACATTCGTGCCATGTTTGTGGATTATAATCAGAATGTGGGTATCGGTCTATCGCGGGCATTACCGCCAACCCAGAATGCGACCGGTATTGCGTTACCATCTGCCAAACTGCATGTTTTAGGTAATATCACAACTACCCCTATTAGTATATTCCAGGCACCTGCATCACAAACGGCTGACTTAACGCAGTGGCGAAATAGCACGGGTACTGTATTGGCGAGCATAGATAAGGATGGAAATGCCAATACCCAGAAGCTGAAGACAGCACAGCCTTCTGCCAATGGTGCAGGTGAAATAAAAATCGGCAAGGTAATAACGACTTCGACACTTACCCTGCAGACAGATAAATTCCTTGAAGTAGAAATAGACGGCACTATTTACAAACTGGCCATTGTGCAATAAAATCTGTGAAGTATGAGAACAAAATTTGGTGCTTCGCAAATACAAAACCCTACGCCGCAGTGGGCAAAATATACATTCCGTATCGTATTCCTGTTGTTATCTGTGGCAGTATTCATGATTTCAGACTACCCGGGCATAAATGAACATACGAAGCTGTTGTTATTAAAATGGTTTTCAGGTATTAACATGTTGGTATGGGGCCTGTCAAAACTGTTTGGAGTCGTAGACCTTGAAATATCTGAATCATGACCACCCATGAAATGTCCATTATAGACAAACAGCTAAAAGGCATTAACCTGCGCCTGATATGGGCATTAGTGGTATGCACTGCAGTTAGCGTATCGACTGTTTTAAGTGTTTACTACGGCTTCAAGACGGATATGATCATACAGAAAGCTGAAATAAAGCTATTGGAAGCTCGGATAGAGCGTATTGAAAATAATTTAAACCGGTAACTATGAAAAACATTACCACTTATATCCTTATCTCCTTTTCTTTTGCTGTCATGCTGCTTGGTTGTTATTCTGAAAAGCGTGCAGCAAGGCAATTAGTAAAGGCGCAAACGCAGTATCCGCACCTGGTAGCTAAGCACTGCTCCCGTACATTTCCTCCATTAGCCTACGAAAAAGACAGCTTTATTTATTTGCCAGGCGATCCTGTAGTATTTACAGATACTATTATTAATACCGATACCATTACGCGCATGCAATGGCGTTACATAAATAAATATCATTACAAAACAGATACCGCATATATATCCCGACAAATACAGGTGGTGAATAAGGCTGCAGAAATAGCGTTATCGCATGGTAATGCAATGCTTTCCAGCCAGCTGGCAGCTAAAAAGGCTGAGCATCACATTTTATTATGGGTTTCCCTTGTACTCGGTGGGTACACGCTTTTACGTTGGGTGTTATTGTTTTGGCGGATAAGATTACCTTAACCCCTTCCGCTTCAATGCACATTTTTTCCGTTTTGCTGTAAAGCGGTTTTCTATTTAGGTGTATTGCATTCCCTTTGTATAAAATTGGAATGCAATGCGCTTTTTTTATGTACTGATACCGGCTTTGCTGATGGCTACTGTAAGTACGGCACAGGTGCAGATACAAAATTTGTCACAACTGCTGAAGTATGCCGATGCGCATGCACCGGCGGCCCTGCAAACTAAGCTGCAACCCTTAGTGGCAAAGCAGGATGTCAACATACAGGCATCGGGTTTATATCCTAAGGTCAATGCATTTGGTACGGGCGATTATTATCCCATCATAGCTACGCAGGTGATACCTGCCGAGGTGCTGGGCGGTGCACCGGGTACCTACCTTAAGGCCCAGTTTGGCTTGCCATATATATTCAGCGCAGGTGCAGAACTGAGTATGCCCATCATCAACCTGGAGAAATGGACACAGTTATCCAAAGCGAAAGCAGCTAACAAGCAAGCCGATTTCGGTAGCAGGTCGGCGCTGGAAAATTTTCACATACAACTGGTGCAGGCATATTACCAATCTTTGATAACAAAAGAGGTGCTGGCATTGAATACAGAAAATGCAGCTACCAGTGCAGAGCTGATACGCATTATGCAGCAACGGAATGACAACGGTGTGGTGCTGTCTCT
>CABHOP010000024.1 GCA_902168085.1 uncultured Bacteroides sp.
AACAACGACTAAAAAACAACTATCTTTATATCAATATAACACCCCATTTATTACAACTTACAGACATCAACTTGGGGTGGTCAATTTGGAGCGGAATTACATGCTCAACTTCAACGGAATATCTACTCATGCCTTGCATCATGTTTTTATCCCCTGCAGCATATACCGGTAGCCCGTATACATAGTTGTTGCCTTCTGCATTATTAATCGAAATCTCTCCGACGAGATCATTGATATCGTTGGTTACTTCATCCCTGCCTGCGAGGTAATGTATTCTGGCATTCTGCTCATATGCTACATATCGCTTATTCCCGCTTTTCAGTTTGATCTCTCCATTTGTATGGTAGCCTATGTATGAAGCTCTTCCACTTCTTCTGCCGGCCGGTACTTTGGTATCTTTCTGCAGATACTTGATGTCAGACGATAACGTTACGCCCTCATCACTGGCCTGTGTATAAACTTCATTGTCATGGCCATCGTACAATACTTTACCTCCGAGGTCATTATTGAACCTGAAAAATGTCGCCTCCGCGGTCGCAGCATTGCCCGACCCATAGGGTGTATGCAGAAAATCGTCCGTATTCCCATTGCTGCTATACCAATCGGACTTAACAGTTAGATCCTGCCGCCCCACAGTAAATGTTTCTCCGCCTGCTCCGTTCGTTTGCCCTGCGTGTGCATCTACACCAAATAGATCGTAATCAGTATGACTGGTTGCCTGGTTTGGAGAAAAGATACCTATCCTTTCATTATACATCCTGAAGCCCCCACCCAAACCTTCTCCGGAAACAAAGAAGGCATCAGGGGTACTAGTAGGTACCGGCAAGAACATATCACGGGGATTATATCCGGATTCATGTTCTATAGTATAGTCCATCAACCCGGTATCCAACGCATTCGACGAATACATGTACCCACAGGCGGCCATATCTCTTTCAGCTATATTCTTTTGCGAGGTATAGTTAATGTTAACCCCAGCAGACATACCAACTTGTACAAAAGAGGGGTTTGCCGTAAAAGCTACTGAGCCTGATACACTTTTACCCTCATAAGGCGTAACATTATAAGGGCCCGTTACATCGGCCAATAAATAACTTGCATAATGTGAGGTGGCTTGCCCCATAACTGCGGCATAACCAGAAGTTGTGCTTTGCACTACCTGGCTGGTCATGCGGCCTGCTGTGCTGCCTGAAAGGCCACTTGCGCTCATCCCGATGCTGGCAGCATAACTAAGGATTGCCGCAGGGTTTATTGCAGAAGAAAAACGACCATCTCCTGCTGTATAGCTATAACCCAAAGAAAAACCACCCCCCATCACATACAATCCAAGGTTTTTACTGAAGCCAAAACCTTTATAGTTATTATACCGAACTGTAGTAGCACTACTGAGGCTTGCAAATGCAGAAAAAGCCTGTAAGCTGCCTAATGCCGTAGCTGCTACCGTCCAGTTCTTAGGTACATCGTTATAATACTTGATTGTACGATTAGAATAGTCATCGGGGATGCCTCTTTTTATCCTGTTTATGCAACCGGGGTTCAAGCTCCAGCCTGCACCCACCCATGACGCTTCAGCCTCGGGGCCATCCCCGCTGTGATAAGATAGGGACATAGCATAACCGCCGCCTGCAGCACCCGGGATTTCCAGTACTGGAATGTTATATACGAACTGCCCTGTAAACTCATTTACCATATTGGTAGTAGCAACAGGTTCAAAATTTGCAAAGTCAGGGCTTGTGGGGCCGCCGGTCAATGCATAACTAATATTTGGGAACCCCAGCTGAAATAGCAGGGATAAGCCTACGCCTACAGCAAGGAACCTGGCTTTTCTGAACCGTTCTAAGATGAAAATACGTCTGGTCGATCTGGAAGGCTTTGGTAATGATTCGGGCAAAGGGATCTGTTTCATGCTATGCTGTGTTTATTTGTTATTCTATTGGAATGGTTTGTGATTTCCTAATATCAGCCATTGAAAATGAAAGCTGAACATTCCCCATATCAAAAAAAGGGTCGTTGTAAAAGAAAAGGCATTCTTTACCCTTGCTAACGGAAGATCTGTCGGGGAGGAATACAATAAGAAAATTACGGCTATCGGACATCTCATAGGTATTCTCAACTATTGATATGACCGGCGCATATTTCTTATTATCAATAACCAACGATGTACAGTTGTCCATACTGAAGTTCATTGCCAGTAAACGTTTAGCATACTCGTCCATATTGATGGTGTTTTTGAATGCTATCGACGAATTATCCTCTCCGGTCTTCTCCGGCGACAAAGTCATCAAAAAAGTATAGGCACTGTCTGAATTAGCAGAAAGGCTGTCAATGATACGTTCCCGGGAAGCACCACTATATTTTTCGGTGTGTTTTAAGATGGCATACGCAGGCGGGAGATACTTGGCAGTAATTTTTACACCTGCGATGCTTCTGGCCTTAATACACCCGTTTGATGGATTATTAAGCCATTTGTTTAATGTAGACAGGTTGTCCATGGCATGCCGACATCCTGTTGCCATCAATATGACGGCAAATAGTGTAATAAGGTAAAGGCGCATATGCTCTCTTATTTATACGCTAGTGTATCTGCAGGTATTTTGTATTCTTTATTTATCGCGGCTAAAACCTCATCTGTAATGTCCATGCTAGCATTACCATAGAGTACCGTTCCGGTACCATCACTACCTATAACTATATCATACCCGCGCTTTCGTGCATACTCCTGAACAAAACTGTTGATTTGATTCAAGACCCCTTGTGTTAGCTTCTCTTCACGGCTTTTAGCTTCCTGTTGGATTACAGATGTATAATTATTGATATCAGACTGTAGCTTTTCCAACATTAACTGTTGGTCTTCCTTTTCCTTGCTTGTAAATTCTTTCAAATGCTGATTATAGTAAGCGAGCGAACGCTTATATTTTGTTGTCAGCGTATCTATATTCGATTTCCAGTAGGCAGTTTGGGACCTGTATTCTTCATGGGCATGTTTCATGCCATTATAGCCGTATACCAATTCCAGGTTACGGACATATGCTATTCTTGGAGTGGAAAGATAGTTAAATGCGGTAATGGAGATACACACAGCAACAATACTTGCAGTGATAAGAATGGAGGTTCTTACAGGCATCAGGTGGTTTAGTTTAAGGTTATTGAAATCTAAATTAAAAAACTGTTTTTTTATCTACAAGTTAATTAGATTAAATTTAGATTATAAATTAGTCGATATTAATTTTAAGCTGTTTACTATATCCCTTGTCATTTATAAGTTGCAGGATATGCATGCCTTTATTCAGCATAGAAACCTGTATATTCCTCCCATTATCCAGCTTACCATAAAGCTCTTTTCTGCCGGTAACGTCATAAATAGCGTAATTGTATGCTTCACTTCCCGATACAAATAACTTATCGTGCGCTGGATTAGGGTATATTGAAATGCCATCCATCTCAGCGGTTGTTTTATTAACTGAAGTAGCTATTTTCAACGCAATGATATTGCTCGTTGCTTTGCCGGGCTGAGGGCACAAATATGTACTGGTTACCTCGCAACTAATCGAATCATTATTATTAAGGCTGGGAGAACCCCAAATGTTGCTAATAGCACCAATGACATCTTTGCCGTTTACTTTCCATTGATATTTTGGATTGGCACCTGCATTGGTAGCCGTAGCCGTAAATGTTACCTGCAGGCCAGGCCATAAATTAGTATCCGGACTGGCCGTAATAGCAACCGATGGTGCCAAGTATGGCAATATGGTCATGGGTATGCTGATGCTATTGATAGGGTCTGTACAGGCACTGCCTGCAGATGCCGTTAGCTGGCAACTTACGATATCGCCGTCATCCAATACATTTGTCATAAATACCGTGGACGTTTCACCCGGTACCGCTGCGCCATTAACAAACCATTGGAATTGAGGGGTGGTACCTGCATTCACAGGTATGGCAACAAAGCGTGCCATTGTGCCATCGCAGATACTATCATTCGGGCTGGGGTATATGTTGACTGAAGGTCCTGCCACAATGGAAATGGTAGTGGATGCAGGTGCCGAGGCGCATCCATTTAATAAGGCTTGTACCTGGTACGTACCTGCCATTGCAGCGGTGGCGCTATTGATAACCGGGTTTTGAAGAGTGCTGTTGAAACCTGCAGGGCCGCTCCAGCTATAACTTACGCCGGGTGTGGTAGATACAGCACTTAATGTAATATTACTGCCTATGCACAAAGGACTGTTAGCAGTAATAGAAGGGATATTAGGTAAAGGATTCACTATGACACTTGTCGTATCTTTAGAAGCACAGCCATTTAGCATTGCAGATACGATATAATCACCACCGCCATTAGCGGATATAGAAGTTACGGATGGGTTTTGAGAGGCAGAAATATAGCCATTAGGGCCAATCCACCTGTACGTAACGCTGGCAGTAGAGCAGGCTGCCGATAGCGTGAGGGCACTTCCCTGGCATACTGGGCTATTGCTTGAAGCTATTACTGCCCCCGGCCTGATATTGCCTATCAGGATATTCTTGCCGTTATTATTAGAGGTACGTGCCGGGCTATTGGAGATAATGCGTAGCCTGTAACCGGAACCAACGGCTGTGGAAGGGATAGCGCAAGGTACCATACCGGATGTATCTGCAGTTTTAAACCCAATCGTTACCGGTGAAGCAAAGCTGCCACTGGCATCAGAAAGTTGCACGCTGAAAGTATTGCCACTATTGAATTTATTACTCACACGGTAGTTGACATATAGACTATCGCCTGCACACAACGCTGTGTCATTAAATGGCTGATTTAGATATACAATGGTGTCATGTGCAAATTTTAACCCATAGACAACGCCTCCGACATCTAACCCACCTTTTAAAACTCTTATTGAATCAATAGGATAACCTGGAGCAATATCAATAATCCCATATCCATCTACGTGAATACTTGTATTTGAAGTTAAACGTCCATTTACTACGATAGGCAGGATGGCCGTCGACACAAAACATGGATATGGACTGATAGTTGCAGTTGAAAGATCATACATCGATTGGTTGACGTACACCTCAACAGTCTCACCACTATCAATAGTCAACATTTGTAGTCTGATGTGCTCTACCGGACTATTAAAAGAATATATATAGGCACTGATTGGATTTAGAAGTGGATCACCAATACAATAAGGATCACTCCCTGCACAAGAAATAGTTCTCGTACCTGGAGAGTTAAATTGAGTAACCCTGACAGCAGTTCCTCCTATCGTGGTAGTACCAGACAAATGGGTAACATCATAATAAGACTGTGCTGAAAGCTGCGATGGAGGGATTATGCAGAATAATACCGGTAGCAAGAAGGTTAAAAAAGATTTCATAGCAATATTATCAGTTAGCTAATATAATAAACTATGAAATTAATTTCCAAAAGATAATAAATAATTTATTATAGAGGAACGGTACAAAAATGAAGGGAATAGATAAATCGTCCACCAATTCGCACTGAAACTCGCAATAAACTTTTCAAAAAAGTACATCGAGAGAAATTATTGCATTTGCAGCCTAATGATGACCTTTTGTATGCTGCATACTTCTTTGCAAGCCAAACTTGAAAAAGAGACTGTAAAAACTATCAATATTGATACTTAAAAGATAGCGCGCCGACCCACTCATAATCAGGGGGTCCTAGGTTCAAGTCCTAGTGGGACCACATACAGAAAAGGCTTTCAGACAACTGAAGGCCTTTTTACATGCAGATAATGCATGATATTTTTCATGGTAATAGGTAGTCCCTTATAAATCTCCTTCCCACATATAACACTCTTTGCAATGTGCAATCAATTTTGTACGTTAGCTCCGATTTTTTTCATTAGAGGATTTCTTACTTATATATACTAAGACTTAAATTTTATTGCCGGTACATAAACAAGCAATCAAAATAGGTAATGCTATTTTGAAGCGAATACATTAAAGATGCAAAACAATAATATGACCTCCATTTTTACAAAAAACACGAAAGTCAGGCTGTTAACCTTGTTCATTCTTGTGCTGGCATGCAGTAGCAAATCCATTGCCCAATGGACGTATGGCATACCTATTACCATAACTAATACGGCAAACACACTTGTTACCAACTACCAGGTGGCCATATACTATAATACCGCTACACCCATTGCGGCATCGCAGATGCAGGCATCGGGCAATGACATACGGTTTTCCAAAGACTGTAATGGCAGTTCCTTTTATACCCACTATATTGATTCGGGACTCAACTCAACAGCTACTAAAATGTGGGTGAAGATAGACACACTCCAACCCCTTGCGAGTAAAACAATCTATTTGCTTTACGGCAATGCCGCGGCTCTATCCACTTCAACCCTTAATACTTTTAACGGGCCTTATTCATCAACCGACCAGGTATCCAGCGGCGGTGCAGGTGGTGTAGGCAACTCGCAGCGCGGCTTTCGTTTTTCACCAAACCATCAAATAATTGTTACTCAATTCGGAAAAAAAGAGCCGACCGGCACTACCCGTTATGTAACCTTATTCAATTTCACTACACAGACCATAGTACAGCAAATGCAAGTGCCGGGCGCTACAACTACGTATGCATATAGCGACCTCTCTTCACCTGTGTGGCTGGAAAAAAACCAGCAATATCTTTTAGAACTTTATCAGGACGCAAGTGATGGCTATTATTTTGGACCGTCTAGCCAAATAAATAGCAACCTCACGTATTATGATATGCGTTATTGTAATGGGTGTACACAAAATAGTTTTCCAACCAATGTCTTAACAAATTATCATTATGGATACCCAGACTTCACATTCTATACATGCGATACAAATAATATCTCCAGTACACCTACTTATGTGATAGGTTCGGGTACTGTTATTACACAGCAACCAGACAATAGCATGATGACTACCTGTGCTGTAAGCGGCACCGCATCCTGTAGCGTCGGTGCCAATGCATCCGCTAACTACCAGTGGCAAATGAATACAGGTAGTGGGTTTTCAAATATTAGCAACGGAGGTGCATATGCTATTTCCAACGGTGCTTTGTCTATCCTAAACCCGCCTGCATCAATGAACGGATATCAATATCGCTGCATCGTTTTTGATGGCTGCGCATTGACAGATACTTCCGACACCGTTACACTAACACTGAATGTACCACCAACCATTACTACAGAGCCTACATCTATCATTCGCTGTGCCACCACTACAGGCGATGAAAAGTTTTATGTAGCAGCTACTGGTTATAATATCACCTCTTATCAATGGCAGGTACATGACGGCACGACATGGGCCAACGTGCCAGGCAGTGGTTACAGCGGGCAAACTTCCGATACGTTGACACTGATTGCACCGCCTGCTACTTTTTATGGGTATCAATATCGCTGTATCGTGTCTGGCGGTTGCACCCCTCCGGACACTTCTGTGGCGGCAGACTTTCTGCTGGCTACACCCGCAACAGCGACAGCACAGCATGATACGGTTTGCCAGGGCAATACGGCTACGTTGGGCGTTATACCTTCAGGCGGGATCATTGTCAACTGGTACAGTGCACTAACAGGCGGTAGCTACTTAGGTACGGGTAATACCTTATCGGTACCTGGCGCTTTAACACCGGCTACCTATTATGCCGAGCTGGTAGACAGTAACGTATCCTCTTTCAATTCTGGCGCTACGGTGAGTAATGGCCTTGGTGGTGGTATGTTTGATATGGACATACTACGCAACCTGGTTCTGAATAGCTTTGATGTGTATGTAGATGCCGGCACTTACGACTTTGAAATATACTATCGCCAGGGTACCTGCATAGGCAATCAAAACAACCCTGCCGTATGGACGAAGATAGGAACCTACACAGGTAATACCAGTGCTGCAGGTCGTTATCGGCATTTCGATCTACCTACATCACTTACGTTGAAAGCAGGACAGAAATATGCTTTCTATATTACCTCTACCACAGCCTATAACGGCGGACCAGTAAGATATCAAACCACCTCGGGTACTACCGGAGATATTTTCAAACAAACAGGCGATATCATCGTACGCACAGGCTATGGCTTAAGCCCCGGCTTCTCTACCAACTATTTCCAGCCGCGCATGCTGGTATTTACTGCCAATTTTACACGGCCTGCATGTACTACCTTGCCGCGCACACCAGTTACACTTACTATTGATACTTTACCAAGCATTACAATACACCCTGTTGCTACCAATATGACGGTATGTGAAAATACAGGCACAGCATCTTGTTTCGTAGCAGCTACGGGCACAAATATATCTTACCAATGGCAGGTAAACGCCGGAAGCGGGTGGACAAATATTGCTACAGGTGGTGTATATAACATCACGGCTGGCAACCTGTCTATCGTAAACCCACCAGCTACTATGAACGGTTATCAATA
>CABHOP010000025.1 GCA_902168085.1 uncultured Bacteroides sp.
TACGGCATCGTGCATTAGTTGGCGCATGGTTTCCAGCATCTCTACCTGCGCCGGCTGTGCCTGCGCTATATAGTCGCTCACTGCTTTATCAAATGCCATTTCATTTACTTTTTTAAGTTATAAAGATAGAACGAAGTTTCTTGTTAGCGATGCACAACGGGCCAACAAACAGGCAGCCAATAGCTTATCTAAAATGTTGTAATTTTCAGCACGCAGGCTTACCCCTGCACAATTAAAAAACCATAGACATGCAACCGATCATCGACCATATACAAGTTACTGTAAAAGACCTGAGCATAGCAGAACCTTTTTACGACAAGCTGATGCCCATACAGGGTTTCGACTTGGCCCGCAAGGGTAAAGGCCGTGTAGCCGCCCACGATTTTGATGTAGTAGAATACAGCCACCCATTGCTCATCTTCGCCATCAATTCGCCACGGGAAGCTTTTAAGGATGATACCGTGCATAGAAGAAAGCCGGGCTCCCTGCACCACCTGGCATTCAAAGCCACATCGCAGGCAGAGGTAGATGCCCTGTATGAACAGATAAAAGAGACAGGTGCACATATCGTTGACCCACCCAAATTCTATCCACAGCATGGTGCCAACTATTATGCCCTCTTCTTCAAAGACCCCGACGGGATAAAGTACGAGATCGTTCACGAAGAGCGGCATTTCTGACAGCTACCCGGCAATAACCGTTAGATGCACAAAGTGATGTACGATAAACAAAGCCACCCGTTTACAGGTGGCTTCTTGCATTCTTGTTCTGTTATTGAATACTAACGCTTTACAAACGTAGCCCGTTGCACATCATTCACGCTGCACACAAACCAAAGAAGTCAAGGCAATACGACGGAACTACCACCCTAAATAGTCAGTTTACACCCCTGCTGCATAATGCCCGATGGCTTAGCTTTGATAGCATTCTTAAAAAACGATACACATGCGAAAACTGATATTCGGCATCAACATAACACTGGATGGCTGCGTAGACCATACCAAAGGCATACCTGATGAAGAGGCACACGACTACTGGACCAACCACATGCGCCAGGCGGGCGCATTGATGTATGGCCGTAAAACCTACGAGCTGATGGTACCCTTCTGGCCCGATATGGCAAGAACCCAATCGGGCACTACAAAGTCTATGAACGATTTTGCAAAGGCATTTGATGCGGTGGAAAAGATAGTCGTCTTCTCTCGCACACTGGATGCGGTGGATAACCCCAAAACGACCATCATAAGTACCGACCTGAAAGAAGCAGTATTAAAACTAAAACAGGAAGAAGGCGGCGACATCATGCTGGGTGGCGTAGATATACCATCGCAACTGATGGAGCTGGACCTTATAGATGAATACCGCTTTGTGGTACAACCATTATTAGCGGGTGAAGGCAGGCGGTTGCTGGAAGGCATTGCGCTGGCAGATATGCTGAAACTGAACTTGGTAGAAACCAGACATTTTAAATCTGGCAGCATGGCGCTGCATTATGTGAGGTAAGGGGGGTATGCTATAATTATGCTAATGGTGAAGCCACTGAACATTACACCACTCAGCTAACTTTTTACACTTTTATAGCGTCTTATCTTAACAATATGCGAAACAAATACAGAATTGCTATCCTCGGTACCGGTGGCGTTGGCGGCTTCCTCGGGGCAAAGCTTGCTGCCGCCTATAGCTCATCGGCAGACACAGAGGCAATATTCATAGCAAGAGGCCAAAATGCACAAGCTATTAAAGAGAATGGGCTGAAACTGCTAACACCCACAGAAGAAATAACCGTACAGCCGGATATGCTGGCTGAAGATACAAGTAAGCTTGGCGAGATAGACCTGCTGCTATGTTGCACCAAAACGTACGATCTTGAAAACAGCATCCGTTCGCTGGCTGCTTCTATCACGCCGCGTACCATTATACTTCCATTGCTGAATGGCGTGGACAATAGTGAAAAGATACAGCAGACAGTACCACATGCCAGGGTACTGCTCGGCTGCATCTACATTGTATCTAAAATAATAGCACCCGGCGTGGTGCAGCAGCGTGGCGATTTTTATGCACTGCACTTTGGTGGAAACAGTGCATGGGCAGCAGATATGCAAAAGCTATTGCAGCTATTTAATACTGCAAATATCAATACCATACTGGAAGATAACATTGAAGAAAAAGTATGGTCTAAATTCTCTTTCATCTCACCCATCGCTACCTACACATCGGCACACAATATCTGCATCGGCAAAATACTGGAAAGCGACGAGCATAAAGCTGCTATAAAGGGACTGATGAATGAGGTAGTAACATTGGCCGATACACTTAGTATCCGCCTGCCCGCCGATTGTATAGATAAGAACTTCCAGGTAATGGCCAAGCTGCCCTATGAAGCCACCTCATCTATGCACGCCGACTTTGCCAATAATAAACCTACCGAGCTGGAAACTCTTACTGCCTATGTAGTAAAAAAAGCGGCAACACAAAGCATGCAGGCGGATGCTTATGCAGGCCTGTATGCAACACTGTTGGAACGATGATGTGTAAACAACATAAAAAGAATGCTATCCAATTGTTGTGGATAGCATTCTTTTCGGGATCATCTACAATGCAGCATCATACCGCCTGGCTACTTCTTCCCAGTTAATAACATGCCAGATATTGGTAAGGTATGCTGCGCGGTGGTTGTTGTATCGTATATAATATGCATGCTCCCACACGTCTATACCCAAAATAGGTATGCCCTGCACCTCTGCTGTATCCATCAGTGGGTTGTCCTGGTTAACTGTCGATGTTATTTCCAGCTTCCCGTCTTTCATTACCAGCCATACCCAGCCACTGCCAAAGTGTGAAATAGCCCTTGCATTCATCTGTTCTTTCAATGCATCCTGTGTACCAAATGTTGCAATGATAGCTGCCAGCAAGGCACCTGTAGGTTGTGTCCCCGCCGGCCCCAACGCTTGCCAAAAGGCACTGTGGTTATAGTGGCTGCCTGCACTATTGCGCACCGCTGCAGGATAAGCAGATGCGCTGGCCAATATGGACTCCAATGTTTTATGTTCAGCATCCGTACCGGCTACAGCTTTATTCAGGTTATCAACCGCAGCACCATGATGCTTAATATGGTGCAATTGCATTGTTTGTGTATCTATATAAGGTTCCAGTGCATCATATGCATAAGGCAAAGGAGGGTGTACATGTGCCATAGTTTGTGGAGGTTGGTTTTCGTTGAAACCTAAACTACGGTATATAATCTGACACATTGCAGTGCAAACTGTTATAAAAAGGATAAAACATCTTTAAATACACAAACACCCGCGGGAACATCGGTATCAGCTTACAGTACTGGTTTCATAAAGTACATTAACTCCCCAGCACTTCCCGCTTGCGTTTATTCACAGCAGGTTTCTGCACACGGTGCATATTGCCCCAGTTGCTCATGGCATCCAGCACCGGCTCTATCGATTTGCCCAGTTTGGTAAGGCGGTATTCTACACGTGGCGGCACTTCTGCATACACTATGCGTTCTACAATGCCGTCCAGTTCCAGCTCGCGTAGCTGCGCTACCAGCATGCGTTCGCTTATGCCTTCAATATCCTTCTTCAGTTCGCCATAGCGTCTGGTGCCAAAGCGCAGGCGGCATAGTATAGCGGGCTTCCACCTGCCGCCTAATATGGTGAGGGTATACGCCATGCCGCAACTGCTGTTGATGCTGATCTCATTTTGCAGGTTGGTTGAATTCTGCTTTCTCATACTTACTTTTTTGTTAGTACCTAACAATTGAATGCTTACCCACAAATGTAGCATACAAGCCAATACTTTTGATAAAAATTCAAAGACACATGAACAGGTTACAGAACAAAACAGCAGTAGTTACGGGCGGCAGTCGCGGTATGGGCAGGGCTATCGTCAAAGAATTAGCGGCACAGGGTGCCAATGTGGTATTCACCTACGCCAGCTCGGCTGATAAGGCAGCGGCAGTAGCTGCAGAGGTGCGGGATGCAGGCGGCAAGGCCATAGCCGTGAAGGCCGATAACGCCATCATTAGCGAAGTGGCAGCGGCCATCAACACTGCCGTGCAGCAATATGGTGGTGTAGATATACTGGTAAACAATGCAGGCATGGCACAGATGAAACCTTTTGAGGAGTATACCCTGCAAGACTATGAAGACATCATGGCTGTGAATGTACGCGCCGTGTTTGTAGCATCGCAGGAAGTGTTGAAGCACATGAAAGCCGGTGGCCGCATCATTACCATTGGCAGCAACCTGGGCGATACGGCGGCAGGGCCCAACCTTACTTTGTATACCACCAGCAAAACCGCGCTGCAAGGGCTGACACGCGGCATGGCACACGACCTGGGCAACCGTAAGATAACCGTAAACCTGGTGCAGCCCGGCCCTATAGATACCGATATGAACCCCGCAGATAGCCCCTGGGCCGATGGTATGCGTGCCCGTATGCCGCTGGGCACATATGGCACTGGCGAAGACATAGCCGCTATGGTCAGCTTCCTGGCGGGCGATGAAAGTAAATTCATAACCGGGTCGATGCTAACGGTAGATGGTGGGTTCAATGCATAACCAGACTTTGCACGCAACATAAAAGCCGCTAAATCAGCGGCTTTTATGTTTTATAAAAAAATAGACATGCTAAATGCGCAAGTGAATGAAATACTTCACTAACTTTGTAATTCAAAGTACTTTTTATTTGTTTACTTTTTAAAAACCAAGCTCATGAACACGAAACCAGATACAGCGCAAAACATACGTCTGGCAGCCATTTTAGCCGGTATCACTGCATTGCTGATGGTACCCTTGGTAGCCATGCAGTTTACTACAGAGGTCAACTGGACATGGTTTGATTTTGTAGTAGCAGGCATACTGCTATATGGTACCGGTCTGCTGTGCGAGCTGGTATTGCGCAAGGTGAGGGATACCGGACGCAGGTTCCTTGTCATCGGTATCGTGGTGGTAGTATTGTTCCTGGTGTGGGCAGAACTGGCAGTGGGCATCTTCGGCACACCGCTGGCCGGTAGTTAAAAAAACTCACCTATATGCCATAGAATACCTGATGGGTCATGTACAAACCCTTCTCTCCCCCAGTGTTCTACCCGTATAGGGCTTAGCCTTACATCCGGATATGTATCTGTGAGGTTCAATGCTTGCAGGTCGTCCCAGAATGTAGTGAGGTTCTCTACCTCCAGGAAAACCATGGTGTTATCTATCCAGTCGCGTACGTAGGCATCTTGCAAATAAAAGGCGAGCATGCCGGTTTTGAATAAGGATAGCTTAGGCGCAATCACCACTTCTTCAAAGCCCATATGGCGGTAAAAGCTTCTCGATTGTTCAAAATTTTTGGCACCGAGAAATGGACGTATAGATACTGTGTTATGTTTCATCTGCATAAGTAAACACCAAAGATAATGCGCCCGCTATACGTGGCTGCTTGATCAGAATCAAGAAATATTAGTCTGCCCTTGCAAGTTTTTCCCGTACCCTGCTAAGGGTTTCGGGGGTTATCTTTAAATACGCTGCTATCATCTTTAATGGAAATACCTGTAATAAGGCTGGCCTATGCTCCAATATGTATGCATATTTCTGAATAGGTGTTAATGTATTATCAAAAAAGTAAGCGCCTGTCGTGGGTTGCGCTATCAAGCTATTGAATTGAAAAAATGCTGCCGACTTATAAATAAGTGTGTGTATAGATTGGATACTGAGCTCTAAAACAATACTATCCACATAGGCTGCAATAAAACTGTGCGATGGCGTTTGTGCCGCCAGGGACGATGGGTTGTAAAACCATTCGTTAGCCATATACAGGCCAGTGATGTTCTCAGCGCCCGATGGCGATAGGCTGTATTGAAAAGCAGCACCGTTTACGTTAAAGAACAGAGAATTTGCCACCATTCCTTCACGTAAAAGGACTTCGCCTTTATCTACATGCCGTATTTTTACTTCCTTTTCAAAAAGGGCTTTGTCTGCTGCGTTAAAGGTACCTATGGTATCTAAGGCGTTTGCCTGCATAAATAGATGGTGTATGCTGCAATTTACAGCGAATGCCGCGTACTACCGCAACAACGTAATATTCCCCTGCTTCTGAAACACCTGCCCGTTGGGAAACCGTACCGATAGCGTAAAGGCATAGGCTTCCATAGGTGCAGCATCGCCATTGTAGGTGCCATCCCAGCCTTTGCTGGCATCGCGGGTTTCAAATACCACCTGCCCCCAGCGGTTATATATACGCAGTAGCATATCATCAATATTCTCGCCCCTCACATATAGTATATCGTTGCGCCCGTCACCATTCGGGCTGAAGGCATTGGGTATATCAGCCACATAGCAGGTAGATGGTATGGTTACATCTACATCGCTATAGCAGCCTATTTCGTTGGTAGCCTGCATCGCATATTTTCCTTTGGCCAAAACGTTGTACCACACCGGTGTGGCCAGGTCCTGCCCGCTGTAAATAAGCGTATCCCCTTTCACCAGTTTGAAATTCCAGGGCATCCATTTGGCAGGCGGTGTTATGCTGATGCGGCCCGGCTCTTCGCAGGTAGCAGGTTCCACACTGGCATTGGCCGTATCAGGCTTTATGCGTATGGTATACGTTTGCGTCAGCGATTGCGGGGGGCAGCCGTTATCGGTATAGGTCACATCAAATTTATAATCCTTATACGGCAGGTCGGGCATGTTCCATACAAAGCGGCCTTTCGGTTCTGTTGTATTATTGTTGGTAACGTTTAGCGTAGCACCGTCAGGCAATGTGCCGGGCACCATGTTGATGGAATGCGCTTCGGCATCGGTGGGGTTGATATCAAAACTAAGTTCATGCTTGCCGATGCAGGTTTGCACCGTCAGCGGGTCTATTATTTCAGCGCCGTCGGCATTGGTGATGTAGCCTTCGGGGGCTTTATTGGGGCAGGGCAATACCACGATGGTCATTTCGCGCATCACACTGCCTATCAGCACACCATTCCGGTATTCAGACACCCGGTAGGCCACCAGCGATTTCTGCAGCACATTAGGTGTAAACTCAAGCTTCCCTGTTACACTATTGAACTTGAAAGTGCCCGCGGCTGCTGACAGCGGGTTGGTGGCGGTATAGCCGGGCAGGTAGTTTACCGGCACGCCTGCATCCAGCCCCGGCACCAGTTCAAACACCAGGCTGTCGCCATCGGCATCTGTAGCATTGGGCTGATATTCAACGGGGATATTAACGCAATAGAACTGTGTGGCGATGCTATTGAATTGCAGCGATGAATTGGGCTGCACCGAATTATCCAGCGTAGCCTCCAGGCTAATGATGCCCGGCGGCGATACATTGGTAATACCATTGCTGCGGCCTGCCAACGGGGCGCCATCGGTTTCGCCCAGGTACACAAACTTCCAGTCGGGCGCCGCGGCGGGCAGGTTAAAGATTTTGGAGTATACAAACTTCTTTACGCCCGGCACCGTACTGCTTGGGTCTACACAATTGGTGCGTTTCATATCGGCAGGGCAGCCCGCCGTTACCTCTACACCGGCTGTAGGTGGTTCCAGGTTCAGGAAATCCTGCCATATAGTGGTAGCACCACGCTTTATATATATCCGTGGCCGCGCGGTAGAAAAAGTAGGAAACTGCGCACCCGAACAATCGCCGAAGGCCACCAGTGATACACGGTAAGTATTGCCCGATATATGGGTGTAATACATATCGATACCATAGTAGTGGCTGGCATGCAGCTTACCTGCTGCTAGGATGCATAGTAATACTATAAGAACAGGTGTATAACAGCGCATGTAGGGGCCATTGGTAAATATTAAATATACACCAAATACCTGAGACCGGCAGCCTGAAATTTGCAATGAGATGACACCGGTGAATAGGCATTAATTAGTATTTTGTAATAGTTAAAATAATACTTGCTATTTATAAATTATCAGGCATAGTAATAACGATACATCCTTTTCTGAATGAGATATTTTATAGTCCTAATACTTGTATGTCATTGCAGTTTCTCGTATGCGCAAAAGCCGGTGTATACCGATGAATGCGAACTGGTGCGACAATTGCTGGATTCGGCAGACAAGCGTTTCTTCAACTTCAGTAGTGATACAAAGGATGCTTCCATAACCATACTGGATATCGATAGTCTTTTAACCAGATGTGCGATTGGAAAGATAAATGATGTGAAGGTTGTGGTTGTCAGTTCCGGAAGTGTTGTAGAAAAGGTAAGGAAGCATGACATTTTCAGTGCACGTGGTTCGGAAGTACATACCTATGTGCTTTTAAAAAAGAATGTGGATAGTATGACTGGCTATTCGGTTTATCATCCACGGTCTAATGGTATTTATAGCTGGGGGGTGGTGACAAAGAACAAGCAATATTATTTTAAAAAGAAAAGCACCGGATGGTTCTGATAGGATACATTTGCTTACCTGAAAAGGAACACACAAACTATACACATGAAAAAAGTAATCTTAGACTTGGCGGTAACGCTGGATGGATTTATTGAAGGGCCTAATGGCGAAATAGACTGGTGCATTATGGATGATGATATGGATTTTGATGGGTTTCTTTCCGGCATCGATACTATATTCTATGGCCGGGTAAGTTACGATAGCTGGGGCAATTATCAACCCGAAGCCAATGCAACCGAGGCAGAACAGGCATTGTGGGAAGGTGTGCATTCTAAACGGAAATATGTATTTACCCGCCAGCAAAGAAATGATGACAGGGCTACGTTTATAAATGATGATATTGCTACTAAAGTAGCAGAGATAAAGGCGCAGGGTGGCAAAGATATATGGCTGTATGGTGGTGCCGGCCTTATCAAAACATTCATCAAAGAAGACCTGGTAGATGTGTACCGCTTATCGGTGCACCCGGTAGCACTGGGCAGCGGCAAGCCACTATTTGAAGACCTGCAGCAACGCTTGAAATTAAAGCTGGTAAAAACCAATGTATTCCGTTCGGGTGTGGTGCAGCTGATATATGAACCGGTGGGATAGATACAGGGTAAAAATATTTGCGATGAATTTTTGGGACTTCTTTAAAAGGAATAAGAAATCGGAAGGTGTAATAGTTAAAACAAAAAAACCGTCTCGGGAACAACTATTATTTTCTGACACTGTTTTGGAACTTGTCGGTTCTGCAATAGAAGTATACGGCTTTTCACTACGGAAGGTTGTAGTTGAAACGTATATAACAAGCATTGTTTACAGAAAAGATAAGAGGTATATTAAAGTAAATAGTACAACCTATCCTAGGGACTATCCATATTGCTACAATATAGTATTGGGCGAAGGTGATAGCGAAAACTTTATCGAATCCGACTGGAATTCAATTGCATTGTGGGCATTAGCTAAAACAATGGATACGGGAGCTAATATTAGTTCATATAATTTCCCATATGAGGATAAAGTATCGTCAAGCATTAAAAAAGCTAGTGGAGATTTACTTAAATATGGTGAAAGTTTTCTAGCGGGCGATCTAACTGCTTTTTATGAAGTAAGAAAAACGATTAATCAACAACGTGAACCTTATAAAATTCATTTGCCAGATAAGAATGGTAATTATAAAACCATAGATGACCCTATGAGCGTAAAGCAAAAAAGAAAATACAGTTGATGTACTACAACCATCATCTACATCGCATTTTTTTGCGCCCCAATTAAATACAGAACATGAGCTTTATTTAAAAATAAAACCGCCCTCACTCCCGCCACTTTTTTAGCAGTATATCCTATTGCTCAAATCCCGAACTTAGTATAGTAAAATAGCAGCTGTTCGTTATGGAAAATTGGCACGGGCTTAGCATAAATAAAGTAATGGGCTTGCTGGAAACTTCCGGCAAAGGGCTTTCCGACAGCGCTGTAGAACAGAAGACGGCCCAATATGGCCCCAACCGGCTAACGGAAAAAAAGAAGCGGCCACCCTGGTTGCTTTTCCTTCGTCAGTTTAAAGATTTTATGATACTGGTGTTGCTGGTAGCCGCAGTGATATCGGCCATCGCCGGCGATATGACGGATGCCATCATCATATTGGTCATCGTGCTGCTGAATGCTATTATCGGCTTCATACAGGAATATAGGGCCGAAAAAGCGATGGATGCCTTAAAGCAATTGGCAACACCCGATGCCCGTGTTATACGAAACAATGCACTGCAACATATACCCACTACGCAATTGGTGCCCGGCGATATAGTGGTGCTAGAAGCGGGCAACCTGGTGCCTGCCGATATGCGGCTTACAGAGGTACATGCATTGCGCATCGAAGAGTCTTCACTGACGGGGGAATCGGCAGCGATAGATAAAATCACCGAAAGCCTTAGTGGCGATACCCATGCCCTGGCCGACAGGGTGAACATGGCCTTTAAAGGCACTACCGTTACCTATGGCCGCGGCACCGGTGTAGTAGTAGCCACCGGTATGCAAACAGAACTGGGGCGCATAGCCGGTATGCTGCAGGAAGAAGAAACGGCCACACCGCTGCAACAGCGCCTGGGCGATTTTGGCAAGAAACTATCATGGCTCATCATCGGCATCTGTGTGCTGCTGTTTGGTGTGGGGCTGCTGCGGGGCGAAGAGCCGCTGAATATGCTGCTGGTAGCCATATCGCTGGCGGTGGCTGCCATACCCGAAGCCCTGCCCGCGCTCATCACCATATCATTGGCAAAGGGTGCTAAACGACTGGTAAAGAAAAAAGCACTCATCCGCAAACTGCCTGCGGTAGAAACATTAGGGTCGGTCAGCTTTATCTGTTCAGATAAAACCGGCACGCTCACCCAGAATAAAATGACGGTAACAACCGTATCGCCATTTGATACCGGCATACAACTGCATAGTGATATTTCCCTGCTGGAATGCGCCATGGCTATCAACCACGATGTGCACCCCACCAACAATGGCAAGCATACGGGCGACCCTACCGAGATAGCACTGGTAAACCATATCATCCGCAACTATTCGGAGCAGGTGCTGAAACACCTTTATAAATCAATGCCCCGGGTGGCAGAGCTCCCCTTCGATTCAGACCGTAAATGCATGACCACCATTCATAGCCATGAAGGCGGTTTTATAGCTATAACCAAAGGCGCTGTAGAAACCATTACACAGCTGCTGGCCGATGAACAATCGGTAGATGGCATATTGAAACAAGCAGAAGAGATGGCTGCGCAAGGCAACCGGGTATTGGCTTTCGCCTACCGTATGCTGGATGCCGTGCCGGAAACAGTAAGTGCGGAAACAGTAGAAAGGGAGCTGAACTTTGCAGGACTGGCAGGGATGATAGACCCGCCAAGGGAAGAAGTAAAACAGGCAATAGCAGAGTGCCGGTCGGCAGGTATTGTGCCGGTGATGATAACGGGCGACCACCTGCAGACCGCCACCGCCATAGCGCGGCAGATAGGCATGCTGGATGAAGGCGATATAGCCGTAACAGGTGCAGAACTGGCTGCTATGTCACCGGAAGAGCTGCAACAGAAAATCGAGAAGATAAAGGTATATGCCCGGGTATCGCCCGAACAGAAGCTGACCATAGTGCGGGCATTGCAAAGCAAAAAACACTATGTAGCCATGACAGGCGATGGCGTGAATGATGCACCATCGCTAAGGGTGGCCAATATAGGTGTGGCGATGGGTATTGCCGGCACCGATGTAAGCAAAGAGGCCGCACACATGATATTGCTCGACGACAATTTTACAACTATTGTAAAAGCAGTAAAAGAAGGCCGCCGGATATACGACAACATACGCCGGTTTGTAAAATACATCATGACCTGCAACAGCGCCGAGATATGGACCATATTCATGGCGCCGCTGCTGGGGCTGCCAATACCGCTGTTGCCTATTCATATATTATGGATAAACCTGGTGACCGACGGGCTGCCCGGCCTCGCACTGTCATCCGAAAAAGCAGAGAGCAATGTAATGAAGCGCCCACCCCGAAAATCGACAGAAAGCCTGTTTTCAGAAGGCATAGCCTGGCATATCATATGGGCGGGCATACTGATGGCCGGCATCACCTTAGGCACGCAGGCCATTGCCATAGCTATTGGCGATACACATTGGCAAACAATGGTATTCACGGTGCTTTCGCTATCGCAGTTGGGGCATGTCTTTGCCATCCGCAGCGATTACCAGTCTATATACCGCAAGGGCTTTTTATCGAACCCTAATATGGTAGCCGCCATCTTGTTTACCTTTCTGCTGCAGCTGGCAGTTATCTACCTGCCATGGGCCAATGATATATTCAAAACACAACCATTATCACCCGCAGAACTAGCGATATGCATCGGTCTTGCGGCTGTAATATTCCACGCGGTGGAATTGGAGAAATGGATACGCCGCAGAAGGTTTAAGGCACGTAAAAGGCACAGGTAATTACTACATAAAACAAACCCCGGAAACAGTTCCGGGGCCTGGCATTTTTATACTTGACACATTATTTACAACCACCGTTTCACTGCCTGGTCGGTGTCGGTGGGCAGGGTGTTAAAAATGATCTTCGACTTGGGTGCATGTTCATGCACAATGTTGATGAGCTGTTCGAACAACAGGAAATTGGCGGTCAGGCTGCGGATGCCATTGCCTATTACAATGCCGCCGTACGTATTGTTCTGCAATTGCCTGATAAGCCCGCTGAGATCAGTAGTACCGTTGTCTATAAAAAATTTCTCTGCGGGGTAGCCCATGCCCGTTAATTTTTCCAGCATAGCATTAGTGCCTTGTTCTACCATTTCAGGCGTCACGCCCTTAGGTATTTCGGGAGTGTTGTAGTCGATGGTATAAGGATTCATACCGATGATTAGTACTGTTTTCATTTTGTTATTTTTTGATTTTTGTTGTTGTTTAATTTCTGACACCTTGTTTTGTTTGTCGCCTGCCGTAGCTGTGCTCACCGTTACCATACAAGCCAGCAGCCATAGCAGCGTCAGCCATTTTGTATTCCATTTTACCACCTGCATAAATTTTGTTGAACTTTAATGGATGATTTAGATTTGTTTGGCAAAGGAAAGGATGTTGGGTGCAAAAAGTATTTTGTTACTTTTTGGTAACCGGCAAAAAAGTGGTAACTAAAAAGTAACTAATGGCACATTTTAATGAAGAAGTAGCCTGCCCCATGACGGCAACGCTGGAATATATAGGCGGCAGGTGGAAGTGCATCATCCTGTATTACCTTACAGGCACTACCCGCCGCTTCGGCGAAATAGCAGCACGCATACCCGTAGTATCCAGGAAAGTACTGACGCAACAGCTAAAAGAAATGGAGCGCGATGGATTGATACAGCGCACAGAGTATAAAGAAGTGCCACCGCGTGTAGAGTATACACTTACAGAGCTGGGCAAGAGCCTGTCACCGGTGCTGAAAGCGATGTCGAACTGGGGCAGAGAGCATGTGCTGAAGTGAGAATAGCATAGGTTATTTCATTTCACTAAGAGTAGATAATTAAAACAAACCCCGGAAACAGTTCCGGGGCTTTCATTTTTTATAAACCTGAATGTGCGTTAGTATGCGGCATAATCCCCTTCTGCAATCTCAACATCGCAGCCGTTGTTAGGACGGAACAGGTACAATACCCATGCGCAATCGGCGCTTTGCACACAAATGTAAACAGGGCAACAACAATCGTTGGCCAACCGTTGCATACGTGCTGCCAGTGCTGCGGTCATTTGCTCGTCGCAAGGCCATCCCGGCACTGTTTCGAAAATAGTAGGATTGTCTGCATTCTGTGACAGCAGGGCGCGGCCATACGTTTCCAGCGCGGTTACTCCTTCAGAATTAATGGTAACGGTGTTGCTTTGTGCCAAGGCACTGAAAGACGTGATGAGTACTGCCGCAAGGACAAAGATTAGTTTTTTCATTTCTCATGGTTTTTGTGATGTGATGCCTACTCTATTTTCACTTTTCGGCTACCGTGGATAGGGTCATCCTTTCTACCGGTATCATAGGTGTACTAATTAGTACTGCAAACATATAGTAAAAATTCATTCAGATTACAGTTTTTTGTTTGCATGAATTTTGATAAATTCTTTCGGTTGATTGGGTAAGTATCTTCAGCATTTCTTACCTCTTTGGTACAAATTTTATAACCTATATACGCAACAATATAAATGGTCATGAAAAAATTATATGCTATTGCCGCTATCCTCAGTATCTTATTGGCAATCACCACTTTTTATGCCTGTAAAAAAAATGCAGCAGGCCGTAGCACGCTTAATCTTGTTGACGATGCCACGGGGATGAGCCTGTCGCTGCAGCAGTACAATGAATTTCTTACGCAAAACCCGCCCGTTACCAGTGGTGCCGATGCGGCCCGTGTGCGCCGTGTAGGCACTGCCGTAGCCAAGGGCGTGGAACAGTACCTTACCGAAATAGGCAAGCGCGACCTGATCAATAATTATCAATGGGAATTCAACCTGGTAGCCAATGATGAGGTGAACGCCTGGTGCCTGCCCAGTGGTAAGATAGTAGTATATACCGGCATACTGCCGCTGATGGCAACCGATGCCGAGCTGGCCGTGGTAATGGGCCATGAAATAGCACACGCCGTGCTGCGCCACGGCAACGAACGCCTGAGCCAGCAATTGCTGGTGCAGTATGGTGGCACGGCACTCTCTGCACTCTTATCTTCCAAACCGGCAGAAACCAAGCAACTCTTCAATACCGTATTCGGCATAGGGAGCACACTGGGTACACTGGCCTACTCGCGCAAGCAGGAATCGGAATCCGATGAATCGGGCTTGTACTATATGGCCTTTGCCGGTTACGACCCTAACGCCGCAGCTACCTTCTGGGAAAAGATGTCGCAACAGGGCGGCAGCGGCGTACCTGAATTCCTCAGCACGCACCCCAGCGATGATACACGCATAGCGGGCATCAAAGAGCATCTGCCAAAGGCTATGGA
Organism: uncultured Bacteroides sp.; assembly: GCA_902168085.1. GTDB lineage: Bacteria > Bacteroidota > Bacteroidia > Chitinophagales > Chitinophagaceae > Polluticoccus. Next base: position 14,882 of record CABHOP010000025.1, read on the forward strand.
ATATTATAACCGCAACAACTAACACATTCACTCTCTATATACAAAAACACAACCCATCCGCCTTACAGGATGGGTTGCTTCGTTTCAGATAGGGGCCTACGAGAGAGAAAAGGGTTTATCTGATATACTCCTTCATATCAAACACATAACGATTGGGTTTGCACAGTGCAAAGTATCCATAGCCTGTCTGCACATTGGTAGGCAGGTTGATGGGTTCGCCTGTCAGTTGGTTGATGAGGTAACCGGTGCGCTTATACGCCTGCAGGTATTTATAATAGCCGCCATCTACACGGCCTATCTGTACTACCAGCGTATCGCCTGCCGATGCTTTGATGGTGAAGCTATGGTTGAGTGCAGTGCTAGCATTGCTTTGCAGCAGCTCCAGTTGCTTGGGCTCAAAGGTGGCCATAGCGCTCATATTCTGCCCCGCCGGGCCCGACATCACTTTTACATTTTCGCGTAGTTGTTTTGTGGTGGTATAGCCTATAAAGTATTTGGCATCTTTCTGCGCATCGGGTATAGCCACCTGTAGTGTGCACAGGGTATCACCATTACGTATGCCTTTGTATACAGGCGTTACGCTGCTGCCCTGTGGCTGCACATAGTAGGTAGTGGTAGCAGTAGCCGTTGTGCCTTTCTTCGGGTCGGTAACGTGCAGGGTATAGCTGCTGCCGTCTTTCAGTTCCAGCTCATTGCTGCCATATACACCTGGCGATAGCCTGTATAGGTTATGCGTAGCACCATTCCCTTCGCTGATGCGTACCATACCGCTATCTACCAATATATCGCGCGGTATCTTGCCATGTCCGTTACGGTCGCTGATGTTCCGGATAGATTCCATAGAGTATCCTGCCGATACCACTACACCTTCCGCATCGGTAATGGTGGCCGATATAACGGGGGCATCCTTTTGCTGCGGCATTTTTATATCTAATGGTTCAGGCTTGCGGCAGCTATAAAACAAAGCAAGGATTGATAACAAAAAAACTACTTTAACACTATACATAGTTGTGATGGTTTTTTACAGATGAACATTAAGTGATGCAGCCATGATGGTGCCAAACAGGCCCTGTTGCTGATATTTGTAGGTTTGCGACTTTTCATCATACACACGGCGCACGCTATGCGGCTGTGTGCGGTTGAATACATTATATATGCTCAGGTGCGCATCGGCCTTTATATGCCTGCTGATGCCGAATTTATACGCCACATCCACATCGGTACGAAAAGCGGCAGACATGCGCATTTCATTTCTTCCCGTATAGGCAGGCAGGGTTTCCAGGCCCGCAAAGCCGGGCTTCGGCACCAGGTATTGGCTGGTTTGCCCCGTGAAAGGACTGCCCGTGGCATATACTACGGTAGTGCTCACGCTCCAGCTTTTCGCTACATCATACATACCTACCAGCGATAGTTGATGGCGGCGGTCGTAGCGGGCATAGTATTCTTTGCCACCATTCAGCGAGTCGAACTGCCTTTGCGCTACCGACCACGTATAACCCGCCCAGCCGGTAAAGCGGCCTGCGGTTTTGCTTGCAAACAGTTCCAATCCGTATGCACGGCCTTTGCCCTGCACCAGTTCATCTTCATACTTATCATTCATCAGCAATACAGCGCCTTCTTTATATTCGCTCAGGTGTTGCATCCATTTATAATAAGCTTCCGCACTGATGGAAATGCCTGCATTGGGTATGCTGTAGTAGTAGCCAAGGCTGGCCTGGTCGCTGATAGCTGGTTTTATCTTATCGGTAGCAGGGTACCACAGGTCGGTAGGCAGCAGCAGCGATGAACCGCTAACCATATGCAGGTACTGCACCATGCGTGCATACGATGCTTTGATGCTGCTGCGCTCGTTTATCATATAGCGCAGCCCCAGCCTCGGTTCTGCATGCAGTAATAGTTTGCCGCCCGTGCTAAGCCCGCTGATGCGCATACCTGCGGCTACCTGCCAGTTGCTATCTATACGCAGCTCATCATTTACATATATCGCTGCTTCGTTATTGTGCAGGTGCTGTCCGTTGCTATTACCAAAGCGTTCTACCAGCGGGCCATTGCTGCTTACAATGTTGGGGTTGAAATAATGGTTCACAAATTGAAAACCGGCACTCAGCTTATGGCCTGCTATATGCGCCAGGCGCACATCTCCATTCACACCCATGTCCCTTATAGCCGACTGCATATGTATGGTATTACTGTTCATCTTACCATCTACAACATAGCTAAAGCCCGAGTAGTAAGCCGTTACATCGCCCGATAGTTTGCTATCCCTGCTCACATGGTTCCAGCGGGCAGACAATGTTTTATTGCCCATCTTCATGCCGCTTTGTATATCCTCCTTTGCTTGTTTCTCTTCGCCATTGCTGCCATAGGTGTAGGGCTTCAACACATCGCTGCCCGTATAGCCGCTTATATAGAAACGGTTGCGGCTATCGGCCATGCAGTACAGCTTCGCATTCAGGTCGTGAAAGTGGTAGGGCACTGTTTTCATCACCTGGTCTATATACGTGCGCCTGCCTGCCACCATTAGCGATGCTTTGTCTTTCACCACCGGCACCTGCACACTCGCCGATGATGATATGGTACCGATGCTTACATCGCCCTTATATTCATTCAGGCTGGCCTCTCTCGTGCGCACATCCATTACCGACGACAGCCTGCCGCCATACTTTGCCCCAAAGCCCGACTTATACAACTGCACATCCTTCAGCGCCGTATTGTTGAACACCGAGAAGAAACCCAGCAGGTGGCCCGCATTATACAGCGGTGCGCCATCCAGCAATATCAGGTTCTCATCATTGGCACCACCGCGCACATACATGC
>CABHOP010000026.1 GCA_902168085.1 uncultured Bacteroides sp.
CAACAATTATTAACCTCCATAAATAGTAAAACATGCAAATAACGTACACGCGCAGATTTAGCGGCCCAACAGGGTCAAAAGAAGTTACAGGTACGGCAGATGTGTCCAGCATTGGGGCAGGCCATGACGACAGGACTGAAGAGAAAGCTGCACACCTTAAATCCGTTGTAGACAGCTTTTTCGACAAGCCAGATGCAGAAAACCACCCCAACGATAGCAACGGCCATTAAGATGAGAGAGCTGCTATGCAAACACCCGATGTCTATTATTTCATTAGCAATGATGGCGGGTGCGGTAGTAGGCATCGGGATGATGCTGCTGGCTATGTGGTGGGACAGGAAGCGGGTGAGCCGATAATAAACCAAACATATATATAGAGAGCTATGAGACATTTTAAAGCAGAACTGAACGGTGCGCTGATATTCTTTACCTGTAAAGGCATTGGCTCAGCAAAAGACAAATACCCCGGTGCCGAGCTGTATGAAATGCGGCACAGAAGGTGGCAACCGGTGGAAGATTGAGATAATGAAAAATGGACAGATGGCGGAATGGTAGACGCCCATCCTGTAGTAGGCAGATAACGTACCAGACAAATTAACAAGCAACATGGCGAATCAACGACCTGGCAAAAGAGAACGCATGGCTAGAAAAAACAGGAAGCACAGATCATTTGTGATGAGCAAATGTGCTACCTGCACGGAGTGGGTGACGTACAAAATGGGTTCTAAGAAGCGTAGGAAAAATCCCTTGTGTGTTAAACTGGTGTGTGGTCAATGCCGAAAGATGAGAACAGCGAGCACTGGAGCCCCACTGTAGGTCTGTTATGCAGGTTCGAATCCTGCTCTGTCCACACGTTCAAGGCAGATGTTAGCCAATAGATCCGTTGAAGGGCAACCGAAGGAACGGACACCGCAGCCAGGTGAAACAGTTATGGTACATCGGATATGGCTGTAGGCCGATGTTAGCTAACCAAGGTCTTTGGTGACCAGCCGGGAAAGTAGCGGCATCTTTTTAAAATCTCAAATCAATATGACCCCCGAAACTTTCATTTACAAATACCAGATAACTGATGCGAACCAGGGCAAGATCATGATGCCCAAAGGAGCTGTCATTATATCTGCGCAGTACCAAAATGGCATACCGACAATATTGGCTGTTGTAGATATAAATCAGGAATTAACAGAGAGAAGGTTTGATATATATGGAACGGGCATGCATGTAGATATGCGTGGCAGATGTCACTTGGCTACTGTTCAAGATGGGATATATGTGTGGCACATCTTCGAGATAACGATCGCGAATTACTAATAAAATATAAATCAATCATGCAAAAAGAAACAATGCAACCGGTGGCGCCGCCGCCATTTTCAGAGGAAACGATGCAGCTATACAAGCAGGCCTGCGAGGGCATGGGTATGGATGCAGAAACATCGCTGCCCATCGTAACGGGTATGCCCGAAAAACATCAAAAGGCAATACAGGCCATGGCTATGCTATTCACCATTACAGAATGGATAAACAAACGCCATGATGCAGCCTGGTTTCCTAACTACCATACCGGCAATCAAAAATGGTTTACCTACCAGTGGATAGATGCGGATCAAAGTAGGCCTGCGGGCTTCGGCTTTTCGCATGCGGCTTCGCTCTGCGGTCATACGGGTACGGATGTCGGTTCTCGCCTTTGCTTCGCTACGGAAGACCTGGAATTGGCATACCGCAAACAGTTGGAAGAATTGAACATGGCCTGGAAGTTGATGCCGCAACCGGTAGTTTAAAAATCATCTATTCACGTCACATCTTTAAAACAATAGCAATGCCAGCTACAAAGACTACCGCAAAGAAAGCGTCACCGAAAAAAGTGGTGGCACCTGCAAACGCTGTTACGGCAGCAAAAGAACCATTCAGCAAAAAGACTATGGCCCTGTTTCGCAAGGCCTGCGCTGAAAGGGGCATCAAGCCCGAACCGATATTAAAGAACGGCATCGGTATGCCGGAAGCTGACCGTAAATCGGTATTAGCCTACGCCATGCTGTGTGTTATCATCAAATGGGTGAATAAAGACTGGACACCCGACTACCTGAACGGCAACCCGAAATACTACACGTGGCATTGGGTAAAGGCAGATAAGAAAAGGCCTGCGGGCTTCGGCTTTTCGGGTGCGCATTCGTCCTTCGGTCATACGCCTACGGGTGTCGGTTCTCGCCTTTGCTTTGGCGATAGTGCGAACGAACAGAAGTGGCGCAAAGCACTGGAAGAGCTGTACCTCGCATACAAGCTGTAAATAAATGAGGTGGTGCGCTGAGTGGGCTGGTTTGTGTTCCGTGCTGAGCCTGCGGGCTTCAGCTTTTCGAATGCGAATTCGAACTACGATCATACGAATACGAATGTCAGTTCTCACCTATGCTGAAAAATATTATCAGCGCAGACCGTGGCAACAGTTCCAAAAAATAACTTTTTAGAAGGGGTGCCGGTACCTGTAACAAGGGAAGGCAACCCGGAAAGCAAAGGCATGAAAAGAGCAGGCAATTTATACGAACAGATATGCAGCATGGATAACCTTATCCTGGCTGATGCTAAGGCCCGCAAGGGCAAAGCCAAACAGTACGGCATACAGTTGTTCGACCGCGATGGCAACCTGGCGCAGCTGCAGCATGCCCTGCAAACAAAAACGTATACTACGCCGGCATATACCACCTTCAGGATATATGAGCCGAAAGAACGCATAATCTATCGCCTGCCTTACCCGGACAGGGTGGTGCACCATGCGGTGATGAACCTGCTGGAGCCGATGTTCACGGCCATGTTTACCGCCGATACGTATAGCTGCATCAAAGGGCGTGGCATCCACGGAGCATCCAAAGCATTGAAAAGGGCGCTGAAAGATGTGGCAGGTACACAGTATTGCCTGAAACTGGATATAAAGAAGTTTTACCCCAGCATAGACCATGATATACTGAAAACACAGCTGCGCCGAAAGCTAAAGGATAACGACCTGCTGCACCTGCTGGATAACATCATAGACAGTGCAGACGGAGTGCCGATAGGCAACTACCTGAGCCAGTATTTTGCCAACCTGTACCTGACTGCCTTTGACCGATATGTAAAAGGCGAACTGAAAGTAACGTACTATTTCCGCTATGCGGATGACATCGTGATACTGGCACCTGAAAAAGCCATACTGCACAAATGGCTGGCCGATATCAGGAACTACCTCCACACCCATCTGAAACTGGAGGTGAAAAGCAACTACCAGGTATTTCCCGTTGCCAAACGCGGGATAGACTTTGTAGGCTATGTGCACTACCATACCCATATACGCCTTCGTAAAAGTATCAAACAGGCCTTTGCCCGGATGGTAGCCAAACGAAAGAACCCTGCTTCTATTGCCTCTTACAATGGATGGGCAAAGCATTGTAACAGCAGGCACCTTGTTAACACACTATTAAATGGACACACAACAACCGATAACCAGGTTCAGCGAACTGAACATACAGCAAGAAAACAGCCTATTCGTAGGCAAATCGATAGAAATGGAAGAACTGATAGGTACGGAGATCATCCTGCACGACTACAAGATAGGGCCGAGCAAATTTACCGACAGGGGCAGCGGCAAATGCCTGACGATGCAGATAGAAGTGGACAAAGTGAAACGGGTAGCATTCAGCGGCAGCACCAACCTGATGGCGATGGCAGAGAAGATAGGGCGTAACCAGCTGCCGGTAGCCACTACCATCATCAAAGAGAAAGAGAGTAAAAGACTATTGTTTACATAAAAGCGAAAAACAGCATGCAATCAATTTACATCAGCGGAAAAATTACGGGCCTTGACCCGCGCGTAGCACGGGAGCTATTTGACCAGGCAGAAGCCAAACTGCGCGAAATGGGCTACCATCCCATCAACCCGATGGCATTGGTACAGGAACACCCTGAAAAGAAATGGGAAGACTATATGCTGGAAGATTTTGCCCTGCTGCTGCCGGCGGATGGCATTTGCATGCTGGAGAACTGGAAAGACAGCAAAGGAGCCCGCATAGAGCTGTATATAGCCACTGAAATGGGAAAGAAGGTGCTGATGTTTAACAGCCCTACGCAAAGCGTAGAATGGCGTATGGTATCTACAGAGCGCTCCTTTATAGGCAAAGAGCATATCTCCTGGACAGGAATGGCAGAAAGAATATAAACCAGCATAAAACACAAAAGCACACCCCGGAAATAGTAATAGCGATGGCAAAGAGGATGTTCGATAATAATGCTTTTTCAAGCACCTATATGAGGGGCTTGCAAGGGCCTTACAAGCTGCTTTGGATTTACCTGAAAATGAACTGTGACCATGCCGGTATTTGGAATGTGGAGCTGGATATTGCCAGTGTGCGCTGCGGTTTTAACTACGATGAAGAAGGGGTATGCAAGGCCCTTGCAAGTGGCATCGTGCCTGTGGACGGCGGCGCAAAATGGTTTATCCCTGAATTTGTGCTGGAACAGTATGGCGCTGACCTGAACCCGACCAACAAAGTGCATGAATCTGTTATTCGTATTCTTACAAATTTTAATGTTATTGATAAAATTAAGCCCCTTACAAGGGGCTTGGAAGGGGCTAAAGAAATAGAAATAGATAAAGAAAAAGATAAGGATAAGGAAACAGAAAATGAAAAAGGGGGTGTGGGGGAAAAAACAATCGAAGGTGAACTAAGCCTTGCGGAGATCAAAGCCAAATACGGCAACATCAACCCCAACAGCTTTGTGCAGCGTGGCGACTGGCTGACGCTCTACACACAAACCCGCATATGCTACGATACCCTGGAGGTGCTGGTAGCACGCATACCTCAACTGATAGCCCGGCAAGCCGATGGCGGAATCCAACACATCAGGCTGGACCTGATACGCCGGTGGGGGGAGGTATTCAACACCATCCAGAAGGAGAAGGGCATCACCAAACGCCCGCTGATAGACTGGTGTACCCACTTCAACAACTGGCTGAACCAGCGCGATATTTCAACTGAACCTGAAAAACATTTTGAGCATGCAACCAAACATAACAACGGAAACAGGAATGGCTACCACGGAGCCGCAGGCAGTAGGGCAACACCTACAGGGGTTATCATACCAGATGGGCACAAAGACTTTGGAGAGCTGTGAGGAACTGAACGCCGGCTATGCAGATGTGCAACTGACACAACTGGAAACCGCACAAGCCCTGTACGAAGCCCGCATGCGCAAATACTACGCATTGGAAAGTCTGCAGCAGCTGGAACAGAAGCGCAGGGCCTTTGCAGAAATGGAGCGCAAATGGAACCACGAGGATATGAAGCAGCATGTGCTGCGCGTGGCGGCGGTAAGGCTGGGATATTCGGCCAACGATGGCAGGGACGGCAAGCCGGTGTTTACCATCGATGCACAGAATGAGCGTGTGTTTCACCTGCTGTGCCTGTATTTCACCAGCGACCCTGACTTTGAAACCTTTACCGATAAGAACGGGAAGCACTACAGCCTGGATAAAGGCATATTCCTGATGGGTAATGTGGGCCGTGGCAAAACGGATATGATGCGGGTATTTGCCGGTAACCAGCGCCAAAGCTTTGTGGTGACCAGCACAAGAGAAG
>CABHOP010000027.1 GCA_902168085.1 uncultured Bacteroides sp.
AGTCTATACATTTGCAGTCCTCTTGATAACCGCAAGAGCGGCTTCATAGCCAGGTCCTATAGCTCAGTTGGTTAGAGCACCTGACTCATAATCAGGGGGTCCTAGGTTCAAGTCCTAGTGGGACCACAACACAGAAAACCTTCAAATTAGCTACTATAGCGAGTTTGGAGGTTTTTTTGTTTTATATGCATTGTTCAGCGGTGTACAGATAACACCATCCGTTAAGTCATTCCTGCGCAATTTTGAATACAATTCAAGATCTTTTTCTTCTTGTAATTAATTAATGCATTTTCCCCATTAATTGATAGTTATATATGGAGAATTTTATTTTCTTTGCAGCCAATTATACATATAGAGAGATTACAGCTACATACAGGAACATCACTTAGCACAGTACACATACTTATCTTAAAAAATAAATATTTAAAATGAAACGCATCTACTTTTTGTATTTGCTTCTGGTATTTGCATTACCTGCCAAAGCATTGAATGTGCTCATCATTGACCCTACAGGATCTGGGTATGCATGCGCCACTAATTGGCAAAGTGTGGCTACAAGTATGGGGCATACAGTTACCATTGCTAATGAGTCAACCCTTAACACCACTACTTTTATTGCCGGTACGGATATACTCATAGTTTCGGTGGGTGCTACATCTGTATATACAACTACACATGCCACCAACATTCAAACCTTTTTGCAAACGGGTAAATCGGCTTATATACAGGGCGAATATCAAACTACCTATTCTGGCAACCAGTTATTTTCTAACATTGTCACTTCGATGGGGGGCAGTTTTACATGGGGCAGTACCGTAGCCGGCCAATTATTACCAGATGTAAATGGCACATTGAGCAGCAATAGCATTTCTGTACCCAGCCTTCCATACTATTGGTATGGGGCTACAGCTACAGCAGGGCTTCCAAACGTGCAACCTATCTTAACAGCAACCGGAACTACCACTGCTGTAGGTTGGGTATACACTTCGTGCAATGCTGCTTATGGCAGATTATTTACAACTACAGACCAGGACTGGGTTGGACAAAGCACAAGTTATCCAGGTTGTGTAAACCTGATGCAAAATATACTAACACATCTTGCCAATAAAACCCTTGGCTACCATGTTACGCCATATATCACCGCAAGCCCCGATTCTGTATCGTGTGGTCCCGTATCTACTACCTATAGCGTTACTCCCGGTTGCGAAACTATTACCGGCTACCAATGGTACAAAAACGGTAGCCCTGTAAGCACTGCATCTACCTACAGCATCACAACTCCCGTAAACGGTGACCAGGTGTATTGTAATATAACCACCGCCACGGGTACTAATGCTACCAATACCATAACAATGAACGTGAAGGCAGTACCTGTAATAGATACAGTAGCCGACCTAATAATATGCAATGGCAGCCCATCAGGCGCTATCAATTTTACCAGTTCTGTCAGCGGCACTACTTATGCCTGGGCCAATAATAACACCTCTATAGGACTAAGTACTTCAGGCACCGGAAATATCAACACATTTACACCAACCGGCATCACAGCAGCTACCACCGCAAGGATTATCGTTACCCCAACAGCTAATGGTTGCGTGGGCAAAGCGGATACTTTTTTCATCACAGTTGTTCCTGTTACTGAAATAACGGCATTAACACCTATGTCTATTACGGCCTGCGAAGGCATTAACGATACCTTTGCTGTAACCGCTACGGGGGGCAACCTTGCTTATCAATGGGAGGTAAATACCGGCAGCGGATGGGGCAATGTGCCCGCTACAGGTTACAACGGCCAAACTACTAACAGGCTTATCATTGTAGCACCTCCCGCATCTTTCAGCGGATACGAATACCGCTGCATAGTTTCAGGCAGTTGTTCAACAGATACATCTGACACAGCTAGCATTACAGTGCGCGCGACACCAACCATTACTACAGAACCTAAGTCTATTATTCGCTGTGCCACCACTACAGGTGATGAAAAGCTTTATGTAGCAGCTACAGGCTACAATATTACATACCAATGGCAGGTACATGACGGCACCACATGGGCCAACGTACCAGCCAGCGGCTATAGCGGGCAAACTTCTGATACATTGACATTAATTGCACCGCCTGCTACTTTTTACGGCTATCAATATCGCTGCATCGTATCCGGCGGCTGCGCTCCTCCTGATACATCTGTGGCGGCAGACTTCCTGCTGGCAACACCGGCAACAGCTACAGCACAGCATGATACGGTTTGCCAGGGCAATACCGCTACACTTGGTGTTATACCATCAGGTGGTGTTATAGTAAACTGGTACAGTGCGCTAACAGGCGGTAGCTACTTAGGCACAGGTAATACCTTATCGGTACCCGGCGCTTTAACACCGGGCACCTACTATGCCGAGCTGATAGACAGCAACGTATCCTCTTTCAATTCGGGTGCTACGGTGAGTAATGGCCTTGGCGGTGCTATGTTTGATATGGACATACTACGCAACCTGGTTCTGAATAGCTTTGATGTGTATGTAGATGCCGGCACGTACGACTTCGAGATATACTATCGCCAAGGTACCTGCATCGGCAACCAAAACAGCCCTGCCGTATGGACGAAGCTAGGCACCTACACAGGCAATACCAGTGCTGCTGGTGGCTATCGGCATTTCGATCTACCTACATCACTTACGCTGAAAGCAGGACAGAAATATGCTTTCTATATTACCTCTACCACAGCCTATAACGGCGGACCCGTAAGATATCAAACCGCCTCGGGTACTACCGGAGATATTTTCAAACAAACAGGCGATATCATCGTACGCACAGGCTATGGCTTAAGCCCCGGCTTCTCTACCAACTATTTCCAGCCGCGCATGCTGGTATTCACGGCCAACTTTACAAGGCCTGCATGTACTACCTTAACGCGCACACCGGTTACACTTACTATTGATACTTTACCAAGCATTACAATACACCCTGTTGCTACCAATATGACGGTATGTGAAAATACAGGCACTGCATCTTGTTCAGCAACTGCTACGGGCACAAATGTATCTTACCAATGGCAGGTAAACGCCGGAAGCGGGTGGACAAATATTGCTACAGGTGGTGTATATAACATCACGGCTGGCAACCTGTCTATCGTAAACCCACCAGCTACTATGAACGGTTATCAATACCGTTGTTTTGCTGCCGGCACCTGTGTACCTGCAGATACCTCTAATGCCGTAACACTTACAGTAAATACGCCCCCCCTTATTACCACACACCCGGCCAATACAAACATGACTGTATGTGCCGGTGCGGGCACTGCATCTTGTACTACCGCAGCTACAGGCACTGCTATAGCCTACCAATGGCAGGTAAATGCCGGAAGCGGATGGACAAATATTGCTACCGGTGGCGTATATACCATTACAGCAGGCAATCTTAGTATTGCTAATGCACCGGCTACTATGAATGGCTACCTGTACCGCAGCTATGTAACGGGCACATGTACACCAGCCGATACATCGAATACTGCAACACTGACCGTAAATACAGCACCTGTCTTTACCGTGCAACCTGCCAATACAAACATGACTGTGTGTGAAGGCGCAGGCACTGCATCCTGTTCAGCAACTGCTACGGGCACCAATGTATCTTACCAATGGCAGGTAAATTCCGGTAGCGGATGGACAAATATTGCTACCGGTGGTGTATACAGCATCATCGCGGGCAACTTAAGTATCGTGAATCCACCGGCCGGTATGAATAGCTATCTGTACCGTGCCTATGCTACCGGCACATGCCTCCCTTCAGATACATCAGGCACAGTAGCATTGACGGTACGCAGGGCACCCGTAGTAACAGGGCACCCAACATCGATAACGCGCTGCGAAGGGATTAATGATACGTTTACCATAGCGGCTACAGGATATAATCTTACCTACCAGTGGCAGGTAAATACCGGCACTGGCTGGAACAATGTACCGGTTACAGGCTATAGCGGGCAAACAACAACCAGCCTTATAGTGCTGGCGCCAACGGCATCTTTCAACGGCTATCAGTATCGTTGTGTAGTAACAGGTGGGTGCGCTCCGCCGGTTACATCAAATGCTGCTACGCTCAACATCTTATCACAGCCGGTAATTACCTTCCACCCACTGAACATTACCCGTTGTGAAGGCATCAATGATACTTTTATAGTTACAGCTACAGGTTATAATCTTTCCTACCAATGGCAATACAACTCGGGCTCCGGATGGACGAATGTGCCGGTAGCAGGCTATGCAGGCCACAAGGACGATACATTATATGCGTATGCCCCACCTGTAGCGCTTAATGGTTATCAATACCGTTGCGTGGTTACCGGCGGTTGTGGCGGCACGGCTACTTCAAATACAGCTACACTTACGCTTTACGGCAAACCTGCTATTACATCGCAACCTGTAAATACTGCAGTTTGTGTAGGCTCAACAGCATCTTTCACAGTTGGCACAACGGGGACTAACCTTACCTACCAGTGGCGTGTAAATACCGGCAGCGGATGGGCCAATGTATCGAATGGCGGCATCTATTCGGGAGCCACTACCAATACATTAAGTATAACAGGCGCTCCGCTTACCAGCGCCGGCAACTATCAATGTATCATATCAGGTACATGTGCGCCACCTATTACTACCAATACGGTTACTCTATGGATATATACAGCCCCCGGCATCACTTCTCAGCCTACAGATAAAATCGTTTGCGTAGGGTCAAATACATCTATCAGCGTGAATGCATCCGCTAATGGCGGCACGCCAATCTCCTATCAGTGGGAGGTAGATAATGGTTCGGGTTATACAGCCCTTACCAATGGGGCACCATATTCCGGTGTTAATACCCATACACTTAACATTACGGCAGCCCCTGCGTCGCTCGATGGCTACAGGTATCGCTGTGTTGTTTCTACACCTTGCACCCCAAGTGCTACTTCTATGGCAGCACGCTTAACAGTGAAAGGATTACCAACCATCACGCAGCACCCTGTGCCTAGTACGGTGTGCCCGGGTAGCATCGCTACCTTCAGCGTTGCCGCTACAGGTGCAGGCCTTACTTATCAATGGCAGGTAAATACCGGAAGCGGATGGAGCAACGTACCGGCGACATCGGAATACTCAGGTAACAATTCGCCTACCCTTACCGTTAACGTACAAAAAAGCATGGCAAGCAACCTGCTGCGTTGTATAGTAAGTGGCGATTGTGCACCTCCGGCAATCAGCAACAGTGCATTGCTTACAGCATTAATAACGGTGGATATTAAATGGCATGACCAGTCGGACAGTGTATGTTCAGGCGGGATGACACGTATATCATTAGGTGCCAGCGGCACATCGTTGCGCTACCAGTGGCAGGTTAAAAATGCCAATGGCACTTATAGCGATTTGTTACCGATACCTCCTTATTCGGGTATCACAACAGATTCTTTACGTATAGTAGATGCCCCTGATAGCCTCGATGGAAAAATATACCGTTGCAAGGTGTATGAAACCGTTGTTTGTAATCAGATAGAATACACAGGCGACATACCACTGCATGTAACACAGTCTCCAGATATTACACCGGGTGCCTATACCGTTCCATTCTTCAGCGCTGTCAGCTTTAGTGTAACACCTGATGGCACTAAATATCAATGGCAGGAAAATAAGAACGACGGCGGCGGCTTCCGCAACCTGAATGAGAATAGTACATACAGCGGTGTACATACCAATACCTTAACCATAAAACCGGTTTCTTTCCAGATGAGCGGTTACTGGTATCGCTGCCTCATAGATGGTGCGTGCGCAACGCCAATGCTTAGTAAGGCAGGCAGGCTGACTGTAGACCCCGCCCTGGCAGTAAGCAACGTTTCTGAAAAGAATGACATCAATATGCAGGTATACCCGAATCCGCTTTCAGGCACACAGCTTACAGTACGCTTTGACAAGATACTGAAAGGTGAAACTACAGTGAGGGTGCTTGACAAGCTGGGTAAGCTGGTATACAATAGCAAAATAAGCCTGGATACGCAACATAGCACCGTACTTGAATTGCAGCAGTTAGCTGCTGGCATGTATATGTTGCAGGTGGTGAATGAAAATGAAGCGATCAACCAAACGGTGCAGTTCGTAAAGCAATAACAACTGTAAATATCTCAATAAGAAATGCCCCGATATCGGGGCATTTCTTATTTATGCTCTGTTAATCGCTTGTTAACCGAATGCAAATGACGGGTTAAGGGGCCCTTGCATTTCTTCTTTTACCTGCATCTCAGCCCATATTTGTATCACGAACAAACATACAAGCAATGAAATCAATAACCTTCATCTTTATTTTTCTTTCGCTGGTACCTATAACCACACATGCACAAAGTACCCAACCTGCCGCCACGCAACAGGTATCCATGTCTCTGGGCAATGTGATAGAAATAAAGCTGCATAGCAATACCATTAGCTTACCTTTCACTACTGTTAACGATTATGCTAATGGTGTAACATCTTCAGAGCAGCAAATACTGGTAAGCTCTAATAAAAACTTCAATGTGCGTGTAAAATCCCGCAAGTCGCGATTTGGCTACGCAGGCAATGAAAAAGACCCTAAAATGCCACTGTCTGTTTTAAAAGTAAAAGTTGCGAGCAATCAAACCAACGGACAAATAAGCAGTGGCCATACTAATTACACTTCACTTTCTACCAGTGGCAAAAATGTGATTACCAATGCTGCAGCAGGCGAGAATAAAAACTTTTCAGTAGAATACCAGGCAAAGCCGGGCTTTACATACCCTGCGGGTACTTATTCGGTAGACATTATATACACTGCAACACAAGCTTAAGTTTTATCAACTGATTAAAATAATAAAGGCTCCCCGTAAGGAGCCTTTATTTATTGGTAGAAGAAAATGCTTATTGCTTTATCACCTGCTGTGCCAATACATTGGTACCATCTGCAGCTATAGCTTTCAGCCAGTAAACACCCGGCTGCATGCCTGTCAGCGATATTTCTGCTTTATTAGTAGCACCTATATTTTGTTGAGCTACCATTTGTCCCATGTTGTTGAATACATACAAAGTTGTGCGGTCAGCTGTTTTGTCTTTCCACTCTATCGTCACTTTATCAGTTGCAGGGTTAGGATAGATAGCTGCTGTTGTGCGGGCACGCTTATTTACGCCTGCATCAAAGTAATACTCGTAATAGTAATTGAATTGAAATAGTGGCAATTCAGCCCCCATAAATGATAAGATGCCGTTGGCATTTGTTGGCAGGTCATTGCTGTTGTAATGCCAGTCTGATATCAGGACACGCATCCAGTCCTGTGTATCCTCGTCCCACTGGCTATAGTAAACGCTGTCAGGAAGGCCGTTAGCTCCTACATGCCTTTCTTCAAGGCTTGAATACAGCCACTTAACGCTATCTGTATTCCATTCTTTCGACATATTGTAGGTATAATAGTCTGTGCTGCTATAGCCAAAACTATCGGTGTACACGTTTTCCCATACGCCACCCGTATATTCCATATACGTATTGGTCGACAGCTTATTGTTAGCATTGTATGTATTAGAATCTTTCCAGTTTTCTGCCCATCCTGAACCTGACCATTCATAGCCCATTACCTCGGTGTTATTGCCGGCGCCATCATATGTATATGTTGTTTTAAGTGCCTCTTCCCAACCCATTGTTATTTTGTTATAAACTACTTCTTCTGCAACTTTATTTTGTGCATTATATGAGTACGTGGTTTTCCCTGCTGTATCCCATACAGAGCCGTTCAATTGCAAAGAATAGGTTGTATTCAGCGTTCCGTTGCTATTATAGGTATACCTGTTATCAGTTATCTCTTTCAACGGACTGCCCGGAGGTGTACTGCTCAAAGTGGTATACGATTGACGCACATTGCTGCTGTTGTAAGAGATCTTACTGCCATCCGTCAATCCAAAATCAGGACCATTTAGCCTGTAGTGTGCCGATGAGTCGAACTGCATTTCTGTAGAACCTTCGTAATCGTTATAAAACATATCTGTATGGTTGAATACAGAACCACGATCTGACGAGTATATATAGTTGGCAGAATCGTTCAGTTGCATGGCTGAACCATCAAAGGCATACAATGCCCTTGCTGTTAGTCGTTGCTTGGCGGCAGTAGTTTTGTTGTGTGCTGTTTGCTGCTGCAGGATGTTTTTTGTGGCGGCGCTCCAGTGCTTCTTTACTACACGCTTATAGTCGGGCATGGATTTTTGCTGTGCCGTTGCAGATAAGGTTAGTAATGTCAGGGGAAGTAGTAAAATTGTTTTTTGCATACAGTGGTTTTTAGTATTTCAAAGTAACGACCACCTATGCAACCTATTGTCACACAAAACCTATTATTTTGTTAAAGCCCTTATGGTCTTTAGCGCGCGGTTAATAAACCCGGGAGTATTAGCCTGCTCCAGCGCATCTGCCAGTATTACAATGATCTCTTGCCTGATTTCAGGATATATTTTGGCAAGGTTCGATAATACCGTCATCGAGAAGGCACGCACTGCCACTGCCTGCTGTGCATCTGCCAGAAAATCAAAACACATATTCATCACATCGCCGTGCAGTGGCTCTGGTATATCTATAAACTGCAATTCGCGTACCACTGTTCTTTTAATACCATCAGGCATACCCGGCTGCATAGCCCTTGATATCATTTCGGGCAAATAAGGCATAATCAGTTCGCGATGTATATCGGTAACAGTACCAAACACTACTGCCACCCGTGGTATCAGTTTAAGCTCCCCATGCAGGAAAAGTTGCATCAGCGGTGCAAAGCGCTCAGCGTCAGTTCCTATCCATTTAGCTATTTTTTCTGCTTGTTTTTTCGATTGCTCTGCCAGTATTTCAGCCAGTATATCCATACACAAATATTAGTAAATATTTTGTTTCAGATTTTCATTTCAGCCGCCTACATTCGCAGTCCGCAAGAATATATATATGATAGAATATGCCGGCAGCGTAGCTGCAAAACTAAGCCTCAGGAAACAAGATGTGGACGCTGTACTGGCGCTGCTGAATGAAGGTGCTACCATTCCTTTCATAGCCCGCTACCGTAAAGATAAAACAGGCGCGCTGGATGAGGTTCAGATTCAAAACATACAGGATGAAGCCAAGTTTCAGAAAGAGTTTTCTGAGCGTAAGGCGTTCATAGAAAAGACCATTACCGAACAGGATAAAATGACGGAAGCGCTGCAGGCGAAACTGAACAGTGCTACTACCATTGCCGAGCTGGAAGATATATACCTGCCATACAAGCCTAAGCGTAAGACCAAAGCGCAAACGGCACGTGAAAATGGTTTGGAGCCACTGGCCAATATGCTGTGGGAGCAAACGAATATAGACCCGCTGGCAGAAGCTGCTGCTTTTGTAACAGAAATAGTAAAAACACCGGAAGATGCCCTGCAAGGCGCACGCGATATCATTGCTGAAACAGTGAATGAAGATGCACAGGTACGTGCTAAGATGCGTAAGCTGTTTGAAGACAGCGCTACAGTGCAAAGCAAGGTGCTGGCCGATAAAGAAACAGAAGGTGTGAAGTATAAAGATTACTACGACTTTAGCGAGCCGGTTAGCAAAATACCATCGCACCGTATGCTGGCAGTAATGCGTGGCTTTATGGAAGGGGTGCTGCGCATGGTGATAGCACCGGTGGAAGAAGATGCACTGGCAATGATAGAAAAGATGTTTGTGAAAGGCAGCAACGAATCTACCACCCATGTAAAGAAAGCTATTAAAGATGCTTACCGCAGGTTGTTGCAACCTAGCCTTGAAAGCGAATTCCGCATGGCACTGAAAACAAAGGCCGATGAAGAAGCCATCAATGTATTTGCAGAGAACCTGCGCCAGTTATTGTTAAGTTCCCCATTGGGCGGTAAGCGCCTGCTGGCCATAGACCCGGGTTACCGTACGGGTTGCAAAATAGTTTGCCTGGATGATAAGGGCATGCTGCAAAAAACAGACCTGATATATATACATGAGCCCGGCAAGCTGATGTCTGCAGAGCATACCATACGCTCACTGGTGCAGCAATACAAAACAGAATGTATAGCTGTAGGCGATGGCACTGCAGGTCGTGAAACAGAACAGTTCATTAAGAAACTAAACCTTGGCTTGCCTATCTTCTTAGTGAATGAAGATGGCGCATCTATCTATTCCGCATCTGAAACAGCGCGGCAGGAATTTCCAGAGCAGGACATAACCGTGCGTGGTGCAGTAAGCATTGGCCGCAGGTTGATGGACCCACTGGCAGAACTGGTGAAGATAGACCCAAAGAGCATAGGCGTAGGCCAGTATCAACACGATGTGAACCAGGTACGCCTGAAAGAACGTCTGGACCAAACCGTAGTAAGCTGTGTGAACCTGGTGGGTGTAAACCTGAATACAGCCAGCAAACACCTGCTAAGCTACGTGAGTGGCATCGGCCCTTCCATAGCGGAAAATATCGTTCAATATCGTAGCGAGATTGGTGGCTTTACATCGCGCAAGCAACTGTTGAAAGTACCCCGCCTGGGTAGCAAGGCCTTCGAGCAATGTGCTGGCTTCCTGCGCATCAAAAATGGTGAAGACCCGCTGGATGCCAGCGCGGTGCACCCCGAAGCTTATAACGTAGTAGCTAAAATGGCTACGGACTTGGGCCTTGATATAGCTAAACTGATAGGCAATGAAGAAGCCGTGAAGCAACTGGACACTAAGAAATACATCAGCGAAACTGTTGGTGAGCATACCATAAAAGACATACTGAACGAATTAAAGAAACCCGGGCTCGACCCGCGCAGTGAAGCGCAGGTATTCGAATTTGCTAATATCTACAGTATAGAAGATGTAACGGTGGGCATGGTAGTGCCGGGTGTTGTAACTAACCTTACGCGTTTCGGTGCTTTCGTAGATATAGGTGTGAAACAAGATGGACTGGTTCACGTATCTGAAATATCGCACAACTACATTACCGACCCTGGCGAAGCACTAAAGCTGAATGATAAGGTGAATGTAAAAGTGCTGGAAGTAGATATGGGCCGCAAACGCATCGCACTATCCATCAAGCAAACACTGGAAGCCCCTGCACGCCGCGACCGGCCACAGCAGCATAAGCGCCAGGAGCAAAGCCGCGAAAAAGACACATCGAACATGAATATGAATGATGCACTAAGCCTGCTGAAAAAGAAGTTTGGTAAATAAATCTAAAAAAGTAAACCCCGGTAGTTGCCGGGGTTTACTTTTTTATAGATAGCTAAGCCACCATTTTTTATGCGTCATCTTTACCTGCATATACCACCTGCATGGCAGGTATAGCAGCGCTATTACCAGCATCCAGTAAAGGTAAACTCCTACAAGCGAGTAGCCCCAATTAGGCTTCGTACTTAATGCCTCTCCGTTGCCGGTAAAGTAATGAGATGGCACATCATACA
Source organism: uncultured Bacteroides sp. (assembly GCA_902168085.1). Classification (GTDB taxonomy): domain Bacteria; phylum Bacteroidota; class Bacteroidia; order Chitinophagales; family Chitinophagaceae; genus Polluticoccus. The sequence continues at coordinate 11,406 of CABHOP010000027.1, forward strand.
TCCACACGCCTATCATCATAGATAGCAGGTGTATCAGGTAAATGTGCAGGATGTAATAAAACATCGGTACCCGCCCATATATGGTAAAGAAATTGCCTGCTCTGTTGCGCATCTTTTCCAGCATTGGCAATAAGGTAACAGCCGGCCCTATAGTCATCAGCAGGTATAGCAAAGACGGCGGATATTTAGTGACATTTATGAACGATAACACCGTACGGTGCCAGCTTCCCTGGCTGCTCCACAAAGCACTATCACCATAGATGTTTGTAAACCGCAGTACAATAAATAATGCTATCGCCGATAGTCCAATGCGGTATAGCCATTTATCTCTTTTTCCTTCTTCCATCTGCATAATGCCCCCGAAACAGTAGCCTGCTGCCATCACAGCTATCCAGGGCACCAATGGATATAGCACAAACATATTTACATCGCCAAATAGGTGTATGTTCCCAAATTCGTGAAACACATTCCACCATGGCCCATAGTCATCAAGGTTCGCCGCATGCACACCATCAAAAGCATTGTGCAAAAAGATGATACTTAAAGCAATAGCCAGTATCAGTTTTCGGGGCAGGAATATCAAGCCGGAAAGGAATATCATACTCCACCCAATGGCCCATATCACCTGTACAAATACCTGCGTATAATCGAGATTGAAAACCCAGCCAAATCTTACTATGGTAAACTCCAGTATGATGAGCCATATACCGCGAGACAGTAAGAACCCTGCCTGCTGCCTGGTGGTCTTTCCTTTTTGCATGGAAAGGAAAGCACTGGTGCCGGAAAGGAACACGAATATCGGTGCGCAGAAGTGTGTTATCCAGCGCGTCAGGAACATGGCCGTGCTGGCATATTCCAGGTCGGTAGGATTATGCGTGAAGTTGGTAAAATAATCGCGCGTATGGTCCAGCGCCATTATTACCATTACTATACCACGAAGAATATCTATCGAAACGATACGCTTTGACTGTGCAGGGATCATGTGTAAAAAGGTTAGCTCAAACTTACGCCAATTCCTGCATCGGGCTATTGTTTTACTTCAAGTATATATAGGCCGCCACCTGCACAAGAATACCCAGCACATAGCCCAGCCATATTTCAGAAGGCTTGTGTGCACCCAAAGCCAGCCTTGCCGTACCTATGATGCCCGCCGCTATTATAGAAAGAAAAAATGGCAGCAGCATATTCACAGGGCTTATCATCATCAGCACTATCATCAGCCCCAGCACATTACCCGCTGCGCTGGTATGCATGCTTACCTTGAAGAAGATATTAATAAGGAACAACAGGATAACACCCCAAAAGGTACCCAGCAGCATTGTGCGTAGCACAAATGGTGTTTCCAGGTTCTTATATACATTGTAGGCCCAAAAGTAAAATATCATAGTGCCTATCAGCGGTATGATACGGTCTTTGGGGTCGTGCATGTAAATGCTTTGAATAAACCCTAAGCCCTTCAGCAGCGCTACCGTAAGCAATGGAAATGCGATGGTATTAATGGCTACGATCACCAACCACTTGCCAAGGTTTTCCTGCGGCACACCTGCAAAGCTGGTAGGCGAAAGCCTGTACAGTATCAGCACCAGCAATGTAGGCATAAATACCGGGTGAAATATAAACGACAATACATGGGCAAATGCCCGCACAACGGGCGATTTAGTACCCGGCCTGTCTGCTGCTTCTATCTTTTTTATCCCACTCATAGTATTAATCTAAAATTGGCGACAACCATTTTTTCACTTCTTCTATATCCATGCCCTTACGCTGTGCATAGTCTACCAGCTGGTCTTCCTGTATCTTGTTGATACCGAAATAAGAGCTTTGCGGATGGCTGAAATACCAACCGCATACCGATGCTGCAGGGTACATAGCCAGCGATTCCGTCAGTTGTATGCCTGCATTTTCTGTAGCTTTCAGCAGGTCGAACAGTTTATACTTCTCCGTATGGTCGGGACAAGCAGGATAACCCGGCGCCGGGCGAATACCCTGGTAGGTTTCTTTTACCAACTCTTCATTCGTCAGTGTCTCATCCTTCACATATCCCCAAAACTCTTTGCGGGTACGTTTATGTAATACCTCTGCAAATGCTTCTGCCAGCCTATCGGTCATTGCCTGCAGCATTATCTTGTTATAATCATCGTGCTGTTCTGCAAAGCGTTGCAGGTGTGGCTCTATGCCGTGTATACTCACTGCAAATGCACCTACATAGTCATCTTTTACAGGGCTCACAAAATCAGATAAAGAGAAATGCGGCTGTCCTGCAGCTTTCTTCTGTTGCTGGCGCAATGATTCAAGCGTATGTAGTTCTTTACCGCCTTGGCTAACTACTATCGTATCGGGTGCTGTTTTCTTTGCATTCCAAAAGCCTACCACACCTTTAGCTGTCAGCCATTTTTCTGCAATGATCTTGTCCAGCAGTGCATTAGCATCATTAAATAGCTTGGTAGCTTCCGTGCCTACATTTGCATCTTTCAATATATCCGGGTATTTGCCGCGCATTTCCCATGCTATGAAGAATGGCCCCCAGTCTATATACTGGCGTATTTCTGAAAGGTCGTAATCTTCAAAGGCTTTGATACCGGTGAAGGTCGGCACAGGCGGTTCATAATTTTCCCAATCAATAGCCATAGGATTCTTTTGCGCTTCTGCAAACGGCGCATATTCTTTCACCGTGCGCTTACTGGCAAAATCGGCGCGCAACTTTACATATTCTGTTTGAATACCACCCAGGAAACCATCTTTTTGCTCATTACTCAACAGGCTACCCGCTACCGTTACACTACGGCTGGCATCCAGCACATATACTACCCCGTTATCATACTCCGGGGCTATCTTCACCGCCGTGTGCGTACGCGATGTAGTGGCACCACCTATCAGCAATGGCTGCGTCATCCCCCTGCGCTTCATCTCTTTCGCCACATGCACCATCTCATCCAGCGATGGGGTTATCAACCCGCTAAGCCCTATAATGTCTACATTCTCTTTCTGTGCCGTATCCAGTATTCTATCTGCCGGCACCATTACACCCAGGTCTATAATATCATAACCATTACAACCCAGCACCACACCTACTATATTCTTACCTATATCATGCACATCGCCCTTTACGGTAGCCATCAGTATTTTGGCTGCGCTACCCTGCTGTGCATTGGGGTTGTTCTTTTTCTCTTCTTCTATGTAAGGGGTCAGCCATGCCACGCTTTTCTTCATCACGCGCGCACTCTTCACCACCTGTGGCAAAAACATTTTACCACTACCAAACAAGTCGCCCACTACGTTCATACCATCCATCAGCGGCCCTTCTATCACTTCCAGCGGCCTGCTATATTTCAATCGTGCTTCTTCCGTATCAGTATCTATATAGTCAGTTATACCATTCACCAATGCATGGGTCAGGCGCTCTTCCACACTCAGGCTGCGCCATGCATCATCTTTCTTCTCTACTTTATCTTTAGCTTTTACGGTTTCTGCGAATGTTACCAGCCGCTCTGTTGCATCCGGCCTTTTGTTAAGCACTACATCTTCGCACGACTCTCGCAGTTCCGGTTCTATCTGGTCGTATACCACCAACTGGCCTGCATTCACAATACCCATATCCATACCCGCTTTAATAGCATGGTATAGGAATACACTATGTATCGCCTCGCGCACTACATCATTACCACGGAAGGAAAACGATACGTTACTTACACCACCACTCACTTTGGTAAGCGGCATCTTTTGTTTGATGATGCGGGTAGCTTCTATAAAATCTACTGCATAGTTATTATGCTCTTCTATACCTGTTGCTACTGCAAATATGTTTGGATCGAAAATAATATCCTGTGGTTTGAAGCCAACCCGCTCTGTTAATATTTTATACGCACGCTCGCATATATCCACGCGACGCTGCAAGGTATCTGCCTGGCCTTGTTCATCAAATGCCATCACAATGACAGATGCACCAAAGCTTTTACAGATGATAGCCTGCTCTATGAATTTCTCCTCCCCTTCTTTCATGGAGATAGAGTTAACGATACACTTACCTTGTATGCATTTCAACCCTGCCAGTATGATGGAAAACTTAGAAGAATCGAGCATGATTGGGATACGCGCTATATCCGGCTCGCTCTGCAGCAGGTTCACAAATGTAGTCATAGCCTTTTCACCATCCAGCAGCGCATCATCCATATTGATGTCCAGTATCTGGGCACCATTTTCCACCTGTTGCCTGGCTACAGACAAGGCTTCTTCATATTGATTCTCCCTTATCAGACGAGCAAACTTCTTCGACCCTGTAACATTGGTACGTTCGCCTACGTTTACAAAGTTGGTTTCCGGCCTTACCACAAGTGGCTCCAGCCCGCTCAATCTTAAAAACGGTCTTATTTCAGACATCTATGTGTATATATTATTCAAAAAGAGAGTGCAAAGGTAGAAACTACCTAAGACATTACCATTATTAAAAGGATTACCTATAAAAAGCTGCTATATATCAGGCTTAGCCATTCACCATATCCATAAACTGGTCTTCTGTAAGAATGGCCACCGTACCCAGCTTCTTGGCCTTCTCCAGCTTGCTGCCGGCATCTTCACCCACCACCAGGTAGTTTAGTTTGCTGCTTACGCCGCTTAGTATGCTACCACCTTTCTCTTCCACCATAGCCTCGGCTTCACTACGCTTGAACTTGGTTAAAGTACCCGTAAACAGGAAGGTCTTGCCCGATAGCTCACCGGTCGTTTCCGCTTTGTTCTTATGATGGTTGGCAAGGTTTACACCTGCTTTTTCCAATGTATCTATCGTATCCCTGTTTTCATGCGCATGAAAGAAATGCGCTACAGATGCCGCCACTTTAGGCCCTACATCTTCCAGCGATACCAGTTTTTCCTCATCCCAATCATATAGCTCCCGTATATGGCTCACTGCGTTGGCTAGTGTCTTGGCCATCGTTTCACCTACATGGCGTATACCCAATCCATATATTACACGGTTCAGGCTTTGCTTCTTCGAGTTCTCTATAGCTGTTTGCAGATTGGTTACAGATTTCTCTCCAAAGCCACCCAGCTGCCTGACAGCATCCCAATCTATATTATAGATGCCAGGTATATCTTTCAATAAACCCAACTCATAAAACTTCTGCACGTTGGCACCACCCAGGTTGCGGATATCCATCGCATCTTTGCTGGCAAAGTGTATGATGCGCTCTACCACCTGTGCCGGGCAGCTGATATTGATACAACGCCATACCGCTTCTTCTTCAGGTTTTTCAAGCGCCTCATCACACACCGGGCACGTAGTGGGGAACACAATATCCTGCTCATCGCCGGTACGCAGTTCTGCCAATGGCTTTACAATGTAGGGTATCACATCACCGGCACGCTCTACCAATACAGTATCGCCTATATGTAGGTCTTTTTCGCGCACCACATCTTCATTAAAGAGCGATATGGATGTCACCGTTACGCCACCTATAGGCACAGGTTCTATCTTGGCCACCGGTGTTACAGAGCCGGTACGCCCTACCTGGAATTCTACTTTCAATAGCTTACTGGTAGCCTGCCTTGCTTTGAATTTATAAGCCACAGCCCAGCGCGGGTGGTGGGCTGTCATACCCATCTGGTCCTGCATATCAAAACTGTTCACTTTTATTACAAGCCCATCTACTTCATAAGGCAGGTCGTCCCTGCGGGTTTCAAAGGCTTCGCAGAAAGCTATTACATCATCTATATTATTGAGCCGCTGCATTTCCTTCACCGGCGTCGGAAAGCCCAATTGATATAACCAGTTCAGCGAATCGTAGTGTGTATGCATTTGCTCCGGCACATCTTTGCCGCGCTGCTGTGTATAGTAGCTGATGTGGTACAATATAGCTGATAGCTTGCGCTTGCCTACTTCTTTAGGGTCCAATATGCGCAGTGTACCGGAAGCAGCATTTCTCGGGTTCGCCAATGGTGAAAGGCCCTCTGCCACTCGCTGCCTGTTATATTCTGCAAACACCTCTTTATGTATCACTACTTCACCACGTATCTCTACCTGGTCCAGTCCTGCTTTCTCAAAGGCAGCCGCCAGTGGTATAGAGCGTATCTGTTTTATATTAATCGTCACATCCTCACCCATCACGCCATCGCCGCGTGTAGCGCCACGCACCAGCTTTCCATTTTCATAGATAATCGATACACTGGCACCATCATACTTGGGCTCTACACAATATTCTATCACATCGGTTTTTGCCAGCTCTTTGCAGCGCCTGTCCCAGTCGCGCAGGTCATCGGCATTGTATGTATTATCAAGACTCAGCATCGGTACCAGGTGGCTTACGGAAGGGAACTTCTCGCTAAGCCCTATGGCTACACGCTGTGTCGGGGAATCTGCTGTTACTTGCTCGGGGTATTGCTCCTCCAGATGTTGAAGCTTTTTGTAGAGGGCATCGTATTCAACATCGGCCAGCACCGGCTCGCTTTGCACATAATATTTCCAGTCGGCATAATTGATGACCTCACGCAGTTGTTCTATTTCCTTTTCTGCGTTGGCACCATCGCTGCTTAATAGCGATTTTGCCTGCTGGTACAATCGTTGTTCGTCTGCTGTTGTGTACATACAACAAAGAAACGTCGCAGAAGGCTATTTATCCAACTAAATTTTCAAACTCGCCTGCACCCTGCCTTATCAGTTCGGGCGTATTGGTAGTGCAATCTATTACGGTTGAAGGGATAACACCGCCAATGCCGCCATCTATCACAGCATCTACCTGGTCTTCAAATATTTCGTGTATCACCAGTGGGTCTGTATAATATTCTACTTCCTCATCCATGGGCAGCGATACACTCATAATGGGGTTACCCAGTTCTGCTATCAGTGTTTGGGTTATGTTATGATTGGGCACACGTATACCTACGGTGTCTTTCTTGGTCTTCAGCATTTTTGGCACCAGCTTGCTGGCTTCCAGTATAAAAGTATATGGGCCCGGCAATGCCGCCTTCAGCAGTCGAAACACCGGTGTATCTATACTTTTAGCATAATCGCTGATATGGCTCAGGTCAGAACATACAAAAGAGAATTGCGCTTTCTTCGGATCTATTTTCTTAATGCGGCAAATGCGCGCTATCGCTTCTGTATTATAAATATCGCAACCCAGGCCATAAATGGTATCCGTAGGATAAATGATGACACCTCCCTTTTTCAGTATTTCTACCGCGGTCTTTATATTTCTCGGCTGCGGATTATCGGGGTGAATATGTAACAGCATAAATAAATCCCTTTCCTGTAAATATAAGGGGTTTTGCCTTTACAAAAAGCTGCGTACTGCCTTCATGGCTGCTTCCAATCTTTCGGTTTCATCGCCTCTTATATCCACCCAGGGCACACCGCTATGCTGCACAATATCATGATATTGATTATAAAAATACCGGCGTTCATCCGGCAGCGGGTGTTCGCGCAGGGGGTCGTCCTGCCATATTACATCTATATATGTAAGCAGGTACATATCATACGCTCTATGTGCTATCTGTTCTAATATATGAGGGTGGCACCTGCCATATTTGGCTTCGCTCCATACTTTCAGCACATACAGGTCGGTATCACATACCAGGTAGTTTTGGGCTTGTTGCATCAATGCCTCTTCGCTTGCCAGCTGGCCTTCTGCTATTTTCAGCAGGTCGTCTTCTTCATAGTCACGGCCCAGTGTTTCCAGGTAGCCCCGGGCATATTCCGGTACCCATACCGTGCCCAACTCCTTAGCCAGTGCTTCGCTCAGCGTGCTTTTCCCTGTCGATTCCGGGCCTATCACTACTATTTTCTTAATATTATTCAACCGGGTTCTTTACAGTTTTTTGTTTACGTTTCAGCAGCCATTGCTGCCCTTTATATGCCAGGAAAGAGGAGCCAGCACCTACTATAGCCCCTGCAAGCACATCACTGGGGTAATGCATACCCAAATGCATACGCGAATAACCCACTGCACCAGCCCACAGGTAGGCAGGCGTTATCACATACCATTTAGGATATTGCAAACTTACAGAAGTAGCTGTAGCAAAGGCTAGGCTGGTATGCCCCGAAGGAAAGGATGGGTCTGTATCGTAGTGGTAGGGCACAATATCCGGGTAGCTCTCATAGGGACGCTTCCGGTCGATGCCATATTTCATCCCGTAGCCAATAATGGTAGCCGTGCCAAGTGCAGCTACCGTTTGCCAGCCATTGTGCCGCCATTGCTGCTTATCACTTATATAACCGTACAGCAGCATACCGGCAGGTATGGCAAATGATACCGGGTAGGCCGACTGTGTAATGCCATTCATAGCACCATCCAGTGAAGTGTTGCGACCCACATGCACAGAACGCAGCCAGTTGATGTCTGTATTTTGAGCATGCAGTGTATTACTGCATATCAACAGGGTTATTAAGCAGCAGCGTGTTGCAAACGATATAATTTTCTCCATCGTATATAGCCGAAGATAGCAACTATAAAAAGAAATAAGGTAAGGCAGGCAGTGAACGGTATGCCTTTGTGTATCTGTAAGGGTATGGCTATTGCGTTCGATATATTCAGCAATATCCAGTTCTCTACTTTATGCTTTGCCAGCAACCACATACCTGCCCACGCTGTAGAGGCTACTACGGCATCCCACACGGGCACATCCGAATCAGTAAAGGTGCTGAGTGTTGTATATAGTATCACCCAGCCTATTACTACGATGCCGGCAGTTATCATCCAGTCTTTCCTGCTGTTTACTGATATGGCCGCATCTTCATTGTCCCGCTTCTTGTACCACAACACCCAGCCGTATATGCTCATCACCAGGTAATACAGATTTAGCAATGCCTCTGCATACAATCCCACTGAAGGCTTTGCCATCAGGTATATAAATACGATAGTACTGATAATGCCCGTAGGGTACAGCGCTACATGGTTCCTGTTGGCTAATACTACGCTGATCATGCCGAATATCACGCCCACTGCTTCGGGCCAGGTAGTATGTAATATTTGTGTTGTAAACTGGCTATAAAACTCCTGTATGCTCATCCGGCTGTAAAAATACACTGGCAGCCAACACTACCCAAGCGCTAACATGACAATCATTGGCACGGTTTTTCGGCAGCCTTTATATACTTTAAAAAAATCATGCACATATGAGGAAACTAATTTTACTCTTTATACTGGCTGTATTTGCTTGTAATACCCACGCGCAAATGACCACCCGCATCGTGCGCGATTCCCTTTTCATTCCCTGGGAAATGATATACGGGCCTGATAACCACATATGGTTCACACAAAAAAACGGCTATATCTGCCGCCTCAATCCCGATACACGAAAGATCGACACACTGTATCAGGAAACCAATACCGTCATTCGTAGCGAAGGGGGAATGTTGGGCATGGCACTGCATCCCCAATTCCCTGCCACGCCGCATGTATTCGTAGCTTACAACTACATGGATGGTACCACATACAAAGAGCGTATCGTAAAATATGAATACAACGGCGCTGTGCTGAACAATCCGCAAACGATACTCGATGATATAGATGCCAGCAACATACACAATGGTTGCCGCCTGCTTACCGATGCCAACTACCTGTATATAACTACGGGCGATGCTTCTGCCACTTCCAATTCGCAGGATGTGAACAGCATTAATGGCAAAACATTGCGCGTCAACTTTGATGGCAGCATACCGGCAGACAACCCGATACCCGGCAACCCTGCATGGAGCTGGGGCCACCGTAATGCACAGGGCATGGTAATGGTGAATGGTAAAATATTCCAGTCGGAACATGGTGATAACAGCGATGATGAAATAAACCTGCTGGAAAAAGGCCGCAACTATGGATGGCCAAATGTAAAGGGTTATTGCGACCAGCCCACTGAAACTACTTTTTGTACAGATTCAAACGTAAGGGAACCTTTAAGGGGGTGGACGCCCACGTTAGCTGTATGTGGTATCGACTATTACAATCAGCAAACCATGTTCCCGGCATTCCAGAATTCTATCATCATGGCTACGCTAAAGGATAGCAAACTGTATCAACTGAAATTAAATACGGCAATGGATACCATTACATCTGCCACCGTTATCAGCGGCGTTAGCTTCGGCAGGTTGCGAGATGTATGTATTTCTCCGCAAGGCAAAATTTATATCTCTACCAGTAATTCTAATGCCAGCGGTAGCACTCGTACGGATAAAATAATAGAGTTGTACGACCCTTCGTCTGTTAGCATTCGTAATACACCAACGAATACAGACATTAATATTTATCCTAATCCGGCAAAAGATGAACTCTTTTTACACCTTGGAAAAGCAGGCTTCAAACAAAATTTAAAATATCAGATATATAACACTACTGGACAGGTGGTAGCCACAGGCAATATGCCTCACCCGCTTACAGGCGTGCGTATACAACATATACCGGCGGGTTTATACCAGTTGGTAATAACAGATGGCAATAATATCTTAATGCGCCAAAAAGTTGTAAAAGAATAATATCTGCTTTCATTTTTGGAAAGTTCAGGATTAATTCTATTTTTGCAATCCCAATTACGGGTTGGTGCGGTAGCTCAGTCGGTAGAGCAAAGGACTGAAAATCCTTGTGTCGCCGGTTCGATCCCGGCCCACACCACCACCAAAAGAAAAGCAGTTATGATTCATCATAACTGCTTTTTACTTTCTGCTACTCCCGATTTACATCTCCATTCTGATTGTATTTCCCGGTTTGCTACTGGGTCGCAAATCGTCAAAGTCTTTCAGTTTCAGAACTGCACCACTCCATGTTTCAATGCGAGGCCACTTCCATGCATAACGGATAATCAGCCCAAGAAGAACAACCTCTATAAGAGCGCCCAATACCATGTGTACCCAAGCCACTCCTGCCAGATTAAACAACATAAGGGGGATATTCACTACTGCAATAATGATGTTCACTAGACGATTTACTCTGGCAGGCAGCACAACAGATAGAAAAATCATCAGTGCAGGCATTGCCACTACAACCAGTGCTGCGGTAATAAATCCTTGCGTGATATCAAATACAAACACTTTCTCCTTCAGGATGTCTTCTATCATGCCCGGCATATATAAGTGGAAATAGTCAATATAGATAATGAGAAACATTAAACTCGCCCACAGTGCAGCAAGCTTAATTTTCACATTCACTTTGATGTCTTCAAATGAGGTTTGCGTATTCATAAGTTGTTAATTGAAATTGTATCCGAAATGTAGCCCCGGTTCTGGTGTCCATTTGGGCCACTTGTCATCTTTTTCCTTAAATCCTGCAGGCATTTCAGTGTAATAAGGGCGACCGGCAATACCTACTGACGGTTCTATAAAAAATCTATCCTTCAAGAGTTTAATGTGATAACCAACTCGATTCGTATTGAATATGATGAACCCATTATCCAACTTATCACCGTTTTCTTTCTTAAATGTTTGCCACATAGGCATTACGTGTACTGCTACATAAAGACCTTTCCACAGATACCTTTGATAGGCCAGGCCAATTCCATATTCACGTATATAGCCTGAAAATTTCTCCTCAGGTTTTCCGTATGACTTATTGTAAAACGGGTTGATACCAAGTGGCCAGGCATGTTTCCAGGTTATTAGTTCAAGAGAAACAACATCTTTTCCGGAAATGCGATAACCTACATTGAGCTGACCAAAACCCGGTGGATTAGTGGATGAAAAATTACCCAATAAAAACAAAGTGCTACCTACGAAACACTTTCTGTAAGTGCTGTCCGTCTTGGCATACTGTGCTTTTAGGTGTAGTGTACTTGTCATCATTAAGATGACACCAATCAATAAAATTTGCTTTTGCACTTCTTTACTTATTTATGTTAAACGATGCTGCAAAAGTAGATTGGGGGAATGCCACAACACGTTCACTTAAGTTAAGAAATGTGTTGCACCACTATTTTTTAAGAATGCTTGGTATAGCTACTAAAAATTAACACCAAAATGAAGTCCTGGCTGAATAAAGTAGTTAGACCATTTTTCTTCTACTTTTTTAAATGATTCCGGCACATTAGTCCTGATAGGCCAGTAGCTACACCCGATGGCAGGTTCGAAAAATATGCGGTTTTTAAAGAACTTAAACTGGTAACCAACATGGAAGTTCAGATATAAGGTGTACCCGTTCCCAATCTTCTTTTTATTCTCATCCATATACTTTTCAAAAGCATTCAATGCATAAACGGATGTATAAGCCCCTTTCCACCAAAAGCGCTGGTATCCTGCTGTAGGTGCAAGTACGCGTGCATGCCCGGGATAGTTTAATCCCGGTCCGTCAAATGATGGACCGAAAGGGATACCTAATGGCCAGGCATAAATAGATCTTTTGAATTCAAAGGAAACAACATCTTTGGGTGTTATCCTATATCCAAAGTTTAATTGAACATATTCAGGCGGATTTTTATCATTAGGAATAAAATTCCCTAATACATACAATGAACTCCCGATATAAAATCTTTTGAAGTTGCTGTCCTGTATGGCATTTTGTGCTTTCAGGTGGAACGTGCTTATCATCAATAAGACAATACCAATCAAGAAAAAATCCTTTCGCATATTTATTCATTTGTTTTAAATGATATGCAAAAGTAGATGGACGAGATGCCACAGGTTCTTCACTTAAGTTAAGAAATGAACCTTCCCCTTTATTTTTTTTGTGTAATCCTTGCCCTCAACCTGCTTAAGGATTCTGGTTTGATACCTAAGTAGCTTGCTAATTGATACTGTGGCACGCGTTGGATAAGGTCGGGCCTATTTTGAATCAGGTTCATGTATCGTTGTTCTGGTGAAGAAGTTTTAAACGCATCAAAGTCTATCCGTTGTTTAGCCAAAAGTTCCTCGGATAATATTTTGCACATGGCATCAAACTTTGGAAACTTACTATTTACTTCTACTTCCATATCAGAATTGGAAACGGTAAGTATCGTATCTTCTACACAACTTATATAATATTCAGATGGCGTTTTGCTTATTACACAAGGTGGGGTCAAAGCATCCATTTCTGTATAGAAAGCGGTAGTTTTTTCTTCACTATCTACCACATAATATGTGCGGATGCAACCTTGTAGAACAAAGTAGCTGTCTTTCGATTTTTGCCCTTCTTTTAGCAAAATAGTCCCTTTCTTAACAGAGCGGAATATATCTAACGATAGTATGGCGTTCTTCTCATCATCTGTAAGCGAAATGTATTTTGATATAAAATCAAATAGTAGATCTTGCATTGTTCATTTGTTGTTACTGTGGCTGTTACTTTTGCCACCACTTACTGTTAACACAAATATAGCTCAATAACTTTTTTTATCATCTAATACTATCAGTCTAAGGCGACTGACACATCTTTCATAACACATTACGCCCTGTAAGCCGATGGCGTGATGCTGGTTTGCTTCTTAAAGAAATGATTGAAGTTGGCGGGCTCTTCAAAACCCAGGCAATAGCTTATCTCAGATATATTCCAGTCTGTATGTTTCAGCAAGGCTTTAGCTTCTGTTACCAATCGTTCGCTGATATGGTCGGTAGTCGTTTTTCCTGTAGTGGCTTTTATAGCCCTGTTCAGGTGGTTCACATGTACATTCAGTTGCTGTGCAAAATCTTTGGCACTGCGTAGGGTAAACTGCTGTGAAACATCTTCTATAGGAAATTGTCTTTCCAGCAATTCTGTAAATACTGATGTGATGCGGGTATTGGCATCAATATGCGCATACAGGTTTTCCGATGGCTGTATTTTCAGGGCGTAGTGTATCATCTCCATAATGTAGTTCCGTATCAGGTCATACTTATACCTGTAGTCAGAATTGATCTCCGTAAGCATCTTTTCAAATATGTAGCTTACGTCTTTATCCTGTTCTTCGTTAAAAGTATATGCGGGCTTCCCTCCGGGTGCATACATGGGCAGCTCTCGCAGGCTGCCCCTTATATGCTCACTGAAAAAGCCTTCCCTGAAGATGCAGAAATAACCGGTAGTGTTATCACTAAGCCGTTCAAAGGTGTAAGGTATCAGGGGGTTAAAGAATAGCAATGCCGTACCTTTTATCTCCAGGCTTTTATCAGCATAATGGTATACCTGGTGCCCCCGTACCAGCAATATTTTATAATATTCCCTGCGTGCATATTTCATGGGCCCCGGTGTTTCATTGGAATAGTCCATCTTAAACACATTAAAATGCCCTACATCACCGCTCAATACAGGTATGTTATTAAACTTATTCTTGTAAAAATCTTCAATGGTTTCTGTTACCGGCATTGCTACGTTGTTTTATCAGGCCTGGCGGTCGGCACCTTGTCTTTCTATCATCCATGCGGGATATTCAGGTGCCAGCTTACTTACCTCATCTAATTTCGTCAATTCCTCTGAATTCAGGCGCACCTCAATAGCTTTCAAATTATCATCCAGCTGTACCGTATTCTTGGCACCAATTATTACCGATGTTACTACCGGTTGATGCAGCAACCATGCCAGTGCTATCTGCGCTACCGATACATCTTTTGTTGCTGCTATCTCAGCCATCACATCTACTATATCAAAAGCCTTGTTCTTATTCACCGGCGGAAAATCAAAATTCATCCTGCGCCCTTCTGTCATCTCAGCTTCCCTGCTATACTTACCACTTAGCAACCCGCCTGCCAGTGGGCTCCATACCATCAATCCTAACTTCTGGTCCTTCAGCATCGGAACAATTTCCCTTTCCAGGTCTCTGCCTGCTATGGTATAATATGCCTGTAGCGAAACAAACTTAGTGTAACCCTTCAACTCTGAAATACCTAATGCTTTCATTATTTGCCATGCAGCATGGTTACTGCAACCTATGTATCGCACCTTGCCATTGTTTACAAGCATATCCAGCGCATGCAGCACTTCTTCCATGGGTGTCTGCGGGTCAAAACCGTGTATCTGGTACAGGTCAATGTAATCCGTTTGCAGGCGTTTCAGGCTTTCATCTACCTGCTGCAAAATATGCTTCCTTGACAAGCCGGTGTCGTTAGGCCCTTTGCCCATAGCACCACGCACTTTGGTTGCTATAACCAGCCCATCCCTGTCAATACCCAGTTGCCTGATGGCCGTGCCCGTCATTTGCTCGCTCAATCCTTCACTATATACATTGGCCGTATCTATAAAGTTGATACCTGCATCTACCGATTGCTTTACTATTGCATTCACTTCCTCCTGAGGCAAAGTACCTATGGCCGTCCATATGCCCCTGCCACCAAAAGTCATGGTGCCCAGGCACAATTCTGATACTTTTAATCCTGTGTTGCCTAATAATTTGTATTTCATCTGTTTTTAGTTGTTAAGATTTACAAGGCAAAACTACTGCCATACCCCCGCTCCTCATTTGCTACATTCAATCCAAAACTTGTGAAATTCAAACAATTTAACGGTGCAGAAAAAAGATGGCAAAAATCAGTTATTACTGTGACAACCATCACCAACGCGGCTAAAGGCATAGCTTAATTTGCAGAAAATATATTGAAATGAAAGAGCACTATTATGATGTAACAGTAGAGTGGCTGCAGGATAGAAAAGGAATAGCAAGCAGTACCGTTCTGGATAATACAATAGAGGTAGTTACGCCTCCCGAATTCAAGGGCGGCATCAGTGGCCAATGGTCGCCGGAACACTTATTTACGGCTGCTGTCAACAGTTGCCTTATGACGACATTCCTGGCAATAGCGGAAAATTCAAACCTCCATTTTTCAGCTTTCACTTCAAAAGCAGCCGGAAAACTGGAACTGGTTGACGGCAAATACCTGATGACAGAAATAATCCTGAAACCGGAAGTAACGATTGTAGCCGAAGAAGATACCGAAAAAGCACTGCGCATTTTGAATAAATCAGAAGCCGCATGCCTGATATCCAATTCGATAAAGTCGAAAGTCACAATGATACCCGTGATACATATTGCTGCTTCAGCAGAAAGTTAGGTATAATAAAAAGGGACGGCCTTTGCCATCCCTTTTTATTAATAATATTCCGGTGATGCTTATTGCACCTTTGTTGTTTTCAACACTTGGGTGCGGCCATTCACTTGTACCTGTATGGCATAGTTGCCTGCAGGCATGTTTGCACCTATAGTGCTCAGGTAGCTATTAGCATTGCGCATGTCACCTTCAAAAGTGCCATATGTTTTGCCATCTACGCCTGTTATTATAATGCTGCCCTTTTCATTTTGTATATCAGCAGGTATCTGAAGTTCAAATGTGCTTACATACGGGTTAGGATACAGTGTAATGTTCATACCGGCATTGCGTGCTGCAAAAGCTTTTTTATGGTCTTCGTCATTATTGCAGGTATAAACAGGCGTTGCACCTTTAAACTGTGAATTATTCCATGCGTGGTATTTATGCTGCATCCTGTAACCTACGCCATTAACGTACTGAGGAAATATGGTGTACAGGTAATCGGTAGCATCATTCTGCTTGCTGAATGATAGGTACGGCGTACCGGATGTAAGTGTCGTGTTATTAGGCACCGTCAGGTAATCAACCGGTGTTACGGGGCCATTGCCATCTTCTTTTATCTGCACAGCTATGTATGAAGCAGGATTGGATGTTGCGGGGTCTATATATTGGCTTACCCAACCCACATACAGCGTACCTACACCATAGATACAGTCATGATCATATGCCAGGAAGGGGTTATAGTTCATAGATGAATTGATAGCGGCACTGCTTAATACAGAGTTGTCATTCACTACTACGGTTGTAGGTGTTGCGGTTGAGTGATAATCGATGAACCTTACAGAAATGTCATAGTAGTTATCTGTATAAGTATAGGCCCAGTTTTCTACATCATAGTGGTCGGGACAGTCCAGGTTCACATTTACACCGCTCGATGGTGCTGCCAGGTTTGCGTCATTTACGCTGGGGAAAATGGTGGTAGTACCTAACCCTATAGCCGTCCAGAAATCAAAAGACGATTCTATAATCACACCACTTACGGGGTGATAATAAGCATAATGCACATTCAGCGTACCTGCCTGGTTGCTGTGGCTAAAGGCACAGTCAGGGCGGGTATAGCCATTGCTGCCCGATAAAGTAAGAATACCGCTGGCGCTCAAACTACTGCCACCCAGCAATACAATCGACTTAATAAATTTCTCTTGCCAGGTTATGGCTACACCATACAGTTTATGAGAGTCCATACTGATGCGTGTATAGCTTGCCATGGTCGACAGTTGTTTGGTATACAAATAAGTCATACCGGTCAGGTTCAGGTCATACACATCAAAGAAGTGGCCCACCCCGTTTTTGTAATAAGCCACTATCACCTGGTATCCGTTGTTTACCGATAAAAGGCCTACTTCCAGGTCTTGCACATTTGAATAGGGCACTATACCCTGGTTGATGATACCAGCGCCGCCGGTGCCGGGCACAATACCGCGCCAGGCCACTGCTGCTATCAATCCCGGCGCATCCCATGCCGATAATACAATATCGGCTGTAGTGCTGCTAAACCCAAGGTTGGAAAAAGAATAGCAAGATGTGTGCGTTGTGCGCGAAATGAATGGACTACCCGCTGTAGGGTAAGAATCTTCATAGGCCGTTGGCGTTACAAAGTTTTGTGCATTTGCGCCGGCAAAACTGCTAAAGGCAATAGAAAGTGTAAGGATGAGCTTCCGGGCCATGGCTATGGCCGATGTAGTTTTTCTCATGGTTTAAAAAATTTAGGTGATGATTAAGTACCGCTAATTTATAATATATTTATAAATTATAACTATCAATTGCTAATTTTTTATTTGGCATGGTAATTTGGTCAATACTTCTACATAAAAACTTTCATGTATGGCAAACAAATTGACTGCCGCTGTAGATGTGGATATAGCGGCTCCTTCGGCAAGGGTTTGGAAAGCGCTTACCGACCCTGCAGAAATAAAACAATGGATGTTTGGCACCCATGCATCCTCTACCTGGCAAAAAGGTGCATCGCTCACCTACACGGGCGAATGGGAGGGCAAACACTATACCGACAAGGGCACCATCATCGATATTGAACCGGGCAAACTGCTGCACACCACTTACTACAGCTCTATGAGCGGTAAAGAGGATAAGCCGGAAAACTATGCAAATGTCATCTATACCCTTACGGAAGGAGATGGCAAAACAAAGCTTACCATCACACAGGATAATATAGATACCGAAGAAGCAAGGCAGCATTCCATCAGCAATTGGCAGATGGTGCTTCATACCCTTAAGGAACTTGCTGAAAAACAATAGCTTTACGCTATGGATTCTATTACACATGCCGTGTTGGGCGCCTGCATTGGCGAGGCCGTTGCAGGCAAGCAAATGGGCAGGCGGGCTATGGTATGGGGCATGGCTGCACAAAGCTTTCCCGATATAGATGTAGTAGCCAGCTTCTGGATGGATACGGCGGGTAACCTGCTGGCCCACCGTGGCTTCACGCACTCCATACTATGCATGATACTGGTCACGCCGTTATTTGCGCTTACAGCAGCACGGCTCCACCGCTCCCGCGGCGTACCCTTATCGCGCTGGATGCTGCTGATAGGACTCAACATTTTCATCCACCTGTTGCTCGATAGCCAAAATGCATATGGCACCGGCCTGTTTGAGCCATTCAGCCATATACGGGTTGCATTCAATACACTTTTCGTTGCCGACCCGTTATTCACCATCGTAGCAGGGATAGCTACTGTAGCAATGGCCATGCCGCGCAGCAAACACAAAACACGCATCCTGTGGGCACGCGCAGGTATTATCTGCAGTGCTTTGTATTTGGGTTACTGTACGGTGAATAAAATAATAATAGACCGAGAGGTGAAGCACCTGCTGCAAAAGCAACATATTGCTTACGACAAGAAATTTGTCACCCCTACGCCCCTAAATAGCATGCTGTGGTATGTAGTAGCTACAAATGATAGTGGCAGCTATATAGGCTACCGTTCCATCTTCGATAAACGGGACGATATGCCACTGTATTTCTATGCACGCAATGAAGCCTTGCTGAAGGAATCCGAAGACCACGAAAGCACGCAAAAGCTCATCCGTTTTTCACAGGGATATTATACTACTGAAAAATGGGGCGATACACTCGTCTTCAACGACCTTCGTTTCGGGCAGATGGGTGGCTGGGAATACCCGGATGGGAAGTTTGTCTTCCATTATTTCCTGCACGATTCTGCCGATAACGCCATGGTCATTCAGCGTGGCAGGTTGAAATGGGATGCACGCTCTTTCAAGGGATTGATAACACGTATAAAGGGCGAATAGTTTATCGCTGGCGATAGTAGAAGGTTACCAGCGTCAGCATCCACTTTACCAGGTTATATGCTATGCGTTGCCGCAACCGCTTCCAGAAGCTGTTGGTATGCGCATAATCTTCCCTGGTTATCTGCACGCATTCCTGTTCTATAATGCGGTCCAGCTCTTTATGCACGCCGCTTACAAAGGCCTTGTCTTTTATATCCAGGTTCAGTTCTATACTGGCATAGGTGCTGATGTCGTTAAAATTGAAAGAACCGATGGTCACCACCTGCATATCGGCCACCGCTACTTTGGCATGCACTATGTTGCGATGCTCATATACTTCTACGTTATTCTGTAGTAGCCAGTTATACAAAAACCGCTCGGCATGCTTGGCCAGCATCACATCCGATGGGCCTGCCAATACTACTTTCAGCTTCACGTTCCTTTTCACGGCAGCTTCCATTCTACCCCTGAATGTTTTACCGGGTAGGAAATAGCTGCTCATAATGATCATCTCATCCTGCGCATGATTCAGCATTTGTATATAGCTATGCTTTATCTGCTGCCGGCGGCGCACCCAGTCGTTCCTGCGCACGCGCACTTCACAGTGCTTGTCTTTATACGGTGCCAATAAACTTTCATATTGTGCATAGCTGGGTGCATGCGCACGCGTAGTTTTATTAAGCCCCCCGTTCCACATTTCACAGCATATATCTGCCAGTTGCAGGGCGGCCTCACCTTCGGTATATACGCCCATATCCAGCCACCCCGGCTTATCCGGCATATCATTATACTTGTTGTCTATGTTGATGCCGGCTATCAGTGCCTTTACATGATCTACTACGGTTATTTTATGGTGCAGCCTGCGGCCAAAATAGAAATCACTGCTTTTAAACAACGGCTCGAACATACGGAAATGAATACCCCTCTCTGCCATCTCTTTTTCAAAACTGCCCGGCAGCTGTTGCGATGCATAGCCATCTACCAGCAGGTACACTTGCACGCCCCGCTCCACAGCCTTCGTCATGGCATCTACTATGCGCTGGCCGGTTTCATCATAGGTGAAGATGTATACCTGCAGGTGTAGCGTTTGGGTAGCGCTGTTTATCAGTTCTTCAAGAAAGGAAAAATAGGTCTTGCCGCCGGGTATATGGCGTACTATGTTATGCGTAGTATATTCATAGCGCAGGGTGCGGCCTGGCCTTTTACGGGTACCCATATGCTCTTTAAAAATAGGTAACATTTTCATGCCACTGCAATTTGCCATGTATTAATTTTACTTATGCACCTGCATATGCTCAACGATAATGAACTGTGGTTCCCTCCTGTTTCCGAAGCGCTGGAAGACGGCTTGCTTGCTATAGGTGGTAGCTTGCAGGTTGAAAGACTACTGCTGGCATACCGGAGCGGCATCTTCCCCTGGTACGATGATGAGGTACCCATGTGGTGGTGTCCTGATCCCCGTTTTGTATTGTTCCCCGGCCAGCTAAAGGTGAGCAAAAGCATGAAGCAGTTATTGAAAAACGATGCATTTGAATTTCGTATCGATAGCGATTTCAGCACAGTGATCAACAATTGCCGCCGCACACCCCGCAATGGCCAGGATGGCACCTGGATAAATGATGATGTGGTAGATGCTTATACACAGTTGCACGAAATGGGATACGCACACAGTGCAGAGGCATGGCATGAAGGAACGCTTGTAGGCGGACTGTATGGCATCCGTATGGGGAATGTATTTTTTGGCGAGAGCATGTTCAGCCATCGCAGTAATGCCAGCAAGTATGCTTTTATAAAGTACGTGCAGCAACTGGCATCAGAAGGGGTACAGCTAATAGACTGCCAGGTATATACCGAACACCTGGAAAGCCTCGGCGCATGTATGATACCACGGGAAAATTTTATACAACTGCTAAACGATAATATTGCTGGCACTTATTCCATATAAGTGATTTCCCTTACATAGCTGCTGCCCATTCCGGTATTACTATCTACCGCTTTATAGCTTATAAAATTCCCATGCTTATCATATACATACTCCACGTTCATAGTATACAGCTCATCGCCATCAGCACTGTATGTTTTTGTAAGCTGCACCACATGGCCATGCTCATTCCTCGTCACTTGTTGGCTGCTAATTAGCTTGCCTATTCCATCTATATATTTAATAACAGAGGCGCGGCCATCATCGCTGGTATAGGTTATCCTCGTTTCCCCTATCAAGCTATCGTTTTCGTTAAAGTATATAATAGAAGATAAACGTCCTTTTTCATCTGTACTCCTTTTCATTTTCTTTGCATACGATATATCGTGATACTTTGGCAATGGTACTATTTGCCCTATAGTATAGTCTGCCTTTTGTAGCCTGTAAATCCCGTTATTATACTTGTATCGCACAGGGCTTTGCATTTCTTCAAATGTTTCTACCACTTCATGGTATATCCTTTTCTCTTTCTTCCGTCCAAACAGAATATACGTCTGAATAACCCGCACGTTTCGTTTATAGTCATATTCTATATACACTTTACTGATGCTATCCCCGCTATGTATAGTCACCTCTTTCACCTTCCCTTTAAGCTCCAACACATCGGGATAAATAAGGTTGCCTTGCGCTTGTGCAAATACGGCACAAATCAGGAAAATCAGGGTCAGTAATGGTCTCATATTATAAAGTTTATTGGTTAAAAAGACGTATATTTGATATAATAAACTACGTGCGGTATCAGCCCTGCACACTAAACTAAACTACATTAAAAACAGATTAAAATCAATATATGTCAGTATGATTTTTCACAACAAATTCTACTTATGAAAACCGGAAACAAAAAGAAACAAATCATCTGCAACTTATTTGAGAGTCAATCAGTTACATTACCCTGCATCTAACTGCTTAGTTTCTGGAACAATCCGGAACAAAATATTTGCAGCAAAATCACAACAAAAAAATAAGGCTTCCAAAAGGAAGCCTTACTATATAACCTAGTTCTTTATTTATTAGTAACGGTAGTGCTCAGCTTTGTAAGGGCCGTTTTTAGCTATACCCAGGTAGTCAGCTTGTGCATCTGTCAGTACGTCCAGTTCCACACCTATTTTAGCAAGGTGCAGGCGGGCTACTTTCTCATCCAGGTGCTTAGGCAGCACATACACTTTGTTCTCGTAAGCGCTGTGGTTGGTCC
>CABHOP010000028.1 GCA_902168085.1 uncultured Bacteroides sp.
AATCAGATACCTCTAAAGATAATCGTGGAGTAAATCCGTTTTTTACAATGAAATATATCATTGGCTTAAGTAAATCATTGATATACTTCACATCAAAAGGGCAATTAATAAAAATGCCATCTTCAAACTTCATTAATGTTTGTCTTTAGGTGGATTAGGGTCATTACCATAAGAATTTTTGTCTTGGATCATGCCGTTTTTCTTATGGATGTACAATTCCGTTTTTTCAGATTTGCTCATCTCACGACCATATTTTACGGCTTCTTCCTTGGTATTGAAATTTTTGGAAGCCCGACTCGCACCAGACTTTTTTACCGACCACCCAGAGGAGGAAGGCACTACATGATTTGATTTTTTAGCCATAAACTAAAAATACGAATAAAAATGTACTAGTCCCCCCCATACGCACCCCCACCCCACAATTGCCGCATACACCCACCGTCCGGTATCATTTTGTTGCCGAGCTTTGTGGTGTAAACAACAATCCAAATACATACAACTATGAGAAAAATAATCGTCCCCTCGTTTATCACGCTGGATGGTGTGATGCAGGCTCCCGGCGGCCCTGAAGAGGATACTTCGGGTGGCTTTCAATACGGCGGCTGGTTGCCACCCTATGCCGATGAGGTTTCGGGTCAGGCTATGCAAAAACAGATGCACCCTTCCGATCTGCTACTGGGCCGCAAAACCTTCGATATCTTTGCATCTTACTGGCCGCAGCATGCCCATATGTGGCCGGGCATCAACGAGGCTACCAAGTATGTGCTCTCTAATACCATCGATAGTTCCGACTGGGAAAACTCCGTATTTCTGAAAAACATTGAAGACATCAAAAAACTGAAGCACACAACCGGTCCCGATCTTAAAGTATGGGGTAGCAGCCAGCTCGTTCACCTCCTCCTTCAGCACGATGTAGTAGATGAACTGTGGTTGAAGATATATCCCATCATCCTGGGCAAAGGCAAAAAGCTGTTTGACGATAATTCCGTACCCGGTTCATTTACCCTCACCGAAACAACCGTTACCCCAAGTGGTGTCATCTTTGCCAATTACACCCGCAACGGCGATATCCAAACCGGCGACTTCAGCGATTAAAAAAACTACAGTATCTATCATAACAACAATCCCCGCCAAGTGCGGGGATTTGTTATTTATAAATCTTGATAAACTATTGAATAACGAACTTAATAAAGTGGCCGGCCTCACCATGCTTTCCTCCTGCCCAACTATCGTAATAAATTCTCACAGGCCGCCTGCATTTCGGGCAATAGAAATCTAAGAGGAATTAGTTATAGAAATCGTGGCCTCAAGCATCGTACATTCTTCTTTATCTGCAGGTTCAAGATTCGAGAAATCTGAAAATTGATGCTTATTCAAGCTCTTAAAATCAATAGAAACCACCTGGCTACATTTATCGCAACAATAATCAGCAGTAGGATAAGCGTTCCAATCAACCTGGTTATTAAATTCTGTTTTACTCAATACTATTGCAGCATCGTATATGTTCATAAATGACTTATAGCTTATTAAAATTTATAAAAACATCCAATCCCCCTAATCCTCTATCGCCTCCAGCCCTTGCTGCCGCAGCTTTTCGATGCCGGCACGCATTTGTTCCAGTTGCTCGGCGGTATGGCCCTGCCACTCTTTCAGCTCGCCTACTACCTTCAGCCCGTGCTTGGTGCGATACGACTTCGTAGGGTTTCCGGGAAACTTCTTGTCCGTCAGGTTGGGGTCGTCTTCAAAATGGCCCACGGGCTCTACTATGTATATACGCCCCGGCCCATCGCCCTGTGCCAGTTCCGCACCCCATATGGCGGCTTCCGTGGCGGCGGCAAAGTATACATACTTCGCATACTTCCCTGTCCCGAAGTTCGACATAAAGCCCGGCAACAACAGCTCGCCAATGACGAGGTGGGCCTTCGTACCATGATAGTACATTACTTCCGTTTGCTGGTTTTCATTTGTGTTCATACTCATATCTTATCTTTTGTTTCATTCATCAATGCTATGGCTTTGGTGAAGTAAGCCTCCAGCACTTTTATCTCTTTGGTGGTAAAGCCCGCTATCAGTTCATCTGTAGCCTGCTGAAAGGCTTGATAGAAAGGCTGTATCAGTGCCGTTATCTTCTTCACATCGGGCACTATTATCACCTTGCGCCTGTCGTCTTTGTCGGGTTGGCGCTTCACCAGTTTCTTTTGTTCAAAGCGGTCTATCAGCCCCGTTACCGCCCCGGTGGTCAGCCCGGTCAGTTCTGCCAGTTCGCCCGCCGTTAGCGCACCGCGCTGCAGGAAGAAGCCCAGGTATTTATGGTCAGTAGCCGAAAAGCCCGCCTCGCGTGCTATGGCCTCATGCATCTGCAGCGATGCATAGGCATACTGCTGGCTTAGTTTCCGCAGTTGTATTACGCTTTCTTCTTTCGTCATCTTTATCTTACAGAATAAATATCTTACTTACAAAGATAAATAATTTCTTTGAACAAAACACAAAATCGGCCACCCATTACAGGTGGCCGTATGCATCCCGTTAGCAACAGCAGGTTTTTACATCATCATCGCTGCATCTGTTCTATGGCCTTCCACCCTTCAGGGGTTATGCCCATTATCTCCGTTGCTACGCCCAAGGTGGCATAGGTATCGAAGAAGGCCATGCGTGCTATGGGGTGGTCTACCGCGCTGATGATTTCATAGCCCTGTTCACTTAGCTCATTCACAATGCGTTCAAATCCGGCAACAGGTAAGCGATACGCCAGGTGTTGCGTACCACCCTGCGGGTATTTTTCCAGGTAATCGTGAAACATGCTTTGCCCCGATAGCGGCTGCACCAGCTCTATAAACGTGCCACCGTTGTAGGTTTGCGTGGTGAGCCATTCAGCAGCTACCACTTCCCCGCGGTAGCTCATATCCAGGTCTTGCGCACGCACCTGCTGCGGTTCGGGAAAGGCTATGCCCAATGCATGCGTCAGGAATTGTACGGAGGCATGTATGTCAGGCACTACCCAGCCTATCTGTGCAAATTCCAGTTGTGCTATAGTGTTATTGATATCGCCCATAGTGTTTGGTTTTAGCTTAGTGATGCCACAAAGTTAAAACAGCAAACACCCTTACTACAGGGGCATATGCGTCAATATAAAGGCCCTTTGCGACCTTATATAAACCTACATTGAGAAATCAGTGAATAGGCATTATACCGCCACACCAAACAGGCTACCTACTGCCGCCGATAGTACCATGGCTACCGTTCCCCATAAGGTAAGGCGCAGTATCCCTTTGCCCATACGCGACCCGCCGGTTTTAGCAGCCACCGCCCCCAGCAGCATCAGGAATACAATGGTGAAACCGTACTGGTAATAAATCATGTGTTTCAGCGGCGCCAATATGGTGATGCCTAATGGCAATATAGCCCCGACGGTAAACGATGCACCCGATGCCAATGCAGCTTGCAGGGGTTTTGCCTGGCTTATTTCATTAATGCCCAGCTCGTCCCTTACATGCGTGCCCAATGCATCGTGCGCGGTTAGTTCCTTGGCTACTTGCAGCGCCGTTTCTTTTTTCAGTCCACGCTGCTCATATATGGTGGCCAGGAATTGCAGTTCTGTTTCCGGGTCTTCTTTCAGCTCTTCAGCTTCGCGCGCTATATCCGCCTGCTCTATATCTGTCTGAGAGCTTACGGACACATACTCACCCGCCGCCATCGATAAGGCACCTGCCACCATACCTGCCAGCGCGGCCAGGATAATAGGCTCGCGCGCATCGCTGGCAGCCGCCACACCTACTACTATACTGGCCGTAGAAAGCAACCCGTCATTAGCGCCCAGCACAGCAGCCCGCAGCCAGTTGCTCTTATGAATATAGTGGGGCGATAAATAATTTTTCAGCGGATTGGTATGCGAAGGCTGTATGCTCATATAGCGTTGTGAATTTGGTATGGTAAAATTAGTTTTTCTATTTACTTCCGCAGTATCTTTCCCATAGCCTTTCCTTTTGCCAGTTCATCTACCAGCTTATCCATGTAGCGTATTTTCTGCATCAGCTTGTCTTCTATATCCTCTACGCGGTAGCCGCATATCACGCCTGTTATCTTATCTGCATTGGGGTGCAGTTGTGCTTCGGCAAAAAAGGTTTCCAGGCTGTTCTTTTTGTCTATCTGCGCCTGCAGTGCTTTGGCATCATAGCCCGTCAGCCAGCACAGCACTTCGTCCAGCTCTTCTTTGGTACGCCCTTTCTTTTCCACCTTTTGTATATACAGGGGGTACACTCCCGCAAAAGACATTTTGAATACCCTTGTGTTATCTGTTCTCATTTCTATCGTTTTTAAGGTTTTTTGTTGCTGACCTATCCCACTATTCTGCTACTGCTTTCAGCCATTTTTTCAGTAGCGGCACATTAATATCTTCCGGCTTCCTGATCTTTATATGGCGCAGGTCTTTACCCGTACCTTCCAGCACCGTATCCCTGTTCTCTATCCTGTCGGTATTGTAAAAACCTAAGCGTATATATTGCTTCGATGGTTTGAAGTAGGCGTAGTTTTTCGTTTTTGAAAACACGGGGAAGCCCCACTTGATAGCCTCGGCAGTGCCGGGCACGGCATCGTGCATCAGTTGGCGCAGGGTCTCCAGCATTTCTATTTGTGATGGCTGTGCCTGCGCTATATAGTCGCTCACTGCTTTATCAAATGCCATTTCATTTATTTTTTAAGTTATAAAGATAGAACGAAGTTTCTTGTTAGCGATGCACAACGGGCCAACAAACAGGTAGCCAATAGCTTATCTAAAATGTTGTAATTTTCAGCACGCAGGCTTACCGCTGCATCATTTAAAAACCATAGACATGCAACCGATCATCGACCATATACAGGTTACCGTAAAAGACCTGAGCATAGCAGAACCTTTTTATGACAAGCTGATGCCCATACTGGGTTTCGACCTGGCCCGAAAAGGTAAAGGCCGGGTAGCGGCCCACGATTTTGACGTGATAGAATACAGCCATCCACTACTCATCTTCGCCATCAATTCACCACGGGAAGCTTTTAAGGATGATACTGTGCATAGAAGAAAGCCGGGCTCCCTGCACCACCTGGCATTCAAAGCCACATCGCAGGCAGAGGTAGATGCGCTGTATGAACAGATAAAAGAAACAGGTGCGCATATCGTAGACCCGCCCAAATTCTATCCACAGCATGGTGCCAACTATTATGCGCTCTTCTTCAAAGACCCCGATGGCATAAAGTACGAGATCGTTCACGAAGAGCGGCATTTTTAAGTTGGCTATTGCATTACAGTTTATGGCTGCCGGTCTTCTCGTTCAGCAATGCTTCCAGCTTTTTCAGCTTCGATTTCCAGAAGGCATCAAAATAGTCTATCCATTCCTGCACTTCGGCAAAGCCATCGTGGTTCAGTATGCAATACCGTTCGCGGCCTATATCCTGTATGGATATAAAGCCCGCACTGTGCAATATCTTCACATGCTTCGATACGGCAGGCCGGCTCATATCAAAGCTGCTGGCCAGCGCATTAATGGTCAGGCTATCTTCCGACAGCAATTGCAGCATTTGCCGCCTGCTGGGGTCTGCTATCACCTGGAATACATCATAAGTTTGTGTTGCCATTTATACCGCACTCATTTTTTTAAATAATCGTTTGCCGATCTTTGCCCAGCCTTTATTCATAATGAAGTATGGCAGGTAGTTCTTCAGGCCTTTAAAGCCCTTGTGTTCCAGTTGCAAAATAGTACCTTCTGCCGTAGGTGTAAGTGTCCATACTACAATGGTGTCCAGCAATGGTTTTTCTTTCGACATACCACCCTTCCAAGTGTAAACCAGTTTTTCATTCGGCACCACTTCCAGCACTTCGCAATATACCGTTCCATCGAAACCGAAATTTATCCGCGGCTTTGTTTTAAACTGAAACCTGTGCCCCACTACCGGCTTTATATCATTGGGCATCAGCCATTGTGCCAGCAGTTCCGCATCTGTCAGGTATTCCCACACCACTGCGGGCGGGTGCGGAAATGAAAATTGATGTTTGATCTCTTTCATAATAAGTAACTCAAAAGTTACACAAATATATAGGTAACTTTTGAGTTACCTAATTTTATTTTAAAAAATGCACAAAAAATAAAGCCACCCGTTACAGGTGGCTTCTTGTATTCTTGTTCTGTTATTGGATACTAACGCTTTACAAACGTAGCCCGCTGCACACAAACCCAAGAGACCAAGGCAAGCCGACGTAACCACCACCCTAAATAGTCAGTTTACACCCCTGCTGCATAATGCCCGATGGTTTAGCTTTGATAAGCATTCTTAAAAACTATACACATGAGAAAACTGATATTTGGTATCAACATAACACTGGATGGCTGCGTAGACCATACCAAAGGCATACCCGATGAAGAGGCACACGACTACTGGACCAACCAGATGCGCCAGGCGGGCGCATTGATGTATGGCCGTAAAACCTACGAGCTGATGGTGCCCTTCTGGCCCGATATGGCTAGGAACCAATCGGGTGGTACAAAGTCGATGAACGATTTTGGAAAGGCATTTGATGCGGTAGAAAAGATCATTGTCTTCTCCCGCACATTGGATAAGGCGGATAACCCAAAGACCACCATTATAAATACCGACCTGAAAGAAGCGGTACTAAAACTGAAACAGGAAGAAGGTGGCGACATCATGCTGGGCGGTGTAGATATACCATCGCAACTAATGGAGCTGGACCTGGTAGATGAATACCGCTTTGTGGTACAACCATTATTAGCGGGCGAAGGCAGGCGTTTGCTGGAAGGCATTGCGCTGGCAGATATGCTGAAACTGAACTTGGTAGAAACCAGACATTTTAAATCTGGCAGCATGGCACTGCATTATGTGAGGTAAGGGGGGTATGCTATAACTGTCTCTTATACACATCTGACGCTGCCGACGATCTAC
>CABHOP010000029.1 GCA_902168085.1 uncultured Bacteroides sp.
AGGCCCAAACGATAGTGAGCCTGGGTGCTGACTTCCTGGGTACATGGTTGTCTCCGATAGAATTCTCTAAGCAATACGGTATTGGCCGCAAAATAAGCGCAAACAATGCCAGGATGTCTAAGCACTATCAGGTGGAACCTAACCACACTATTTCTGGTGCAAGTGCCGACTTCCGTGCTACCTGCAAGCCATCTGAAATGGGTGCTGTAGCTGTAGCGCTTTACAATGCAGTAACTACAGGTGCTGCGCCGGCATTCGCCAGCAAAAAGCTGAACGAACTGGTAACTAA
This sequence comes from uncultured Bacteroides sp., assembly GCA_902168085.1. GTDB lineage: Bacteria > Bacteroidota > Bacteroidia > Chitinophagales > Chitinophagaceae > Polluticoccus. Next base: position 290 of record CABHOP010000029.1, read on the forward strand.
AGCAGCAGCCGATCTGAAAAAAGGCAATGGCCTGGTAGTATGCGGCAGCAATGATGCAAATATTCAAACTGTTATCAATGCCATCAACAGTGCAGTAGGTGCCAACGGTACTACTATCAACTGGGCAGTTAACAGCAACTACAGGCAAGGTATAGATGCCGATATGGTAGCGCTGACAGAGGCTATGAACAATGGCCAGGTAGGTGCGGTGCTGCTGCAAGGTGTGAACCCTGTTTACGATTACTACAACGGTAAGAAATTTGCCGACGGCCTGGCGAAAGTACCGGTAACGGTATCTTTTGCAGAGCGTATGGACGAAACGGCTCAAAAATGTAAATATGTAGTACCTGATCATCACTTCCTGGAGAGCTGGGGTGATGCAGAGCCTAAAACAGGTTATTACAGCCTGATGCAGCCGGGTATTGCGCCACTGTTCAAAACACGTGCCTTCCAGGATAGCCTGTTGGCATGGAGCGGTTCAGCCACTACTTATGGCGACTACTGGAAACAATACTGGAGTACAAAGCTGGGTGGCCAGGTTGCTTTTGATAAAGCACTGCAAGACGGTATCATAGAGCCTGCAGGTGAAATGCCAATGGCCGGTGCTGCTTTCGCAGGAAATGCCGGTGCTGCCATAGCTGCTATACAGGCCAAGAAAGCCGGTGCAGGTTTGGAAGTGATGGTGTATGAAAAAGTGGCAATAGGTGCCGGTGGTGCATGGAGTAACAACCCATGGCTGCAGGAAATGCCTGACCCTATTACCAAAGCTACCTGGGACAACTACGTGTGCGTATCGCCCAAGAAAGCTAAAGAACTGGGTGAAGAACTGACAGGCATTACTGAAGTAGAGAATAAAAAACGCGTACTGAAAGTAAAAGCTAACGGCCAGGAAATATCATTGCCAATGGTAGTGGTGCCGGGTATGCACAATGATGTGATAGCTATAGCCTTAGGTTACGGACGTGATGCAAAAGTAGGCCGCGCGGCTGCCAATACGGGTAAGAATGCCTTCCCGTTGGTTACTTTCAACGGCCAGACATTTGAATACAATACGAATGCTACGATAGAAAAAACGGCAGATGTTTTTGATGTGGCTATAACACAGACACACCATAGCTACGAAGGCCGTGCTATCATACATGAATATACGCTGGATGAATTCAGCAAAGATCCTAAGCACCTGATAAAGGAGCGTGAAAAAGAACTGGGCCACTATGCCGGCCTTCCATGGGAAGAGCATGGTGCAGGCCACGAAGGTGGTGAAGCTCATGGTGGTGACCACGGCGAAGCAGCGCATGGCGGTGGACATGACAATGCATTAGGCATTGCCCCTGTACCGGCACGCGGCAGGGAAGCAGCAGGCGAATCGACCTTTGATAAAGGTTTCCGTGAAAATGGTACATTGTACCCTACATACGAAGCTCCGGGTATCCACTGGGGCATGTCTATCGACCTGACGGCTTGTACCGGTTGCGGTGCCTGCGTTATAGGTTGCCAGGCAGAAAATAACATTTCTGTAGTAGGTAAAACACACGTATTGAAATCTCAGGAAATGCACTGGTTGCGTATCGACCGTTACTTCAGCGGTATGCCTGATGATCCGGATACGATCCAGACAGTATTCCAACCAATGCTGTGCCAGCACTGCGATAACGCACCTTGTGAAAACGTTTGCCCGGTATCTGCTACTAACCACAGCAGCGAAGGTTTGAACCAAATGGCTTATAACCGTTGTATCGGTACTAAATATTGTGCTAACAACTGTCCTTATAAAGTGCGTCACTTCAACTGGATGGATTGGAACGGTGCAGACTGCTTCGATGACAACCTGTATGAAGATGGCCGTCGTGATGACATGAACGATGACCTGACGCGTATGGTACTGAACCCGGATGTAACAGTACGTAGCCGTGGTGTGATGGAAAAATGTAGCTTCTGCGTGCAACGCCTGCAGGATGGTAAACTGGCTGCGAAGAAAGAAGGTCGTCCGTTGAAAGACGGTGAAGTAAAAACAGCTTGTCAGCAGGCATGTGCTTCAGACTGTATCATCTTTGGTGATGTGAACGATCCGAACAGTGAAATAGCTAAAGTGCGTTTCAAAGACCAGAAAGAACGAGTATTCTATGTGCTGGAGCAGATACATACTTTACCTAACATCAACTACCTGTCTAAAATCCGTAATACGGACGTGATAGTAGCCGGTGATGAAAAACTGGACGGTATTTTCAACGCGCATATATAATAAAATCGATGCCTTCGGGGCATTAACCATAGAAGTGAAAAGGCAGTGAGAAGGAAAGTGAAAGGAGCCGCTAAAAAAATTAAAACGAACTATTACTAATTACGTGCTATGCATTTAAAGTACGAATCATTTGTACGGGAACCGCTGGTAGATGGTGATAAAACATATCACCAGGTGACAGAAGACATCGTTCGCCCTATTGAGCAGAAACCGGGCCGCATGTGGTATGTTGGCTTCTTCTTTTCGGTAATTCTGCTGGGTTTCGGTGCTTTTTCCGTATTCTGGGAGGTTTATTATGGTATAGGTGTATGGGGCATCAACCGTACCGTAGGTTGGGGATGGGATATCACCAACTTCGTATGGTGGGTAGGTATCGGTCACGCCGGTACGCTTATCTCGGCTATCCTTTTACTATTCCGCCAGGGCTGGCGTACTGGTGTAAACCGTGCGGCTGAGGCGATGACCATCTTCGCGGTAATGTGTGCGGGCCAGTTCCCTATATTCCACATGGGCCGTGTATGGGATGGCTTCTTCGTACTGCCTTATCCTAACACGCGCGGTGCATTATGGCCAAACTTTAACTCGGCACTGCTTTGGGACGTGTTCGCGATCTCTACTTACTTTACCGTATCGCTGTTGTTCTGGTATTCAGGTCTTGTTCCTGACTTTGCAACTATACGTGACCGCGCTAAAACAAAATTCCGTAAACGTATGTACGGCCTGGCGTCTTTCGGTTGGACAGGTACTGCTAAAAACTGGCAACGCCACGAGGCATTGTCGCTGGTACTGGCAGGCTTAAGTACACCGCTGGTACTTTCCGTACACACGATCGTATCTTTCGACTTCGCTACATCAGTAATACCAGGTTGGCATACAACCATCTTCCCTCCATACTTCGTTGCGGGTGCCATCTTCTCAGGTTTCGCGATGGTGAACACCCTGCTGATCATCTGCCGTAAGATTATGGGCCTGGAAGATTACATTACTGTTGGCCACCTGGAGGCTATGAATAAGGTAATAGTACTTACCGGTTCGATAGTAGGTGTGGCTTATCTTACAGAGCTGTTTATGTCTTGGTACAGTGGTGTTCTTTACGAACAGGAAGCGTTCAAATGGCGTATCCTTGGCCCGTACTGGTGGAGCTACTGGGCGATGATGACATGTAACGTGGTATCTCCGCAGCTATTCTGGTTCAAGAAACTGCGCCGTAATATTCCGTTCACTTTCATTATGTCAATAGTTGTGAATATAGGTATGTGGTTTGAACGTTTTGTAATCATCGTTACATCTCTGTATCGCGATTACATTCCGGGTAGCTGGACATACTATAGCCCCACATGGCCTGAGATAGGTTTCTATCTGGGTACATTCGGCCTGTTCTTTACATGCTTCTTCCTGTTTGCCAAATACTTCCCTGTTATCGCGATAGCTGAGATCAAGTTTGTATTGAAAACATCTGGCGAAAGCTATAAGAATAAAATGGAAGTGATAGATGCGAAAAGCACGGAAGAGTTTAAGCACGAACTAGACCATGCGCATCACTAATCGATTGATTAGTAATAATAAAGTTGATTTTAAACATATTGAATTTTAAATAAATGGCTATAAAGAAATTTGCAGTTGCTTGTTACGATGATGAGGAAGTGCTGTTTCCTGCAGTGAAGAAAGTACGCAACAGCGGCTATAAACTGCATGATGTATATACGCCTTTCCCTGTGCACGGTCTTGACGGTGCGCTGGGCCTGAAAGAAACGGACCTTCACGTAGCAGGTTTTATCTACGGTATCGCAGGTACCTGCACTGCAGTTGGTTTTATGTCATGGATATTCATGAGCGACTGGCCGGTAAACTTTGGCGGTAAACCTCACTTTTCACTGCCTGCTTTCATACCCATCACTTTCGAGTTGACGGTACTGTTTGCAGCAGTAGGTATGGTGCTTACCTTCTGCTACCTCAACCAGATAATGCCGGGTGTTAAGAAACACGTTTTCCATCCGCGTCAATCAGATGACCTGTTTGTTGTAGCGCTGGAAATCAATGAGCAAGTAAGTGAACAAGAAGTAACAGATTTCCTGAAATCTACAGGTGCTGTTGAAACTTCGATTCAAATAGCAGAGTCAGAATGGTGGTATGGCCGTTTTGATAAAGATGAACCTTATCAGCAGTATAAAACTGTAAATGGTTAAGGCAAACTTCAAATTTTTGAAATTTTGAATTTTAAATTGTTTATGAGCAATACCAAAAGCATAGTAATAGCAACCCTGGCTGTAGGATTGGGACTTGCGTCTTGCAATAGTGGCAGTATGCGCCGCAACCCCGGCAAGATATATGCACCCGATATGACCTACTCTCGTGCTTACGATGCTTATACAGAAAACCCCAACTTTGCAGATGGCCAGACAAGCCGCCTGCCTGTAGCAGGTACGGTAGCTATGGGAAAAGACCTGCCTGACCACCTGGTAGAAGGGGATACGAATGCTTACAAAAGCTTTACAACAGATATGCGCTTTACAGAAGCGGAACTGGGTGAAGGTAAGCGCCTGTTTAACATATACTGCGGTATATGTCACGGTACGAACTTGGACGGGCAGGGGCCATTGTATGTAAGTGGTAAATTTGCTGCAATGCCTGCTAATCTGAAAGACGCAAAATACCTGCACATGACCGCGGGTACTATGTACGCAGCCATCAAGTATGGTAAAAATGCGATGGGTTCTTATGCAAGCCAGCTGGATGTAAAGCAACGCTGGATGGTGATTGCATACATGAAAAAAGTACAGGCAGATAACGGTGGTGATGCGTACACTTTTGGTACAACTACCCCGGCTGCAACAACTGCTGATACAACAAAACCGGTAGCAATGGCAACAACTGCTGCAGGCGAACATGCTGAAAAGCACTAATTGAGTAAAATAATTTTAATAAACGTACTTCTAATAAGTTTAATAAAATGAACGATCGTTTTGAAATACCGGCACGATTAAGAAACACAAGCCTTGGTTTGATAGCCGTAGGCGTGCTGGTGCTGATAATCGGCGGTGTTACCAAGCTAGGTGGCGACCACTATGAACAAACACGCTTTTGGTTGGTATTACTGCAAACCAGCGTATTCTTCCTGCTGATGGCAGTAGCCAGCATTTTTATCCAGGCTGCTGCTTCACTGGCACAAGGTGGCTGGATCGTTGCCTACAAAAGAATACCTGAAGCAATTGGTGCCAACGTATGGGTATTTGGCCTGATAGCCGGTATCATACTGATGTGTGTAGCTTTTGTATTCAGCGTAGATGGACATAACCCGATATATCACTGGGTGCACCCTGAAGGTGATAAACTATTAGAAGGCAAGTCAGCTTTCCTGAACCCGGCTATGTTTGCTGGTTTTACAATCGTTACTATTGCATTATGGTCTTTCTTCGGCCACAAATTCCGCGCGCTTTCTATTGCACAAGAATCTGCACCTAAAAACAGTACTAAAATATACTGGAATATGGTGAAGTGGTCTGCCGGTTTCCTGCTAGTATATGCGCTTACACAAATGAGCACTACACCGTGGATGTGGATCATGAGCATCGATGCCCACTGGTATTCTACCATGTTTAGTTGGTACACTTTTTCCAGTGCATTTGTGAGTGGTATGTCTGTTATCCTGCTGTTTGTAGTATACCTGAAGAATCAAGGCAACCTGGAGATAGTTAATAAAGAGCACGTTCATGACCTGGGTAAATTTATGTTCGCATTCAGTATTTTCTGGACATATACATGGTTTGCACAGTATATGCTGATATGGTACAGTAACATACCTGAAGAAACTACTTATTTTAAAATGCGTCAGCAAGGGCCATACAGCATGATATGGTACTCAGTATTCATTATTAACTTTATTATGCCGATACTGATACTGATGGCGCGCCCAAGCAAGCGCAATTACTTTACAGTAAGCTTTATGGCATTGGTAATCATATTCGGTCACTGGTTGGATTTCTATATAATGACCATGCCCGGCCCTCTGGGTTCTCATTGGACACTGGGCTGGTATGAACTGGGTATATTGGCTGGTTTTGCCGGATTGATGATGTTTACAGTATCACGTACGCTGACCAAAGCATCGCTGGTACCAAACAACCATCCATTGCTGAAGGAAGCGATATTACACCAGAGCTAGATTGAAGAGATTTTCTGTAACAGGACTATAAAAACTTAATAATAGTAAATACAAGATAACTGACCATGTCGGGATTATTAACAATAGCATTGATAATACTGGTATTTGTTATCATATACCAGATAGCAAAAGCCAGTGAATACGCTACCATATTGCGTGGCGAAGAGAAAATTAACGCAAGGGTGAATCGGACGATGGCCTGGTTGCTGGTAGTTTTCTTCTTCCTGGGATTGTATGGCATATGGTTGTGCCACGATGCACTGATGGATAAAATGTTACCTGTATCCGCTTCAAACCACGGTGTGGAGTATGATAACATGCTATTGGTTACACTGATAGTAACAGGTATCGTGTTTTTTCTTACACAGACTATCCTTTTCTGGTTTGCATTCCGCTACCAGTCTACAGAAAAAAGAAGTTCTTTCTTCTACGCACACAACAATAAGCTGGAGCTGATATGGACAACCATTCCTGCTATTGCGATGGCCTGCCTGGTAGCAGTGGGCTTGCGCAACTGGGGCAGGATGACAGGTGCTGCACCTTCAAACGCTGCTGTAGTAGAAGTAGTAGGTAAACAATTTAACTGGATCATTCGTTATCCCGGTAAAGATGGTGTTTTAGGTAAGAAAGACTTCCGTAAAATAAACGATGCCAATAACGTATTGGGTTTAGACTGGACTGATAAAGACAACCTGGATGATATAGTGGCGCAGAATGGTGAGCTGCACCTTGTGGTAAATAAACCGGTAAGCCTGGTTATAGGATCGAGGGATGTAATACACGATGTAGGCCTTGCACACTTCCGTATGAAAATGGATGCTGTACCGGGTATCACTACTACAATGTGGTTTACCCCAACAATTACCACTGCCAAGATGAAAGAGATCACCGGTAATAAGGATTTCGTTTACGAAATATCTTGTGACCAGATGTGCGGTAAAGGCCACTACTCAATGAGGGGTACTATTATAGTAGAAACACAGGCAGAATTTGATGCATGGATGGCGAAGCAACAGACTTACTATGCATCTGCCAATCCGCCGGCTGCAACACCTGCAGAAGGTGCTGCCCAGCCAGAACAGAAAACTGATAGTGTTAAAGCAATAACGATGAAGTAATCGTTCGCAACCAAGGCGAACATATAAAAGTGCAAATAATGAGCGACGTTATCATTCAAGGACCAAATGTAGCGCACACACACGACGCGCATGCTGACCATCATGGCCATGAGCACCATGAGCAGCACTTTATTACAAAGTACATTTTCAGCCAGGACCATAAGATCATTGCGAAGCAATTTCTTATTACAGGTATCATATGGGCTGTTATAGGCGCATTGATGTCTGTATTCTTCCGTCTTCAGCTTGGTTTCCCTGATCAGACATTCCCTATCATGGAAACATTCCTGGGCGAGTGGGCGAAAGGGGGTAAATTGAACCCTGAGTTTTACTATGCATTGGTAACCATGCACGGTACCATCCTGGTATTCTTTGTATTGACAGCCGGCCTGAGCGGTACATTTGCCAACCTGCTTATTCCTCTGCAGATAGGTGCACGCGATATGGCATCTCCCTTTATGAATATGCTGTCTTATTGGTTCTTCTTTGTTGCAAGTGTTTTCATGTTTGTATCATTATTTGTACAGACAGGACCTGCATCAGGTGGCTGGACCACTTATCCTCCGCTGAGCGCACTGAAAGAAGCATCCTTAGGTTCCGGAATAGGTATGGATTTGTGGCTGATAAGCATGGCTCTGTTCGTTGTGTCATCTCTGCTGGGCGGTCTTAACTACATCTCTACTATCCTGAACATGCGTACCAAAGGTATGACCATGACGCGCATGCCACTTACTATCTGGGCATTGTTCTTTACAGCTGTGTTGGGTGTACTTTCTTTCCCTGTACTGCTTTCAGGTTTTGTACTGCTGATATTCGACCGCAACTTCGGTACCAGTTTCTACCTGTCTGAAATATTCATAGGTGGTAAAGCATTGCCGCACGTAGGTGGTTCTGCTATCCTTTATCAGCACTTGTTCTGGTTCCTGGGCCACCCTGAGGTGTATATCATCATGCTTCCGGGTATGGGTATGGCTTCAGAGGTACTTTCAAACCACAGCCGCAAGCCGATATTCGGTTATACAGCGATGATCATATCCCTGATAGGTATCACTGTATTGGCCTTCCTGGTATGGGCGCACCATATGTTCGTTACGGGTATGAGTCCGTTCCTGGGTTCTGTGTTCGTACTGTTGACACTGCTTATCGCCGTACCATCTGCAGTAAAAGTATTTAACTGGCTTACTACTATATGGAGAGGTAACATACGCTTTACGGTTCCGATGATGTTCGCACTTGGTTTCGTATCACTGTTTATCTCCGGTGGTCTTACAGGTATCTTCCTGGGTAACTCAGCACTGGATATTCACCTGCACGATACTTACTTTGTAATTGCGCACTTCCACATAGTAATGGGTGTATCTGCCTTCTTTGGTATGTTTGCCGGTATTTACCATTGGTTCCCTAAAATGTTTGGACGCTTCATGAATAATACCCTTGGTTATATTCACTTCTTCCTGACGTTTGCTGGCGCTTACCTGATATTCTGGCCTATGCACTATGAAGGTATTGCGGGTATGCCACGTCGTTACTACGACTATAGCGCATGGGAGTCTTTCAAACAATTCAATGACCTGAATGCTTTCATAAGTATTGCCGCCATACTGGTGTTCTTTGCGCAGCTACTGTTTGTTGTTAACTTCTTTGTTAGTATCTTCCGTGGTCGCAAAATGACTACTAAAAATCCATGGGGTTCTCCGACACTTGAATGGACTACACCTATCAAAACCGGACACGGTAACTGGGAAGGTGATATTCCTGAAGTACACCGCTGGCCATATGACTATAAAGACGATGGTAACGGTAACGACTTTATACCGCAAACAGTGCCACTGAAACCAGGAGAAGAAGCACATTAGCAAATAATATTGCCGTATTTAAATATTGCAAAATGCCCCGTTTATACGGGGCATTTTTATTGTGCAGCGATAAATAGCAAGGCCATATTAACTGTTCGTCAAATGAAAACCCACTTTAGTCAAATCAATCCTTTCATCCGTCTGATAGCTCATTCAGAGTGTTTATGATTGTATACTTTTACAAAGAACATCTACCCAATCGCTATCATACTGTAAACCCGCGGCAGCAGCCCCTATAACACATGTCAAGGTAATTGTATATACAATTACCTTTTTTGTTTTACTATCTTTCCCGAATGATAAGGATACTACTAATAGCGCTACTGCTATGCCCTTGCACAGTGATTGCGCAAACTGATGACGCGCGGATAAGGGCCGTATTGGATAAGCAAATGAAAGCCTGGAATGAGGGGAGCATAGAGCAGTATATGCAGGGTTACTGGAATAGCGACAGCCTTGTTTTTGTAGGCAAAAGCGGGCCAACCTATGGTTATAAGGAAACATTGGAGCGATATAAACGTTCTTATAGTGATACTGCTAAAATGGGCAAGCTATCGTTCGACATATTGCAAGTAAGGCAATTGAGCCGGGAATATTATTTTGTATTTGGTAAATGGGCACTGAAGCGTACAGTAGGCGATGTAGGTGGTAGCTTCACATTATTGTTCAGGAAAATAAAAGGGGAGTGGCTGATAGTTGCAGACCATAGCAGTTAAATCAGTTCCCGTAGAGTAATATAAAAGTAAAGGCTCGCATAGCGAGCCTTTACTTTTATATATAGTATGATGTACTACTTACCCATTGTAGCCAGGAACTCTTCATTGTTCTTGGTGCCTTTCATTTGCTGCAGCAGGAATTTCATAGCCTCATCGGTGTGCATATCTGCAATATGATTGCGAAGTATCCACATTTTATTGAGTACTTCCTTGCCATGCAACAGGTCGTCTCGACGGGTAGAAGAGGATGTGATATCGATAGCAGGGAAAACACGCTTGTTGGCCAGTTTACGGTCTAATTGCAGCTCCATGTTACCGGTACCTTTAAACTCTTCAAAAATCACCTCGTCCATTTTAGAACCGGTATCTATCAGGGCGGTAGCCAGTATGGTAAGTGAACCACCATTTTCTATTTTACGGGCAGCACCAAAGAACTGTTTTGGTTTTTGCATCGCGTTGGCTTCCACACCACCACTCAATACTTTACCACTTGCAGGTGCTACGGTATTGTGTGCGCGTGCAAGGCGGGTAATAGAGTCGAGCAGGATAACTACATCGTGTCCTACTTCTACCAGGCGTTTTGCTTTTTGCAGTGCAATGGTTGAAACCTTTACGTGTTTATCAGCTGGCTCATCAAAGGTAGAAGCGATAACTTCTGCGCGCACACTGCGCTGCATATCAGTAACCTCTTCCGGGCGCTCATCTACCAGTACTATCATCAGGTAGCACTCGGGGTGATTAGCTGCAATAGCATTGGCTACTTCTTTCAGCAGCATGGTTTTACCCGTTTTAGGCTGGGCTACTATCAGGCCACGCTGACCTTTACCTATTGGAGTAAACAGGTCCATGATGCGTGTGCTGTAGTTATTGCCGGGGCTAGACAGGTTCAGCTTTTCAAAAGGGAACAACGGTGTCAGGTAATCGAATGGTACGCGGTCGCGTATTTCATCGGGCAGCTTACCGTTTATGGTTTCCACTTTCAGTAGTGCAAAATATTTTTCACCTTCCTTTGGCGGGCGCACAGTACCGCGAACGGTATCGCCAGTTTTAAGGCCAAACAGTTTTATCTGTGAAGGAGAAACATAAATATCATCGGGAGAACTCAGGTAGTTATAATCACTGCTACGCAGGAAACCATATCCATCAGGCATCATTTCCAGCACACCTTCGCTGAAGACAACACCATCAAACTCTACATTAAATGCATTTTGTTGTTGCTGTTGTTGTTCACGACGCTGCTGGTGGCGGCCATGATGCTGTTGTTGCTGTTGTGTTTGTTGAGGACGCTCAACGGGGTCGCCGGCGGTTGGTTCTTGCGGAGGTTGTACTTCAGAATCTGAAGTATCCGGCATTACTATATCCGATACTTCTTGTTGTGTAGCTTCAGCAGCAGGGGTTGATTCTTTCCTGTGTGCCGGCTTTTCTTCTGCAGCTGCGTGCGCAGCCTCTTCGGTATTATTAGCTTTGGGTTTGCGTGCACGGCGTTTTTTGCCATCTTCTTCCTCGCTATTCGCGGTTGCTGCCGGTGTTTTTTCTTCCGTAGGTGTTTCCGCTTTGGGTTTGCGGGCGCGCGGCTTTTTATTTTCGTTTTCCGATGCGCCGGCTGATTGGTTTATAGCTTGTTGATCCAATATCTTATAAATTAAGGCTTGTTTATCGAGGGAACGTGCGTTGCTGATTTTCATATGTTCAGCAACATCTAACAGCTCGGGAACGAGCATCTCATTCAATTGCAGAATGTCGTAAGGCATGCGTGATTTTTTTCTAAAAAAGTGTTTGTTCTAAATGATCATTAATCCTAAAGGTCCCTTTATTAATTTTTTCCGGAAGTACCAGTATTAAATAAGTAAATGGGAAAGTATTCAGGTTTCTGAATGAAAGAATGGAGTGATACTCCTGATAAATGCAAGTTTACAAATGTTTTTAATAAAAAACCAAAAAATGTCAATTTTTTATGTCATGAAAGGACAGGTAGGACGTTGCCATGCGATTTATAGTGTCTTGTATAGGGGTATATTGAAAGCCGGGCAAAAAAACGGATAACTTGCTGTTATTGTAGTAATTACGGTGGGTAGCAGTGCGCGCTGTTTCTTTTGTTACTGTTATTTTACTACCGAATAACCAGTTCCTTAACCAGTTCCAGCGCCATACCATACCGGTCATCAGGGCACTGGCTTTTATGTGTGGTGGCTTTCTGCCCATAGCTATTGCCATTTGTGTAAAGATGTCTTTATAGCCAAAGTTGCCTGCACTTACTATAAAGCGTTCTGCGCTGATGTCGCTGTTCATCAGCCTATAGGCAATAGCTACCACATCCTTTACATCTACCCAGCCATTGATGCCCTCTGTATAAAAAGGGAATTCGTTGTATACCACTCTAATAAGGCGCGCAGAACCTTCATCCCAGTTGCCCTCACCCAGTATAATACCGGGGTTAATAATCACAGCATCCAATCCTTCGCCAATGCCGCGCCATATTTCCAGCTCTGCATTGTATTTGCTAAGCGAATAAACCGAATTGTGCTTGCTTTCCTGCCACTCTTCTTCTTCGGTTATTTCTTTGCCCGCAGCATTACGCCCCAGTGATGCTATGGAACTTACATAGAGTATCTTTCGCACATTGCGTGCTATGGCTTCATTCACAATATTGGCCGTAGCTTCCACATTAAAGTGCAGCATGCGTTGTTTATCACCGGGGGCGAAGGATACCACAGCGGCGCAATGATAAATGTCTTCGATATCCTCCATGGCAGCTTCTACGGCATATACATCCAGCAGGTCACATTGCATCCAGCTGATGTTAGGCAACTGGATTAATTCATCTTTTGGGGGGTGACTATTGTACAGTGCGCGTACAGGTTTACCTTGTGCAGATAGATATTGCACTAAGTGTTGCCCAACAAAACCACTGGCGCCTGTAACGAGAATCATGCAGAAGTAAAGTGTAAAAGTAAAAAGGTAAAATGTGATACGGTCAACATTTTACCTTTTTCATTATCAGCTATATCGATTGAAACTGCTTTAGGAAACGTATATCATTTTGGGAATACAGGCGCAAATCATTCACCTGGTATTTTATCTGCGTGATACGCTCTACACCCATACCGAATGCAAAACCGCTATATACTTCGGGGTCAATACCAAAGTTGCGCAGCATATTGGGGTGCACCATACCACAGCCCAGTATTTCTACCCAGCCGGTATGCTTACACAGGCTGCAGCCACTGCCGCCACATACGGTGCACGATATATCCATCTCAGCACTAGGCTCTGTAAACGGGAAGTACGATGGGCGGAAGCGAACTTTTGTATCCGGGCCAAACATCTCTGTAACAAAATAGTACAGCGTTTGTTTCAGGTCGGCAAACGATACATTCTTATCTATATACAAACCCTCGCACTGGTGGAAGAAGCAGTGTGCACGTGCTGATATCGTTTCATTACGATACACGCGGCCAGGGCATATCACACGCACCGGCAGGTGGCCCTGCTCCATTATGCGTGCCTGCACCGATGATGTGTGTGTACGCAATACCCAGTCCGGATTTTGCGATACGTAGAAAGTATCCTGCATATCGCGAGCAGGGTGGTGTTCCGGCATATTCAGCGAGGTAAAGTTGTGCCAGTCATCTTCTATTTCGGGACCTGTAGCTACGCTGAAGCCAATCTTTTCGAATATGGATATGATCTGGTTTTCAACCATGCGCAACGGGTGCCTGGTGCCGGTGGGCAACGGTGTACCCGGCAGGGTCATATCTACAGCTTTGTCTGCCTTCTTGTTACTGCTTTGCAGGTGTGCAAAAGCTTCATATTTTGCCTCTGCCAATTGTTTAAAAGCATTCAGCAACTGGCCGGCATCTTTCTTTTGCTCTATGGGTACGTTCTTCATCTCGCCAAATACCTGCTTAACGATGCCTTTTGCACCCAGGTATTTTATGCGGTACGATTCCAGTTCTGTAGCATCGGCAGGGGTAAATGCTTGTATATCCTGCTCATGCGTTTTTAATAATTCCTGTAAGGATTGCATAGTTGGCAAAGATAATGGATTACAGGCTTTATCATATTGTATTTAAATACATTTCAGCTGTCGCTGCAGGTAGTATCTTTATTGCCATGAAAAAGCAAGGCAGTTTTATGGTTTGGGCTACATGGATACTCTGTATCCTGTCGCGCCTGCCGCAATTGCTGAGCGAAAACCTGGTACTGGATGGCGATGAATGTGTGGTAGCTATAATGGCAAAGCATATGTATGTGGGTAAGGAGTTCCCACTTTTTTTCTATGGCCAACAATACGGTTTTTCATTTGTAGAAGAACTTTTCATCCTGCCTTTTTATGCCGTTATAGGGGTGAAAGCAATAGCTGTAAAGTGTGCTATGTTGTTACTATGGTCCATTGGGGTGGTGTTTCTTTACAAGGCATTGTTGCAACTGAATAAAGGTAAGGCATACATACCGGCCCTGCTTATTGCTTTACTGGTGTTGAGCCCCGCTTGGGCAATATGGTCTATGAAGGCACGTGGTGGTTATCTTACAGCTTTTACGTTGTCTTCGCTATTGTTATACATGCTTACAAAAAGAGCCAACATTAGCAGGGGTACTTTGGTAATTGCCGGGCTGCTATTAGTACTGATATATGAGAGTATGCTGCTATGGCTACCGGGCATGTTATTGATATGTGTCTATTATTTGTACAAACAAAAAAGTTTGGCCAAAGCAGTAAGCTTCACCTTACCTGCAGCATTGCTTCTTATTGCTTTTCATTTTTACAGGAAGACCCTCCCCGATTTTCATCACCCGGATGCGAATGCCCCTATGGCCGACTGGCTGACAAATGTTTGGCGCGTGCCGAAGTATGTGTATACTTCCTTCCAGGGGAACTATTTCTTTTTTGATGTATATCCACCCAATTTCTTCCAGGCAACGTTTGCTGCAGGGTTTTGCGGACTGGTATCGGTGGCTGTGATAGTTGGCATCATTTGCCTGCGCAAAGCTCCCTTTTCAGGCATAGTAATCCTTGCCATACTGATAGCAATAGGCACCACCATACTATCGCCCCGTATGCATTACAGGTACCTGCTGCCCATAACAGGGTATACGGTACTGGCACTACAACTTATTCTGAATGAAGTACGCTTCAGGAAACCATATTTAATTGTCGCAGGTGCATTTATTGTTTCCGGTATTGTTTCTGTGATAACATTCAAAGATTTCAGCTTTACGGTAGTAAAAGAAAAGTCTTTCATGAAAGTCATCCATTACATGGAACAACAGGGTATCTATTATACCTACTGTCACGATCAGTACCTGGTATGGCAGTTGATATTCTATTCCAACGAAAAGGTACTAAGCCGCGAAATGCCCAAAGGTGCCCGTTATCCTGAATATCATGATAAGATAGATGCAGCACTCAATAGCGGTAAAAAAACGGCTCTCGTAGGCTTTAAGGACGACTATTTTGGCCTGGATGTAAAAGACCCCGTATTCATCGATTACATTTACGTAAAAGAGAACTTTCCTAAAGTAGAACTGGATAAGAATTTCGATTTTTAAGGCATAATGCAGATAGGTGAGCCGATGACCACTTTGTCGAATAGCTCATCCATTTCTTCATTGGTTACGGCAATACAGCCATAGGTCCAATCCCTGTATGTATGCAGCTTTCCCCAGTATCCCTCACCATTGGGCAGCCCATGTATTTTTATATTGCTACCGGGCGATTTACCCAGTTTCTTTGCATTGGTCCTGTCCCGTTCATTAGGATAAGATATACCCAGGTTTTTATAGCAGGTGCTATTCGGATTACGGTCGTAAATACGGTACAATCCTTCCGGTGTGCGCATATCACCTTCGTATTGCTTATGGTCTTTGGGTTGTCTGCCCAGCGCTATTTTATAGGTCTTCAGCAGTTTGTTATGGCTGTAAACCGCCATTCGCCTTTTGGATTTATAAACAGCTATGCTGTCAATATGGGCATCGGCATTCAAGGTGACGTTGCCACCGCAACTGCTGAGCATGATAATGACAGGCACACACAAGGTGAGTAGGCGAAAATGCATATTTAATTTTTCTACCAGATGCATATGCGCTTGGTTTCCATATGTCGTCATTGTTAAGATTAACATAAACTAAGAAATAGTTGTCGTTTTTGGTTAAATTGTATTGTCAAAAAATATTAAAGATGAACAGGGCTATTCGTAAGGTTGCGGTAGTGGGTAGTGGTGTTATGGGCAGTCGTATTGCATGCCATTTTGCAGGTATAGGTATCAAGGTTTTGCTGCTGGATATTGTTCCGCGGGAACTGACAGAAGCAGAAAAAGCAAAAGGGCTGACAGCCGATAGCAAGCAGGTGCGCAACCGCATAGTGAGCGAAGCATTGCAGGCTACCATAAAGGCCAAACCCAGCGCAATTTATACCAAAGAAGTAGCCAACAACGTATCAATAGGAAATATAGACGATGACCTGCCTAAGATAGCAGATTGCGATTGGGTGCTGGAAGCCGTTATTGAAAGGCTGGACATCAAACAACAGTTGTTTGAGAAGATAGAAAAATATCGCAAGCCCGGCACGCTCATCACTACCAATACTTCCGGCATACCCATTCACCTGATGAGTGAGGGCAGAAGCGAAGATTTCAGGCAACATTTCTGCGGCACCCACTTTTTCAATCCGCCGCGTTATTTAAGATTGCTGGAGATCATTCCCGCACCCGATACCAAACAGGAGGTAATAGACTTCCTGATGCTCTATGGCGACAAATACCTGGGCAAGACAACGGTGCTGTGTAAAGACACGCCAGCTTTTATTGCCAACCGTGTAGGTGTGTTTGGTTTTATGGCCGTGTTTCATGCCATGCAGCAACTGGGTATGAGTGTAGATGAGATAGACCTGCTGACAGGTACTATCATGGGAAGGCCTAAATCGGCCACTTTCCGTACGGGTGATGTGGTAGGTTTAGATACGCTGGTGCACGTAGCCAAGGCATTACCTGAAAATGCACCCAACGATGAAGCAAAAGACATTTTCAAAATGCCGCCATTTCTCGACAAAATGATTGAGAACAAATGGCTGGGCGATAAAACAGGCCAGGGCTTTTATAAGAAAGTAAAAGGCGAAAAAGGTAAATCGGAGATACTGACGCTGAACCTGGATACTATGGAGTATGGGCCGAAGCAGAAGTCGAAATTCGCAACGATAGAAACGGCGAAGCCCATAGATGACCTGAACCAGCGATTGAAGGCATTATATAACGGGCAGGATAAAGCAGGTGATTTTTACAAGTTATTTCACCATATGCTGTTTGCGTATGCCAGCAACCGTATTCCTGAAATAGCCGATGAACTGTATAAAATAGATGATGCCCTGAAGGCCGGCTTTGGCTGGGAGATAGGTGCGTTTGAAAGCTGGGATGTGCTGGGCGTAAGGAAAGTATTGGAACGTATGGATGCAGCGGATATAAAAGCTGCAGACTGGGTAAAAGATATGCTGGCGACAGGCAATGAAACATTTTACAAAACAGAAAATGGCCAGCGCAAATATTATGACATACAGTCGAAAACTTACAAAACCATACCGGGTAGTGGCACCTTCATCATACTGGAACACCTGGATGAGCAAGTAGTATGGAAGAACAGTGCTGCGAAGCTGTATGATATAGGTGATGGTGTGGTAGCCCTGCGCTGGAATACCAAGATGAACAGCATAGGTGGCGAAGTGCTGGAGGCAGTACAGAAGTCGGTAAACATAACCGAGGAAAAATATAACGGACTGGTAATAGCTAACAACGGTGCCAACTTCAGTGCAGGTGCCAATGTGGGCCTGATATTCATGCTGGCAGCCGAACAGGAATATGACGAGCTGGATATGGCTGTGCGCCAATTCCAGAACACGACCATGCGCCTGCGCTATAGCAGTGTGCCGGTAGTGGTAGCACCGCATGGTATGACACTGGGTGGGGGCTGCGAAATGTGCCTGCATGCCGATGCAGTACAGGCAGCGGCAGAAAGCTATATAGGCCTGGTAGAGCTGGGCGTAGGGCTGATACCCGGCGGAGGCGGTACAAAAGAAATGGCACTGCGCGCCAGCGACAGGAACATTAAAGAAGATATAGAACTGAATTATTTACAGCAGCTATTCATAAACATAGGTACGGCTAAAGTGTCCACATCGGCACACGAAGCCTACGAAATGTCGATACTGCGTAAAGGCACCGATGGTATATCCATTAACCCTGACAGGCGTATTGCCGATGCGAAGCGGAGGGTATTACTGATGCATGAGCAAGGCTATACTCAACCTATACAACGTACGGATATCAAAGTTCAGGGACGTGGTGGCTTAGGCCCCATACTGGCAGGTACACATGGTATGTTCAGGGGCAATTACATTAGTGAATACGATCTGTTCATTGCTGAAAAACTGGCTTATGTAATGTGTGGTGGTGACCTGAGTGGTGCTACATTGGTAAGTGAACAATACCTTTTAGACCTGGAACGCGAAGCCTTTCTGAGTCTGTGCGGTCAGCGTAAAACATTGGAACGCCTGCAAAGCATATTGCAAACGGGCAAGCCATTGAGAAACTAAGAGCTATCATGAAACTGATAAAGACTGTAACTATAAACGGATTATTACTATGCAGCCTACCGGCCATCGCGCAGCCATCTGTAGCGCAGGTAGAACAGGAGCTTATAGGTCATTTGAACAGGATACAGTATTGGCGATTTGAATACTCGCCGGAAGACACCAGCTTTGCAGGAGAGGTAAACCCGGCCGATTCGCTGAATGATGCCAACCGGAAACTGGAAGCCTACCTGCTGCAAATAGCAGAAAAGCAGCCCGCACTGCTAAAGGCCAACCTGAAAATACCTGAAAATGCCGACCTGAAAATCGTAAGTTCTGATGATAAAAAACTGCGTATCTATTGCTGGGATACCCAGACAGGCGGCACTATGAAAGTGTACAGGGCTGTAGCACAATACGAAGACAATGGAAGGGTGAAAGGCATGCTGCTGGATGGTGGTGCCAGTAGTAAAGAAGATCTGAATCCCGGGCAATCATACCTGAACATTTATACCTTAAATGCCGGTAAAAAATATTACCTGCCGGTATACACTGCTATCTATTCTACTAAAGATGTGATGAAAGGTATAAGGGCGTTAGCCATAGAAGGCGGTGAATTGAAGCAGGCAGCCATATTTGAAACAAATAATGCGACTACCGATAAAATAGAATATACTTACGACTACGCAGCCAACTACGACTTTAAAAAAATGAAGGAGAACTATGTGCTGCATATGGATAAACAGAAGCTGTATGTGCCTTTGGTAGAAGGCGATAAACTAAATGGTCAGTGGCAGGTGTATATGTGGAGCGGTAATAAGTTTGTGTACGATAAGAATGCAAAGTGAAAATAAGTAAGAGAATTATTAGTGTAATAAGTGCAATGCTATTGTGCTTGGTAATGTATAAGGCAAATGCACAGACAGACCCTATCACAACGGCGCGTACCTATGCAGATGCAAAGCAGTACGATAAAGCGATAGAGGCCTATAAAGCTTTGTACAAACAAAATCCTATAGACGAGGAAGTGTACAAGGAATACCTGGATGTATTGCTGGCGGTAAAAGATTATAAACAGGCCGAAAGAATTGTAGTAGAGCAAAAGAGTATCCGAATTAATAACCCCATGGTGTATATAGACATGGGGCGCATACACCTTGCTAACGGCAAGGATAAGAAGGCGAATGAAGAATTTGATATTGCCCTGCAGTTTATAAATGGCGATGATATACTTACCCAACAGGTAGCCACAGCCTATACCACCGCGGGTAAAGAAGAGTATGCTATCCGCGCGTATGAAAAAGCAAGGGAACTGCTCCGTGCACCTTATATGTACACCGGTCCATTATCAAGGCTGTATGCAGCGAAGGGTGATATTGATAAGGCCATATTCACAATGCTGGAAGGCGTCAACGGCTTTATGCGGAATAATGCAGAGGACACAAAGGCAGGATTGTTAGAACTATTAGGCAACGACCCTAAGAAGCTGCAACAAGCTCAAAAGGCTTTAGTGAAGCGTATAAACGAACAACCTGAAAACCCCTATTATGCCGACCTGCTTACATGGCTGTATACGCAGAAAGATGACTGGGAGGGTGCCCTGATACAGGTAGTAGCACTGGACATCAGGAACAAAGAAAATGGTGAACGCATACAAGACTTTGCAAGGCTGGCTACCAAAGAAGAAGAATATGCCATAGCCATAAAAGCATACGATGAGATCATGCAACTGGGCAAAGAACTGCCGCTATATACCGTATCCAAAGCAGAAAAGTTGCGGGTGCAATTCTTACAGTTGCAAATCAACCCGGCATATAAGAAAGAGGAAGTAACGGCTTTGGTAAAGAGTTATGAAATCTTATTTGCAGAATCGCCGCACTATTATACAATGGAAGCAGCAAGGGACTATGCCAGGCTGGAAGCCTTGTATAATAATAATCCTGCAAAAGGCATCGAGATATTAGAAATAGCATTGAAACAGCCGGGAATCAGCAAACTATTTACAGGTGAAGTGAAACTGCAATTGGGCGACTACCATGTGCTGCTTGGGAAAGTTTGGGATGCATCATTGCTCTATAGCCAGGTAGATAAAGCTTTCCGGGAAGATTATATGGGCGAGGAAGCACGTTTCCGGAACGCTAAACTGGCCTACTATCGTGGCGACTTCGAATGGGCACAGGGACAACTTACGGTATTGAAAGCATCTACTTCTGAACTGATTGCCAATGATGCGTTATACCTGTCAATATTAATAACAGAGAATATAACGCCGGATAGTAATTATGTCCCGATAAGGAGATTCGCTTATGCTGATTTATTACTGTTTCAGAATAAGGACAAAGAAGCGGAAGCCTTATTGGATAGCATCATGGCTACATACCCGGAACATCCTTTGAAGGATGATATATTGATGCAGAAAGCCAAGCTTGCTGAAAAGCACCGCGTGTATGAAAAAGCGATTACCTATTACGCGGATATAGTAAAGAGCCATGGCAAAGATGTATTAGGTGACGATGCCATTTTCAGTATTGCCAATGTGTATGAGAAATACCTGAACAAGCCCGATGAGGCTAAGAAATACTATGAAACATTGATAATAGATTATCCCGGCAGTACTTATATACAAACCGCCCGCAACCGGCTTGCCGCTATGCAGGGTGGTGGTATTCCTATGCCATAATGCATTATGAAACGCTGGCCGCTTAAAGAAACTTTCTTTTGGGAACGTGCACCTTTCTTTAGGTTGCTGCTGCCATTAATAGTAGGTATTCTGCTATATGGTTTCACGGCTAATGTCTTTGCAATGTTTGCATCCATTGTTCTTGTGGCTGCTATTGGTTATAGTGTTACGGCATTCATAAGGAAACACGGTATTGTAATAGATGTGATAAGAACCGTCAGTTTGCATGCAGCTATCATTTGCATGGGCTGGTTGCTTAGTTATTATACCGACGTGCGTAATAATGCAAAATGGTTTGGGCATGAAAAGGCCAATGTGTTCATTGCACGCATCAATAATACACCTGCTGAAAAAGAACGCACCTGGAAGTAGATGTGATAGGTGCATTGAACGGGGAGAAATATAAACCAGCAATTGGCGAAGCATTTGTGTACGTTTACAAAGATGCAGCACCGCTAAATCTAGGTGAGGGTGATACTGTAATGCTACCTGCCAACTGGCAACCAATCACTACAGCCGGCAATCCCTTCGAGTTTGATTATGCAGCATACTGCGCACATAACAATATCTACTACCAGCAGTTTCTTTCTTCTAAAGATGTAGTGTTGCACGCACATACTAATGCAGGCGGTTTGCCTGTGCTACGTCAAGCCCACTTGTGGTGCATGCAGCAGTTGGAAATGTATATACATGATAAACCTACGCTTGGCCTGATACAAGCCATGCTGATAGGGGATGAAATAAACATGGATAGGGAGCTTCGGCAAGCTTATGCGGAAACGGGTATCATACATATCGTAGCCATATCCGGTTCGCATATCACTTTCTTTTTCTTCATTATTACTTTTTTATTAGGGTGGATAAAGCACAAGAAATATCATTGGCTGAAATATCTCGCTGCCATCCCTTTGATATGGTTGTACGTTTTGATGGCGGGTGCATCACCATCTGCTGTGCGGGCAGCTATCATGTTTAGTATACTCGGCATTGGATTTGCATTACAGCGGCAACCTAATACGCTCAATTATTTATTTGCAGCCGCATTCATCTTGCTATGTGCTATGCCATCCTGGCTGTATGCAGTAGGTTTCCAGTTGTCATTTCTCGCTGTGCTTTCATTGGTGTTATTCTATCGATACGTATATAGTTGGTGGTCGCCGGTGAATAGAGCACTACGTGCTTTATGGAGCGTAGTTGCCGCCAGCATTGTCGCCGAAATATTAATAGCACCACTGGTCATCTACTATTTTCACATGTTCCCGCTGCTATTTATAGTAGCCAACGTAGCAGCATGGTTATTCATGGGCGGCGTGCTTGTAGCCGGTATGCTAATAGTACTGTTTAGTAAAATAGCCGTGCTTGCCAGTTTCCTTGCATTTATCACGGAGTATGGTATGCAGTGGTTCAACAAAATGGTATTCGCTATACAAGGCTGGAATCCGCAGCCATTGCGTTATCTGGATATATCCGCTATCGAGCTTGTATGTCTTTACATCCTGATAGCTGCATTGGCGTATTATCTCATTTATAAGCAGGCTAAGTCGCTATTGGTATCACTATCTGCTATCTGTCTCTTTATGTGCTTATTGTGCATAGATGATTGGCAAAGCAATCAACAACGTACACTGGTTGCATACAATATCAGCAAGGCCAATCATATCGAATTAATAGAAGGTAAACATTATGCCGCACTGCTTACCGATAGCACCGTAAATACAAAGAACAGAAACTACGTCTTGAAACCAGCACATATCGGCTTCCATGCATGGAGGGAGAAGCAGGTTGCATCTAAAGATGTGTTTGTCATTGGTAATAAAACAGTACTTGTATTGAAACGGCCGGTTGCATTGAATATGCCCTTCCCGGTAGATTATCTGTTGGTAAATTATCCTATTGATGCTACCGGGCTGCAACAGATCAGGTCAGATTTTCCGTCTGCTACCATTGTAATGGGCAATAAACTGAACCGGCGTGAAACGGCAGAGCTTGCCACTGCGGCAAAATCTTCTAGCATTCCACTGCACTTGCTTTCCCGCGACGGAGCTTTTGTATTGAAAAGCTTTTAATAGCTATTTAGTATCTTTGCGCCTCTTTTCATACTTGTTAAAAGTTTTTTACATGAATCGTAACATAAAATCTGCGCTGATTTCTGTTTTCTATAAAGATGGTTTGGAGCCAATAGTGCGCAAACTGAATGAACTGGGCGTTACTATCTATTCTACCGGTGGTACGCAAACATTTATAGAGCAACTGGGCATTCCCTGCACAGCGGTAGAGGCTGTTACGAGCTACCCATCTATCCTTGGCGGCCGTGTAAAAACCCTGCACCCAAAAGTGTTTGGCGGTATCCTGGCCCGTCGCGATTTTGAGGACGATCAAAAGCACGTAGCTGAATACGAAATACCCCTGTTGGACCTGGTTATTGTTGACCTGTATCCATTTGAGGAAACCGTAAAAAGTACAACAGAGGAAAAGACGATCATTGAGAAAATTGATATTGGCGGTGTATCGCTGATACGCGCTGCCGGTAAAAATTATAAAGATGTGTGTATCGTAGCATCTCGCAATCAGTATGGCGAACTGCTGGAATTGCTGAACGCGAAAGGTGGTGAAACGGCTATCGAAGACCGCAGGAAGTTTGCCGCTGCTGCATTTACAGAGTGCGCGCACTATGATGTAGCCATTGCTGATTACTTTAATAAAGACACAGAGGCAGCCGAATTCCAGATGGCGGTAGCAAATAAAACACCGCTGCGCTATGGTGAGAACCCTCACCAGAAAGCTGCTTTCTATGGCGATATTGATGCACTGTTCAATAAACTGAATGGTAAAGAGCTGTCTTTCAACAACCTGGTAGATGTAGATGCTGCCTGCCAGATAATCGCAGAGTTTAAAAATCCTGCATTTGCCGTTATCAAGCATACCAATGTATGTGGTGTGGCTGAGCGTGAAGATGTAGTAGCTGCATGGGAAGGCGCACTGGCTGGCGACCCTGAAAGTGCCTTTGGTGGCGTGCTGGTTACTAACCAACCTGTCAATATAGCGGTAGCACAAAAGATAAATGAACTGTTCTTCGAAATACTGATAGCGCCTTCTTTTGATGAGGATGCACTGGCACTGCTAAAAGGCAAAAAGAACCGCATACTGCTGCAACAGAAAGAAACACTGGCACCTAAAAAGGAATACAAACGCATACTGAACGGGGTACTGGTACAGGAAACAGATACGGCAAACTATGCCGACTGGAACGAAGCCGGTGCACGCAATACGACCGATGCTGAAAGGCAAGACCTGGAGTTTGCTAACATCGTTTGCAAACACCTGAAATCAAATGCCATAGCACTGGTGAAAAACAGGCAACTGGTAGGTAAAGGCTGTGGCCAAACCAGCCGTGTAGATGCCCTGCGCCAGTCGCTGGAAAAGGCGAAGCAGTTTGGTTTCGACCTGAACGGTGCGGTACTGGCTTCAGATGCCTTCTTCCCGTTTGATGATTGCGCCCGTATGGCACACGCAGCAGGTATTGCAGCGCTGATACAGCCAGGTGGTTCCGTACGCGATAACGATACCATTCAATATTGTAAAGACAACAATATGGCTTTGGTAATGACCGGCGTACGTCATTTTAAACACTAATTACTATATTCACGGTCTATGGTTTCCATACTCATAGACGATAACCTGCTGTTGCGTTCTTACCAACTGGAAGATGCCGGTGAACTGTTTCGTTCGGTGAACGAGTCGAGGGCTCATTTGCGTCCATGGTTATTGTGGGTAGATGCTACTACCAAACCGGAACATTCGCTGCAATTCATTCAGCAATCGCAGCATGCCCAGCACCAGCAGGAAGCACTGGCATTGGGTATATTTTACAATCGTAAGATAGTAGGCGGCATAGGCATGCACCATTGGGACCACGTGCTGGAAAAAGCGCAGTTGGGCTACTGGATAAGTAAGGAATTTGAAGGCCGCGGCATCATACACACTTGTATGCAGCGCTTTATACCTTTCCTGTTCGATAAAGTGGGGCTTAATAAAATAGAGATACACTTCATTCCTGCCAATGTGCGCAGTGCTAAAATAGCCGAGCGTTTAGGCTTTAAAATAGAAGGTATCATTCGCGATAGCTATGTGCAGCACGGCCAGTTTACCGACCTGGTAGTTACAGGCCTTTTACGCAGCGAATGGAATAAGCCGCGTTAGGAAATACGTGTCAAACGTTCCCATATTTCGGGAATGCGTTTCACCCAGTTCAGTTCTTTCATTTTGGCTTTAGCCTCTTCTACCGGGCTGCCAAAATACACTTTGCCACCTTCTATACTGCTGGCTACACCGCTTTGTGCGTATACAATAGCACCTTTGCCTATGGTCAGGTCTTTGCTCACGCCCACCTGTCCCCACAGTATCACCTCATCTTCTATAATGGCCTTGCCACCTACACCTACCTGCGCAGCAAAGAGGCAGTTCTTGCCTATCACCGCACCGTGGCCTATGTGTATGTGGTTATCGAACTTAGTGCCCATACCTATGATGGTATCACCGCTCACGCCTTTATCTATGGTGCAGCCGGCGCCTATTTCTACATGGTCTTCTATTATCACGCGGCCACAGCTTTCCAGCTTATCATATTGCGCAGCACGGTCTTTACGGCGTTTAAAATAAAAGGCATCGGCACCTATCACGGTATTGGCATGTATGATAACATTATCGCCGATGACGGTATGGTCGTATATGGTTACGTTAGGGTGTATGATGCAATTTTTGCCAATACGCACATGATTGCCAACGAATACACCCGGCTGCAAATGTGTGCCTTCGCCAACTACTGCCGTGTCACTTACATGCTTATTGCCAGGCTCAAAAGGGCGGAAGTGCTTTACGATCTTTACATACGCACTGAAAGGGTCGGGGTGTATCAGCAGGGTCTTTCCTTCGGGGCAATCCACCTCTTTATTGATGATGATAATGGTAGCAGCCGATTGCAGGCAGGCACTGTAATACTTCTCGAAGTCAACAAAAGAAATATCTCCCTTGGTTACTTTGTGTATCTCATTAATGCCTGTAGCCAGTTGGTTTGTATCACCTTTTAAAGTAGCGCCGGTAAATTCGGCCAGCCATTGCACGGGTACACCCTTTTCAAACTGCATATTGCCGGAAAGTTTTCGCAAAAGTACGTTACCCGTATTGCTATTTCAATTCTGCGTTAAGTTTTTGAACTTTAACCCTTCAAACCGCAGCTATTGGGTTATATAAACATAGACGGAAAACTACAGGCATTGCAGGATGCAACCATACCAGCTGACAACCGGGCATTCCGCTATGGCTATGGCCTGTTTGAAACCATGCTGGTGCTGGATGGTGTTATTCAACTGGCAGATTATCATTGTGACCGCCTGTGGAGCGGTGCTGCGGCCCTATACCTGCAAGTACCTAAGCTACTGACACGCGAAGCCCTGGTACAAGAAGTACTGCGTACAGTAGCCAAAAACAAACTGGAAAAATGCTGCCGGGTGCGCCTGCAGCTATACCCCGGTAGTGGTGGTTTTTTCGATAATGTATCGCAGCAGGCACATTACCTGATAGAATGTTTCTCTTTGGAACCACATGTGCCGGAACTGAATGAAATAGGATTGACAATAGGCATAGCCGAAGGCTTGCAGAAAAGTCCCGATGCGCTAGCCAATTACAAAACCACCAATGCCCTGTTATATGCCATAGCCGCACAACAGGCAAAAGCCCATAAATGGAATGATGCATTGTTGTGCAACACGCATGGTCACATCATAGAAAGCACCATAGCCAATATCTTCTGGATAAAAGATGATATGATGTACACCCCGCCACTTACAGAAGGCTGCGTAGCAGGTGTGATGCGCCGGTATATCATGCAGAAAATAGCTGTAGCGGAATCTATCTTAACTACAGAAACCTTGCAACATGCCGATGCTATGTTTCTTACCAATGCTATTCGTCGTATAAAATGGGTACGGAAATTTGATACAACGATATACAATCATGGTGCAGTATTGAATATTGTGCAGCAGATCTTCTGATGATATAAGGGGTTGCAAATCTGTAGGGTAAACCATTTCTTTGCGCTTCAAAAACACTTATAAACTATTATGAAACGCATCTTATGCTTAGCCCTCTTACTTTTTTCTTTCTCTTCATTGTTCGCGCAAATACGCTTCGCGCCTGAATTTGGTTATAATTCCGCATCTGTTTCCGGTAAAATAAATGGCCAGTCGGTAGATACAAAGCGTGTACCGGGGTTTAAGGCTGGTTTTTTTACAGAGATCCCTTTAATGAAAGCGCTGTTCCTGCAGGCCGGGCTGTCTTATTCCCGCAAAGGATATAGGGAAACAATATATGAACTGGCAACTAACGGACAGGTGCAGATGAAGCTGACCGGCGATATCAAAACAAAAATAGGATATGCAGAGCTGCCCGTTAACTTGGTTTATAAGGTATATATGGGTCTTGAAGATTCGGGTAGCTGCTTTATGTTCTTTGCCGGGCCGTATGTGGGGCGCGTATTACATGGCAGAACAAAAGGCATTATTGAGTCATTTCAAAGCAACGGCGGTATTGGTATGATGCGTACCTACGATATTGATGAAAGCACTTCGGCCGGTAACGATCCGAGTTATAACAATATTCGCCCCTGGGATGTGGGGCTGAATATAGGTGTGGGTTATGAATTTGCCTTTGGGCTGGTAGTACGGGGACAATACGGTTTGGGTTTGTCAAACAACCTGCCGGGCGGCGGCCCTTCTAATAGTATGAAGGCAAGTAATATGTCGCTTTCACTGGCCTACATGATACCGTAATATCCACCCTCTGAATTTTACTGATTACCTTTGCTGCCTATGAGCAGAAAAGTTCGCGTACGTTTTGCGCCGAGCCCTACGGGTGGTTTGCACCTGGGTGGTGTGCGCACGGTTTTATACAATTATCTTTTTGCCCGTCATCACGGCGGCGATTTTGTGCTGCGTATCGAGGATACCGACCAGAACCGCTATGTGCCCGGTGCCGAAGAATATATATACAACTGCCTGCAATGGTGCGGGCTGGAACCCGATGAAAGTCCGCTGAAGGGCGGGCCGCATGCGCCCTACCGCCAAAGCGAGCGCAAGGCACAATATGCACAGTATGCCAAACAGCTGGTAGATGCCGGCCATGCCTACTATGCCTTCGATACGCCGGAAGAGCTGGAAGATATGCGCAGCCGTATGAAAACGGAGGCCAATCCCACACCGCAGTACGACTATAAAATGCGTAGCCACATGCGCAACTCTATTACCCTGCCGCAGGCTGAAGTGGAGCAACTGATACAGGCAGGCACCCCTTACGTAGTGCGTATAAAAATGCCTGTTGGTGAAACTATTAAGTTTACCGACCTGGTACGTGGTGAGGTGAGTTTCGATACATCGTTGGTAGATGACAAGGTATTGCTGAAGGCTGATGGCATGCCTACCTATCACCTGGCGGTGGTGGTAGATGACTACCTGATGGGCATCACCCATGCCTTTCGTGGCGAAGAGTGGCTGCCGAGTGCGCCCGTGCACCTGCTGCTATGGAAGTACCTGGGCTGGGAAAAAGAGATGCCCGAATGGGCGCACCTGCCGCTGATACTGAAACCCGATGGCCATGGCAAGCTGAGCAAGCGCGATGGCGAGCGCCTGGGCTTCCCGGTATTTGCTATGAACTGGGCCGACCCTAAAACAGGCGAACTAACGCAAGGCTTTAAAGAGCGCGGTTTCTTGTCGGAAGCGTTTATAAACATACTGGCTATGCTGGGCTGGAACGATGGCACGGAGCAGGAAATATATTCCTTAGATGAATTGGTAAAGCAGTTCTCTATAGACCGTGTGCATAAAGGTGGTGCCAAGTTCGATTATGAAAAGGCAAAATGGTTCAACCACCAGTATATACAGCGCAAGCCTACCGAAGAGCTGGTACCTTTAGTAACACCGTACATAGCCGATAAAGGTGTAACGGTAGATGCCGGTTACCTGCATAAAGTGATAGACCTGGTGAAAGAACGCTGCACACTGCTGCCCGACTTTTGGGAGCAGGGCCACTTCTTCTTTACCACGCCGGAAATAACAGAACTGCAGGCTATAAAAGATAAATGGAACGAACAGAAGAAAACCTTTTTTGAAACCTGGATGGCCGGGCTGGATAGTGCCAGCTGGGCGCACGATGCACTGGAGGCCAACTTTAACGAGCTGGTAGCCGCGCAGGGACTAAAGAAAGGCGATGTGATGCTGCCGCTGCGCATAATGCTGGTAGGCGGCAAATACGGCCCGCACGTATTCAATATAGTAGAGATGATAGGCAAGGAAGAAACGAAGAAACGAATAGAAAATGCATTAAATGCACTATAAACAAAGAAGGCCAATACTTTACTGGCCTTCTTTGTTATTTATAATATACTTAGTTGAAAGTAATAGTGGCGTCGTTCCATGTAATATTATAAGAAAAAGACGCGTTAACCTGGTTGCAAGGAGTGAAACAAGGTGTAAGCCCACAAGCATAGTTACCGATATTAAAGCTTGATGAGGAACCTATCCCAATAGAGCCCAGTGAGCCGAATATATTCGGTGGAGTTGTGGGACAGCTTGCACCGGTACCTACAACTGCTACATCAGTACCATTAGTTACTGGTACCGCTACAGAGCAAGCATTAGAATAAACTGCGAACCAAAATTCCCAATTTTCGCAAGCCACTGATGGGTCTGAAAAGCTCCAGCTACATGTTGGTGTTGTAGAAGGTGAACAAATATAAGTTGTTCCCCCACAGGGAACTAAAATCCCTGTTATGGCTGCCGTTTGACAAGTGTTAGGACATACTGCATAAACGGTAACATTTAAGTCAATGCAAGAGTTATTAATGATTTTTAATTGGTCATTAGAAAAACAGTAATTAAATGACAGTACCAAAAGTAATAGAACTAAAAGCATTCTTTTCATGTGTGTAAAATTTTAAGGTGAAGAATTGTTTAATGATGATTAGAAGAAACGGTATAAAAAAAGAGGCTGTGATAACAGCCTCTTTCAAATTTTTATTGCAATGTGATTTTTTGTGATTGCATACCATTGGGTGTCGACAGCTGCATGATATAAGTGCCTGCTGGCAGGTTATGCTCAGATGCCCTCCATTGCAGTGTATGGCTGCCGGCTACTTCTTGGCTTTTGAAAGGTTGGGCTACTAATTGGCCGCTTATATTATACACCTTCATAGTCACTTCGCTGTTTTCCATGATGTTGTATTCCATTTTTATGACATCGTTTACAGACGCCGGGTTAGGATATACACTCAATATAGCTGTATTCGCTTCTATTTCATTTACACCTGTTGGGAAGAAGCCTTTTAATGCTACCTCTTCTGCATTCAGTATTTCTTTTTTGTCAGATGCTGCTGCGCCATCATAAGCTACAAAAGCAACAATGTGTACCTGATCTTTTTTCCAGCCACCTGCAGGTATGGTAGCGGGTGTAGTGCTGGCATCTGGTATAGTAAACTTGATATGCTTAGTATAGGTGGTACCAACTACAGGTGTAGCAGGTATAGCATCGCTAAAACCCCACGCCCCGCCAACAGCAGCTCTTAAAGTATTATTACTATACCATTTATGAGTTGTAGTTGTTAAAGGGCTTGCACCAGATTTAGGGCCATCTACTGCATTATATTGAACAATAGAACCAGCTGACGGGATACTATCCTCTAATAAATATACTTGTAATTTTAGGGGCACTCCAGAAGCAGGCGCTGCACTGAAATTTACTTTTATATCTGCTTCATAGCTGCCATCCGGCATTTTTACACGATTAGCAATACTTACCGATACAATAGCAGATATGGCTTTGCGCTGATTAAAATATGTTGTCCATTGGCCACGACCCACTGGGATGGCAGTTTCACCTGAGAATTTTTTACGGTCAATAGCACCACATGGATACCCTACGTTATCTGTTCCTAATCCATCGGCAAGAGTTTTACCATCTGTAGTAGTTAATTGGTCTGCAGATGGTGGATTCCATGCATAGTTGTGGTTTGCTATAACAATTAAATTAGTTGGATTAGAGGCTTCTAGGCCATCAAGAATAACAGTTCCTTTAGGACAGTGTGGGCACCACAAGCCTGTAAAATCCTCCACAATTACTTTTTTCACGGTTTGTGCATAAGCACCAATTGAACCCATCAGCAGCGATGCGAGTAAGATTTTTTTCATGTCAGAAATGATTTTTTTGTTAAAAAACACTTATTGAATACTTACAATTTAA
>CABHOP010000030.1 GCA_902168085.1 uncultured Bacteroides sp.
GTTATATGCATCAATATACAAAATACCATATATACTAAAAAAAGCCCCGCATTGCGGGGCTTTGTATCATTTTAGCCTATGGCTTGTGCCAGGTCGGCTATCAGGTCATCTACATCTTCAATGCCTACGCTCAGCCGTATCAGCGAGTCAGCAAGGCCATTCTTAATACGCTCTTCACGCGGTATAGACCCATGCGTCATAGAAGCGGGGTGCCCTATCAGCGATTCCACACCACCCAGCGATTCTGCAAGGGCAAAGAGCTGTGTATTTTTCAGCACATGCATAGCGTCATCCATGCTATCGCTTTTCAGTGTAAAGGATATCATGCCGCCAAAGCCGCGCATTTGTTTCTTGGCAATATCGTGGTTCGGATGGTCTTCAAAACCGCACCAGTAAACTTTCCCTACTTTAGGATGGTTACGCAGGTAGTTAGCTATCTTCTCACCATTTTCACAATGACGCTGCATGCGCACATGCAGGGTTTTTATGCCACGCAGCACCAGCCAGCAGTCGTGCGGGCCGGGTACAGCACCGCAGCTGTTTTGTATAAAGCGCAGCTTTTCTTCCAATGCAGCATCGTTCATAATAAGCGCACCATGTACCACATCGCTATGGCCACCCAGGTACTTGGTGGCAGAGTGCAGTACTATATCCGCGCCCTGGTCCAGCGGGTTTTGCAGGTATGGCGATGCGAAGGTATTATCTACTACCAGCAGCAGTTTGTGCTCCTTGGCAATAATGCCACATGCAGCAATATCTACGATATTCAGTAGTGGGTTGGTAGGTGTTTCTGTCCATATCATCTTTGTTTTTTCATTGATATAGCCGCGGATGTTTTCCGCATTGCTCATATCTATGAAATGAAACTTGATGCCGTAGTTGGCAAATACTTTTGTAAAGATGCGGTACGTCCCGCCATACAGGTCGTTTGCTACAATCACTTCATCGCCAGGTTGCAGCAGTTTCGCTACTGCATCGGTAGCAGCCATGCCACTGCCAAAGCAAAGGCCATATTTGCCATTTTCTATGGCAGCCAGCGCGTTTTGCAGCGCGGTACGTGTAGGGTTTTGTGTGCGGGCATACTCATAACCTTTATGGTCGCCGGGTGCTGCCTGCACATAAGTAGATGTCTGGTATATGGGCGTCATAATAGCGCCGGTACTCGGGTCGGGTTCTACACCTGCGTGTATCAGTTTAGTTGCTAACTTATAATTCTTGTTTTCCATCAAATATGCCA
Organism: uncultured Bacteroides sp.; assembly: GCA_902168085.1. Classification (GTDB taxonomy): domain Bacteria; phylum Bacteroidota; class Bacteroidia; order Chitinophagales; family Chitinophagaceae; genus Polluticoccus. The sequence continues at coordinate 1,238 of CABHOP010000030.1, forward strand.
TTTTGAGTGAAGCAAAGGTATTGGTTTTAAAACATCAATGTCTTTAAACTTCACCCTGTAAATAGCCGCCTATTCCTTAATTTTAACGCATGCAAAATCCCCACGTACGGCCTACGGATGATTTGAGCCCACAGGATCGTGAATATGAGAATAGTATCCGCCCCCAGTCTATCGAAGACTTTTCGGGGCAGCCGCAATTGGTGGAAAACCTACGCATCTTCATCAAAGCGGCCAACTTGCGTGGCGAGGCGCTGGATCATGTGCTGTTTCACGGCCCTCCCGGCTTAGGTAAAACTACGCTGTCGCGCATTGTGGCCAATGAACTAGGTGTGAATATCAAGGAAACCAGCGGCCCGGTAATTGAAAAGCCTGCCGACCTGGCCGGGCTGCTTACCAGCCTGGAAGAACGGGATGTATTATTTATAGACGAAATACACCGCCTCAGCACTGTAGTAGAGGAGTACCTCTATGCGGCGATGGAGGATTTCAAAATAGATATCATGATAGATTCGGGCCCTGCCGCCCGCTCGATACAAATAAACCTCAGCCCCTTTACACTGGTAGGTGCTACTACCCGTTCAGGTCTGCTCACAGCGCCGTTGCTCAGTCGTTTTGGTATCAAATCGAGGCTTGATTATTACACGGCAGAGGTATTGCAACGCATTGTGATGCGTGCTGCCGGCCTGCTGAATGTAAAGGTGACATCAGAAGCGGCCCTGCAGATAGCCGGACGCAGCCGCGGTACACCCCGTATTGCCAATGGCTTGCTGCGCCGTATGCGCGATTTTGCACAGGTGCTGGGCAATGGTGTGATAGACCTGGCCATTGTAGAGCATGGCCTGCGAGCCCTGAATGTAGATGAAAGTGGCCTGGATGACATGGATAACAAGATACTGGCCACACTTATTGATAAGTTCAAAGGAGGACCTACAGGCATCAACAATATTGCGACAGCTGTAAGCGAAGAAGCGGGAACCATAGAAGAGGTGTATGAACCCTTCCTGATACAGGAAGGCTACATCATTCGCACGCCACGTGGCAGGGAAGCTACGGATAAAGCATACCATCACCTGGGCCGCAACAGGCCGGGCGTGGCAGGCAGCTTGTTTTAGCTATTTGAAAGCGCTGGCCAGTAGCTTTTGTGTGAATGTAGCCCAGCTATATTTCTTCTTTTCTATCTGCAGGTTTTCTTTAAATCGTTCAGGTATGCCATCGTTATAAAACGACAGTATAGCACTGGCTATAGAGGCAGCATCCGGCTCAGCTACATAGCCTACTTTACCATGCGGCACCAGTTCGGGCAGGCCGCCAACGTTAGTTACAATCATGGGCTTTTCAAAATGGTAAGCCACTTGTGTAATGCCGCTTTGTGTAGCATTCTTGTAGGGTTGTACCACCAGGTCAGCAGCACTGAAATAGTAGCGCACTTCGCTATCAGGTATAAAATCAGTAAACAGTTTCACATTGTTTAACTGATGTTTTTCTATCAGTTCATCATACGGTTTGCGGTCATCGTAAAACTCACCAGCCACTATTACCTTTATGCCCGATTGCTTGATGCGCTCATCGGCCATAGCCTCCAGCAAGGTATCCAGCCCTTTATATTTTCTTATAAAACCAAAGAACAGAATATAGCGTTCATCATTAGCTAATCCAAGTTTAGCACAGGCCATCTGTTTGCTTACCGGTTCACCAAAATTATCATACAGCGGATGCGATAAAAAAGTGGCAGGTTTTGTTGTCATACCTTGCAGGTCGGCCTTTACTTTTTCGCTCATGGTTACAAACGTATCCACCGGCTTTAAAAAGTATTTGGTAAACGGCACATCGCCCGGGCGTTTCTCATGTGGTATCACATTGTCCGTTATCGCCAGTATGCGGGTGTGTTTGTTTTTCTTTACTTGCCTTAGTATTGTTCCCAGGCACGGCCCCATAAAGGGCAGCCAGTAACGTACAATTATCAGGTCTGGCTTTAGCTTACGCAGCTTGTTGCCAACGCTCAACCAGTTCAATGGATTGACAGAATTTATAACGGTATGTATAGTAATGCCCTGAGGCGCAGGCTCATCTGTATATTGAGAGGTGCCGGGAAAAAGAAATGAAGGATACTGTAATGAGAAGGAATAGATCTCTGCCTGGTGCCCTTGCATATTCAGCTCCTGTGTCAGCCTTTGGTCGTACGTAGCCAATCCACCGCGCAGCGGGTGTGCCGGGCCTATTATCACTATCCTCATGCAAACAGGGTTTTAAAATCTGCATGTGCCTGTTCGTAATCTACAGGTATTCCTATATCTATAAAATAGCCTTGCGATTCATAGCCATAAAATTTGCCTTCATTCACAAATGCTTCTAAGTAATCTTTTTCAAAAGAATATTTCTGCGGTAGTTGTTTAGCATACAGCGCCTCTTTGTTTATCACATATACACCACCATTTATAAGCCCGCTATCGTATTGTTTTTTTTCTTCAAAAGCAGTTATAATACTGCGCTCGTCTGTTTTTACCACGCCATAGCGGTCAAAGTTTATCATTTGCTTCAGCGCCAGTGTAGTTACCGACTGCTGCTGCTTATGAAACATAAACATATCATTCAGTTGCACTATAAACATGGTATCGCCATTCAGTACCGCTACATCAGCATCCTGCGCTTTACCTAACGCCAGGCTGATGCCGCCACCTGTGCCCAATGGTTCCGTCTCTATTACGTGGTCTATGGCAAAGCTGCGTTGTTGTGTATCCAGCCATTCCAGCGGCACTTCATGCCTGTATCCCAACGAAAGGATAACGCGGGTACAACCCTGCTGTTCTAACACATCAAACAGGTAATGTAAGAAAGGTTTATCGTTTACGGGTGCCATGCATTTAGGTGCATCACCTATCACACCTCTAAGCCTTGTGCCCAGTCCGCCGGCTAGTACTATACATTCCATATTATATACTCCAGGTTACCAGGCCATGGTCTGTAAACCGATATTGTTTCAATTCGCCACCAAATTGTTCCAGCACTTGTTGCACCGCATAGCGTGTAGTGCCCGGGCAGTAAAACATCATAAATCCGCCGCCGCCGGCACCGCTTATCTTACCGCCGGTAGCACCTGCTGCCAATACAGATTCGTATAGCTTATCTATATTATCATTGGATATGCCTTGCGCCATCTGCTTTTTAAACCGGAAGCCGTAATCCAGTATCTTACCTATATTATCTATTTCCCCTTTCAGCAGTGCTTCCTTCATCATGGTAGCCTGCTCCTTTAGTTGGTGCATGGCTTCTATCGATTTTTCATTCTTCTCCGTCACGTTCTTACTCTGCGCTTCAATGATGGTAGAAGACAGGCGGCTGGTAGAAGTAAAGTATAGCAACAGGTTATTTTCCAACTCGAAAAGGAATTTCTGTTTGATGCGCAGAGGGTTTACAATAACGCGGTTATTCTCATAAAATTCCATAAAGTTCACACCGCCGAATGTGGCAGCATACTGGTCTTGCTTACCACCTGCCATAGCCAGCTCCACGCGTTCTATATGATAAGACATGTGTGCAATGTCATATTCCCCTAAGGGTAGTCGCAGCCATTCTGCAAAGGCACCGATGATGGTCACCATCAGGGTAGAAGAGCTGCCCAACCCCGAGCCGGCCGGCGCATCCACAAATGTTGTCAGCTTGAAACCGCTGTTAACAGGCCCGTATTTAGTTACTATGTGGTTATACACACCTTTGGCAAGGTCCAGCGTACCATCTATCGGCAGTTTGTCTGCTTTTTCATAACGCACGCTTTCCTTCCTGTCTGCGGCTTCAATAATGATCTCGTTGGTAGAAAGCAGTTCTATGCTGGCATATGCATATAATGAAATAGTAGCATTCAGGATAGCACCCCCGTACATATCGCAATACGGGCTAACATCGGTACCACCACCTGCCAGTCCTATCCTGAGTGGTGCTTTACTACGGTATATCATTTGTGCAAAAAGAAGATTTATATAAGTATTACTCGCTAAAATAGTGAATCTAAGCGATGTGCAACTTAAGAGTATAGCCTAAGCCCGTGTATTTCGCATTTTATAATACATGGAATATGCCATAACACCCACCAGCCCACCAATACCATCAGCTAATGTATCCATATTATCCTGGCTCCGGCCGGGTACGTAGTGCCCTTGCACATATTCTACCAGCCAGCCCAGGTATATGGTTATTATCAGCAATATTAGCCTGTACCTGGTGCTGTTAGCAGGGTTTACAGCATGCCACAGGTAGCTGAAAACACCAAATAATATGATATGTGCCCATTTATCTATTAGCGGCACTTTTACATCCGGCAGGTCTTTACCGGGTATGAAACATAAAATAAAAATGAGCAAAGTCCATAGCCATGCTACCAACTTTGCTCTTTTATAGGATGTGTAATGTATGCTTTTTGGGGTGCTGTTATTCACCTATTACAGCTTTGTAACCGGCTGCATCCAGCAGTGCATCTACTTCGGCCGGGTTATCTACCGTCATTTTTATCATCCAGCCTTTGCCGTATGGGTCCTGGTTTACAAATTCCGGATTGCCTTCCAGTTCGGCATTTACTTCATTAACCGTACCCGCAACAGGTAAATAAAGGTCAGAAACCGTTTTCACTGCTTCAACAGTGCCGAATATTTCATTTGCACCCAGTGCCTTTCCTACAGTATTGATATCTACAAATACGATATCGCCCAGCTCACGTTGTGCAAATTCGGTAATACCAACTGTAGCTACGTTACCTTCCAGCTTCAGCCATTCATGGTCCTTTGTGTACTTAATTGCGTCGGGAAATTGCATGTTTCAGATTTTGCGCGTAAAAATAATAGAATTTTACAGAAATATATACCCTTTAAACCGGCTTACTAATAAACATACATTTTAATAATAACATTAAAACGGGATTAAAGACCTATGAAACTCAATAACGACCTTGTAAAATTTTGCTAAAGTTTATTAATTTACAATTGCATTTTGTTCTCATTGGGGCAAAATGCTTCTTTGTCTTATCATGTAACTTATATAAAATGTATGGAAAGTAAACTTTTACAACCCTCAAAAATACGACGTTTCTTAAGAAACTTGTCCTTAACGTTGTGTTGCGCATTGATGCTGCCATTTTCTTCCGGCGCGCAATTGCCTACTACGGCAGCAGCATATCCGTTCGTTTCGTCTAACAAACCTTTTACGTATTTGTCCAGCGGTACGCCTGTCACTTTTGGCAATTGGGATGATGGTTATGTACAAAACATACCAATAGGCTTCCCATTTACTTTCTGTGGCGTACCTTATACTACAGTTACCGCACATACCAACGGGTACATGTGCTTTGGTAATAATACTAATATGTATTTGGGCGCATCGCAAAGTGCTATGCAGTACATGGCTCCGGCTGTTATTGCACAGTGGCATGATGCCTATGGACAAAATGCCAGTACCACACCGGTTACTTATACAACCATAGGTACTGCGCCCAATCGTGTATTTATACTGGAGTTTAAAAACTGGGGTACTTGCTGTTCTCCCAGCTTTTATATAAGCTATCAATACATTCTTCACGAAGGTGGTGCGGTAGAGATTTTGTATGATCAGGTAGGCAGTGGCAATTTCCCTTCATATGCGGCTGTAGGTATTGCCAGGAATCAGAATGATTTCCAGATGCTGCCAAACTTAAGCGCATCTCCTACACCCAATAGCACAACCTGGGTAGCATGCGGTGGTGGCCGTCCGGCTACAGGCCAAAGTTATCTTTGGGGTTTGATCCCTTGTACAGGTACACCTGAATTTGAGGTTACAGGCCCTACGCAAGTTTGTCCCGGCAAGCCATTCTCTCTTTCAGTAAGCGGTACAGGCATCATCTCCGGCCTTACGTTTCAATGGGAATCATCAAATGATGGTACTACATGGAATACAATTATGGGTGCAACGACAAACAGCATATCAGATGTAATCACCACACCTATGTGGTACCGTTGCAATATTACATGTACCAACTCAGGCCTGTCGTATACTACACAGCCATGGAAAATAAGCATTGCTGATTTTATGTTCTGCTACTGCGATAATGGTGCTGCAACAGCAACAGGTTTGGATATAGGTAATGTAACGCTTATCGAACAATCCATTTACAAACCGAAATCGGATACGATACTGAATAATGGTGTGGCCAGCCCGCCATCCGGCAATGCAACTGCCAACAAAACGTACACTACCTTCCAGCATACACTGCCACCTATAGTAATGTATCGCGATTCTGTATACAGGATATCCGTATCACGTATCACATCTGCAGCCGCTCCTATTAAAGATGCCAATGTTACTGTGTTTATAGACTTGGACCGGGATGGTGTTTTTGATGTTACCGATAAAGTAATGCAAACACAGATAAATAGTTTGTCATTAATAGCAGATACGGAAGTAGATACTTTCCAGATACCAATGTCGGCCGAAATAGGTTTGACAGGTATGCGTGTGGTGCTGAGGGGTGCACCTAACAATGCTGATTCATGTGGTTTCAGCGGCGAAGGTGAAACAGAAGATTATATAGTGGATATGCGTTATGAGCCTTGTTCAGGCCCGGTTAACCCCGGTAATGGCCAGGCTACGGATACCAGCATTTGTGCCGGTTACGACTATATCGTACTGGATACAACATATGAGAAGAAAAAATCTGAACTGCAACGTTTCTGGCAGGTATCTGGTGATAATGTTTATTGGTCGAACATAACAGCCAGCACTGATAAAGATACCCTGATGCGGGTTTTTGGCGGACAGCCTTTATACTATCGGGTACGCATGATATGCCAGGCTACCGATGACACCACCTATTCAGACCCTGTATTGGTGAATGCAAAGGCAGGTTACAAATGTTATTGCTATAGCCAGTCTATGGGTGGTGCAAATGATAGCAGTGATATCGGTGGTATTAGCGTAGGCCCGTATACGGTATATACAGGTGGCCCTCACGTACTGAATCCGGATGCCAACCGCAAACGCACAGATCATACTGATGATACTCCTATGATACTGGATGTGGATAGCACTTATAGTCTTGTAGTATATCACACACAGCGTTCAATAGAACATGCGGATGCCAAGATTACCATTTTTATGGACTTCAACAATAACAAACAGTACGATGTGCCATATGAGCGTGTATTCACTGGTTATACCGGCATTGGAAACTTTACCATAGCAGATAACGTAACAATACCATCTACCGTAATTACAGGTTTGGAAACCGGTTTGCGTGTAGTATTGAATAACGATTTAACGCCTAACATTCCGTCTGATGAAGCCTGTGGTCCTTATAGCTCAGGAGAAACGGAAGATTACATCGTAAAGTTTGAAAGAAGGCTGTTCCCTGCGGGTGTTAATGCTGCAAATGCTATTTCTTCATTCGGTATGTACCCCAACCCTACCAAAGGCAAATTTGTATTGCAATTTGCCAGTGCAGCAGCGTTTGACAATGTAGATGTTACTGTTGCAAACATAACCGGCCAATTGGTATATAATAATACTTATAAACACAATGGCGGCCAGTTCAGCCAGGAGATCAATTTAACAGAATTACCTCGTGGTGTTTACATGGTAACCTTATCGGCTGGCGGCGAAAAACAAATACAGAAATTGGTGATAGAGTAGTATTATAGAATAATCGTTATATAAAATAAAGGAGGCCAAAAGCCTCCTTTATTTTTTAAGCAATTTTTAACGCAGGTAAAAAATATTCCATGCCTGTTTTTTCTTATTTTAATTATGCTTTAATATGTTTTAAACTACCTTTTCATATACAAAAACTGATGTACATGAAAAGAACCTTATTACTCTTTCTGTCATTGTGGCTATATGTAGGGGCGTTTGCACAGATACCTCAATACACCTATACAAACAACGCAACAGGTGGTAATTACATTCCTTTTGGTGTGGGTTCCGGATGGAACAATTACCGGTCGCAATTTTTGTATTTGCCGGGCGATTTCCCTACTGCGCCTGCACTTCCCGGTTTTATTACTACCATATATTTCAGGGCATATTATGCTACGTCTTCGTTTACGCTCAATGATTTGAATGTTTCTATCGGAAACACCAGCGTCACAAGCCTTACCGGTTATGTTACCGGGTTGACTCCGGTATTTTCTGCCAGTTCATACTCATGGTCCGGGCTGATTGCCGGCCAGTGGTTCGCCATTCCGCTTCCTACACCTGTATATGTAGATTTAACGCAACCTCTTGTTATAGATGTTAGCCAAACAGGTGGCTCTGGCGGTATCCCGGTATATGCAGGGGGCACACCGGTTAGTAGCACATATACAGGCAATACACATGCTTATAGTACAACATCCAGTACTTCTGCCAGCACACGCCGTTATTCTTATCAGTTTGGTTTCGATTTTTTCGTCGGCTACCCCTGTACAGGTACGCCTACTGCAGATGTAGTGGCACCCACACCTGTATGTCCTAGCAAAGGATATGTTGTGAAACCCGGTACGTTTTATGCGGATGCTACTTATGATTGGGAATATTCTGATGACGGTACTACCTGGAACCCTTACCTGGGTCCTGTAGGGCAATTGGCAGATTTCCGCGATTCTATTACCGCGACCCGTTGGTACAGGTGTAAGATCACTTGTATCGCAACCGGCTTATCATATACTACCCCTGCGAAGAAAGTAGAGATTGCACCGTTCTATTACTGTTATTGCGATAATGGTGCGGCAATAAGTACCGGCCTTGATGTAGGTAATGTAAAAATGATTGCCCAGTCTATTTATAAACCGAAGAGCGATACCCTGCTGGATAATGGCAATGCCTCGCCGCCAACCAGTAACGTGCAGGCGAAAAACACCTACAGTACGTTCCAGTACAGTATCCCGCCGATAAAGATGTACCGCGATTCGGTGTATGCGTTACATGTATCACGCATCACCTCTGCTGCCACCGCCAAAGATGCGAACGTGAGCATCTTTATAGACCTGGACCGTGATGGTGTTTTTGATGCAAGCGATAAAGTTTTCCAGAAACAGATCAACAGCCTGTCGCTGGTCGCCCATACGGAGATCGATACGATCACGATCCCGATGACAGCCGAGATAGGCCTTACAGGTATGCGTGTGATTATGCGCGATGCACCGAACAACCCGGATTCCTGCGGTTATTTCGGTGAAGGTGAAACGGAAGACTACCTGGTAGATATGCGCTACGAGCCTTGTAAAGGCCCTCAGAACCCCGGTACGGTAGACCCGAGCGATACCTCGTTATGCACAGGTTATGACTATGTGGTAGCCGATACGACGTATGAGAAGAAGAAATCAGAGATCACACGCTACTGGCAGGTATCAGGCGATAACATCAACTGGAACGGCATAACCGGCAGTACCAATAAAGACATGCTGCCCTTCATTTTCACCGGCCAGCCATTATACTACCGTGTTCGCAATATCTGCGAGGCGACAGCCGATACGACCTATACGGACGGCCGCCTGGTAAATGCGAAAGCCGGCTATAAATGTTATTGCTACAGCCAGGCCGAAGGCATCAGCCAGGACAGCAGTGATATCGGCGGTATCCGCATTGGTGACTATACGTATATGACCGGCGGCCCGCACACACTGAACCCGGATGCGCGCCGCAAACGCACCGACCATACGGACGGCCAGGTACCGGTGTTGTATATAGACAGTACCTACAATATGTATGTATACCATACGATGCGCAGCGCAGAGCATGCCGATGCGAAGGTGACGATCTTTATGGACTTCAATAACAACAAGCAATATGACCTTCCGTACGAGCGTGTATATACGGGCTATACCGGCATCGGCAACTTTACGGTGGTAGACCCTGTAACGATACCGAAGAATGTGATCACCAACATACCTACGGGATTAAGGGTGATCCTGAACAACGATCTGGCACCGAACGTACCGTCAGATGAAGCGTGTGGTGCCTATACATCGGGCGAAACGGAAGACTTTATCGTAGAGTTCCGCAGAAACTTCCCTGCGGGTGTGAACGGGCTGGAAAATGAAGTAGGCTTCAACATGTTCCCGAACCCTACGACAGGTAAGTTCGTATTGCAGTATAACAGCAATAAAGAAGTGAAGGATGTTACGGTTACGGTAACAGGTATCACAGGGCAGAAGGTATTTGAGAAAGCCTATCAAAAGAAAGATCGTGAGTTCAGCCAGGAGATAGACCTGAGCGAGATGCCACGTGGCGTGTACTATGTAGAGCTGAATGCCGGAGGCGAGAAGATGATGCAGAAACTGACAGTGAAATAAACAGTACACTTTTGTAAAATATACTAAGCCCTGCTAAAACAGCGGGGCTTAGTTCATTAGATAAACTAAATGAAAGGCTTTTTAACCGACTATTAGTATAAATATTTTAATTTGAAATCAAGTATTTTTTCTATACCTTAACCGCACATATGTACCGATAAATACACCTTTTTGATATGAAAAGAATTTTATTGTTTGCTGCATTGCTCCTTTCAATGCTGACTAATAAATCCTTCGCGCAAATTCCGCAGTATACCTATACTACCACGAATTGCGGCGACTATGTGCCTTTCGGCGTAACTTCAGGATGGGGCAACTACAAGGTTCAGATCCTGTATTTTCCGGGAGACTTTGCTACATTGCCGGCACAACCGGGTTTTATTACGGCAGTGTACTTTCAGGCTTATTGGGCTACGGGTGCATCCGTTTTTAACAATCTGACCGTTTCTATCGGTAATACTGCCCTTACAACACTTACCACAACTTTTCAAACGGGCTTAACAGTTGGTTATGGTCCCAATAACTTTTCACTGGGGCCGGTTACTGCCAATCAGTGGTTCAAAATAGATTTCCCAACGCCGGTGTACGTAGATGCGTCTCAGCCTTTTATTATAGAGGTGAGTACAACAGGTGGCTCGGGTGGGTTCCCTGTCAATTCGTGCGGAGCACCTAAAAATCCGGCTTTCAATGGCCGTAATACCCGTTTGTATGGCCCTACACCTAATACAACAGGTTTTACAGGTTCTAACTATACCTATGCTTGTGGACTCGATTTCTTTGCAGGCTATCCTTGTACGGATGTGCCTAAGTCGAATGTACTGGCTCCGGATTTGTTTTGTCCTAATAAAGGATTTAAAGTACAACCTGAAACATTCTATGCAGATGCTACTTATGATTGGGAGTATTCTGATGACGGCACTACCTGGAACCCCTACCTCGGTCCTGTGGGCCTGATGGCAGATTTCCGCGATTCTATTACCGCGACCCGTTGGTACAGGTGTAAGATCACTTGTATCGCAACCGGCTTATCATATATGACACCTGCGAAGAAAGTAGAGGTTGCACCGTTCTATTATTGTTATTGTGATAATGGTGCTGCGATAAGTACCGGCCTTGATGTAGGTAATGTAAAAATGATTGCCCAGTCTATTTATAAGCCGAAGAGCGATACCCTGCTGGATAATGGCAATGCCTCGCCGCCCACCAGTAACGTGCAGGCGAAAAACACCTACAGTACGTTCCAGTACAGCATCCCGCCGATAAAGATGTACCGTGATTCGGTGTATGCGTTACATGTATCACGCATCACCTCTGCTGCCACCGCCAAAGATGCGAACGTGAGCATCTTTATAGACCTGGACCGTGATGGTGTTTTTGATGCAAGCGATAAAGTTTTCCAGAAACAGATCAACAGCCTGTCGCTGGTCGCCCATACGGAGATCGATACGATCACGATCCCGATGACAGCCGAGATAGGCCTTACAGGTATGCGTGTGATTATGCGCGATGCACCGAACAACCCGGATTCCTGCGGTTATTTCGGTGAAGGTGAAACGGAAGACTACCTGGTAGATATGCGCTACGAGCCTTGTAAAGGCCCTCAGAACCCCGGTACGGTAGACCCGAGCGATACCTCGTTATGCACAGGTTATGACTATGTGGTAGCCGATACGACGTATGAGAAGAAGAAATCAGAGATCACACGCTACTGGCAGGTATCAGGCGATAACATCAACTGGAACGGCATAACCGGCAGTACCAATAAAGACATGCTGCCCTTCATTTTCACCGGCCAGCCATTATACTACCGTGTTCGCAATATCTGCGAGGCGACAGCCGATACGACCTATACGGACGGCCGCCTGGTAAATGCGAAAGCCGGCTATAAATGTTATTGCTACAGCCAGGCCGAAGGCATCAGCCAGGACAGCAGTGATATCGGCGGTATCCGCATTGGTGACTATACGTATATGACCGGCGGCCCGCACACACTGAACCCGGATGCGCGCCGCAAACGCACCGACCATACGGACGGCCAGGTACCGGTGTTGTATATAGACAGTACCTACAATATGTATGTATACCATACGATGCGCAGCGCAGAGCATGCCGATGCGAAGGTGACGATCTTTATGGACTTCAATAACAACAAGCAATATGACCTTCCGTACGAGCGTGTATATACGGGCTATACCGGCATCGGCAACTTTACGGTGGTAGACCCTGTAACGATACCGAAGAATGTGATCACCAACATACCTACGGGATTAAGGGTGATCCTGAACAACGATCTGGCACCGAACGTACCGTCAGATGAAGCGTGTGGTGCCTATACATCGGGCGAAACGGAAGACTTTATCGTAGAGTTCCGCAGAAACTTCCCTGCGGGTGTGAACGGGCTGGAAAATGAAGTAGGCTTCAACATGTTCCCGAACCCTACGACAGGTAAGTTCGTATTGCAGTATAACAGCAATAAAGAAGTGAAGGATGTTACGGTTACGGTAACAGGTATCACAGGGCAGAAGGTATTTGAGAAAGCCTATCAAAAGAAAGATCGTGAGTTCAGCCAGGAGATAGACCTGAGCGAGATGCCACGTGGCGTGTACTATGTAGAGCTGAATGCCGGAGGCGAGAAGATGATGCAGAAACTGACAGTGAAATAAGCAATACACTTTTGTAAAATATAATTAGCCCCGCTGTTTTAGCGAGGCTAATTTTTTGCCCTTTAGCGTACATTACTTTAATATAAAATAATCTTTAAAATAACAAAATATCTTTCCACGGCTGAAATGTGCATAAATACAGCTAAATGCTTTATAGGAAAGGCTTTAACCCGCATTGAATAATACTTCGTAACTTTATCCACAGCAGGTTGATTACTAATTTCCTCCCCCATAATTGTTTTAAATATTTTCGCTATTCATCAGAGGAAAATCAACTTATCTCAACAAATATTTTTTACCCATGGCTGCAGCAAAAACTTCAAATAAAACAGCGGGGCTGGTTTTTGACCGCCAATACACAAAAGATGGTGTGAACGTTTTCGACCTGTTCGAGTATGATTACCGTACATCGGTAATACGTAACCCGAATGGTGAAAAAGTATTCGAAATGACCGATGTGGAAGTTCCGAAACATTGGTCTCAGATAGCTACAGATATCTTAGCTCAAAAATATTTTCGTAAAGCAGGTGTTCCGCAAGCCGATGGCAGCCTTGGCCGCGAAACATCTATCAAACAGGTAGCGCACCGCCTGGCCGATTGCTGGCGCACATGGGGTAGCAAATACGGTTACTTCGCATCTGATAAAGATGCACAGGTATTTTATGATGAACTGGTATATAGCATCATGCAGCAAAGCTGCGCACCCAATTCACCACAATGGTTCAATACAGGCCTCTACAATAGTTATGGTATAGATGGCAAAGCACAAGGCCACTATTTCGTAAATCCGGAAACCGGTGAACTGGAGCGTTCTAAAAATGCATACGAGCGCCCTCAGCCACACGCCTGCTTTATACTAAGTGTAGATGACGATTTGGTAAATGAAGGTGGCATCATGGACCTGTGGGTACGCGAGGCACGTATCTTCAAATACGGTTCGGGTGTAGGCACCAACTATTCCAACATCCGTGCAGAAGGTGAGAAACTGAGCGGTGGCGGTACATCCAGCGGCCTGATGAGCTTCCTGAAAATAGGCGACCGCGCTGCAGGTGCTATCAAAAGCGGTGGTACTACACGCCGTGCTGCTAAAATGGTTTGTCTTGACCTGGACCACCCTGAAGTAGTAGACTTTATAGACTGGAAAGTAGAAGAAGAAAAGAAAGTGGCCGCGCTGATAGCTGCAGGCTACGCTTCTGATTATGAAGGCGAGGCTTACAAAACAGTATCTGGCCAGAACTCAAACAACTCGGTACGTATCCCTAACGAATTTTTCCGTCGCCTGGCCAATAACGAAGATTGGGAAATGACCGCGCGCAGCAATGGCAAGGTGATGAAAAAAATGCCTGCGGCACAGTTGTTCGATAAAATATCGTACGCTGCATGGCGTTGTGCCGACCCGGGTACACAATACGATACTACCATCAACGAATGGCATACATGCCCTGAAGGGGGCCCTATCCGTGCATCTAACCCTTGCTCGGAGTATATGTTCCTGGATAATACAGCCTGCAACCTGGCGTCGCTCAACCTGCGCCGCTTCTTCAATGAAGAAACCGGCATATTCGATGTGCAAGGCTTCGAATACATGACTCGCCTGTGGACCGTAGTGCTGGAAATATCTGTACTGATGGCACAGTTCCCTTCTCCTGAAGTGGCACAGCTGAGCTACGACTATCGCACGCTGGGCCTGGGTTATGCCAACCTTGGCTCTATGCTGATGGTAAGCGGTATAGCTTATGATAGTGAAGAGGCGCGTGCTATTGCCGGTGCTATCACCGCTATCATGAACGGTATAGCCTATAAAACATCTGCAGAGATGGCGGCTGCACTCGGTGCTTTCCCTCGTTACGAAGAGAATAAAAAGCATATGATGCGTGTTATGCGCAATCACCGCGCCGCTGCATACGATGCTGCCGATGCGTACGAGGGTCTGGAAACAAAACCAATGGGCATCAATGCTAAATACTGTCCTGATTACCTGCTGACGGCTGCTACAAAAGCATGGGATGATGCCGTGCAAATGGGCGAACAGCATGGTTACCGCAATGCGCAGGCTACCGTTATTGCACCTACGGGTACCATAGGTCTGGTAATGGATTGCGATACGACCGGTATCGAGCCCGACTTTGCACTGGTTAAATTCAAAAAACTATCCGGTGGTGGTTATTTCAAAATCATTAACCAGTCTATACCCACAGCACTGAAAAAACTGGGCTACAAACCCGATGAAGCAGATGCTATCGTTAAGTATGCAAAAGGCCACGCTACATTCGCAGGTGCGCCATATATCAATCACCAGTCGCTGAGCGAAAAAGGCTTCATAGCCGATGAGCTGAAAAAACTGGATACTGCAGTAGAAAGCGCTTTTGAAATTGGTTTCGTATTCAACGTTTACACACTGGGCGAAGAATGCCTGCAACGCTTGGGCTTCACTGCCGAGCAATATTATGCACCGGACTTCAACCTGCTGGAATTCCTGGGCTTCAGCGATGAAGAGATAGATGCGGCCAACGATTACGTATGCGGTACCATGATGATAGAAGGGGCCCCTTACCTGAAAGAAGAGCACCTGCCGGTGTTCGACTGCGCTAACAAATGCGGTAAGAAAGGCGAGCGCTACATTCATGCACATGGCCACATCCGTATGATGGGTGCTACACAGCCTTTCATCAGCGGTGCCATCTCTAAAACCATCAACCTGCCAAATGAGGCTACGGTAGAAGAGATCAAAGACTGCTACACACTTAGCTGGCAGCTGGGTATCAAGGCTTGTGCCCTGTACCGCGACGGTTCTAAACTGAGCCAGCCACTGAGCAACAAAAGCGATAAAAAGAAAAAAGAAGATACAAAAGAAACAGCTGCCACTGAAGCTGCTACTGCTGAAAGCGCAATAGTGGACATGGGCAAGCTGACCATAGATGAGCTGCTGGAAGAAGTGAACAAGCGCGTACAGGCCAGTCCGGATACGCAGCTGAAACGTGAGCTGAGCCGCATCGTAGAGCGCAAGCAATTACCTGCCAAGCGCCGTGGTTATACCATCAAGGCAAAAGTAGGTGGCCAGCCATTGTTCGTTCGTACGGGTGAATATGGTGATGGCACACTGGGTGAGATATTCCTGGATATGGCCAAAGAAGGTGCTACCATGCGCAGCCTGATGAACAGCTTTGCAATAGCGGTATCTATAGGCCTGCAATACGGTGTGCCGCTGGATGAATTCGTTGATAAATTCACATTCACCCGCTTTGAACCGGCAGGTATCGTAGAACACCCGAACATCAAATCGGCTACCTCTGTGCTCGACTTCGTATTCCGCTTGCTGGCTTATGAATACCTGGACCGTAGCGACCTGGTGCATGTGCAGGACCCTGAAAGGATGCAGGCCGCAGAAGATGATGCCGCACAGCAGGAACTTTCACAGGTACGCGTAACAGCACCGCAAACACAAAAGCAAAAGAATGTAGTGCCTGCACCCAAACCGGTGGCAGTAAGCGCACAAAACAGTGCCGATATCAAAAAGATGATGGGAACCAGCGCCGATGCGCCTGTATGCCGCAACTGTGGCAACATCACCCTGCGGAACGGTACCTGCTATATGTGTCCTAACTGCGGTACTACCACAGGTTGCAGCTAATTACTAACCCATATACATAGATTGCAAAAGGCTACCAAATGGTAGCCTTTTTTTAATGACGGATAAAATGACATATATATTCACTATGGCTGGTTTTTAATTATTATTATTTTAGTAAAAAGGTAACCTATGAAAAACTTTATCTGCCTGATAGTAATACTCTTTTGTTTCTCTTGTAAAAAAGACAAGACAGAACCAGTGGATGTTAGAGAACAGTATAAAGGTTTATTTAAAGTGCGGATTGCTCACCACTACAGTAGTTTTTCATTTCCGCCAAGTGTAGATACGAGTTACAATACAATATTAAGAGTTGATTATGCTGTTTCAGATAGTGTTGCTTATAGCAAATCATCAGTAATGCCCGCTATATCTTTATACGATACTATAAGCAAGAAGATGTACGCCAGGTTGGGTGTTGGTGCTTCAGGTAAAATATACAATCAATACAATAGACTCTATAGTATTTATGAAGGTGGGTTTGTAGGACGCGACTCTATCAATTGCTATTTCGGAGGCGAGGATAACCATAGCTCAGAAGTTGATACGCTGGTAGGTTACCGCATTAAATGATTTTAGTGGCTGTAAGTTGGTAGCCTTTTTTATATGGCATATGTTTTGCTCGTGATAGTAAAACCACTATTATGCACCGCTACCTCTTACTATGTATGATGCCATTGCTGCTGGCATCCTGCACACAAAGCATGTATTTCCCCGACCGCGTCAATTCACCCGGCTTTAAAGAGAAAGGAGAAGCAAAGCTGGTACTGGCTACAAAATTTACAAGCAACGATGCGGATTCACTTAACAAGGGCTGGCTCAATCCCGCTGCCGATATAGCTCATGCCGTTTCAAACCACATAGCTGTGTTTGCTTCTTACAGGTCCCTGCAAAACCGGTATATCCGCGAGCATATTCCTGATGAATATGATAATACGCGCTGGAGTCATGATACCATTATGGGTGGGCGCTTTACGGGTAATTACTTCGATGCCGGTGCAGGCTATTTCTCTGCGATAGGAGGCCGTGCAAAGATGGAAGTGTATGGCGGTATAGGCATGGGCAGTTTAAATCGTAACGGCAGGCTTATGCCGCAACTGAATTATGATGCCCGGTATTATCGTGTGTTCATACAGCCTGCCATGGCGCTACCAGCCGTCAGGATATTTTTTCTGTAATGGCAGGTATGCGGCTGATGTTCCAGAAGTTCTATGCGTTCAGTTCGCCCAACCCCCGGTTGTATTATCGTGCAGCTACTATCAGCAGCTACGATTCTTACGATGTACGCCACCCAGTGTATACCTTCTTAGAACCATTCGCCAACCTCGAGTTGGGTTATAAGTTTATCAAGGTGAATATGCAATTGGGCCTGTCTGTACCACTTAGTGGCAGGTCTGCAGATATTGCAGGGTTCAGTCCTTTATTCGGTAGCCTGGGCCTGGCATTCAATTATGCACCGCGTTATTTTAAGTAGGTTTTGCTGAAGGCGATATTTTCCTGAAAGGCATTAGCTACAAACGTTACAGCACAAAGCTGCAATTGAAAAAGGCTACCAGAAATGGTAGCCTTTTCATCTAACCGCTAGCCCCGTCCTATTGCTTTACAAACTTTATGACCTCGCTATGAGTGCCATTTTCCAATCTTATAAAATAAATCCCGTTGCCTATATTGCTGATGTTTATGTCGCTGCTGTTGCTGTTAGTTACAGCACTTATCATTTTACCTGTTACATCGTATATCGTTGCATTGTAGTTGCCTTTCCACCCGTTGATGTGTAGCACATTGGTAGCGGGATTAGGCCATACAGAAAATGTGTTACCGGCATCTATGTTTGCTACACTGTTGGTTACCGCCGGCAATGGTACCAATGCACCACCTGTAGCCAGTGCGGCATATAAGCCGAATGCAGGGCCATTACTGTTATTGGCTGGTGCCAGAAAGCCCGAAGCCAGCACGGTAATAGCTTGCCCTTGCAGGCCTAATGTTTGCAATGGCGCAGAATATGATTTAACAACAGTACTGCCGCTTGCATTGGTTACATCTATTGTATAGTTGCTGGTGGGTAACGACAGGTAAGTGCTGTAGCTGCCAAAGCTGATATCGTTTACTAAAGTATTGCCGCCAGAGCGTACATCAACAGTAGGTGCATCTGTACTGCCATGCATTACCAGTACATCTGTGTTACTGGCATTCGTACCCAGCTCACGTGCAGGTGCAAATGGGCTTAGCCTGAAGTCGGGGCTGGGGGTATAGCCCGAACCACTAACGATACCATTGGCTACCAATATATAACTACCGGCAGAATCCAGTGTTACATTCAGGTTGTAGAGCGTATCAGTTACAGCGGTACTGTTTTTTGGTGCAATGCCTATGTTCAGTGCTGTTTTGGCCGGTGCATCTATAAACGGTGTAGCTGTACGGAATGCAAAATTGTCCAGCAGTTTGTCTCCGTTCAGGTATACGTCTACAGAATCAGCAACGGCATCGGCACAGTTATGTATGGCTTGTACACGCGCCAATGCTTCAGGGCTGGTAGTAGGCAGTGGTATTAATGCACCACCGGCAGTAGGGGCTACATACAATCCGAATGCAGGGCCATTGCTGTTATTAGCCGGTGTCAGGAAGCCGGATGCCAATACTACAATTGCTTCACCGTCCAGGTTTAGTGTTTGCAATGGTGCGCTGTAAGTTTGCACGGTAGTAGCCCCTGTGGTAGTAGTTACGCGTATCTTATAGTCGGCAGTAGGCAGTTCAAGATAACCGGCAAAATTACCAAACGCGATATCGTCAACTAGTGTGTTGATACCACTACGCACATCTACGGTAGGCGCATCGGTGCTGCCATGCACCACCAGCACATCTGTATTGGCAGCATTCGCGGCCGCCTCCCTGCCCATGTTATATACACTTATCCTGAAAGGTACTGCAGGACTGTAACCGCTGCTGCTTTCAATGCCGTTTGCCACTGCTATGTATTTGGCACCGGCAGTCAATGTGGTGGAAAGGTTATAAAAGGTATCTGTTACTGCAGTGCTGTTTTGAGGCGCAATACCTACATTAATAGGTACACCTGCCGGTATGTCTAAAAAGCCGGTCGCGGTGCGGAAGGGTACATTATCCAATGCTTTGGTGCCATTCAGATAAACGTCAACACTGGCTGCTGCAGCATCAGGGCTGTTATGAATGATTTGTACCCGTGCAGTCTGCGCATAGCCGGAAATCATAGCAGCACTTAAGGAAAGCGTAAGTAAAAATTTGTGTTTCATCATAGTTCACAGTTTTAGATTCATTGAGGAAACACGACTTTTTAATATTTTGTTTAACCAATAGTGTCAATTCATTAAACGAATGACGCTTGTATGACAATGGTTCATACATCATGCATTCGGTATGGAAAAACCTTCAACAACCATGTGCATGTTGCTGGAATGTAGATGTTGTGTTGTTTGTATTTTACATATTTTGTCCGCCCATGTCTTTAAAGCAACAGTTATTCGCCCATTGCCGTGAGCACTTTAGTGCTGCAATAAAAGCTGCAGAAGCTGCCATTGCTTCGGCGCGCGAAGCATCGCAGAATGAAACGAAAAGCAGTGCAGGCGATAAATATGAAACTGCCCGCGAAATGATGCAGCAGGAAATAGACATGAATACGGCCCGTCTGCATCAATCGCAACTGCAGTTGTCTGCATTGGAAAGGGTAGATGTGTCAAAAGCGTATGACCGGGTACAACCCGGCAGCCTTGTGCATACTGATAATGGCAGCTTTTTCATTGCCGTAAGTGCCGGTCACTTTACTATTGATGACATCAAGTACTATGCTATCTCCATTGAATCGCCCATAGGCAGGCATATGGTCGGCAAACAACAAGGTGAAACCTTTACACTGAATGG
The DNA here is from genome assembly GCA_902168085.1 of uncultured Bacteroides sp. Lineage (GTDB taxonomy): Bacteria > Bacteroidota > Bacteroidia > Chitinophagales > Chitinophagaceae > Polluticoccus. Next base: position 21,706 of record CABHOP010000030.1, read on the forward strand.
CAAGCAGTTTGCCATCTCAAGAGTTGAATAACAATTATTTATTGTATATTTGCTATGTAATAAAGTGTAGTTAGTATGGAAACTATTGGCAAATCAAAAACAACAAAACACAACATTTCACAACAAATTCGGGTTGATACACATTGATTATCAATAGCGCGAATTGAAAACTTGAAAATTCATAACAAAACACAACAAATCCCTTTTTAACGCCAACACCGTACCTTTGCACCCATGGATTTAAGGATTCCTGAAAAAATAGCCAATTATATAGGTGGCAGCCTTTCGGCGCCCATCAACGGTAAGTATATGGATAACGTAAACCCTGCTACAGGCGAGGTTTACAGCCAGATACCCGATAGTGATAACAAGGACGTAGAAGAAGCCGTAGGTGCCGCCAAGGCAGCATTTGCCGGCTGGAGCACCACCCCTGCCGAAGAACGCTTTAAAATACTGAACCGCATAGCCGAACTGATAGACCAGAACCTGGATGCACTGGCGCTGGCGGAAACCAATGATAACGGTAAGCCCCTGTGGCTGAGCAAGAAGGTGGATATACCACGCGCATCCAGCAACTTTCGATTCTTTGCTACAGGGCTGATGCACTTTTCTACCGAAAGCCACAATATGGAAAACGGCACGGTAAACTACACGCTGCGCCAGCCTATCGGCGTAGTGGGTTGCATTTCTCCGTGGAACCTGCCGCTGTATCTCTTTACCTGGAAGATAGCCCCCGCACTGGCCGCAGGCAACTGCGTTATAGCCAAGCCCAGCGAGGTAACACCTATGACGGGCTACCTGCTGAGCGTGATATGTAAAGAAGCCGGCCTTCCAGCCGGTGTGCTGAACATTGTGCATGGCAATGGTCCCAACTGTGGTTCGGCCATCGTAGCGCATCCGGAAATAAAAGCCATATCCTTTACAGGCAGCACGCGCGCAGGTAAAGACATAGCTGCCACCGCAGCACCTATGTTCAAAAAGATATCGCTGGAACTGGGTGGTAAAAACCCTAACCTGATATTCGCCGATTGCGATTGGGATAAGATGATGCGCACCACGCTGCAGTCTTCTTTCGCCAACCAGGGACAGATATGCCTGTGCGGCAGCCGTATATTGATAGAAGAAAGCATCTATGAAAAATTCAAAGCCGAGTTTGTAGAGCGTGCTAAGAAACTAACCGTGGGCGACCCGCTGGATGACAACAGCAGGCAGGGTGCTGTGGTGAGCAAGGTACACTTCGATAAAGTCATCAGCTGCATAGAAACAGCGAAGGAAGAAGGTGGTAAGATATTGCTGGGTGGCAATGCTATAAAAGGCACCGGCCGATGCCAGAATGGTTATTTCATAGAGCCTACTATTATAGAAGGCCTGGGCCCATCGTGCCGCACTAATATGGAAGAGATATTTGGCCCGGTGGTGACGCTGCAGTCTTTCAAAACAGAAGATGAAGCCCTGCAACTGGCGAATGCCAGCGACTATGGCCTGGCGGCTACTATATGGACACAGGATGTGAGCCGTGCCAACCGTATGGCTGCCAAAGTGCATAGTGGCATCATATGGGTAAACTGCTGGCTGCTGCGCGATCTGCGCACGCCATTCGGTGGTTTCAAAAACTCAGGCGTAGGCCGCGAAGGCGGCTGGGAAGCACTGAAGTTCTTCACCGATATAAAGAATGTGTGCATTGATTTATAATTTTTGGTTTTAACTTTTGAACTTTGACTTTATGAGCGAACGTATTTCCACAGATAAAGCACCTGCGCCGGTTGGCCTCTATCCGCATGCACGCCGTGTAGGCAACCTGTTGTTCCTTTCAGGTATAGGCCCGCGCACCGTTACCAATGAGATACCCGGGTTGGTGCTGGATAAGAATGGCAACTTCCAGGAGTTTGACTTTGCTGCCCAGTGCCGCAATGTATTTGATAACGTCCGCATCGTGCTGGAAGAAAGCGGCAGCAGCTGGGATAAGCTGGTAGATGTAACCGTTTTCCTGGTAAACATGAAGCGCGATTTTGCCACTTACAATAAAATATACGCGGAGTACTTCAAAGACAACCAACCCTGCCGCACTACGGTAGAGATCAACTCCCTGCCTACACCTATAGCCATAGAGCTGAAGTGTATCGCTACCATAGACTAGTAAGTACCTGATAATAAAAGAGGCTGCATAGTATTGCAGCCTCTTTATATTTAAGTAAAGCTTGAGGATTACAAAGGTATATCCAATCTCAATTGCTTCTGGAAAGCTTTGCCTGATGCATCTTTGCCATCTATCTTCCACATCACACTACGTAGCTCTACTGTCAATGGCTTCTGGTTCGCTGCCCTTACATTCCGCACACTGTTTATCCATTTCTGCTGCATAGCGCGGCTCATGCGTTTGTTCTTTACAGCACGGGTCACAGCGTTCTTTATACTGTTAGGGCTTGCCTTCACATACTCCAGTCGCTTATCATCCAGCCCGCTGATGGTATAGCTATTGTTACCACCCTTCAAGGCTTGCCAGTTTGTAGTACGGCTCAGTTGGTCAAGCACCAGCGTGCCCAGTTCATTTTTCACTACGATAACCGTCTGGTAGCGTTGCGATACGCGGGTTACTTTTCCTCCGCTTAGTTTTATCTGGTTACCATTTAGTTTGCCACCGGTCATCTCGAAGCTGGCGCCGCTGGCTTTGCTCAGGTCTTGTTGTTTGTAAGAGCGGGTAGTAAGGTTAGGTATCAGGATGCTTACCTCTTTAAAGTTCGCTTTTAAGCCATTGCCTTTCAATTCCTGGCGGGGCTCTTCTTTAGGCTGCTCCGGTTCTTTCTTTTCAGGTTCTGCCGGCGCAGCTTCTTTTTCCGGTTGCTTGGCAGCAGTGTCCTGTGCAGGCTGTTGTGGTTCTGCCGGCGGGGCCGCTACAGGTTGCAGTGGGCGCACATCGGCCACAAAGTCTTGCAGGTATTGCGAGTCCGTTTCTGTGACGATGGTGGCAGGGTCGCCCAGTACTATCGGCTTACCCCTGTTAGGATTTTCAGTACCGCACGATTGCAGTATGATAGCAGCAGATAATATGGCCAATACAAAGGGGATACGCATAATAGTGTCTGTATTCTGTACGAAATTAATAAAGCCTTTTTAGTACGCCAGTAGTTTTTGCACGCTTTCACCCAGCCTTTTCTTTGCCAGGAAGTTTTGTTCCAGCTCTATGGCAAAGGGTACCGGCGTATCCATACTGGCGCAGCGCACGATTGGTGCATCCAGCAGCTCAAAGCAGTGCTCAGATATCCATGCGGCTATCTCGCCGCCCAGGCCACCTATCAGTGTGTCTTCATGCAGCAGCAGCACTTTTCCCGTACGCTTTACAGATGCACGTATGGCATCATAGTCCAGCGGCAGTAAGCTACGCAGGTCCAGTATGTCGAAAGATGTATCAGGATGAGCGGCTGCGTAGTCGGTAGCCCAGTGCACGCCACTGCCATAGGTAATGATGCTCACATCGCTGCCTTCCTGCACCAGTCGCGCCTTGCCTATTTCTATAGTATAATAATCATCAGGCACCATGCCGCTAATGCTGCGGTACAGCGCTTTATGCTCGAAGAACATCACCGGGTTCGGGTCTTCTATAGCCGCTATGATAAGGCCCTTCGCATCTTCGGGTGTAGATGGGTACACTACCTTCAGGCCCGGTGTATGCGTGAACCATGCTTCATTGCTCTGTGAGTGGAAAGGGCCTGCACCCACGCCACCACCTGTAGGCATACGCACCACCACATCGGCATTCTGCCCCCAGCGGTAGTGTATCTTAGCCAGGTTGTTAATGATCTGGTTGAAGCCTACCGTTACGAAGTCGGCAAACTGCATCTCCATCATCGACTTAAAGCCTTTGATAGAAAGGCCCAGTGCCGTGCCCACGATAGCGCTTTCGCACAGCGGGGTATTGCGTACACGCCCTTTGCCAAACTGCGCTACAAAGCCATCGGTGACTTTAAAGGCACCGCCGTACTCGGCTATATCCTGCCCCATCAGTACCAGGTTATCATGCTTTTCCATACTCTGGCGCAGGCCATCGCTCAGGGCTTGTATAAATTTCTTCTCGCTACGCGCGCCGGTGGCAGGGGCTATGGCTGCACCATTGTGCGGTGCATACACATCGCGTACCTCTTCTTCTGTATCTGGCGTAATAGGGCCGGCAGCAAAGCCGGTAGCCAGGCCATCTTCTATTTCCTTCTGTATGCCGTCGCGGATGTCTTTTATCAGGTGCTGTGATAGTACGGCTTTCTCCAGCAGGTAGCTTTCAAAATTGGCTACCGGGTCTTTCTTGCCCCATTCTTCAAACAGTTCTTTGGGTACATACTTCACGCCGCTGGCTTCTTCATGGCCGCGCATGCGGAAGGTCATACATTCTATCAGTATAGGCTTCTGCTCGCGGATGCAATATTCGCGGGCTTCTTTTATGGTCTTGTAAACTTCCAGTATGTTATTGCCATCTATGGTGATGCCCTTCATGCCGTACCCTACGGCGCGGTCGGCCAGTTGCTTACATACAAACTGCTCATTGACTGGTGTGCTCAGGCCATAGCCATTATTCTCTATAATGAAGATGGTTGGCAAACCCCATACAGCAGCCACATTCAACGCTTCGTGAAAATCACCCTCGCTGGTACCACCGTCACCACTGAAGGCAACTGATACCTTGTTCTCTTTTTTCAGCTTGTGCGCCAAAGCTATACCATCGGCAATAGCCAGCTGCGGCCCCAGGTGCGATATCATACCACAGATATGGTACTCATTGGCACCAAAGTGGAACGAGCGCTCGCGGCCTTTACTAAAGCCTTCTTTCTTTCCCTGCCATTGCATGAACAGCTTATCGAACGGCATTTTACGGACGGTGAAGACACCCAGGTTGCGGTGCAGTGGCATTACATACTCATCGCTATCCAGCGCCATAGTAGCACCTACGGATATAGCTTCCTGCCCTATACCGCTGAACCATTTACTGATGCGGCCCTGCCTCAGCAGCACCAGCATCTTTTCTTCTATCATGCGGGGGCGTACCAGTTCGGTATATAGTTCAATTAATTTATCATCATCTAAACCGTTCCTGTCAAATTGCATACGGGATATTTGGGGGCAAAGATAGTATTCAAATGGTGCAATGCCCGCACTTAGGGCGTTGCCTATTTCGTATTGTTTTTTTGTGCCAATTGTGCCTTATACACCTCGGGGCGTTCATGGTTTATTTCGAAGCCCAGCGACTCGTAGATATAGTCCTGCGCTACGGTGCGCACGCTCAGCCTGTTGATGGCCGAATTATCCGCAGAGGGATTTATGCGGTTCGACAGGAATACGAATACGATGCCTGTAGCAGGATCGGCCCAGGCGCAGGTGCCGGTAAAACCCTGGTGGCCAAATGCATAACCACTCACGCGGTTGCCCGCAGGCCCTGCATCATCCTTATCGGCCAATGGCTTATCGAAGCCTAAGCCGCGGCGGCTGATGGTAGCATTGTATGCCGTAAACTTCTCTATCGTTTCCGGCTTGAAGTAGCGCTGCCCTTTATAGGTGCCTTTGTTTAGCAGCATCTGGAAGACAGCAGCCACATCGCCCGCGGTAGAAAAGATACCCGCATGACCGGCTACACCACCCATCAGCGCAGCACCCTGGTCATGTACATAGCCTTGTAGTATCTGCTTGCGGAAGAAGATGTCGTTCTCTGTAGGCGCTATCTGCGCGGCCTTGAATTTCTTCAGCGGGTTGTAAGTAGTGTACTTCAAGCCCATGGGTTTGTAAAACTGCTCCTCCACATATTTATCTATATGCATGCCGGTAATGCCTTCTGCAATGGCTGCGAGGAAGTAGAAGTCAAGGTCGCTATACACGCTCCTGCCTTTATTTTCCAGCGGACTATTCAATATCCTGTTCCAGATGGTATCTACATAATCGCCGCGTATATACAGGTCTTTGGCTACCTCTATCCATTTACTGTTATCGGGCTTGTTGCTATACAAGTCACGACGCAGGTTGTTGTTCTCATCCAGTGTTTCTTTGTAGAAAGGTACCCAGCTTTTCAGTCCTGCCTGGTGCAGCAGCAGGTCGCGTACTTTCAGGCTTTGCTTATCGCTATGCTTCACCCATGGCAGGTAGTCGCCAATAGTTCTATCCAGGCTCAGCTTGCCTGTTTCTACCAGGCGCATTACCGCCATGGTAGTAGACAGTACCTTGGTAACAGATGCCACATCGTAAATGGTATTTGTTTGAACGGCTGTGTGCTTCTCGAACGTATAATAGCCGAAAGCCTTATCATAAAACACCTTACCGTTCTTAGCCGCCAGCACCCTGCAACCGGGGAAGGCACCATCGGTAATAGCGCGTTGCATAAACATATCCAGTTTGTCGAGCGCCTTCCGGTTTACCACGCCGGCATCTTCTGCAAAGTCGAGGTATTCCAGTTCATCCTTGCGCTGCACACCGGCCTTGCCCGCCAGCAGCGATGCACCTTCTGTCTGCATATCTATGCATGGGCTTACCGGCAACACACCGCGCGCATCTTCCTTGCGCAGCAGCACACGTGCCACCATATTTTCGGTAATGGTATCATCTTCATAAGCCACCATGGCAGAGCCCACCTCGCATACATTTTTCAGGATGTAAGGGTTGCCCATCACTACCAGCATTACATTGCGGCGGGTAGCCATCTGCTTGATGAAAGAAAGTTGCTGCTCATCTATACCATAGTTGCCATTGGTAGGATAAAAAGTCATGTTGTGAATGGCGACAATGGTGATATCATCTACCGTAGTGCCGCCCAGTACTTTATTGGTCTTTGTAGCATTGCTGCCTTTGGGCAACCATTGTATGTTTATATCGGGTATGGCAGCCTGCAATTGCTTTGATAGCTGCGTACTGTCGTTGGCATTGATGCCTACATAACCTATGTGCTTTTTGTTATTCAGCAGGTCGGTAAGGATATAATTTCGGTCGCGTATCAGCGTAGTAGCACGCTTCGCCATTTGTGTGCGGATGGCTACTACCTGCCTGTTCAGCTCTTCAGTAGCACCTACATTTTCCACCGCTTTGAAGGTGGAAAGGCCGGCATCATATTTCGCAGCCAGTATCTTTTTTACGTGCACATTTATTTCCGCCCAGGTTATGGTGCTATCGGCTAATGCCTGTTGAATTTTAGCAATAGCTGTAGGCACATCTTGCGAAAACAGCAGCATATCGTTACCCGCCTGCAAAGCGCGCAGGTCTACATCGCCGGGGGCAAAGTATTTGGCAATGCCCTGCATGTTCAGCGCATCGGTAAACACCAGTCCTCTAAAGCCCATCTTGTTTTTCAGCAGGCCGGTAATGGTGTTTTTAGAAAGCGTGGTAGGTATATGTGGTTCGGTTTCCAGTGCCGGTACTTCCAGGTGGGCCACCATCATGGTTTTGATACCTGCTTCTATGAGCTTCTTGAAAGGATATAATTCCAGCGTATCCAGTTGCGCCAATGTTTTGCGGATAGAGGGCAGATCTTTGTGAGAATCCACATCCGTATCGCCATGGCCGGGAAAGTGTTTGCCGCAGGCCATCACACCATTATCCTGCAGGCCGCGCATATAGGCAATACCCAGTTTCACCACCATTGTCTTATCCTCGCCAAACGAGCGGGCATTGATGATGGGATTGTTGGGGTTATTGTTCACATCTACCACCGGGCCAAAATTGATATGGACGCCCATGCGTTTGCATTGCGCAGCTATAGCAGCACCTACCCTGTAGGCCATGCCCGTATCGCGCGTAGCGCCTATCATCATGGCACGGGGCAGGTTTTGCACACCGGTCAGGCGCATGCCCAGTCCCCATTCCGCATCCATAGCTATCAGCAATGGTACGCGAGCCATTTGCTGGTACAGGTTGGTTTGTGTAGCCTGTGCCTCGGCAGTGCCTTGCATGAATATTAATCCGCCAATGCGGTGGTTGGAAATCAGGTCTTTTATCTTTTCCTCGTTATAATCCTTACCACCCGAATAGGCCGCCACCATAAACAGCTGGCCGATGCGCTGCGTGTCACTCAGTTTATTGAACACGCTATCTACCCAGCGCGCCTTGAGGTTTACAGCTGCGTGAGAAGATGAAGCCACCATGCCGGATTTGGAGCGTTGTGCCCAAACGCCATTGTGTAAAAGAAATATAAGTAATGCCAATAATATTCTAGGAAACATACGTCCTGCCATAGAAACAAATATAGCCCTATTGTTTTGCTTGCCTACCCTTTACAGTAGCATTTTTAACAGTCTAATCCATAACACAATACTTGTCATATATCCACCTCATTTTGCACCTGCTAAAGCTTACCTTTGCGGAAACTGAAAGTGCAGCGTGCCGGACGTAATACAACTTTTATCAGACCATATAGCCAACCAGATAGCAGCAGGAGAGGTGATACAACGCCCCGCCTCTGCCGTGAAGGAATTATTGGAGAATGCCATAGATGCAGGCGCTACGGATATACAACTGGTGATAAAAGATGCCGGCAAAGAACTGCTGCAAGTGATAGATAACGGCAAGGGTATGACCCCTACCGATGCCCGCATGAGCTTTGAGCGCCATGCTACCAGTAAGATACGCGATATCAACGACCTGTTCTCCATCCGCACGATGGGCTTTCGCGGAGAGGCGCTGGCATCTGTAGCGGCGGTGGCACAGGTAGAAATGAAGACCCGCCAGCACGATAACGAAGTAGGCAGCAGGCTGGTGATAGAGGCGACGGAAGTAAAAACACAGGAACCCTGCGCTACGGCACCGGGCACCAACATCATGGTGAAGAACCTGTTTTACAATGTGCCCGCCCGCAGGCATTTTTTAAAAAGCAATACCACCGAGTTTCGCCATATAGTAGATGAATTTACCCGCATAGCACTGGCACATCCGCAGATAGCCTTCAAGCTATGGCACAATGGTGCCGAGCAGTTTCACCTGGAAGCAGGCAACCTGAAAACGCGCATCAAAGGGCTGCTAGGTAATTCATATGAGAAGAACCTGGTGCCGGTAGAAGAAAGGACCGATATGCTGAATATATCGGGCTTTATAGGCAAGCCGGAAGCGGCAACCCGTACACGTGGTATGCAGTTCTTCTTCATCAACAACCGTTTTATACGCAATGCATACCTGCACCATGCACTGGTACAGGCATACGAGGGGTTGATAGAAAAAGAGTCGTTCCCATTCTATGTACTATTCCTGGAAGTAGATCCGGCGCGTGTGGATGTGAATGTGCACCCCACCAAGCAGGAAGTGAAATTTGAAGATGACCGGATGATGTATGCTTACCTGAATGCTGCGGTGAAGCATGCATTGGCAAAATATAACATCGCCCCATCGCTCGATTTTACGCTGAGCCCGGAGATACAGCAGCTATCCAGCATACAACTGCCTACTACGGAAAAGCAGAAGGCAGATACCGAGAAGGGCTACCTCTACAATGCTTTCAGCAATAAAAACCAGGCGCACTTTATAGAAAAGAAAGATGCCCTGAAGCAATGGAAAGACCTGTATGAAATAGCCAATACCGTAGCACCATCGCAAGAGAATACGGAAAACCTGATACCCGCACATGAAGTGCCCCACAGCCACTATGCACAAACCGGCAACCTGCATGGCACCAATGATAAAGCACCTGCCGGCAATAGCGGCAACAGCATTATATCTGTACAGGGCGCCATGCTGGTGACGACCGTAAAATCGGGGTTGGTACTGGTGCATATACGCCGCGCACAGGAACGTATATGGTACGAACGCCTGCTGGGCGAGTGGAACAATGGCAACACCCCATCGCAGCAATTGCTGTTCCCCATATCGTACGAGCTGGCACCGCAGGATGCTATATTACTGAACGATGCCCTGGCCGACCTGGCGCGTATTGGTTTTGACATTTCACCCTTTGGGCAGAATACCTTTGTAGTACAGGGTGTGCCCACCGGGCTACCTGCCGGCGAGGAGAAAAATGTGCTGGACGAAGTGGTAGACCAACTGAAACATGAAGCACCCGATGCCGTAGCCCGCCGCACCGATATGCTGCTGGCCAATATGGCCCGCCGCCTGTCGCGCAATACCGATGCCATACAGCACACAGAAGGGCAACAGGCACTGATAGACGAGCTTTTTGCCTGCTCCCAACCCGAATATACCCCCGATGGTAAGAAGGTATTTACCATGATAAAGCGCGAGGCGCTGGAGGGGATGTTGGGGTAAAATCATCTTTCTGACAGGTATTTTTAGCTATTTTTGCCAGCGCTTAAAGCGTTGTTATAAAGATGTCAGCATTAAAGTTCTACGAATTAAAAGTAAAAGAAGTACGACCTGAAACGGCCGATTGCGTATCTGTAGCACTCGAAGTGCCTGAAAATCTGAAAGCAACCTTTGCCTTTGCAGCGGGCCAGTACCTTACTTTCCGCACACAACTGGATGGTGCAGAAGTGCGCCGTTCTTACTCCATATGTGTAAGCCCGAATGATGGTGAGCTACGAGTAGCGGTGAAGAAGGTAGAGGACGGGAAATTTTCTACCCATGCTAATACCGTGTTGAAGGCCGGTGATGTGCTGGAAGTGATGCCGCCGATGGGTAAATTTTCTCCCAAAAGTGCAGCGAAGCCCAATAAACAATACCTGGCCATTGTAGCAGGTAGTGGTATTACCCCGGTGATGAGCATCATGAAAACGGTGCTGGACAATGAGCCGGATAGCCACTTTACCCTGATATATGGCAACCGCAGCCGCCAGACCATCATTTTCCGCGAAGCGATAGAAGCCCTGAAGAATATATACATGCAGCGCCTGCGGGTGTACCATATACTGAGCCGTGAGCAGATGGATATTCCCCTGTTCAATGGCCGCATAGATGCAGAAAAATGTGCTGCCTTCTGCGATTCGCTGATAAATATCAATACGATAGATGAGGCATTCATCTGCGGGCCGGAGGATATGATATTAGCCGTGCGCCAGCAGTTGATAGATATGGGTATGCCATCTGAAAGCGTACATATAGAGCTGTTCACATCTCCTGACCAGCCGAAAGCAGCGCGTGAAAAATGGGCTGCCGCACATGCCCATGATACATCAGCCATGAGCAAAGTATCCATCACGCTGGATGGTGCCACGTTTGATATGAACCTGGCTTATGGCGGCGATAATATACTGGATGCCGCCTTGAAGCATGGTGCCGACCTTCCCTACGCATGCAAAGGTGGTGTATGCAGTACCTGCCGTGCCAAACTGGTAGAAGGTGCCGTGGATATGGAAGTGAACTATGCGCTGGAAAAAGATGAAATTGAAAAGGGCTTTATACTTACCTGCCAGTCGCACCCTAAAACAGAAAGGGTAGTGGTAGATTTTGATGCCCGCTAGATATAAGGAGGCGGCTGCCCCGTAAGAAACAGCCGCCTATCTAAAACACACACATCTTATTTATTTTCTGTCTGAATTACCGCCATCGCTGGGTGGGCGTTGTACGCTGCCATCCAGGTAATTCAGGTTACGTTGTTTGTTTTTCTGCACCCCGTCATTAACCATGCTTTCTTCCCCTAAGTATGGCGCCTGAGGGTCATCGTAAGAGACAAGGAACCGTGGGTTACGTTTTACGCTGGTAGCCAGTTGTATAGGTACAGGTGCAGGTTTTGGTGCCACGTAGGTATAGCTATCCATCCTGCGCAAACCGTCAATGGTTTTTTGATTTTTATCCTTGGTCTTTTTCGTAATTACTACCGAAGGTGTATTCTCATCGCAGGTAGCGTATTTATCATCTATACGGCATACTTTAAAATTCTGGTCGAACTTACTTTGAGCCGCTGCGCCGAAATGCATCATCCCGATCATTACAAGCGCTGAAAACATCATTTTCATATATATTGGTTTTAATAGTTTACACAATCATTGTTCTGCCTATGTATTTTAAAAACTGTTCCAAGCGCCCTGCCATGCCCGATAAGGCAACACCAATATTTGTATGAATCAATTGATTGTTTTTCAGCAGATTATAATCTGTTAAAGAAAATATAAGGATGTAGTAGCCCTTATTTTTTGGGGAATTAATTTCCACACTACACATATTACCTTAATTGATTAGGGCATAGCATGGAAATGAGTATTTTTGTACAAAATTGATCATACCATGTTGAAGACAGGAAATACCATCGTGAGTATTTATACGGAGATGACCCCTAACCCCGAAACGATGAAGTTTGTGGCCAATAAGTTGTTGTATCCCGGTAAAAGCATTGATTTTCCTGAGGAAGCAAGTGCCACACCATCACCTTTAGCAAAAGAATTATTCGGTTTCCCTTTTATACGCAGTGTGTTTATTGCCAGCAACTTTGTAACGCTGACCAAAACACCTGAAACGCAATGGGAAGAAGTGATACCTACCATACGCGAGTTTTTGAAGCAATACCTGGAAGAAGGTAAAGCGGTGGTGAATGATGAACTGGTAGTGAAAAAAGTAGAAGCCAATACCATAAACGAAGACGATACCGATGTGGTGAAACGCATAAAGGAACTGCTGGAAAACTATGTGAAACCGGCGGTGGAAATGGACGGTGGCGCCATTAGCTACAAAGGCTATGATAATGGTGTGGTGAAGCTGATGATGCAGGGGTCCTGCTCGGGCTGCCCATCATCTATGATAACGCTGAAAGCGGGTATTGAAGGTATGATGAAGCGCATGATACCGGAAGTGAAGGAAGTAGTAGCAGAAGCAGAATAAAGCATAAGTTAATTTTTAGTACGATTATATAGCAGCTCCGCATGTGCGGGGCTGTTTTGTTATATAATCGGGTGAATTATAGTATTTTTAGCACATCTCTCGACAGATAGTACACATGAGCAATCAGAATAATTATGTGGCCATAATGGCCGGTGGTATCGGCAGCCGTTTCTGGCCTGTTAGCCGTACAGGATATCCTAAGCAGTTTATAGACATACTGGGCACCGGCAGGTCGCTGATTCAATGGACCTATCAACGCTTTAAGCATATATGCCCGCAGGAAAACATCTACTTCATCACCAACCAGCAATATATACAAACGCTGAAGGAGCAGATACCGGAGCTGAATGATGCCAACATCATCAGCGAGCCATCGCGCAAGAATACCGCACCCTGCGCTGCTTATTTTGCGCACAAAATGATGTCGCTGAACCCGAATGCCAACATCATCATGTCGCCCGCCGACCACCTGATAATGGATGAGCGTGCATTTGAGCGCACGGCACTGGATGCACTCACCTTCGTATCCAACCATGATGCGCTGCTTACGCTGGGCATCAAACCCACACGCCCAGATACCGGTTATGGCTATATACAGTATGATGTAGAAGAAGAACTGGATATGGTGTACCGTGTGAAGACCTTTACCGAAAAACCATCACTGGAGCTGGCACGCACCTTCCTTAAGAGCGGCGACTTCCTTTGGAACTCGGGCATCTTTGTATGGAACGTAAAGACCATTATGGAAGCACTGGATAGATACCTGCCTGAAATGCACGAGGTATTTACCATGGCTAAAAATGTATATAATACACCCAGGGAGGCCGAAGTTATCAGCAACTTGTATTCGCAGTGTACCAATATATCTATCGACTACGGCATTATGGAAAAGGCTAAGAATGTATTTGTGATACCTTCTTACTTTGGCTGGTGCGACCTGGGTACATGGGAAAGCGCCTATGAAAATTCTGAAAAAGATTACCTGGGCAATGCGGTATATGGAGATAATGTGATGGTGATAGATGCCAGTGAGTGCATGATAAAAGTGCCGAATGAAAAGCTATTGGTGGTGCAGGGGCTTGAGCAGTTTATCGTAATAGACACCCCCGATGTGTTGCTGATATGTGAACGCAACCGCGAGCAGCAGATAAAAGAATATGTGGCGGAAGTGAAACGTAACAAAGGCGAAAAATTCCTGTAACGATATGTTGCTGCCTCATAAACACACTGCAGAAGGGACGACCATTTTTACCGTAATGAGCGGGTTGGCTCAACAACATAATGCCATCAACCTGTCTCAGGGTTTTCCTGATTTTGCTATTGATGAACGCTTATCGCAATCGCTGCATGAGGCAGCACTAAAGGGCTTTAACCAGTATGCACCCATGCCCGGGTTGCCGCAGCTGAGACAAGCCATAGTAGCCGACTTTAAGAAACGTTACGGCCTGCATATAGATGCGGATACGGAACTAACCATAACACCCGGCGCTACCTATGCTATTTATACTGCCTTTACTACCATACTGGAGCCCGGCGATGAAGTGATAGTACTGGAGCCGGCGTATGATAGCTACATACCCAATATAGAAACCAATGGCGCCAAGGCTATCACCATATCACTGCAAGCGCCCGGCTTTACAGTAGATTGGGAGCGCGTGGAGCAAGCCATCAACCTGCGTACCAAAGCCATCATCGTTAATACTCCGCATAATCCTACAGGTGCTATCTGGAGCAAGGAAGACTGGGATATGCTGGCATCGCTGGTAAAAGATACCAATATCATCATTCTATCCGATGAGGTGTATGAGCAACTGGTGTATGATGGCAGGCAGCACTATAGTGTATTACAACATGAAGAATTAAGGCATCGCAGTTTTGTACTCTATTCATTCGGAAAAGTATTTCATAATACGGGCTGGAAAATAGGTTATTGCATAGCGCCACCTGCATTTACAACTGCTTTCAGGCGCATACACCAGTTCTTGTGCTTTTCGGTAAATACACCGGCACAGTATGCACTGGCACAATACCTGTCGCTACCCGACCTACCGGCGGTGGCCGATATGATGCAGCAAAAGCGTGACTACTTTTTAGAGCTGCTATCGCAAACGCCATTTACCATACACCGGCCTGCAGCGGGCAGCTATTTCCAAACGGCCAGCTATGCCCACATCAGCCATATGCCCGATACCGAATTTGCCCAATGGCTAACCCGTGAGCATGGTGTGGCTACCATTCCCATCAGTGCTTTTTATCGCCACAAAAAAGATGATAAACTGGTACGTTTTTGTTTTGCCAAAAAAGAAGAAACCATAGTGCAGGCTATAGAGCGATTGGCGAAGCTGAATGTTATGGTTTGATATAATCGAGCCCCAGCTTGGCTATCAGTGCCAATACTACCAATATAAAGAACAGGCGTATAAAACCACTCCCTTTTTTTAATGCTATGTGCGAGCCCACATAGCTGCCCAGCATATTGGCAATACCTACCGGTATGGCTATATGCCATATAATAGCACCTTTTATCAGAAAGAATATCAGCGCTGATATATTGGTCACCACATTTATGACCTTGGCATTGGCAGATGCATGTAGGAAGTTGTAGCCGAATAAAACCACGAAGGAAAATATCAGGAAGCTGCCTGTACCGGGGCCTATCAGCCCATCGTAAAAGCCAATGATGGCACCTGTGCCTATGGCATACAGCAGGTATTGTTTCCGTGTCAGCGATTTATCTACATGATGCAGACCCAGCTCTTTTTTGAAAACAGTATAGAGTAGTACCAACACCAGTACTATCAAAATAAAGGGCATGAACTGCTCTTTGCGTACATGGCTTACCAGCAGTGCACCGCTTAGCGAACAGATGAATGCCGTAACGATAGCAGGTGTCAGATGCTTCCAGTCTATTTCTACTTTTTGGATATAGCGGTAGGCCGATACAGACGTGCCGAAGAAAGAAGCTGTCTTGTTAGTAGCCAATGTTTGCACCAGGCTCAAGTGCGGCTGTAATACAAAGAAGGCAGGCAATTGCAACAAACCACCGCCACCCACCATAGCATCTATAAAGCCGGCAAAGAAAGCAAAACAACAAAGTGCCAGTATCAGCATGGCCTCAAAATAAGAAAAGGGCTGCATTATCCGTGCAGCCCTTCGTATAGTTTATGGTATGTATTTAATAATTGATCACCTGCTCTTCGATGGTTTCCGGTATGGCGCGGAACTCGTATTGCTGGTTGCGAAGCTGCGCTACAAAGCCCGCTTCGTTTATAGCTTCCTGTATGCCCTTGTAGGTAAAGCGGTGTGGTGCACCGGCAGCACTTACTACATTCTCTTCTATCATGATGGAACCAAAGTCATTGGCACCGGCATGCAGGCACATTTGTGCTATTTGCTTGCCCACTGTCAGCCACGATGCCTGTATGTTCTTCACATTGGGCAGCATGATGCGGCTCAGGGCTATCATACGGATGTACTCTTCGCCCGTGGTCAGGTTTTTAGTACCGCGTATGCGGCGCAGCAATGTATCTACATCCTGGAATGTCCATGGTATAAAGGCAATAAAACCTTTGGCTCCTTCCGGTTTTTTAGCCTGCACTTCGCGCAGTTTCACTAAGTGCTCAAAACGCTCGTACACGGTTTCCACGTGGCCAAACATCATGGTAGCGCTGGTGGTAAGGCCCACTTTATGTGCTTCATGCATGATGTCCAGCCATTCCTGCGCACCGCATTTACCTTTCGATATCAGGCGGCGCACGCGGTCGTTCAGTATCTCTGCACCGGGGCCGGGCATACTATCCATACCCGCTTCCTTCAGCGCCAGCAGTGCCTCCCTGTGGCTCACGTCCGATACTTTGCAGATGTGTGCTACTTCGGGTGGCCCTAAAGCATGCAGCTTCAGGTTAGGGAACATTTCTTTCAATTGCCTGAACAGGTCGGTATAATAGTCCAGCCCAAGCTCAGGATTGTGCCCGCCTTGCAGCAGCAACTGCTCACCACCATAGCGGAAGGTTTCTTCTATCTTCTTCCTGTAGGTTTCTATATCCGTAACATAAGACTCAGCATGGCCCGGTATGCGATAGAAATTGCAGAATTTGCAATTGGCCACGCATACGTTGGTAGTATTCATGTTGCGGTCTATAATCCACGTTACTTTACCGTGAGGTACCTGTATCTTCCGCAGCTCATTGGCCACGAACATCAACTCTGTAAGGGGAGCATTTTCAAACAGGAACACGCCTTCTTCCGCACTTAAAAATTCGAACTTCAGGGCGCGTTCATACAATGTTGATAATTGCATGGATGCTAATAAAATATTGAACTGCAAATTTAGGTAAAAACCAAGGGGCAACACCATGTTTTCCCTAATACTTGTATATAAATGGGCGGATTTTATATATCTACCCATGCTAGATTTTTTTTCGTTAATTTGTACTGATGTCTGTAAAAGTCCTTACACTGTTTGGTGAAGAACTGTTACCGGAACCGGTAAAGCCACAACCCAGAAAAAGGGTTGCCAAAAAAGCTGTGGCACCTGATAAAGAAGAACCTGCTATTGAAAAGCCGGTGGCCGAAAAAAAGACAAGGGAACTGAAAAAGACCGATGCCCTGAATGGCTGGGCGGGCGACAAGCAATACTATACCATAGGCGAAGTAGCTACTTTATTCAAAGTCAATACATCCAATATCAGGTTTTGGACGAAAGAATTTGAAATGAAGGTGCGCACCACCCGCAAGGGCGATAGGCTGTACACGCCTGAAAACGTTCGTGAGATCAATACCATTTACCAACTGGTAAAGGAGATGGGTTTTACCATAAACGGTGCGAAGGCCAAAATGAAGAGCAGTAAGAAGGCCGCGTTCCAAACCGTAGACCTGAGGAAATCTCTATTACAACTGCGAAACAAGCTATTACAAATCAGAAACAATTTGACCTGACGTAACAAATGAAATTTATCCTTTTTGCACTGATCATGAGTATAAGCATTACCAGCTACGCACAAAAAGATTTCGATATATCTACTGATACAGAAGATAACTCGACGGTGTATAAAGGCAAGATAAATTTCGGAGACCTGGAAAAAGAAACCGGTTTCGACTGGTTAGGTCATAAAGAGAACTACAAAACCGATGCTGCACAGATAAGCTACCTGCAGCAACACTTATCACAATACCACCTTATAGTTTTTATGGGCACCTGGTGCAGCGACTCAAAAAGCCTGCTGCCTAAGCTGCATGCCGTATTGACGCAGGCGAAGTACCCTGTGCAGCGGTTAACCATGTATGCTGTAGACAGGGCTAAAACAGCAAAGAACGGGGAAGAAAAAACGTATGCTATAAAGTTTGTACCTACTATCATATTAATGAAAGACAATAAAGAAGCCGGACGTATAGTCGAATCTGTACAAACGAGTATGGAGGCTGATATGGTAGATATAATAAAAGGGGACCTGGACGACTAAAAACTCAATCATTATTCACAAAAAATTATTTTTGCGCCACTTTTATGGAATTACCGGAGCATTTGTCGATTGATTTTTTAAGCCGCGGAGATGTAAATAACCTCATCTTTTCGGCAGAATCCTTAAAGCGCGTAGCGCGAAACAGACTCTATCTCGACCAGATACTGAAGAAGGGAGATACATACTACGGTATCAATACAGGCTTCGGGTCGTTGTGCAACGTAAGGGTAGAGCCGGAAGAATTATCCCAATTGCAGGAAAACCTTGTATGTTCCCACGCATGCGGCATGGGCGATGAAGTACCTGAAGAAATAGTGCGCCTGATGCTGCTGCTGAAGGTGCAGGGGCTGAGCAAGGGGTATAGCGGTGTGCGTCCTGCCATCGTTCAAAGACTGATAGATTATTACAACCTGCATATCACACCAATAGTGTATGAACAAGGCTCACTGGGCGCTTCGGGCGACCTGGCACCGCTGGCACACCTGAGCCTGCCCATATTCGGTATGGGGCAGGTGCGCTATAAAGGCGAGGTAAGGGAAACGATGGATGTGCTGAATGAACTGGGGCTGGAGCCTATGCCGCTGGCTGCAAAGGAAGGCCTGGCCTTGCTGAATGGTACACAGTTCATGAGCAGTTATGCATCATGGTCGTTGGTAGCCGCACAAAGGCTTTCTGCATGGGCCGATGTTATAGGTGCTTTGTCGGCAGATGGCTATATGGCTAAAGATGAACCGTTCAAACATCCTATTCACCGCATACGCCCGCACAAAGGGCAGATAGAAACAGCCAGGCGCATACTGGAACTGCTGAAGGATAGCGAGATACAGGGCATTCAGAAAGAGCAGGTGCAAGACCCATATTCTTTCCGCTGCATGCCACAGGTGCATGGCGCTACCAAAGATGTGATAGATAACGTGCGCCATGTGGTAGAAACAGAGATCAATTCCGTAACAGATAATCCCATAGTGTTTCATGATGAGGATGCCATTATGAGTGGTGGTAACTTCCATGGGCAGCCATTGGCACTAAACCTGGATTTCCTGGCCATCGCTATGTCTGAACTGGCCAATATATCTGAACGCCGCACCTACCTGCTGATAAGCGGGCAGCGCGGCTTGCCACCATTCCTGGCGCCGGATGCAGGGCTCAACAGTGGCTTTATGATAGCACAGTACACTGCAGCGGCTATTGTTAGTCAAAACAAGCAATTGTGTACACCGGCATCGGTAGATAGCATTGTGAGCAGTAACGGGCAGGAAGACCATGTGAGCATGGGTGCTAATGCCGCTACCAAACTGCGCCGCGTAATGCAGAATGTACAAAGGGTTTTGGGTATAGAACTATTGACAGCAACGCAAGCAATAGACCTACGCAGGCCAAAGCAAACATCGCCTATGCTGGAAAAAGTATTTGCAGCCTTCCGTTCTGAAGTGGATATGATGCCTAAAGACAGGTTGCTGCATACCGACCTGGTGAAAGCAGAAAGGTTCCTGAACCACAGGGTAGAAGATGTAATACGCTAGTTATAGCAACCTGTAATTGCGATAGCTGAAATTGAGGCCCAGCACATCTTTTGCCATGGCTTTCATTCGCTCTTTGAATGAAATGTGGTTGAAAGAAATATCATAATCAAACTTCCAATTCTTTTGCCTGATACGCTCCTGCATCACTGCAGGATGCGTGTCGGTAAAACGTGTCAGGGCATCAATGTCTTTACTGTAATCGTATGCATCTGCCCGGGCTACATGCTTCGATACCCATTCATCATCATGCCATAGCTTGTGAAATATCTCCTGCTTGCGCTGCATAGCTTCGGGCTCCTTCACCCATCCGTAATGATATACATAAGCATCCAGTGGTTTTACGCGCAGCTTTTCATCATTGCCTTTCCTGAAGCCCTGTGCATCGCGATAGGAATAGATGCTTTTATCATTGCGTATGATGCGTATCTCATTCGGATACCACCTGCTGGATGTGCCTGTATAATCGTAAGAGCCATAGAAATGCAGGTACTTGAATAGCAGTCCATCTACACGGTTATCATCCTTCCAGCGCAGCATACCTTCCTTTATAGCCGCATGATATTTTTCATGCACGATCTCATCGCCTTGTATGTAAAAACACCAGTCGGTATCATCATCTATCGCACGAAAGGCTTTGTTGGTTTCTTCGGCCAGTACCCGGCCACCTGTACGCAGGTTATCATCCCATTCGGTTTCTACTATACGTATCTTATCGGGGGCTATGCTACGTATCATGTCCAGCGTGCTGTCTTCTGATTTGCCCACGGCTATCACAAATGCATCGCACAGTGGCAGTATAGATAAGATAGCCTCTTTTATCGGGTAATCGTATTGTATAGCATTGCGGATGAAACTGAAACCTGTAACCTTCATTGTAGAGCGAATCGCATCAAAAGTAGCGATTATCAGCTACTCTCCGTTAATAACCCGGATAATGCTATCTGTTGCAGCTTTGTTTTGCGGATGGTTGATGGAATGTGCAAGGTCTGATTTCTCGCGCGCTGTCAGGTGGAAATTAAGGGCTGCTGTTTTTTCAGAGAACTGCGGTATGTATTGCATGTTCACTACATGCAGTTTGCCTTTAAAATTCTGCTCGGCATAGTCTTTCAGGTAGCCATGATAGTAGGATTGGAAAGATTCCCATTTGGTTTGTATCACAAACACGGGGTCTGCCATCATCTTACCCATTGTATTCATATCCGTTGCCGGAAATATCTCGTGCTCACGTGTATCTCGTATTTGTAGCAGTATTACATCGCGCGTGTTTTGCTGCAGCCAGTCGCGCATTACACTCAGGTAGCGCACAGCTGTCTCTATGCCAAAATTATCGCGCAGCCCTGCATCCATAATATTCATTTCCGGCTTTGAAGGCAGTTTCACTACCGGCAATATGTAAGGGAATGTGGCATTCATACGCAGTGCCGTAGTAAGGCGCAGGTTATAAGGGTTCTGATTTTGAAAGAAGGCAGCAAAGTCTACCGCATCGATAGGTGTATAGCTACTATCCTGCACACCCAGTGCCGGTTGTGTTAAATAAGCCACCGGTTGGCCGGCCATCATCAGCCTTCTTCCATCATTTACAATAGTGGCATTTACTATCATCATAGGCACATCGGCACTGGCTTCGCGGCTTCGGTAATCTTCCAGCTTTTTATCCAGCATACCATTGGTATTGCTTATCAACTCCTGCTCCATGGCATAGCCACGGTCTTTGGTATAGGAATAACCCGATACCGATATTTTATTGAAAGGCGATATGAGGTCTACACTGGCAAAGGAGTAAATAATAGCATTCAGCAGGTCTTTGCCTATGTTATCCTGGTAGGTGGGCAGGTAAGGATTTTTGATATTGCCCTGGTTATACAGGTTGTGCAGCTCGCGCCAGTAAGCCCCCCCCAGCATGCCGCCAGATGCTCCAGTAATCAGCACCGTATTTTTAAAGAGTTTTCCGTGTGTCGCGCTGTCTATATATTGCAGCGAACGGAACCCCCAGTAGGCAGCACGAGAGCCACCACCGCTCAACGTTACAATAACCA
This sequence comes from uncultured Bacteroides sp., assembly GCA_902168085.1. Taxonomy (GTDB): domain Bacteria; phylum Bacteroidota; class Bacteroidia; order Chitinophagales; family Chitinophagaceae; genus Polluticoccus. Next base: position 43,444 of record CABHOP010000030.1, read on the forward strand.
ATGGCGGTTGCTTGCCATCTTTCATGTTTTTCTGTTTCCAGGCATCCAGGCGGGCTATCTCTTTTTGCTTGTCTTCATCATAACGCCGGCGGGTGAATATTTTAGAGAGATAATCATAGTTATAATCGGGGCGTTTATCGGCCTGCGTTTTATAGTCCATGCCATAAGCTATACTGCGGAAGTCGAATATCTTATACTTCACCAGCAGCGATAACAACAGCGTAATGCAAATCCACCCCAGCATTTCCCAACTGCGCAGGAAATATTTTACAGCGCCTACAATGCCCATGATGATGGAAAACAATATAAGGAAGCCGGAACCGGCAGGTACCCTCAAGCGTGGGTCTTCCATAAATATGCCGGACAGTAACAAAACAAATAAAGCAAAGATGGTAGCCGTAATGGCATTGCGGTGGTGCTTGCGCAGTACGGTTTGCATCAGCCTTGGCGCATAAGGCTCCAGTTCCGAACATTTGCCGATACGCAGCCTGCCGGTAATAAAAGTTTCGGCACGTACAATGTCTATATCATAATCCAGGCTGTCATAAGGTATGATCTCGCGAATACGTGCAGGGTTGGTAATGCGCGATAGTACTACTTTCAGCAGGTCGCGGTCCACACGAAAGAAATAGGCGAATGATATAATGATGATCAGCAGGAAGCCAAGGTAAAACCCAAGCTGGAAGCGCAATACCTCGATGCCCTTTGCATATTCATTCTGCCATTGAAAGCGGATAGCTATTATAGAGTAGAAGATGAGGAAGGCTAATGGCAGTATTGAATTATTGATGCAATACTTTATAAAGGCGTGGCGGGTAGCGCCCAGAAATGGTATGCGAGTGCTGTGAATGATGAAGGTGGTGATGTGCCATGCCATGATAAATACAGCAGTAGCACCACCCAGCAATAGCATACTGAAAAAGTTTATCTCCCCTAAATATTCAGGTGCCAGGAACAAGGATGATGCCCCGAATGCTGCCGCAAAATTTCCCGTGATGGTGGTAAACAGGATGAACCAGAATACCAATAGCAACTGGTATTTACGAAAGTGCAGCAATAGAAGCTGCACAGGTAAAAACCTGAAAATGCTATGGATGATGGCGCGCATGTGGCAAAAGCTGTTTCTATTTATTAAGATACAAAAACTTTCCGCCTTTGCAGTATTAATAATGTATTGTTATTGTAAAATGCTAAGCTGCAGTACGTTTGCTACGCAGGCCATATATATTTACTACCAGTGCCATCAACAGGAACATGGCTACCACCTGGTGTGTTTCTGCCAGCAGTTCATACGTGCCAAACTTACCCAGCACAATGCGTGGAGCGCTTACCACGGTAATGATACCCAGCAGTACCTGTGTTATCACCAGTATGAATGGCCATATGCGTGCCTTGTTCAGCAGGCTGCTAGGTTGGTTTTTGCCATGTTTGATGGCATTGCCAAACCAGAACATGATAAGCGTGAACAACAGGTAGGCCAGTTGGCGGTGCATAAAGTGTACATTGATAGGATGGTTGATAAAGCTTTGCACCATCAGCCTGTCGGGTATCCATGCGCCATTGATGGTGGGCCATGTAGCCGCTGCCATTGCCGCTTTCAGCCCCGACATAAATGCGCCATATACCAGTTGCACACAGAGCAACACGGTTATAATGAGTGTAAAGTTTTTCAATCGTGTATTATATACAATAGCGCTTTCAGGCACCAATAACTTCAGGGCAAACCACAGTGTGTAGCATAGTAGCAGCAGCGCTGCCATAAAGTGCAGTGCCAGTTTTATATGATTTACATACAAGTCGGTATCATTCAGGCCGCTGGCTACCATTATCCAACCTATGGCACCTTGTGCAGCGCCCAGTATAAAGAGGATGACGAATGGCAGTATCATCTCTTTATCAAAATATTTTTTAGACAGGAAGTATATGAAGCCAATAGCAAACACTACACCCAGCAGCCTGGCCCACAGGCGATGGAACCATTCCCAGAAATATATGAATTGAAAATCGCTGAGCTCGAAGTGGCTGTTGACGTATTTGAATTGGGCGATGTCCTGGTACTTATCAAATGCTGCCTGCCATTCTGCTTCGCTCAGGGGCGGGAAAGCACCCATGATAGGTTTCCATTCCGTTATAGACAGTCCCGAACCTGTAAGGCGGGTAATGCCCCCCAGCAATACCTGTATGATTATCATCGCTACACCTGCCAACAACCAATAAGCTACTGCCTTTCTTTTCTTTATATCCTGCACGGCTATGGAAATTTGTGCAAAAGTACTGCACCTGCGCTTATCGGGCATGGATTTCTATATGCGTGCGGGTAGCATCGGGGCCAGGCATTATGCATATAATATTCTACAAAAGTGTACCATATTGTGGCACAATTTGGGTAAATATCACCCCAATAAACCGAATAATACAAGATGTGTATAAGTAATGGTAGTTCAATGCATTATTGAAAAACCTGCTTAAACTCAATGTATTTGATATGATATTTTATATTGTATGAGGCTTGGGGTGCGGTTTTCAGAATATTATCCCGCTATCGGATTGATTTTTAATATATTATTAAAGTAAATTATTTCGGTTTATGCAGAATATGGCGTAAAAATTGCCCTAATTTTGCATTAAACACATTTGTTTGATTAAAACCCTGTTATATAGGAGGATTTAGTTACATTTTTATTCTTTTAATTTCTAAAATGTATAAGTTATGAGAAAAGCCGATGTTGTAACCAGCATTGCTGAAAAAACCGGTATTCCCAAAGTTGACATCCTCGTTGCCTTGGAAGCGTTTTTCAAAGAAGTGAAATCTTCGCTGGTAGAAGGTGAACCTGTATATGTTCGTGGCTTTGGTAGTTTTATTCTGAAAAAACGTGCAGCGAAGATTGGACGTAATATCAAGAAGAATGTAGCTGTAGAGATACCCGAACATTTCATACCTGCTTTCAAACCTGCAAAAGAGTTTGTGCAAGCGGTAAAAGAATCAAAGCACGAGCTGAAAGAGCATCATGAACAGGATGCTGAAATGGTAGAAAAGGAATAATGATGGCAACTGCGTCTGGTACGGATGCGATTCGCTAACTTTGCGCAGAAATTTTTAGTTTTTGCGACCAATACATTATATCTCGCTTGCAGCGGCCATAGGCCTTATAGCAATATTATACTGGGGAGGCAATACAGTGCCGCCTGCATCGAAGGATAAGGCAGCCGTGCCTGCAGCTACCGGTGATATGCATCAGGGTGGCAATATGCAGCCTGCCTCTGCCGATTCGATACTTGCTGCAGCACGCAGGCAATTGCCTGAGCATGCAGCTGCAGAAATTGCAACTATAGAAAAACAACTGGTAGCCATAACCGATTCGTCGGCTATGGCTCCTGTATTTTGGGATATGGCCAAGCACTGGCAGGAGCATAAACAGTTTCCGGCAGCGGCTTATTATTACGCAAAATCAGCGAAGTTGGAGAATTCAGAAAAAAACCTCAACTTTGCAGGCCAAATATTTTTGGACTTGTTGCAGAGGGGAGGGTCACCTGCCATGCAGGCTTGGGAAGCGCAAGAAGCTATTGATTGTTTCAACCGTTCCCTGCAGATCAACCCCAACAACGATACTGTGAAGATGGCGCTGGCGGCAGCGTATGTAGAAGGTACCGCACAACCAATGCAAGGCATACAATTGCTGCTAGGCATTGCCAGTGAAAAGCCCGATCATATACCGGCCAACCTGATGTTAGGGCGCTTTGCACTACAATCGGGACAAAACGACAAAGCAATACAGCGCTTTGAAACAGTACTGAAACAGGAACCTGAAAATACGGAAGCACTCTACTTCTTGGCAGAGGCATATAAAAGCAACGGGAATAAGGCAAAAGCTATCGAGCTACTTGAAAAATGTAAGAAGATAGTGAACAAGCCTGAGTTCAGCCAGGAAATAGATGCGTATATAAAATCTTTTAAGTAACTAAAAATTATTAGTGTATGCCTTGTGGTAAGAAAAGAAAAAGACATAAGATTGCTACTCACAAACGTAAAAAACGTCTGAGAAAGAACCGTCATAAGAAGAAGAAATAATTTGAGGTTTTAAAAAGCCGGTCTTTCCTGCTTTCTTTTCCTTCACACTTCTTGCAAATAGATTCCTTACATTTTTTGCTTGCTTTGATGTTTATTAAAGCTATCAAAAGATGTAAGGCTTTCTGCTATTAATGTGTTTTTTTAGATTTTCTAATTCAGGAATGCGCACCGGCCAAGTGTATGCTTTGGAAAAACGACGGTGATGAACAAAGAACTTATTATTAATGCTTCCGGCGACGGCGTAGAAATAGCCTTGCTGGAAGATAAAAAACTGGTTGAGCTGCATTATCAGCACGGCCAGGATGCCTTTGCCGTGGGCGATTTGTACCTTGGCAAGGTTAAGAAACTAATGCCGGGACTTAACGCGGCATTTGTAGATGTAGGATATGAAAAAGATGCCTTCCTTCACTATACCGATCTCAGCCCTTACTTCCGTTCGCTGGTAAAATTTACCAAGCAATCGATAGACGGAAACCCATCATGGGGCAGTGATTTCGGCCATTTTAAAAATGAGCCGGAGATCGTAAAAACAGGTAAGATAACAGACGTAGCCAACCCCAAGCCCGAAATACTCGTACAGATATTAAAGGAACCCATTTCTGCCAAAGGCCCGCGCCTCAGCTGCGAAATATCGCTGCCCGGCCGCTTTGTGGTAATGACACCCTTCAATGATACGGTAGCTATATCGCGCAAGATACATTCGGCCGACGAACGTAAAAGGTTGCAGAAGATAGTAGAAGCCATCAAGCCCAGGAATATGGGTGTTATCGTACGCACGGCTGCAGAAGGTAAGAATACTGCCGAACTGCATACCGACCTGCTGGAACTGGCTGAGATGTGGAAATCGATACAAACTAACCTGAAAGGTGCGAAAGCCCCGCAGATCATCCTGAGCGAACAGGATAAGACAACATCCATCCTACGCGACCTGCTGAGCGAAAGCTTTCAGAAAATAGTGGTGAACGATAAAAAGCTGCACAACGAAACAAAAGAATACATATCGCGCATAGCTCCTGAAAAGGAAGATATCGTATCGTTTCACAATACCGGTACATCTGTTTTCGACCAGTATGGCGTGACCAAACAGGTAAAAGCATCTTTCGGTAAAACAGTGAATTTATCGAGCGGTGCTTACCTTATTATAGAGCATACGGAAGCACTGCACGTAATAGATGTAAACAGTGGCACGCGTAGCAACGATGCCGGGCAGGAGCAGAATGCACAGGCTACCAACCTGGAAGCCGCTGCTGAAATAGCCCGCCAGATGCGCCTGCGCGACCTGGGAGGCATCATTATCATCGACTTCATAGATATGAAGTTGCCCGATAATAAAAAGCAACTGCTGGATGCTATGGAAAAATTCATGGCAAACGACAGGGCAAGGCATACCATACTACCTATCTCAAAATTTGGCCTGATGCAGATAACGCGCCAGCGCCTGCGCCCGGAACTGAATATATCTACGGCTGAAGTATGCCCTACCTGTAAAGGTACCGGCAAGATAGGCCCATCTATACTGATAGTAGATGAAATAGAAAAAGACCTGAATTATCTCATCAACCAGGGCCATCGCGACCTGACACTGCATGTGCACCCGATAATGGAGGCCTATATTACCAAAGGCAACTTCTTTAAAAAGTCGCTGCTGAAAAAATGGTCGGCCATGCATAAGATAAAACTGAAACTGGCGGTAGACAACAATGCCCCCATTACACAGTATCACTTTTACGATAGCAAGACAGATGATCTGATAAAACTATAAATTGAAAACGGGAGTCTGCAGGCTCCCGTTTTCAATTTGCCTATTATGAAAAAAGCGGGGCAGAAGCCCCGCTCAGATAAATCCACCCTCCAACTTGCATTTAGAAAGAGGATTTTACCGTTATCTCTTCTCTTAGTTAATATTGATGTTTTTAACTATTGCCTCTTCTTTTATGAATACATATTTCTTTCCATTCTTGGTAGCGAAAGAGTAGCTGAAAGGACATACTTCAAACAGGGCTGTATTGTCTGAAACATTAGGCAGGCTCGACAGGTCTGATGCGCTGATGGTTACGGTGCCGGCGTTGGCTGCAAATGATTTCAGTACGCTTGTATTACCTGCAGCTACCAGCACATATACAGAGTCTGCACCTTTTACAGTTGAGCTATTTAATGTCAGGGTAACGCCACTCGATTTGGTTACAGTAGTTGGTACCGTACCTGTAAATTTAGGGAAGGTAGTAGCGTGGCTATGTGAGAAACCGGTAACGCTTGAGCTACCCGCTACAGTCCAGTTAGAACCGCTTGAGAACTGCAGCGAAGAAGGTGTCATGCCGGTAGTAGCAAATTTAGTATAAGTATTGTTGCTTTGTTTTTCCAGTGCATTATCATTTACAGATACTGCGCCGGCATCTACATACGTGCTGCCACCGGGTGTGTTGTAAAATATAGCGGTGCCTATTTCCGTTTCCAGCTCGATAGGGAATGGCGAACCGGCAGGTGTAGAGCTATATACCATGTTGATGCTTATCAGTGCACCGCTGATATCACCACCGGGGGTAGGTGATGGGGGTGTAGGGCCGGAAGTAGGGGTTGGCGTGGGTGTTGATGTAGGGGCAGGTTCATCTTCCTTCGTACAAGATGTAGCCAATACGGCAAAGGCTAAAACGGGGGCGAGCAAATAAGATAGCTTTTTCATTTTAAGTAATTTTGATGTTTGCAAATGGATTTATCCGTAAGGATGCAGGCACAAAACTACTTTCACCATCAAGCGTGCTAAATACACCTTGTAAGGTATTTTTATATCCGTACTGGTACGGAGAAAAGGTGCGGGTGGGTTATAAAAGCTGCTTTTCGATAGCGTACTTCAACAGGCCTACTACCGTTTTGTTATTGGTTTTTCGCAGCATGTTTTTGCGGTGGGTTTCTACTGTCCGCTCACTGATAAAAAGCGTTTCGGCTATGCGGGCATTGCTGTATTCCTGTGCTATCAGCTTCAGTATTTCTATTTCCCTTTCTGTAAGGCGTGGCTCATCGGGCTCTTCCAACTTTTTTTGCTGACGCACTACCATGGTAGTAATGGTTTCAGATACTTCGGCAGAGAAGTACATTTTGCCATCACTCACTAAGCGTATAGCTTCAATAAGCTCTTTATCATTTACATTTTTCAACAAGTACCCACTTACACCGGCTTCTATCATTTCCATGATGTGCTGGGCATCATCGTGCATGGAGAGTGCTATTACATGCACCTGCGGATAAAACTCTTTTATCTTGCGTGTAAGTGCATCACCTTTTATCGTGGGCATGTTAATGTCAACAATAGCAATGTTGGGTTTACTGTTGGGCAACGAATCGAACAGTTCATTACCATCGGTATACAGGCCTGTTATCTCTATATCTTTCTGTTTTTGCAATAAAGCTTTCAGCCCATCCAGTAATATGTGATGGTCATCGGCAACTACAACTTTTATTTTCTCCATGCAGTTTGTTTGTACTGGTAAACAGATATGGCCTTATAGCCAACGAAGTTGTCAGGTATGATATCATACAGAGCCTCGGGGGCAAACAAGGCGTAGGGGCAAATTTGCAGCCAAGATACATTAACCACCAGATAAAAGAAATAAGTAGATATGAATTTCGTCTTAAGCCGGTTGCGGCTGTGTTTTTTCAATGCCTTCCAGGAACCACAGCACATCGCCCATGTTCTTTACCCTGTCTACTATCAGCATAAAGTTTTTCCCTACCTGCTTCAGGCGGGCATTTTTGGTTTGCACCTGTATATAAGAAAGGATATGGTTGAATATGGCCGATTCAAAATAGGGCGAATCGGGATTGCTGACGAAGTACAGGCGCATCTGTTCATTCTTCAATATCAGCTTTTCAAAGCCCAGCTCTTTAGCTATTGCACGGCAGCGAATAGTCGTAAACAACTCCTCTACCTGTTTGGGTAACGGCCCGAAGCGGTCTATCAGTTCCAGTGCAAATTCATTCAGCTTGGCTTCGTCTTCTATATCATCCAACTGCGTGTATAGCGAAAGGCGTTCTGTAATGCTTTCTACATAGCTATCGGGTATCAGTATCTCCAGGTCGGTATCTATGGTGCAGTCGCTTACATAGTCCTTCTTGCGTTCCAGTTCTTCACTGAAAACATCTTTAAAGTCGCTGGTCTTCAGTTCGCGCATAGCTTCAGCCAGTATCTTCTGATACATTTCAAAGCCTATCTCTGCTATAAAGCCGCTTTGCTCGCCACCCAGCAGGTTGCCCGCTCCACGTATATCCAGGTCGCGCATGGCTATTTGGAAGCCACTACCCAGTTCATTGAATTGCTCCAGCGTTTGCAGGCGTTTGCGGCTATCATTCGGCAGCAAGCTGGTAGGCGGCGCCATCAGGTAGCAGAAGGCCTTTTTATTATTACGGCCCACACGCCCGCGCAACTGGTGCAGGTCGCTAAGGCCAAACTGGTGGGCATTGTTGATGATAATGGTATTGGCATTCGATATGTCCACTCCGCTCTCTACTATGTTGGTACAGCACAGCACATCATACTTATGGTCGATAAAGTCAAACAGGGCTTCTTCCAGTTTATGTCCTTCCATCTGTCCGTGTGCCATGCCTATTTCCAGGTCGGGGCACAGGTTGCGTAGCAGGGTCACCATTTCAGGCAGGCTCTGTACGCGGTTGTGTACGAAGTAAACCTGGCCGCCCCGCTCGGTTTCAAAGTAGATGGCATCGCGTATAGCATATTCATCAAACACCATCACCTCTGTATGTACCGGCTGGCGGTTAGGGGGTGGTGTGTTCATGATGCTAAGGTCGCGCGCACTCATTAGCGAGAACTGCAGGGTACGTGGTATAGGCGTAGCAGTAAGTGTCAGCGTATCTACATTCGCCTTCAGCTCGCGCAGTTTCTCTTTAGCACCGACCCCAAACTTCTGCTCTTCATCTATGATCAGCAGCCCCAGGTCTTTGAATTTTACATCTTTACCCAGCAGTGCGTGCGTACCTATGATAATATCAATTTTACCTTCTTCCAGCCGCTTCAGTGTTTCCTTCTTTTCCTTTGTACTCTTGAAACGGTTTACATAATCAACCGTACAAGGAAAATCGCGCAGGCGGTCTTTAAAGGTTTGATAGTGCTGGAAGGCAAGAATAGTAGTAGGTACCAGTATGGCAGCCTGCTTGCTATCGCCCACCGTTTTGAAAGCCGCACGTACCGCCACCTCTGTTTTACCAAATCCTACATCGCCACACACCAGCCTATCCATAGGTGCGGGCGATTCCATATCGCGCTTCACATCGGCCGTAGCCTTGCTCTGGTCGGGGGTATCTTCATAAAAGAAAGATGCTTCCAGCTCTGTTTGCAGATAGCTATCGGGGCTATGCTGAAAGCCTTGAGAGGCCTTGCGTTTAGCATATAGTTTTATCAGGTCGCTGGCTATATCCTTAACCTGCTTCTTCGTTTTGTTCTTTAGTTTTTCCCATGCATCGCTGCCCAGCTTGTTCACCTTTGGTTTGGTGCCTTCCTTGCCGGTGTACTTGCTTATTTTATGCAGCGAGTTGATGTTTACATACAGCACATCATTATCGCGATAGATGATACGGATGGCTTCCTGCATATTGCCATTCACATCTATCTTTTGCAAGCCGCTGTATACACCCACACCGTGGTCTATATGCGTTACATAGTCGCCCGGTTGCAGTTCTTTCAGGGCACGTAGTGTCAGTGCCTTGCCCTTGGTATATGCCTGCTTTACCTTGTATTTATGATACCGCTGAAATATCTGGTGATCGGTATAACACAATACCTTTTTCTCATGGTCTATAAAACCCTTGCTGATGGCAGCAGGCAGCGGTACAAAGTTTATCTGTGCATTCAGGTCTTCAAAGATGCTGCGCAGGCGTTCCAACTGCTTGGGGTTCTCTGCAAAGATGAAAGCCGTGTATTGCTGTGCACCCCGCTTCTGCAGGTCTTCTATCAGCATATTGAACTGGCGATTGAATACCGGCTGCTCCTCCGTTGCAAACTGCAACGTAGCCGTAAGCTCATCACCCGTTAGCTTTTCCAGTGAGTGGTTATACCATTCTATCAGGTGGCGTTTCTTTATTTGCGCCAGCCAGTTCTCTGTTGTTTCAAAGTCATCGGGTGTCAGTTCCTTCAGCCAATCTTCATCATGATCTACTGCCACCTTTGTTTGTTTCATCTTTTCGGGCAGCTCACTTTCCATCTTGCCAAGGCGGCCATGTGTAAAGTGAAAATCCTTCGCCCAGATGATGGTATTGGCAGGCAGGTAATCCAGCAATGATATTTTCTCCTTGGTATCAAACTTGGTTTCGATATTGGGGAGGATGGATACCTGTAACAGCTTCCTTTCAGATAGCTGTGTCTCCGGGTTGAAGATGCGGATGCTGTCTACCTCGTTGCCAAATAGCTCTATACGGTATGGGTGCTCGTTGCCAAAAGAATAGATATCAAGGATGCCGCCACGCATAGCAAACTGCCCCGGTTCATACACAAAGTCTTCGCGCTTAAAGCCCAGCTCTACAAACTGCGCCATCAGTGCTTCCACCTTCAGGTTCTCGCCCACCTTGATGCTTATCATATTGCCCGAAAGCGTCTTCGGGTTCACCACCCTTTCAAATAGAGCCTCCGGATAGGTAACCAGTACTTTCTTGTGCACTGTATCGGCGCTGAATTTGGTGAGTGCTTCGGTACGCAGCATCACGTGGCTGCTGTTCAGCTCATTGTAATAACCCGAACGCTTGAAGGAATCAGGAAAGTAACAGATATCCAGCGCACCGGTAAGCTGTTCCAGGTCGTTATGAAAATAGGCCGCTTCCTCCCTGTCGTTCAGTATGAACACATGGTTGGCATCGCTTTGCTGCCATACGGAAGAGGCTATAAAATTGATGGAAGAGCCACGAAGGTTATCGAGATATACCCTGAGCGCCGGGCTGGGCAATGAGATGCCGGCCGCTATTTGTTTTAAGCGGATATCATTCTGATATAAACCCAGCAACACCTGCAAATTCATGCGGCTGCAAATTTACGATAAACAGGCGGATGAAAATGCAGGTATTATGTTATTTATCCTTGTTTCTTCTTTTGATTGGATATGGCTTCTGCAAACCAGAGGTATTCGCTTACAAACCTGTCCAGGTTCTTTTGCATGATCTCGTTCTGCGGTTCGCCCTCTTCATCCAGCGACAAGTGCAATTCAGGCACCAGCAGCTTATATGGCATAGGGAAAGCACCAATAGCCAGCACCAGCAATTGCAACAGGTTGGATGCATTGATACCGCCCTGCTTGCCATTGGAACCACATACGATGCCAATGGGTTTCTTCGCCCATTCTTTAGTAAAGTAGTCCACAGCATTTTTCATAGCGCCACTGTAGCTGTTGTTATACTCCGGCGTCACAAATATCAGCCCATCGGCATTCTCTATTTTGCTGCTCAGTTCTAACAGGTAGGCGGGTGGGTTTTCCATATCCTTCAGGCGGGCTTCCATTACCGGCAGGTTGTAGTCTTTAATGTCTATAAAAGTGACATTGGCCTGGCCGCTTGCCTGCAATGCATTATGTATAGCTTTTGCCGCGCGGATGCTAAGACGGCCTTCCCTGATGGCCCCGTAAAGAATGGTTATGTTCAGCATATTATTAGTAACTTACTATTGACTATTTAAAACTACACAATATGAAACAACTTATGCTATTGCTGCTCGCTACCTGTTTTTTAACGGCCTGCAGTGGCTGGGACAGTGAGCATAAAGACCTGTTTCTGCAAGGCTGCATATCCGGCGCTGTAGAGGACGGCATGAGCGATGCGGCTGCCAAATCTATGTGCGACTGCCGGCTGGAAGTAGCCATGAAAAAATACCCCAAGATGTCGGATGCCTTTGAGCATCTGGATAGCCTGATGGCGGACCCTGATATGAAGGCCTGCAAATAACTACAGCAGGAACTTCCTGCCCGATGCGGCATGCTTCCTTAGCAATGCACTGGCGCGGTAGCGGTCTTCGTGATATTCATTGTACAGGCCATCCAGTACTTCCAGGCATTTGGTAGCGCCCCATTCATCGGCCCATTGCAACAGGCCTTTAGGATAATTCACACCTTTGGTCATAGCCAGCTCCAGGTCTTGTGCAGAGGCTATATTCAGGTGCAGGGCTTCCACTGCTTCGTTTATTAGCATCACTACAATGCGCTCTACAATGTACTTGCCCAGTTCCGGGTCTTTATTAGGCTCGGCATGTGCGGCACCTTCGGCATAGTTGTAAAAACCACGGCCTGTTTTGCGGCCCAGCCAGCCGGCCTCCAGCAGGCGCTTTTGTGAGAAGGATGGTTTATAACGCGGATCGAAAAAGAAGGACTGGAACACCGTTTCCGTTACTACATAGTTCACATCATGGCCTATATAATCGGTAAGCGTAAAAGGTCCCATTTTGAAGCCACCCATTTCCGTCATCGCAGCATCTATAGTGGGTATATCCGCTATGCCTTCTTCATAGATGCGTATCGCCTCTCCGTAGAAAGGACGTGCTACACGGTTCACAATGAAGCCCGGTGTGTCTTTTGTAATAACAGGTGCTTTACCCCATTGTTTCATCAGGCCCTTGCAGGTGTCTACCAGTGCTGTATCCGTCTGCACGGCAGGTATTACCTCTACCAGCGCCATCAGCGGTGCAGGGTTGAAGAAGTGCAGACCGATAACCCTGTCTGCTTTTTTGCAGGCAGCAGCAATGGAGGTAACGGACAGTGATGAGGTATTGGTAGCCAGTACGCAACCTTCGCTCACTACAGCTTCTACATCGGCAAATACTTTCTTCTTTATATCCAGGTTTTCGATGATAGCTTCTATTACCAGCGAGCAATCTTTGAATGCAGACAGCTCCGTAGCAAAGCTGAAACGGTTCAGTACTTCTTCGGCATTGGCTATCTTTCCTTTTTCGGCCAGTTTAAGGAGCGTGGCGGTAAGGTTGGTTTTAGCTTTGTCTACAGCCGCTGCATTGGTATCAAACAATACCACCCTATGCCCTGCTACAGCTGCCACCTGGGCTATGCCACTACCCATAGCACCTGCACCTATTACACCTACTATACCTGAAGAAAGATTTTGTTCCATTTTGTTCCGGTTTGTGTTTGTTCTTTTTTGCTTCTCCAAAAAAGAACCAAAAAAAGAGCCCGACAATCAATCACAGGGTGATTATTTCGCTTCGCTTCATGAAGAAGTTGTCGGTGTGTCTCCGATGCAGCAGTAGCACTACTGTGCTGCCAAGCTGCTACACCTTGATTAGTTTGTTGTGTTTTGTTGTGAATTTCATTTTTTATTATTCACAACAGTTTTAAAAAAGATTAGTATTTAAAGATCTCAATTTGCCTAATAGCAAATATACATAAAATATGTAATTATTTATACTTTTTGTTTCTTGCCGATGCCGAAGTTGACGAGGTACACACCACTGAAAATAAGGGCAGTGGCCAGTAGTTTTATCCAGGTCAGGTCTTCGCCAATAACGATGACAGAGATAACAGCTGCGAATATAGGCTGTAAATAGATATACGCCCCTGCCGTAGATGGGCTAAGGTGGCGCAGGGCATAAATGTTCCACAGGTAGGTGAAGAAGGTGGTGCAGATAACGATGAACGCCACGGCGAGGTAATCGGTGATTTTGAACAGCGACCAATCGATAGCACGGAATTGCGACCAGCCAAATGGCAGCACAAACAGGAAACCAAAGAAGAACACCCAACGGACGACAATGATGGGACGGTAGCGCTGCATCAGTGGTTTTATCATGACGAGGTAGATAGCATAGGAGGCTGCATTGAGGAATACAAAAAAATCGCCCATGGCGGAACTACCCGTCATGGTTATTTCCTTGCCCGCACTCATCAGCAGGAAGGCGCCGCCGATACCCATCAGCAGGCCAATGGCTTTTTCGGTTTTAATGCGCTCGCGAAGTACGAACAGGGCAATGACCGTTATCAGCAAAGGGGTGCTCATCATAATGAGCGAAGCGTGTATGGGATAGGTAAGATTCAGCCCCAGGAAAAACAGCATCTGGTTGAGTGCCACACCAAACAGGCCGCCGAGTACCAATGTGAGCCAGTCTTTCTTCTCGATCTTAGCACGAAACCGGCTACCACCTGCAAAGCTGAGCCAGAATAGCAGCATCGTTACGCTGACACGGATGAAGATAAAACCGAGTGGTTCTATCAGGCGGGGCATAATGTGCTTGGCCACTGTAAAGCCGGCCCCGTAAAACAAATTGGCACCTAATAACGCCAGATGCGCCTTAACACGTTCATTCACGGGCGCAAAGGTAAGACCCCAATCCCTAAAGGGGCTTTTCTATTATTATAATTTTTGAAGCCAGTTTTCCAGCACAGCCTTGTATTGATATTGGGCATTGGCAAGCGGTAGTTTATGAAAAGGGAATGTTTCTGCGCCTTTTAATGCAGCAAGCAGTTTGAGCCCCTTTTGCGGGGCATAATAAAACACCCCTTCTTTATGTAGATGCCTGCCGAGAAATTCCTGTTCCGTTTGCCCGGGGGTTGGAACAAGAATGGCTTTTTTATTGAGCACTACCAGGTCCATAAGCGTAGAATAACCGCTACGGCATACCACCATATTAGCGGCCGCTATCAACGGTTGCAATACTTCTTTGGTAATACGCTTGTGGTAGGTGATGTTTGCAGGTATTGTGCCCTTGTCGGTTACCTTATCGCTGCCTTCTACAAATACTACCTTTCCCTTGTATTGCTGCACCTGCTGCCAAAGCATATCGGCCAGTAAAGTGCGTTGCGGTTCCGGGCCGGAAAGGAGTATCAGTAAATGTTGTTCAGATACCGGCATCGATTCTACCTGAGATAATAAACCGATATACTGTGCATTGGCGGGCATTACATTGGGATGCGCCAACTTACCTGCAAGGTTAGGCGTGCCGGGTACATCTACCACCCAGCAATCCTTAAACCGTTCCAGCTGTTTATAATGTACCCGTTTCAGCAGGTTATCTGCAAAAGGGCCCATGCCGCTTTGTGCCAGCACCTGGTGGGTCATGATAACGGAAGGTATAGACGGGTGATATAAGCCATACCTATTATCAGAAATAATACCATTTATCTGCAATGCTTCGGCCTGTTGTTGTACCCATTGATGCTCGTAACGGATGGTTTTAAGCAGGCCGGGCAATTGCGCAAAGAGTTTGGCCATAAAGCCACCCCCTTTTTTGCTGTATTCTACATTGTAGCCTTCCAGATGGATTGTTTCTATAGTCGGAAAGGTTTTAACGATATATTGGCACTGCCAGTCGTTACCGGCGAAAATGGCCGTATGGCCGATGCTTCGAAGGTGCTGAATAATAGGCACACAACGGGTGGTATGACCCAGTCCCCAGTCGAGCGGGGCTACTAATATGCGCATTGATTTTTGGATAGCCGTAATACTTAACTTTACAAAAGTAGATGTACCTACCTGATGAAAGGGAACAAGTTAATAACAGGATTGTTAATATTATTTGCGGGCATGATTTTGCTTGAAAGTTGTGCAAGCAGCAGCAAAGGTTGCGGTTGTGGTTCTGACCTTAACAGGGTATATAAAACACCAAAACGTTATCGATAAAAACCTGCGGTTATGATGGGCGGTCAAGATAAAGTATGGATACACTATCGAAAAGATATCATAGCAGCCGATGTGTCATCAGCCATATTCCTTTCCTCATACCTGCGCCATGGGGCCATACATCGTTTGTACATTCCCTGCCTTGAGGTAATAGATTTACAGAGATACAAAGTAGTGAAACAAGCTGTGAAGGTGAAAGTATGCCTTATAGACCGCATGCATATCCCGTTTGTATTTGCAGTTTGTAAAAATTAACCTGCAACCTTTTCCTAACACCTGCCTGCCATAGCCTTACCAACCCAGCATATGCTTATTACTGTTGCGGCTTGTCTTCGTTTTCTTTGCCTTCCTTGGCGTCTTTGAATTCCTTCACACTTTTGCCCAAACCTTTGGCCAGGCCCGGCAGCTTTTTAGCGCCGAAGAAGAAAACAACGATGAGTAAGATGATCAGGATCTCGCCCCAACCGGGTATGGATAAAAATTGATGCATATGCTCTTTTTTATGACAAAAGGACGGCAATTCCCCTTTTGTATGCGAAAGTACATTCAATTTTCAAGCCCTGGAGGTATAAAACAACTAAAAAATTATATCGCGGGCTGTGAAAAACAGATTGTATATATTAGATTTACTAACCGCATTGGCATCTTGCGTTTGTTTTTGAAAAAAAACAGCCTAAGGTGGCATGCCGTATCATTTGCAAAAGCACATACTATTTCTAAAAGCTACTTATGAAAGACATAATGAAGCAAGGCGCCGAAACGACTGAGAATGGTGGCGTATCGCGCAGGAAGTTTCTGAATTATGCAGGCGCGCTGGCAGGTGCCGGTTTGCTGATAGCATCCTGCTCTAAAGACCCAGATCCTGTGCCATCTACCGGTGATGCCCTGAACCTGGGTAGCAATGATGAAGGGCTTTTGAACTATGCCTACCTGCTGCAGCAACTGGAAGCCGCGTTTTACACAGAAGCATTGAAACGCAAATTTGTGGGCATGACGCATACGGAGATTGGTATTTTTACCGCTATACGCGACCAGGAACTGGCGCACCGCGAGATACTGAAGAACCACCTGGGCACTGCAGCCATACCAACACTTGAAACAGATTTCAGCTCTATAGATTTTAACGAGAAAAACAGTGTGTATGCTAAAGCCAAACAGTTTGAAGAGATGGCTGTAGCAGGGCTAAATGGCATTTGCAAACTGCTGATAGCAGTAGAACACCTGGTATTGCTGAGCAAGATAACCGCAGTGGATGCACGCCACTCATCACTCATCAATGATTTCGTTTATTTCGGAAGCTTTTCGGAAAAGGCAGATACCAATGGTATGGAAGTGCCGCAAGACCCGCAAAGCTCATTGGATGTAACCAGAAAATTCTTCAAAAGGGAGATCAGCGGTATCTATTTACCTAAATACTAAAAAGGCAGCAAATGAAATTCGCACATATACTTAACGAACTGGGTAATACAAACCCTGAAACATTTGAAAAAACCGAAGGCCGCCGCAGCATCCTGAAAAGCTTTGGCAGTAAGCTGGCGCTGGCTGTTGTGCCATTGGCCGCATCTTCCGTATTTAATAAAGCACAAGCCAAAACAACGGATATCCTTGCTGAGGCTATCGTATTTGCATTAGGGATTAGCTATATGCAGGCGGCCTACATCAGGGAAGGGCTGGCAGCTACGGGGTTGATACCCGCGGATGCGAAAGGCGACTTCCAGAAAATGCTGGACCAGAAAGACAAGCACATAGCTTACTGGATATATTACCTGACTAAAACAAATAATACGGTACCAACGGTTCCTACATACGACTTTAAGGCAAAGAATGCCTTGCCGGATGTATTTACCAATTACGCTACTTATTTGACATTGGCACATGCACTGGAAGATGTAGGTGTACGTATGTACCAGACATCGATAAAGAACCTGCTGACCAATAAGGCCTTTCGCAGCGATGCTGTGAACATGATGACCACCATAGCCCGCCACGCAGCGCACGTGCGCCTGCTGCGCCGTAACCTGGGAGGTTCAGACATCATGCCATGGATAACCGGGACCAATGCATATAGCATAGTGGGTGAGATACAGAAAGCATACCAGGGAGAAGACAACACCATGCAGTCAAAAAGCAATGCGGAAGGTGTCAATGGCTTCGCGATATCTTTTGATGCAGCTACGGCAGCTTTTGATGAGCCAATGGGTGTGGCAGATGCCAATGCGTTTATGTCGAAGTTTATAAAACCGTAAAAGGAACGATATACAAATTTTATAGGCAGGGCTAAAATGGTCCTGCTTTTTTATGATACAGGGTCTATATCAAATATTATTTGCAGGCTGTTATTGCCTTTGATGCCGGTGATGTATTGTTTCTGTTGTTTCAGGAATGTTTTTACCTGTTCCAGTGTGCGGCTATCGCGCGGGCACTTTATCCATACCTCTTGTATATACAGGTTTTTGATGCGCGATACCAATGCAGGTACGGGCCCCTGTACATGGATGGCCTCTACCTGCTGCAATGCCGTAACCAGTTGCGTGGCGGCTTCTATAGCTTTGGGCTCATCCTTGTGTTTGAAAGTTATTTTAATAAGCCTGCTGAAAGGCGGGTAGGAGAAATATTCGCGATAGCGTATCTCGTTCTCATAAAAAGCTTCTACATCGTGCTGCTGTACCCATTGCAGTGCTGGATGCTGCAAGTTATGGCCTTGTATCAATACTCTACCTGCACCATCGGCCCTCCCCGCGCGGCCACTTACCTGCTCCATCAGTTGAAAGGCACGCTCGTTGACACGGAAATCGGGATAGCTTAATAAGCTATCTGCACTGAGAATGCCTACGAGGGATACAGATGCAAAGTCGAGCCCTTTTACTACCATCTGGGTGCCTATCAGGATGTCTATTTTTTGTTTCTCCAATTGTTCCATCAGTTGGCTGAAACTTTGCTTGCCACGCATGCTATCTACATCCATACGGGCGGTGCGTGCCTGCGGGAAAAGCTGCTGTATTTCCTCCTCTATCTTTTCGGTACCAAAGGTTTTGCTTTGTATGCGATTGCTGCCACAGGAGGGGCAGGTATGCACAATAGCAGACTTTTGTCCGCAATAGTGGCAATGCAGTTTATCGGTGCTTTTGTGATAAGTGAGCGATACCGCGCAATTTTTGCACTGCGGCACCCAGCCACACATCGTGCAAAGCTGGAAAGGAGCGTAGCCCCGCCGATTCTGGAATAGAATAACCTGCTTTTTCTTTGCCAGCTCTTCGGATATGGCTAAGTATAATTCAGGTGTTATCAAACGGATGCCCTGCTTGCGATACTGTTCTAGCGAGGCTGCATTTACCAGCTCGATAGCAGGCATTTTAACACCCATGTATCTTTCCGCCAGTTGCACGAAGGCATATTTACCTTGTTTGGCATTGTACAGGCTTTCAACAGAAGGTGTAGCAGAACCGAGTATCACTTTAGACTTATGCAATGCAGCGAGGTAGATAGCCGCATCGCGGGCATGAAAACGCGGGGCAGGGTCTTTCTGCTTGTAAGACATATCGTGCTCCTCATCTACAATGATAAGGCCTAAATGATTGTATGGCAACCATAACGCTGAGCGTGGGCCTATTACCACTTTGTATTTTCCCTGCCTTACTTTTTCCCATATCTCTACGCGTTCGTTATTACTAAAACGGGAATGATATACGCCCAATTCTTCGCCAAAATAAGCATACAGCCTGTTTACCAATTGCGTGGTAAGTGCTATTTCCGGCAGCATGAATAAAGCCTGCTTGCCGGCTGCTATACACTCTTTTATTTTATGAATATAGAGCAGTGTTTTACCACTGCCGGTAACGCCCTGCAGCAAGGCTACATCTTTTTCCTCCAGCCCCTTTTCAAGGGCAGCATATGCCTGTTGCTGTGCGGGGGTGAATTCAATTTCTTTTATTTCCTGCGTGCCTGAAAATGCCAACCGGTCTACAGCTACTTCTTTGATATGGAAAATGCCCTTTTCAGCAAGGGATTTTACCTGCGTAGCGGTTGCGCCACTACGTTCCAGCAATTCCTGCTGGCGCACCACTTTATTTTTGATAGATAGCTCTGTATAAGCCATCAGCACATCTAATTGCTTGGGGGCGCGTGCCAGCTCATCGAAAAGGCGGTGCATGGCTTCATCACCTGTATATGCCTGCGATAACTGCACAACTTTTTCTGTACGGGGGCGGTAGGCCGTTTCCAACTCATCATGTATCTGCACGGCCTGGTTTTCCAGCAACTCATTGATAACGCGGGTAAGATACCTGTTGCCAATCAATGAGCGCAATTCGCTGAGGGTCAGTTCACCGCGGTTTATTAATGCTTCGGCCGCAGGATAAGTGGCATCGCTCCATTCGTAGAGCACATCTTCCTGCCCTACCCATTGCAACCTGGTTTCGCCGGCCAGCTTCAGGTGTGCGGGCAGTGCAGATTGCATTACCTCGCCGGGGGCAGCTATATAATATTGTGCTATCCACCGCCAGAAGGCCAGTTGTGTTTCATTTACAATAGGTTCTTCGTCAATGATATTGCGAATGGGTTTTACCTGGTAAGCTTCCGGTGCATCATTATGGGTGCGTTCAACTACGGCAGCGTACAATTTGTTCTTGCCCAGAGATACTTCTACACGCATACCGGGGCGCAGTGCATTCTGCATTTCGTGCGGAATGCCATATGTGAGTACCTGTGGCAGGTTGAGCGGTAATATAACATCTGCAAAGCGTGCAGCACCAGTATTTCTCTCTGCAAAAAGCGAAGACATATTGCTGCAAGTTAGTTTATTACCGTTGTTTTAGCATAAGCCCTGCTATTCATCTCATATTACTAATCAAGCTAATTATCGTACCTTTGCACATTAAACAATTGCAATAATGCCAAAGCAGACAGAAAGAAAATGTTCCTTTTGCGACCGGGCGGAGAGCGAGGTAAATATCCTCTTTACCGGCATGAAAGGCAATATTTGTGACCAGTGTATTGAAAACGCACATCATCTGCTGCAGGAAACGAATGGTGATGCCAGCAAAACAAAAACCAATAAAAGCGACCTGCAGCAACACAAGCTATATAAGCCACGTGAAATAAAAGCATTCCTGGACCAATATGTGATAGGGCAGGATGATGCGAAGAAAGTAATGGCCGTGGCTATGTATAACCACTACAAGCGCCTGATGCAACCTGTGCAGGACGATGTGGAAATAGAAAAATCGAACATCATAATGGTGGGTGAAACCGGTACGGGTAAAACCCTGCTGGCCAAAACCATTGCCCGCCTGCTGCAATTACCGTTTGCTATAGTAGATGCTACTGTATTTACAGAAGCCGGTTATGTAGGTGAAGACGTGGAAAGCATTCTTTCGCGCCTGCTGCAGTCTTGCAATTTTGATGTAGCTGCTGCGGAGCGCGGTATTGTGTATATAGACGAGATAGATAAAATAGGCCGTAAGAGTGATAATCCATCCATCACCCGCGATGTGAGCGGTGAAGGTGTGCAGCAAGCCATGCTGAAACTGCTGGAGGGTTCTGAAGTGCTGGTGCCACCACAAGGCGGCCGTAAGCATCCCGAGCAGAAGATGGTGAAAGTGAATACGCAGAACATACTCTTTATATGCGGTGGGGCTTTTGAGGGCATTGATAAAATGATAGCCCGCAGGGTGCAGACATCTGCATTGGGCTTCAACTCTATAAAAGCGAATAAGGATATAGACAGGGCCAACCTGCTGCAATATGTAAATGCACAGGACCTGCGCACCTTTGGGTTAATACCGGAACTATTGGGCCGCCTGCCTATAGTTACCTACCTGAACCCGCTGGACCCTGCTGCACTGAAACGCATACTGACAGAGCCTAAGAATGCACTGGTGAAGCAGTACAAAAAACTATTTGAATACGAGGGCATCCAACTGGAAGTGGAAGATGCAGCGCTGGACTATATGGTGCAGAAAGCTATCGAGTTCAAACTGGGTGGACGCGGACTGCGCGCCATATGTGAAATGATATTGACAGATGCGATGTTTGACCTGCCATCTGAAAAGCATGATGGCACATTTGTGTTGAGCCTTGACTATGCCAAGCAAATGCTGGAGCACTCGAAGCTGGACTACCTGAAGGCGGCATAATTTAGTTCATCCTTAAACATAACATACAACTATGGACAACTTACTGGAGCAACTGAAACAAAAAGCCGGCCTTACGGAAGAGCAAGCTGTAAAAGCACTGCAAACCATTACGGAATTCATAAAAGGCAAAGTACCGCCTATGATGCATGGCATGATAGACAACTTTTTGACTGAGGATGAAAGCTTGGTGGACAAAATGAAGAATGTAGCCAGCACTGCTAAAGAAAATACAGAGGAGTTTGCCAAAGATGCCGGTGAGAAAATGGGCGATTGGGCCAAAGATGCCCAGAATGCTACCAAAGACGCACTGGACAAACTAAAAGGCTTTATGAAGAAGGATGATAATAAATAGATACTAAAAATGCCCTCAGACAGCGGGCATTTTTTATAACGGGTATTTTAGAACAAAGTGTTGCTTCTCTTTTACTTCGGGTATGCGCACCAGCAACCCAACATGATATATGTCTATACTTAGTTGGTATTGCTTGTCCGCGCGTAATGCATCCCAGGCTTGGGTATTTACGGCAGTTTTATGAATGTTTTTGATCGCGATGATAGATGCAACTGGTAAAGTTTCTACCGGTGTGTTTAACCAGGCTATTTTACCGTCAAAATATGTATTGATGCGCTGCTGCAGGCTGTCGGCAGATTTTCTGCCGAGGCAATTATCTATAAAAGCATACACAAACGGAGAATGGATACCGTGCCGGGTTTTGGCATTCCAGCGATATTTCAGGTATTGCAGCAGGGCGTGGGTGGTCATATTTCTTTTACCCTTTCCCATTGCTGAAAGGTGTAAGCGTAGGCATGCTTATCATCGGCCGTATGGGCTTCATCCCATGCCAGCTTCCAGTGTGCATGGTCTATATGCGGGAAGAATACTTCTGCATCATGTATCACCGTATGTACTACGGTAATGTACAACCTATCCAGCTGGTTGATAGTTTCTGCAAATATGTGGCCCCCACCTATAATAAAGCCTTCTTCCGTACCTTCTGCTTCCAGCCTTTTAATGCCATCCTGCAGATTGCTATAGCGCAAAACACCTTCCGGTAATTGCAGGTCTTGCTGGCGCGAAATGACAATATTCAACCTGTTGGGCAATGGTTTACCGAGTGATTCATAGGTTTTGCGCCCCATAAGGATAGGCTTGCCTATGGTAGTTCTCTTAAAGAATTTCAAATCTTCAGGCAAGTGCCAGGGCAGTTGGTTATCGCGGCCAATGGCATTCTTTTCATCGAGGGCAACTATTGCAGAAAGAATCATTGTATATGGTTATTAAACAGCAACAGGTGCTTTTATGTGAGGATGAGATTGATAATTTTCCAGTGTAAAATCTTCAAACCTGAAACTGAAAAGATCCTTCACTTCAGGATTGATGCGTAATGTAGGTAACGGGTAGGGCTCGCGCGTCAATTGCAGTTTGGCCTGCTCTATATGATTATTATACAGGTGCACATCCCCAAACGTATGGATGAACTCGCCGGGCTGCAGGTCGCATACCTGCGCCATCATCATAGTGAGCAGTGCGTAAGATGCTATATTGAAGGGTACTCCTAAAAATACATCGGCACTGCGCTGGTATAGCTGACAACTAAGCCTGCCATTGGCTACATAAAACTGGAATAAAGCATGGCAGGGGCTCAACGCCATTTTGGGCAAGTCGGCCACATTCCACGCATTAATTATCATGCGGCGGCTATCGGGGTTGGTCTTTAGTTGGTGCAGCACATCTTTTACCTGGTCATATGTCTTTCCATCTGCCCCCGTCCAGCTACGCCACTGGTGACCATATACCGGCCCCAGCTCGCCATTCTCATTCGCCCATTCATCCCATATGCTTACGCCATGATCGTTCAGGTACTTGATATTGGTATCCCCATTCAGAAACCACAAAAGCTCGTAAATAATAGACTTGAGGTGCAGCTTTTTGGTAGTCACCATCGGGAAACCTTTTTCGAGGTCGAAACGCATCTGGTAGCCAAAGCAGCTGATGGTGCCAGTCCCGGTACGGTCGCTTTTAGAAACGCCCGTATCCAATATATGCTGAAGAAGATTTAAGTATGCCTGCATTTTATACTATCCTTGCCGGTTGTAAAGTTATAGCAATGTGCTTTGATAATCTTAAACAGTTAAAATTTGAAAGTATCTTGTGTATAATTTTCTAATAACTCCCTAACCTGATGCTCAAAGACAAGTTTTCAACCAGTGTAAAAATTGCATTTTTCATTATATTGGTAATAGGGTTATGCCTTCGTTTTTACCAGCACCTGATGCCAAGAAGCTTGTGGGAAGATGAAGCCCACCTGGCGCTCAACTTTATATGGTTTGGATATCGAGACCTTATGAAACCGCTTGAAAATTACCAGTCGGCACCTATTTTCTTTTTGTTCTCTATTGAAACCGTTACCAGGATATTTGGGTACAGTGAAATAGCATTGCGCAGCTTCCCGTTTGTTATCTCTATATTTTGCCTGCCTTTATTTTATAAAATGGTGCTGACACTTACAAAGAATCGCCTGACGGCACTTATATCTTTCTTTGTTTTTGCACTGAACATTTCGTTTATACACTATGCATCGGAAGTAAAGCCCTATACTCTGGATGTATGTGCTTTTATCATCATGGGGTACCTGGCTTTAACGGAAGATGCATTCGTTGTAAAAAACAGAAGCTTGTTGTTAGCTATTGCAGGCTGCCTGTGTCCGTTATATTCCAATACATCTGTGGTAGTGCTGTTTTGTACAGCACTGTACATGATGTCTAAATGGCGGTTGGCGCTGCGCAAATCGGAAGTTTATACATGGGAATTGACCACCCCGAAAAGGGATTTACTAATATTTGGTTCGTGGGGTGTGGTGTTTGCTGCCAACTTTTTTACGTTCATATATAAACATCCATATGGAGAAGGTATGCGCCAGATATGGCAATGGACCTTTGTACCTACGCCTGTTTTTACTAAAGAGTTTGCCGACTTTATGAAGATGCGTATAGAGGATAGCATTTTTACCGATCTGCTTTTTTTTACAGATAAATATTATTTCGGTTACATATTGCTGGCGTTGTTGCTGATTGGTATCGGCAACATCATTTATAACCGCAGGTATTATATACTACTGTTTACGGTTTTGCCTATCCTGCTTCACTTCTTCATGTCAATGGCATATATATATCCGTTCTATTTCCGGTTCATTTTATACTTGCTGCCTCCTTTTATCATTATAATGGCTATAGGTATAAGTGCGGTGGCAGAGCTGTTATCGAGAAAGCTACATTATTCACTGGCAGGTATTTTTGTTGCTGGTTGTGCTTATTGTTGTGTAATAGGCTCTATCGAACAATTCCCCTTTTGGGACCGGGAAATAAAGCCGGTATTAAGTGTTATTAATAAGCGTTATCCTGATAAGAAAGTGTTGGTTACTACTCCCCATACATTGTATCAATACTATATGACTACCGGATACGTTAAAAATAAAAACATGGAACCAGTGCCGTGGCAACTGAAGCCGGAGGCCTATTATAGTAATGAAAAAGTGAAAGCAAATACAAGCACTTATGTGCTGGTATATTCGGCAAATGGATGGGCTGATGGTTATGGGGATGTGCTCAGGGATTTGAAGGCGAAAAATTTAATAGTGAGCCAGTTTGAATACAAAACATATGGCGTAGCGGAGATAAAACCCGCGCTTGTACAGTAAAAGGTGTTACTTTCTGTATAAGTAGTCGTATTTTGCACCACAATTTTTCAAAGCACTTTTTGGATGAGTTATACTTTATCAATAGTAATACCTGCCTATAACGAGGGTCGTACTATACATCATATATTGAATAGGGTGAAAGCAGTGCAGCTGATAGATAATGGTGTAAAGGAGGTTATTATTGTCAATGACTGTTCGAAAGACAATACTGAAGAAGCCATACTGGCGTATAAAAATGCCAATCCGGAACTGCCTATCAGCTATTATAAGCATGAAGTGAACCAGGGTAAAGGAGCAGCTTTGCATACTGGCATCAGCAAAGCGACAGGCGACTACGTGATTATACAGGATGCCGACCTGGAATACGATCCGGAAGAATATAATATACTGATGAAACCTGTGCTGGATGGTTTTGCTGATGTAGTTTATGGTTCCCGCTTTATGGGTGGAAATCCGCACAGGATATTGTTTTTCTGGCATTCCATAGGTAACAGGTGGCTTACTATGGCTTCAAATATGTTTACCAATCTGAACCTTACAGATATGGAAACCTGTTATAAGCTCTTTAAACGTGAAATGGTGCAGGGTTTGAAACTCAAGGAAAAACGTTTTGGGTTTGAGCCGGAAGTGACAGCTAAAATATCGCGTATACCCAAGGTGCGCATTTATGAGGTAGGTATTTCTTACTATGGGCGTACCTATGAAGAAGGCAAAAAAATAGGTATGAAAGATGCCTTCAGGGCACTTTATTGCATACTTAAATACAATATATTTAATAAATAATCATGCCTGTAATATTACCCGTTAAAGGTGTTTCGCCGCAGATACCGGAAGATTGTTTTGTAGCCCCCAATGCCACTATTGTAGGCAATGTGGTTATGGGCAGCGAATGCAGTATATGGTTTAACGCGGTGGTGCGTGGCGATGTGAACAAGATAAAGATGGGTAATAAGGTGAATGTGCAGGATGGAGCCTGTATACACTGCACTTACCAAAAAACAGAGACATTAATAGGGAATAATGTATCTATAGGCCATAATGCCATTGTGCACGGTTGTACGGTAGAGGATAATGTGCTGATAGGCATGGGAGCTATAGTAATGGACCGTGCCCGCATAGGCAAAAACAGCATTATAGCCGCCGGGGCGGTAGTGCTGGAAGATACCGATGTGCCACCGGGCAGCATTTTTGCCGGTGTACCTGCCAAAAAGGTAAAAGACATCAGCCAGGAATTATTGCAGGGCGAAGTAGAACGCATTGCAAATAATTACCTTATGTACAGTTCCTGGTTTAAGTAAATCGCTGATATCCAATACTGCATTTTTATCGTTTTATTAAATAATCCTATAGCAATCTATTGCATGGGATAATAATTGGATATACATTTGTCCGATAATCAAAACACGCGATCTATATGAAAAAACTTTTCCTGGCTCTTTTAGCGGTTGCTTCTGTAGCTACTGCTAATGCTCAGAAGAATACTTTTCTTCTTTACGGCAATGCAGGCGTTAACACCGGAAAAACCGATAACGGCGCTGCTGTAGGCACTGAAACAGAAACAGCATGGAACGTTAGCCCGGGCTTCGGCTACCAATTCAATCATCACCTGACTGTAGGTGTGCAAGGTGGTTACAACGCATGGAAAAATGAAGTTGTGAATACGCCTTCTGCTACCAGCACTATCAAAAACACAGCTACTGCACGTGAATGGCAAGCTGGTGTGTTTTTCCGTTATACTCAACCGGTTAGCCCCATATTCTTTTTCTGGACGCAACTGGATCTGAGCTACTTAAACGGTAAGCATACTTCAGAAAACATCACTACTGTCGGTTCTATCACTACAGTTGGCAGTGCATCTGATATCTACAATGGTTTTCAGGGTTCTATCACACCGGCTATCGGCGTGAATGTGTATAAAGGCCTGGCGCTGAACTTCTCTATGGGTGGTTTGGGCTATCGCACTACTTCTTTCGATAAAGCACCTACTACACTGAACAGCTTTTATGTTAACTTCGGCCAACAGTTCAACTTTGGTATCTCTAAAAACATAGGCTGCAGCTGCGGTACAAAACGTGGCCATCATGAGCCAGGTATGGAGCGTCGCAAAATGAAGAAAATGGAAGATGACGAAGATGATGAATAGTCTTCTCTGAATATTTAAAAAGCCTCGCAATGCGAGGCTTTTCTTTTTTAGAACTAGTCTACAACAATGTTTATTAACCATCTATACGCCTGATATCGGCACCTAAAGCGTTAAGGCGCTGATCTATACGCTCGTACCCACGGTCTATCTGGTCTATGTTCTGAATAACGCTTTTGCCCTTTGCCGAAAGCGCAGCTATGAGCAATGCCACACCTGCGCGTATATCGGGCGACGACATGGTAATGCCACGGAGGCCCACCTGCCTGTCGAGGCCTATGACTACGGCTCTGTGCGGATCGCACAAAACAATCTGGGCACCCATTTCTATCAGTTTATCTACAAAGAACAGGCGGCTTTCAAACATCTTCTGGTGCACCAGTACCGTGCCTTTTGCCTGCGTGGCCGTTACCAGTATGATACTCAGCAGATCAGGAGTGAAGCCGGGCCACGGATGATCATATACCGTAAGGATAGAACCATCGATGAACTTTTGTATCCTGTATTGCTGCTGGGCGGGTATATGTATGTCGTCACCCTGTATCTGTAATTCGATACCCAGGCGCTGAAAAACATCGGGAATAATACCCAGGCTGGCAACATCGGCATTTTTAATAGTAAGCTCACTTTGTGTCATAGCGGCCAGGCCGATGAAGGAGCCTACCTCTATCATGTCGGCCAGCATGCGGTGTTCGCAGCCATGCAGCTTTTCTACGCCTTCAATAGTAAGCATATTGGAACCGATGCCGCTGATGCGTGCACCCATGCGGTTGAGCATATGGCATAACTGCTGCACATAAGGCTCGCAGGCAGCATTATATATCGTAGTGCGGCCTTCTGCCAGCACTGCTGCCATCAGGATGTTGGCAGTACCGGTAACAGATGGCTCTTCCAGCAAAATATAGGCTCCCTTCAGGTTAGATCCATCGAGGCTGAACATGCTTTCCTCTGTATCATAATCGAACACAACGCCCAGCCTTTCAAAACCACGGATGTGTGTATCGAGCCTGCGTCGCCCTATTTTATCGCCACCGGGCTGAGGTATGTGCGCCTTCCTGAAGCGGGCCAGCATGGGGCCTGCCAGCATTACAGCACCACGAAGCCTGCCCGATTTGTTTTTAAAGCTTTTATCGGTAAAATATTCTGTATTGATATCCGTAGCCTGCAATACAACCGTATTCCTGTCTTTGCGTGTTACCTGCACGCCCATATCGCCCAGCACTTCTATCAGCATATTCACATCGAGTATATCGGGCACATTGGTAAAGGTCACAGCTTCGTCGGTAAGCAAAGCGGCACACAGCACCTGCAATGCCTCATTCTTTGCACCTTGTGGTTGTATGACACCTTTCAGTGCATTACCGCCCCGTATTTCAAAAGCACCCATACGTGAATATTATTTATTTTTGTTCTTATTGAATTTACGGTTTTTGCCATAATTATTTCCATAACTACCGCCGTTATTATTGCCGTAATTGCTGCCACCGCCACGGTTGCCACTACTACCGCCACGGTTGCGGCTGTTATTGTTGTTGTTCCGTTGTTTGAAGTTGGTACGGGTATCGAAGTAAACCCTGTAGCCACCCGGTTCGTACTGCAGTTCACCATTAGTAAGTGCTGCCAGTTCGGTACGTATCATATCATCGTGCACAGGTTCTTTGTGCCAGTTGGTATATGATAGCTTCATGTAGTAGCCAATAGTTTGCGTAAAGCCCTGCTTTTTTTCAGGGTCGGTTTCTTGTAGTGCTTTGGCTATAAGCGCTTCCAGGTTTTTGCCAAAGTGCCTATGCGATATGCTGGATTGAGGATAAGGTAATACCTCAGGTTTCTTAAACACTTCTTCCGGTTTGGGTGCAGGATAAGGTGCATCTACATCCAGTTGGAAATCCGTCATTTGGTACAGGTGGTCCCAAAGTTTGTGTTTGTAGTCCTCAATGGTTTTCAAATGCGGGTTGAGTGTACCCATCAGTTCTATGATAGCTTCTGCGTTTCGCAGGCGGCGGGCACGGTCTTCTATTGTCACCAGGTATTCCACCATACGTTGCACATTGCGTCCGTATTCGGGCATCAGC
The DNA here is from genome assembly GCA_902168085.1 of uncultured Bacteroides sp. Classification (GTDB taxonomy): domain Bacteria; phylum Bacteroidota; class Bacteroidia; order Chitinophagales; family Chitinophagaceae; genus Polluticoccus. The sequence continues at coordinate 73,164 of CABHOP010000030.1, forward strand.
ATTTTGCTGCGTGTAGTATTGTATTCCATTTTAAAGCTTGTAGTTAAAAAGATAAACTAAGGCACCAAGAGGTGCGCGTGTAAATAGCACATTGCAATGTTGAAGGCTGCGTAGCAAGTTTTAGCCGGAAAAGGAAGGAGGCTAATATTGCCGGGGTGTGCATAGCAAATATAGTACTTTAAAAACAGACAAATGAAGACGCATTGCTTTTAATCTGCATTTAATGTTAAAAGCTTTAATTTACATGCTCCATTACCCTAATGTGTTTTTATTGAGCAAATACTACTACATACTCGTTGTTCTATTTTTTTCCGGCAATTTATTGTTTGCACAGAATTTTTATCCTGTTACGCACCTTAGTGGCACGCAGGTAATAGGTAATACAGATGTAGAGGTGAAAGGCATAAACAGTCCCGGCGGATACCCCGGCATCAGTCACTGCGATGCGGGGCCGTACTGGATAGGGCGGGGCACCTCAGGAACTACGGCTACGTTCTCAGGCTATAGTTTTATTTTCTCAAAAGCTGTACGCATGCTAAAGCTACAATTTACCGCCAGTGACACGGGCGAGCGCATCAGTTTGTACATCAATGGGAACCATTACAATATTCAACCGGCAGATATCGGCAATTTCTTTTCATCCTGTGGTTATAATGGCAGAACACTTATTACCAACGGAGACCTGACATTCAGGGGGGGGTCTGGTATAGTAGGGAATAATACACAGATGATTATAGAAGATAGCATCAAGCAGATAGATGTGCTGAATGCGAATGACATTGATGGCAGTTTTTTCAACTTTTACTTCGTTCAAGATACAGTAGTGGAAATTGATGATTGTAACGATACGCTGCTATGTAGGGGAGATACTTTAAGAGTGAAGTATAGCGTTTCGGGTACTTTTTCCAATACGAATGTTTTTTCCCTGCAGTTATCGGATAAATACGGTGATTTCAGAATCCCTACGGTGCTGAGTACTATTAACAGTGCGGTAGCCGGGATGTTTGAATGTGTGGTTCCTGCTATACCATCGGGTGAAGGGTACCGCTTGCGCATAGTGGCGAGCGATCCGTTATATACCTCCAGGCTATCACCATTTACGCTTTCGATAGGCAATCCGCCGGTTATTGGGGCATCTAATAACGGGCCGGTATGCGAAGGGGAAAAAGGGCAGATAACCATGACCATCTATATGTCGAACTATACAGATGTGTTTTGGAATGGGCCAGGCCTGCTCCCGGATTATCCGACACGTGTTTATAATTTCCCGGCTGTAAAATTTTCAGACAGCGGGTGGTATGTAGGACGTGTGGAAGATTACGGATGTATAGCCTATGATAGCACAAAACTGGAAGTGAGGGCTAATCCCATAAAAGGGCTTGCCATAACAGATACCAGCGTATGCAGCAATGAAACACTGATATTGACCAGTGATGTAGCTGTGCCAGGCTCTACCAATATATGGCTGCGGCCCGATGGTAGTTATGATACGACAAACACACTTACTGTAGTGCCCAATGCTGCGGCAAGCGGTATGTACCAATTGATAACCTACCTGGATGGTTGCTATTCGAGAGACACAGCCAATATAAGTATAAAGCCTGTGCCTGACCCGCAGATAACAAGCAATATGCCTTGCGTGGGCGATACACTATGTATTGGTAGTAATGATACAACTCATAACGCCACTTATAGTTGGGTGGGCCCCTCGGGCTTTGCTATGACGGCTAAAGATACGGTAATAGCACCTGCCCTGCTGGATGCATCGGGTAAGTATGTGCTGACCATTTCTGCTAATGGCTGCACGGTTGTGGATTCTGCTGCCGTTATTGTTAAGTCGAGGCCATACACACCCGCTGCGAATGGCGATACGGTGTTGTGCGAAGCTGCGGTGCTTCATTTAACGGGTACCAATGCATTGCCCGATTCTAATACGTTTTATAGCTGGACCGGCCCAAATGGATTTAGAACCGATGAAATAAATACACAGAAACGCGGCATATCTGTACACGATGCGGGCGCGTATGTATTTATGGGGGAAAGAGAAGGTTGTATAGCGGCAGATACACTTTATGTAGCTGTAAACCATACACCATATACGCCGCAAGCCACCAGCAACAGTCCGTTGACCATAGGGCATACATTGCAGCTAACACTTGCGGAACCGGAACCAGGCGTGGCCTATTCATGGACGGGGCCTAATGGCTTTGCATCCAATGTATTCAACCCCAGTATTGAGAATGTGACTAAACAGCATGCCGGTACCTATACGGTAACCGGTGTTTTAGGTAGCTGCGCTTCATCTGCCATAGTTTTGGTAACGGTAGATGAAATAGCAGATACCGGCTACCTGCTGCTATACCCCAACCCGAATAATGGCAACTTTACTATAAAAGGCATGTTTCACGCAGAGCAATACGTACCTATGCGCATTACTAATGCCGCCGGGCAGCTGGTATACAGCGATATGGTAAAGACCGAAAATAAAAAGCTATATAAGGAAGTGAAACTGGGTGGTGGATTGGCCAGCGGCACTTATACATTGCGGGTACTTATTGATGGCGAGTATCATTCCCTCAGGTTTGCTGTAGTGCGGCAATAGTATTGTCTATATCAACACGGTATAGTTAGTATCTTCGCCGGCACTAAACTTATTTACATGCTTTCATTGAATCTTGGTGGTAAAACAGCATTGATAGCAGGCAGCACGCAAGGTATAGGCTTTGCATCTGCACAAGCAATTGCTTCCTTAGGGGCTAACTGCGTACTCATAGCCCGTAACGAAGCAGCCCTGAAACAGGCAGTTTCAAAGCTGGATGCAGGGCAAGGCCAGCGACACAGCTACCTGGTGGCCGATTTCAGCCAGCCACGGCAGGTAAGCGATGTGGTAAGCGCATTCGTAAAAGACCACCCTGTACACATACTCGTTAATAACAGCGGTGGGCCTGCCGCAGGGCCAATAGCAGATGCTGAGCCTGAACAATTTATCAATGCCTTCCAGCAACACCTTATCTGCAACCACATCCTTGCCAGGCTGGTAATACCCGGTATGAAAGCCGCCGGTTTCGGGCGTATAGTGAATGTAATATCTACCTCGGTTAAAATACCGCTGAAAGGCCTTGGTGTATCTAATACCATACGTGGAGCAGTAGCCAGCTGGGCTAAAACGATGGCAAATGAGCTGGCACCTTTCGGTATCACGGTAAACAATGTATTACCGGGTGCTACGGCAACAGGCAGGCTGGAGGCAATCATCAATAATAAAGTAAGTAAAACAGGCGCCAGTCTTGACGAAGTGGAACATGAGATGCTGGAAGAAATACCTGCAAAACGTTTTGGCTTGCCGGAAGAAATAGCTGCAATGATAGCCTTCCTGGCTTCGCCGGCAGCAGGATATGTAAATGGCACCAGTATACCGGTGGATGGCGGCAGGACCGGCAGCATTTAAAGGCTGTGATTTTTAAAAAATTACCACTTTTGTTACTAAAGTTTGAAAAAAACATTAAATAAACTGATAATTACAGGCTGACAAAAAAATGACAAAGACGCATTGTCACAATTAAAATATCGGCTGAAACCCGCGCCAGTATTGAAAAACATTTTTTAACAAATGTGTATAAACTTTCGGTTTTGTGTTGTAGTTTTGCCCACGCTTTGTCTAAAAGGAACGTTAATTTTCAAAATTATTTCTGTGTCAGAATCTATTAAGCCGATGTTCCGGAGTTTTGCTAACAGCATTTTTGCTTTAGTAATCACTCTGTTTGCATTCAATTATTCTGCAAGCGCCGCACCTGATGGTAAGGCGTTATTCCAGTCGAACTGTGCCGCATGTCACAACCCGCTGAAAGATGCAACGGGCCCTGCATTGAAAGGTGTGGATGCACGTGTGCCCAGCAAAGAGTGGTTGCACAAATGGATTAAGAACTCTGCAGCTGTTATTGCCAGCGGCGACAAGTATGCAAATGACTTGTATGCCAAATGGAATAAAACAGCCATGACAGCGTTCCCTAACCTGTCTGATGAGGAGATCGATGCCATCATAGCTTACACAAACTCTGTTGAGCCTCCTAAAAAAGATGATGGTGGTGCAGCGGCGGCTACTTCTGCTACAAAAGATACAAGCGGCAGCAAATGGATATACAGCATGGTTACCCTCATCCTGGTAGCGCTGGCTTTCATCCTGTGGCGTGTAAATAGCGGCCTGCGCCGTGTGGCAAATGACAAAGATGGTGTTCCTAACGAAAAAGAAATTCCTTTCTACCGTAATAAAGTAGTTATCGCAATGACCGTGATACTGGTATTTATACTGGCCGGTTACTGGATAACAAATGGTGCTGTTGAAATGGGCCGCCAGCAAAACTATATGCCTGAGCAACCTATCTTCTACTCTCACAAAGTGCACGCGGGTATCAATCAGGTAAACTGTTTGTATTGCCATGCCGGTGCTGAAAAGAGCAAGCACGCTATGATACCTTCTACCAACGTGTGTATGAACTGCCACAAGCAGATCAGCGAATACACGGGTGCTGAAGACCATCCGCTGGTAACTGCTGAAGGCAAAGAAGTAGATGGTACTGCAGAAATACAGAAACTGTACAAATATGCCGGTTGGGACCCTGCTAAAAAAGCATACATCCGCGACGAGAAAGGCAATATTAAAGCTACACCTGTACAATGGGTGAAAATCCACAACCTGCCTGATCACGTTTATTTCAACCACTCTCAGCACGTAACAGTAGGTAAAGTACAATGTCAGCGTTGCCACGGCGATGTACAGGAAATGGATGAAGTGTTCCAGTCTTCTCCGCTGTCGATGGGCTGGTGTGTTAACTGTCACCGCCAAACGGAAGTGCAGTTTGCTAACAACAACTATTATTCGATATACGAAAAATATCACGCAGAACTGAAATCTGGTCAGCGTACCGGTGTTACAGTAGAAGATATCGGCGGCATTGAGTGCCAGAAATGTCACTACTAATACTTAGGTTTCAGCGATATTTTTCACATAATTAAAAATTATTCGGAAACACAATATTATACCGAATCAAACCATATGAGTCAAAAAAAATATTGGAAGGGTTTGGAAGAGCTGAATGAAACATCGGCTCATCAAAACGTGGTAGATAACGAGTTTAAAGAGTCGTTGCCGTTTGATATTAGCGGTACCTTGCTTGATGCTACCACCCCCCGCCGCGACTTTTTGAAATTCTTAGGTTTCAGCACGGCAGCAGCTACACTGGCTGCAAGTTGTGAAATGCCTGTACGTAAAGTCATTCCGTATGCTATTAAGCCGGAAGAAATTATACCGGGCGTTCCTAATTACTACGCTTCTACATACGTTGATGGCGGCGATTATTGTGCAATTGTTGTTAAAACGCGCGATGGACGTCCGATAAAACTTGAAGGCAATACCCTTTCTTCAATAACGCAGGGTGCTACATCTGCACGCGTTCAGGCTTCTGTGCTGAACCTGTACGATAAGGCACGCCTTCGCCATCCGGGTAGCGTGAATGATAAAGGTGAAGTTGCTGAATCTACATTTGAAGCACTGGACCGCCGAATTACAGAAGCGCTGGCAGGTGAAACACGTCCTGTGTACATCGTTACTGCTTCTATACTAAGCCCTACTACAAAAGACGTAATCAACCAATTCATAGCAAAATACCCTAACGCGAAACATGTGGTTTACGACCCGGTTTCTTACAGCGGTATGCTGCTGGCAAATGAAGCAAGCTACGGCAAGCGTGCATTGCCTTCTTATCACTTCGATAAGGCCCAAACGATAGTGAGCCTGGGTGCTGACTTCCTGGGTACATGGTTGTCTCCGATAGAATTCTCTAAGCAATACGGTATTGGCCGCAAAATAAGCGCAAACAATGCCAGGATGTCTAAGCACTACCAGGTGGAACCTAACCACACTATTTCAGGTGCAAGTGCCGACTTCCGTGCTACCTGCAAGCCATCTGAAATGGGTGCTGTAGCCGTAGCGCTTTACAATGCAGTAACTACAGGTGCTGCGCCGGCATTCGCCAGCAAAAAGCTGAACGAGCTGGTAACTAAAGCAGCAGCTGACCTGAAAAAAGGTAATGGCCTGGTAGTATGCGGCAGCAATGATGCAAATATTCAAACTGTTATCAATGCCATCAACAGTGCAGTAGGTGCCAACGGTACTACCATCAACTGGGCAGTTAACAGCAACTACAGGCAAGGTATAGATGCCGATATGGTAGCGCTGACAGAGGCTATGAACAATGGCCAGGTTGGTGCGGTGCTGCTGCAAGGTGTGAACCCTGTTTACGATTACTACAACGGTAAGAAATTTGCCGACGGCCTGGCGAAAGTACCTGTAACGGTATCTTTTGCAGAACGCATGGACGAAACGGCTCAGAAATGTAAATATGTAGTACCTGATCATCACTTTCTGGAGAGCTGGGGTGATGCAGAGCCTAAAACAGGTTATTACAGCCTGATGCAGCCGGGTATTGCGCCACTGTTCAAAACACGTGCCTTCCAGGATAGCCTATTGGCATGGAGCGGTTCAGCTACTACTTACGGCGACTACTGGAAACAATACTGGAGTACAAAACTGGGTGGCCAGGTTGCTTTTGATAAAGCACTGCAAGACGGTATCATAGAGCCAGCAGGTGAAATGCCAATGGCCGGTGCTGCTTTCGCAGGAAATGCCGGTGCGGCCATAGCTGCTATACAGGCCAAGAAAGCCGGTGCAGGTTTGGAAGTGATGGTGTATGAAAAAGTGGCAATAGGTGCCGGTGGTGCATGGAGCAACAACCCATGGCTGCAGGAAATGCCTGACCCGATTACCAAAGCTACCTGGGACAACTACGTGTGCGTATCGCCCAAGAAAGCTAAAGAACTGGGTGAAGAGTTGACAGGTATCACCGAGGTAGAAAATAAAAAACGCGTACTGAAAGTAAAAGCTAACGGCCAGGAAATATCATTGCCAATGGTAGTGGTTCCGGGTATGCACAATGATGTGATAGCTATAGCCTTAGGTTACGGACGTGATGCAAAAGTAGGCCGCGCGGCTGCCAACACAGGTAAGAATGCCTTCCCGTTGGTTACTTTCAACGGCCAGACATTTGAATACAATACAAATGCTACGATAGAAAAAACGGCAGATGTTTTTGATGTGGCTATAACACAGACACACCATAGCTACGAAGGCCGTGCTATCATACATGAATATACGCTGGATGAATTCAGCAAAGATCCTAAGCACC
>CABHOP010000031.1 GCA_902168085.1 uncultured Bacteroides sp.
GCGATTTTTTGCTGGATAAATATATTTCTGCTATAGAAGTAGTGAACCCCATGCACAGCCTGTGGAGCGATGGCCGCTGGAACAAGCTGACCATGGCACATGGTTGCTACTGGGGCAAATGCACCTTTTGCGATATATCGCTGCCTTATATAAAACAGTACGAGCCCATCACCGCGCAACTATTGTGCGATAGGATGGAAGAGATAATAGCACAAACGGGGGAAACCGGTTTTCACTTTGTAGATGAGGCAGCGCCACCGGCACTGATACGGGCGCTGGCGCTGGAGATCATCCGGCGGAAGCTGAATGTGAGCTGGTGGACCAATATCCGCTTTGAGAAAAGTTTTACGCGCGACCTGTGTATGCTGCTGAAAGAATCGGGCTGCATAGCGGTATCGGGCGGGCTGGAAGTAGCATCGGATAGATTGCTGAATTTGATACAGAAAGGCATTACCGTAGCGCAGGTGGCCAGGGTTAACAAACACTTTACCGAAGCGGGCATCATGGTGCATGCCTACCTGATGTATGGATTCCCAACGCAGACGGCGCAGGAAACCATCGACTCGCTGGAGATGGTAAGGCAGATGTTTGAAGCAGGTATATTACAGTCGGCCTTCTGGCACCAGTTTGCCATGACGGCGCACAGCCCCGTGGGACTGGAACCGGATAAGTATAAAGTGAAGAAAGAAACGGAAGCCATCGGCACATTCGCCAATAATGATATTGTGCACACAGACCCTACAGGTGCCGACCATGATAGCTTTAGCTACGGGCTCAAAAAATCGCTGCTGAATTATATGCACGGTGCCTGCTTCGATTATCCGTTGCAGAAATGGTTTGACTTTAAAGTGCCGAAGACTACGGTGCCACCTGATTATATCGTAAAAGCATTGGAAGCCGATGAACTGACAAGTGCCAAGCCTACTGCCAAAGTAGTGTGGCTGGGCAAAAAACCTGAAGTGGGAACGGTGACAAAATCGAAAAAGGGGAACCAGTGGGAATTATCTTCCCTTACTTTTCAGAGCAGGCAGGATACACTTAACATTAAAGTAGATAAAGAACAAGGCCTGTGGCTGGCAGATATGCTGACAACCTTATCTGCAAACAATACCAAAAACTACACACTGCAAGAGATAAAGGATAGCTACGAAGCTGCGGGGCTGGAAGACTTTGAACTCTTCTGGGATAATAAACCTGTGAACGGGCTTTATAAATACGGCCTGCTTACTTTATAAAAAAAGAGCGAACTGTTTGAAACCGTTCGCTCTTTTTAATCAGCTCATGCTGCTCCGCCATCGCCGGCAGCACCACCATCGCTACCTGCGCCTGCATCGTAGAGGTCGTCTTCTTCATCATCTTCTTCCGTCAGGTCCTCATCGTTCAGGCTATCTGCTTCTTGAGGAATTGAAGGGTGCAGTTGCTCATCCATTTCTTGCTGTTGTCCCGGAGTTTGACCGGGTTGATTCACTTGTGTCATAACAAACGTTTTTTATAGTTTAAAACATATACTGCAGGATGTTTTCAAATAACTATGCCAGCACCACGTGCCAGAGCCGTTTATGACAGAACCTTAACATTGCCCAGGAAAAAACCTGAAATACTGTGAAAAACACCGGTGTTTTTTACAAGAACGCGTAATACTTTTGCACTGTTTGTTTGTTTGACCCTGTAAACCCTTTTTTTCTTTCTCTCCCGGTCCTACAATACATACTATGCAATCGGTTCAACACCTATCTGGAAGGCGAATACAGCCAGGCCGGTGCGTGTTTTTATCTTTAGCTTTTCAAACAGGCGATCGCGATACCAATCGATGGTACGGAAGCTGAGGCCCATTTTTTCGGCTATCTCTTTGTAGGTATAATCGCTGCAGCAATACGCGAGAAATTCCAGTTCGGCCTTAGTAAATTTCTGCGATTTAGCGAGACTGGCATCCGATGCCTGCGCTACCGTTTTTTCAGATACCAGGTCGGAATAGTAGATGGCGCCATTAATAATAGATGTCAGCGCCTCTTCCAGCTCCACAGGGCCGGTTTCTTTAGGCAGGTAGCCCGATGCACCGCTGCGCAGCATTTTGATAACGCTAAACTCGTTGTGGTGCATAGATAAAGCCAGTACGCCAATGTTGGGCCACATCTTTTTCAATTCCTTGGTAGTATCATATCCATTCATGCCGGGCATGTTCACATCCATAATACATACATCGGGTTTGCGTTTGGCTTCGGCTATTTTATCCAGCAGTTCATCGCCGCTACCGGCTTCTATGTCTACATGAAAATCGGGGAAGGAATTGATGATGAATATCAATCCCGTTCGGAGAATGGAGTGGTCATCGGCCAATGCTACGCTATACTTTTTTTCCTTTTTCATTTGGTGGTAGTAGTGTTTACGGACAATATTACTTCGGTACCCGAACCACTGGCAGAGCGTATATGAAGCGTGCCATTTATGAAACGGGCCCTGTTTTGCATATTCATCAACCCGATACCCGAGCTTTCACCGGCTGGGGCTGTTGTGTTAAAGCCTTTGCCGTTATCGGTTATCGTTACTGTAAAATTTTCAGGTTCATAGTGCATCTTCACATCCATGTGTGTAGCACCGGCGTGTTTCACCACATTGGCTATCGATTCCTGCACCATACGGAAGACGATTAACTCTTTCTCATCATCCAGGCTATAGTAGTCGCCGGTAACCAGTACCTCGCAATGCATACCTGTTGCCTTGCATATGTAATCTACTTCTTTTTTTACAGATGCTACCAATCCTTTGGTAATAACATACTGGCTATTAAGGGTATGGCTGATGCTGCGCGCATCTTTTATTACCTCTTCCAGCAGCGATACCGCCTGGGTGCGCAGCATATCTGCCGTTTCTACAGGCACAGGTGTATTGGCAGCTATCAGGTTGCGCATCACAGCCGTAAGGCGGCCGCCAATGTTATCGTGCAGCTCGCCTGAAATTTTATCCAGTGCATGTTGCTGCACTTCGAGGCCTGTTTTCAGTATCTCGCTTTTGTAGGCAAATTCCAGCTGCTCTTTTTCCCAGCGAAAACGGTTTTGCTTACGCTTCTGCACCTGCAGGTACAAAATAAAAAAGAATGCAAACATGATGAGCAGCATCGTGCCTGCTATAAATAATACCAATGCATAGTTACTGTTCATGGATGATTTGCATTTTATTATACAGCAAAAAGACTACACCAAATCCCACATAGGTACAGACATTTACTATCAAAAGAAACATATGCAACTTCAATGTATTTACTCCTAGTTCTTGAGAAAGGAATCCATATAGTCCCCAAAACATAAAAGTTACTGTCCAGAAAAAAAGGAATATAGCCGTAATCCAAAAATGAGGATTTTGCCTAAGCCTCATATCATCATCGCTTTGCAACATTGCATAAAATGAGAACAAGCACATGCTCACAACAATAATACTTTCTAACAGTAGGAAATAGTTATTAAAATTGTACGGGGTTTGTATAAAGAAATAGTTTCCATACCCTAATATCAATCCTATAACCCCAACGTATATTCCTATTCTTGCTCGTCTAAAATATTGAACACTGTAATTAAAATACAAAGCGATCAATAAAAGTTGTATCGGACCAAACGCCCCATAGACCGGCATATTATTCTGGAATTTCCTGGATGCGTAGTCTGCTACCAGTTCATTCAAAAAAGTAAGTAAAAATAAAAAAGACAATATTCGCAGCGCACGATCTAATACTTTATACCTTAAGACACTTGTAGCAAAAGCAAAAAAAGTTATGGATAAAATAATACCTATGAGCTGCGAATATGATAACAACTTTCTTAATTTAATACATGTGAAGCTGCAGTACCGGATGTTGGGCAGTTAGCAGGACATGGATTAGCATGGTTCATTACCTGCCCCTTATCGTTGTAAATATAATTATCATTCGCATCAAATCCTGCCAGTATCACGGTAAGTGCATTTTTACTAAAGCCTGCATTTTGCCCACCCTTGCCTGCATTAATATAACTTAATTTATGTGCGAACATTATCTTTACATGTTTTATATTCGTGTTGTAGAGATATGCCCTCAGGCTGTCTGCATTTATAATAAGGGAAGTCAAATTGCTATCATTAGAAGTACTGCCAATGCTATTCAGGTAACTGGAGATCATCCTATTGGCTGAATCTGGGGAAATAAAAACGGGCCCATTGGCGTTAAATGCGTTCAGCATAGCCTGGTTGGCACTATCCTCTGCTTCTTCGCGGGAACCCTTTTCCTTCGTTTGGCAGGCGGCTAAAACGGCAAGGGAAAAAAGGGATGCGATCAAAAATTTGTTGGTTATCATATAGAAGAAAATTTTTGAAAAATACCGCTATGCCCTATCCTAAAAAACTGGTGTTTTCACGGGGGTTTATAATATGTCGGCTGAAACCCTTTACCAGTATCGTAAATATTTTTATGACTAATATATAAGGTGCTTAAAACTTATTAAAAGCATAAAATAACCATACCCCTTACAACAGCTTTTCTGCTCCAAAAGCATGACTTTTGTATATTATTAATCCAAAACAAGTAAATGCTACATAAAACCAAGATCATTGCTACCGTAGGCCCGGCATGTAATACGTATGAAAAATTGCTGGAACTGGTAGAGGCAGGAGTCAATGTGTTCAGGCTAAACTTTTCACACGGCACGCACGATCAGCACAAAGAAGTGATAGACCATATACAACGCATCAATAAAGATTTCCCTTTCAATATAGCCATACTGGCCGACCTGCAAGGCCCCAAGCTGCGCGTAGGCGACCTGAAGGATGGCATGCTGGACCTGCCGCTGGGCGAGGAGTTTTACTTTACGAATGAAAAACGCATAGGCGATAAAGATGGGGTATATATTTCTTACCCCTCCTTCCATACCGATGTGCGCATAGGTGAAAAGATATTGCTGGATGATGGCAAGATAGAAGTGCTGGTGGTAGAAATAACTGCCGACAACCGTGTGAAGGTGAAAGCTGTAACAGCCGGTACACTGCTACCGAAGAAAGGTGTGAACCTGCCGGATACTAAAATCTCATTACCCTCCTTATCTGAAAAAGACCTGGCCGACCTCGACTTCATCATCAGCCAGAATATAGATTGGGTAGCGCTATCCTTTGTACGCAAACCTGATGATATACACGACCTGCGCCGCATACTGAAGGAGAAGAACAGCAATGCCAAGATCATAGCCAAGATAGAAAAACCGGAAGCACTGGAACACCTGCGTGAAATCATATTGGCATCGGATGCGGTGATGGTAGCCCGCGGCGACCTGGGTGTGGAGCTGCCGCTAGAGCAAATACCTATGATACAGAAGAACATCATACGCAAGTGCATACACCGTGCTAAGCCGGTGATTATAGCTACGCAAATGATGGAAAGCATGATAGATCGCCCACGCCCCAACCGTAGCGAGATAACCGATGTGGCCAACGCTGTGCTGGAAGGTGCAGATGCCGTGATGCTGAGTGGCGAAACAGCTATGGGTAATTATCCATCACTGGTTATTAAAACCATGGTAAGCATCATAGGCGAGGTAGAAAAAGAAGAAATAGTATATAACCGCAACCTAGTGCCACAGGCACACTCCCCATCGTTCCTGAGCGATGCGCTGTGCTACAATGCCTGCGAGATAGCTAAAGACATTAACGCGAATGCGCTGATAGGCATGACTCAATCGGGCTATACAGGCTTTATGCTTTCCAGCTTCCGTCCGCGTTCGCCGCTTTACATCTTTACCAAAACACAAACACTGGTAAACCAACTGAGCCTTAGCTGGGGTGTGCAGGCTTTCTTCTATGCACACGAGGAAAGCATTGATAAAATCTTTTCCGACCAGATGGCCATACTAAAAGAAAAAGGCCTGCTGAAAGCCGGTGATGTAGCTGTAAACACAGGTAGCACACCGATAGTAGAACATGGCCCTACCAATATGCTGAAGATAACGAGGGTTAGTTAATTGGTTGGCTGGTTGATTAGTTAATAAGTCAATAGTTGATTAGTTAACTGGCAGATATTTAAGTTAAGGGGATAACACATGGTGCTATCCCCTCCTTTTTAGTGTTTCATTTACCACACTAATCAATCAATCAATCAAGAAGTCAACCAGTCAACCAATCACCCCACCACCGCCAATGTTATCTTTTTTGAGCAGGGCAAAACTTAACATAACAAAACCATAACACGGACGTAATTTTAAAATAACACTTAAAACACGTCAGCCATGCGCCTGTTCATATCTACCCTTAGCATTGCGTTGTTAGCCGTTTCGTGCAAAAAAGAAGACGCAATAAAACCACAAGATACTGTTCCCACTTATTACCAGTATAGCGGGAAAATAGCGCCGGGCACAGGCTCCGGCATTATACTGCAGGATGGCAAGCTGCTGCACTGCGGCACATCTGCTGCACAGAAACTACTGGTTGTAAAGACCGACCAGCAAGGCAATGCCATCTGGCAAAAGGAATATGCAAACGATAACCATGCTACCATAACATCGGCTATAGAAACTGCAAACGGTGATATACTGGTATGTGGCAGTGATGATGCAGGTAAGCTGCTTATGAAGCTGGATGCAAATGGCAATGTACTGCTTAGGAAAACGATGCAACAAGGCAGGGCATATAAAATAATCAGGAGCCGCGATGATAACTTTTACGTGCTGGGCACGCACAATGCCGGTGCTATGGTACTGAAGATAAATGCCGACGGCGATAGCTTGTGGCAGGGCAATACAGACTTTAATACTGGTGGTGATGATAACCCGATAGATATTGTAGCATGCGGCAGTGGCGATGTGCTGGTGATGGGTACCGTAAGCAACCCATCGCAGGTGGTATTGGCAAAAACAAATGATTATGGCGGGCCACAGTTTCAGACAACGGTATCTACCAGCAACGAGATATATGATAATACCTACCCATCGCAAAGCGTAGAGTTGGCAGAAGGTGCATTCGTTACCTGCATCACTACACAAACACCCATTGCACAAAGCTTTATAGTGAAGCACAACATACTGGGGCAGGAAGCATGGCGGAAAGACCTGCCATATAATTATGAAACACCAGGGCAGTATATGGCTATGACAGTTAATAGCGATGGCGGTTTCACGGTAGCAGGAAGTACTGATGGAAATAAACTGTTTGCTGTGCGTTATAATGCTAATGGTAACATCATGTGGCAGCAGCAGTATAATGATGAACGCAGCAAAGAAGTGCGCACGCTATTATACGATGCACGCAGCAATGCTTATATCATTACCGGCAACATGGGTGCAGCGCAGTTCTTTACCTTCAGGATACATCCTGCTACGGGCAAGCCGATGTAAGGCTACACCTCCATCCACACTCTCAGCATATCGGTTTTATAGCCCAGGCTTTTGTAAAAGGCTATCGCCGCTTCATTGAAATCGCGCACGGTAAGGTCTATGCGATGTATGCCGCGTTGTTGTGCTGCTTCTTTTACCGTTTGCATCAATAATGTAGCAGCGCCGCTACGGCGGTGTGTAGCATCTACCATCAACTGGTGCACATGCAGCGAATGCTGTGCATAGCCAAAAGCATTTTCAGGCTTTTGTATAATTTGTGCCTGCAGGTAGCCTATGGGCGTTTCGCTCTTGTATGCTGCCCAGTGCAGGTAGCTATCATCGGCCAGGCAGGTAAAAAAGTAATCAGTTATAGCTGCTTCATCGTATGGCTTATAGATACCGGGATAATGCTGCACATGCAATTCCTGCAAGGGCCTGTTGAGCCTTGCCAGCAGTTGTGCATCATATATGGGCCGTATATCCATCTTTAGCCATTTACGGGCATATTATCTATCAGGCGTATATCGCCCAGCCATGCGGCTATAAGGGCTACCGTTTTGCGGTTGTTATCGTAGTTGTCCAGCAGTTCCAGCGTATCGGCATCTGCCAGTGCTATATATTCGGGTTTAAAACCTTTATCTACCAGCAGGTCTTCGCATTCTTTCTGCACTATTTTAAAATCGCCCCCTTGCTGCCCTTTGGCCTGTATAGACACCAGGCATTGATAAATAGTACCTGCCAGCGCACGCTGTGGCTCTGTAAGGCGGCGGTTGCGGCTGCTCATGGCCAGGCCATCCGCCTCGCGCACAGTGGGGTTGATGATCATTTCAGCATGGCTGCCTGTTTGCAGCAGCAGGTTTCTTACTACCATACATTGCTGGTAATCCTTCTGCCCCATGTATAGTTTATCGGGCTTCACGATATCCAGCAGGCGGGCTACTACCTGCCCTACGCCTTTAAAATGGCCGGGGCGGCGGGCACCTTCCAGCACGGTATCGAGGTAGCCAAATTCATAAACGGGCATGCTGTCCGTACCTTGGGGATACACTTCGTCTACCGGGGGCAGAAACAGCACATCGCAGCCGGTGGCGGTCAGCATGGCTATATCGGCATCTACCGATGTGGGGTATTTCTGAAAATCAGCCTTATCGTTGAACTGCGTAGGGTTTACAAAGATGCTGGCAACAGTCATATGCCCATCCCTTTTAGCTGCGGCTACCAGGGCGGTGTGGCCACTGTGCAGGGCACCCATAGTAGGTATGAAGGCAACCGTACGGCCTGCCGCCC
>CABHOP010000032.1 GCA_902168085.1 uncultured Bacteroides sp.
GTGTTATACTGCTCAGTGCATTACTTTCGGCCTGCGGTGGCAGCGAACCAACTACCGAACAAAACGAACCGGAAACAGTACATCCGGGCATGACAAAGGGCAAGGCCATATTTGCAGCCAACTGCGTACAATGCCACAGCCTGCACCGCGACCAGGTAGGCCCCAAGCTGGAGGGTGCTATGAGCCGTTGGAATAATGATACGGCACGCATCATGCGCTTTATTAAAAACTCACAAGAGGCCATCAGCATGAGCGACCCTCGTGCCATAGATATCTACGAAAAATGGAACAAAACCATCATGACCCCCATGCCGCACCTTACAGATAAGGATGTAGTAGAATTGATAGACTATATAAACAAAGGGGTAGAATAAATATGTCTGCTATCACCAAAGAAGAGATCATCGCTATCGCCATTGCAGAGCTATCGCAAGAAACCCTTGGATATACAGAGGAGTTCCTTAAAATACACCAAGTAGCTATACAGGATAACACTCCTGCCGTAGAACATGTGCGCATACTGGAAGATGGCACTGCTACAGTGTACTTTAAGGTATATGACGAAGAATTCTTTTTTGCTGTATCGGTAGATATGGAAAAGAAGGAAGCACGGTGGTCTTACTCAGAAGACAAAGTAGAAATATCATTCAATATAGACTCTGAAACACTTAGTTATAAGGAGCTGACCAAACTTACCAATTTAAAACCCAATTGGGGATGGAACAAAGACCCGGAGGCCATACAGCGCTGGAAAAAGGTAACTAGAATTGGTTTTCAGCCATATAAAGAACCGGATGATGTTTTCAATATGCTCGAAAAGCTATTGACCTATATTGAAACAGATGCGGACAACATACGTAAGATAGCAGAAACACAAACTGCATACATTAGCATTTCTACAACTATGCATAATGGCAATAACTATTTGGGGCATATTATAGTTTCTTTAGAATTACTAAAGCGATTAGTTGCATTAAATGCATCTGTAGGTATGAATATATTCTTGGGCGGTAATTTTTACAAAGAACCTGATTCGTCTACATATTTTGATGACGACAATAACGATGAAAAAGAAGAAGGGTAGCGCAGCGCTACCCTTCTTCTTTTAAACTATTATATAATAACCTTACACTACCTGCTCTTTCAGCACACCCAGCTCTTTGCCCACTTTTATAAAGGCAGCGATAGCCTGGTCTAAGTGATGGCGCTCGTGGCCGGCGGATATCTGTACACGTATGCGGTCTTTACCTTTCGGCACTACCGGGTAGAAAAAGCCTATCACATAGATGCCTTCTTCCAGCATGCGGGCTGCAAATTTCTGGGCCAGTACCGGGTCGTACAACATTACCGGTGCTATAGGGTGTGTACCCTCTTTTATGTCGAAACCTGCTTCCGTCATTTTACTGCGGAAGTACAGGGTATTTTCTTCCAGCTTATCGCGCAGGACGGTTGTTTCACTCAGCATATCCAGCACGGCTATAGAAGCACCTACCACAGCCGGCGCTACGGTGTTGGAAAACAGGTAAGGACGGCTGCGCTGGCGCAGTATCTCTATGATCTCTTTCCTGCCGCTTGTAAAACCACCCGATGCACCACCTAATGCTTTACCCAATGTACCTGTAATAATATCGATACGGTCCATCACACCGCACAGCTCATGCACACCACGGCCGGTCTTACCCATAAAGCCGGATGAGTGGCTTTCGTCTATCATTACCAGTGCATCATATTTATCGGCCAGGTCGCATATTTTATCCAGTTGCGCTATCGTACCATCCATAGAAAATACAGAATCGGTAACGATAAGGCGCGTGCGTGCATCTTTAAAGGCCTGCAGTTGCGTTTCCAGGTCGGCCATATCATTGTGCTTGTAGCGGCCACGTTTAGCCTTGCACAGGCGCACACCGTCTATAATAGAAGCATGGTTCAGTTCGTCTGATATAATAGCGTCTTCTTCATTCAGCAGCGGTTCAAACACACCACCATTGGCATCAAAGCAGGCTACATACAGTATGGTATCTTCTGCACCCAGGAAGGTAGAAAGTTTTGCCTCCAGTTCTTTATGAATATCCTGCGTACCGCATATAAAACGTACAGAACTCATACCATAGCCACGCCTGTCGATGGTGGCATGGGCCGCTTCTATCACTTTAGGGTGAGAGGATAGGCCCAGGTAGTTGTTGGCACAAAAGTTCAGCACTTTGCGGCCATTCACCATGATTTCCGCACCTTGCTCCGATTCTATGATGCGTTCGGCTTTATAGATACCGGCGTCTTTTATTTCATTCAGTTCTTTATTCAAACGCTGGTAAAATGAAGGACTTGACATTGTTTCTTGATTTTAGGGCAAAATAACGCATTATAGCCCAAAATGACACCCATTGTTTTTTCTTAAACTATTGCCAAAAACAGCCGCAGCCTTTGGCCGGGCGGGCAGGGTTTATAACTTTACAGCCTTGCAGCCGCTGCGCTATATATTACTACTGCTGTTATACATGCCTTACATCTGCGGGGCACAAAGCCTGCATGGTATCATCACAGAGGCCAATACGGGCCGTGTGCTGTACCCTGTTACGGTGGTCAATATGGCAACACAGGAATCGGCCTATACCAATGAGCGTGGAGAATTTACACTGCCTGTATATGCAGGGCAACAAATAGGCATTACCTATGTGGGCTACAAACACATGCAGCGGTTGGTAACTACCGATATGCTTTCCGGCACTTTGAAAATAGCATTGACACCCTTCCGCTACGAGTTGGACGAACTGGTGGTAAGGCCTAATTATACACCCTACCAGTTTGACTCTTTGCATCGTCGCTCTGTTTACCAGCGCACACTGGCATGGCAGCGTACCAGCTCGGTCATGAGCCCGGTGTCTTTCGTTGCCGACCGCCTATCGTCAAAAAGCAAGCAACGCTATAAGTTTCAGCAAAACTATTTTAAGTGGGAAGATGAAAAGTTTATCGATTCCCGGTACACACCGGCATTAGTAACACAGCTTACCGGCCTTACCGGCGATAGCCTGGGCTATTTTATGAATGCCTATCCTATGGCATATGATTATGCCCGCACGGCTACCGAGCTGGAGCTGAAAATGTGGATACGCTTTCACTACCGCGAATGGCTCAAAAACCCGGTTATCCCTAAAGTAGATTCAGCCATTATACAGGGTATCAAAAAAGACTAATGCGCGCGTGTTTCTTATACATATTATGTATGCTGCCCATCGCTTTACCCACTAATGCCCAGGTAATAACCGGCACCATTACCGATAGGCAGGAACGTACAGCAATAGACATGGTACTGGTAACTAACAAGCGCACCAAAGCCGATAGCCGCACCAATGCCAACGGGCGCTTTCAGATACAGGGCCTTATTGGCGACACCCTACTTATATCGCACCCCGCATATAGTTTCCGGACATTCATCGTTAGTGCCCCTGATGTACGCATTTCTATGTCTGCTAATGTGCATAAACTACAGGAGGTGGAAGTGATATCAGGCATGACTAAATTTCAACGCGATTCTGCTACACGCCAGGCCATCTATCACAAAACACTGAAGGATGCGGAACATAAAACCAAACTAAGCCTTAACAACGGCATTGCACTCGACGGTCTTTTCACATCGCTGGCCTATAAAGTATCCGGAAAGGGCAAGCGCAATAAGGCATTTGCCCGGCAGTTAGCGGAGGATAACAAAGTACGCTTCACACAAGCACGTTATTCAAAAGAACTGGTAGGCAACCTTACACCATTGCGTGGTGATAGCATCACCTTATTTATAGAGCAGAACCCCATACCTTACGACTTTGTGCGCAGCGCAAAAGATATAGAATTGAAGATGTGGGTGCGGCAACGTTATAAAAACTGGATACATACTGCTACTACCACTATAGATACTACCAATAAGCACGACTGATTATTTATGTAACTTTGCTACATGCTACCTCAATGGCAAACCGGCATTGTAAAACAGATATCGCAGGCTACACCCAATACGCGCCGCTATTGGATAGAGCTACCCGAAACATCTTCGTTCGACTTTAAGCCCGGCCAGTTTATTACCCTCGACCTGCCTATACACGAGCAGCGCACCAAACGCTGGCGCAGCTATAGCATTGCATCAATGCCCGATGGCAGCAATATTATAGAACTGGTAATTGTAAAGATGGAAGGTGGGCTCGGTACATCTTATTTCTTCGATGAGGTAACGGAAGGAACACAACTTACATTGAGGGGTCCGCAGGGTGTTTTTGTATTGCCGGAAACTTTGGATAAAGACCTGTATATGATATGCACGGGCACGGGCATAGCGCCATTCCGTAGTATGTTGCATTACATACACAAGCATAATATCCCACACAAGGAATTGCATCTTATATTCGGTACCCGCCAGCGGCAAGACCTGCTGTATGAAAATGAAATGCGCGAGCTGCAAGACATCATACCCGGTTTCAGATATCATACTGCCCTATCGCGCGAAACTGCCGATGGCCACAGAACGGGTTATGTGCACACCATATACGAGGAAATGTGCCGGGCTACCCCAGCAGCCAGCTTTATGCTTTGCGGCTGGAAGGTGATGATAGATGAAGCAAAACACCGCCTGCTGGAAATGGGTTACGATAAAAAAGATATACACCTCGAACTCTACGGTTAACAACTTCCATAGCCTTTATACATAGCCATTTATACATAACCATACACGGGTATGTATAACTCTCTATTGTTTTTCCATCTGTAATTGCCGATTTTTGAATAAGGCAGCACAATTGTAATTGTTCTTTTTCCGGGTTGATACCCTTTGCATTATCCGCTTTTTACCTGCTGCTGTTATTAGCCACATTTTTACTTAGCATATAACGTGCAGTGGCATAAGTTTTTATGTTTTTTTAAACCGAACGAGACCATTATGACCAACCAACGTACTATTATCATTTCCAATAGGTTACCAATAAAGATCACCGGTAAGCGGGAGGCCATGCAATATCAGAGCAGCGAAGGCGGACTGGCTACGGGGCTCAACAGCGTGTATAAGCAAAAAGATAACATATGGATAGGCTGGCCCGGTGCTATTGTAGAAGACGCTTATAAACAACAGGTTAGAGATAAATTGAAAGAACAAAACCTGCTACCTGTATTCCTTACACAAGAGGAGATAAACGGCTTTTATGAAGGCTTTTCCAACGAAACACTGTGGCCTTTGTTCCATTACTTCCCCAGTTATGCAACCTTCAACCCTACCAACTGGAACCTGTACCGTACGGTGAATGAGAAATATGCGCAAGTTATTTTAGAACATATACGCCCTGATGATACCATATGGATACATGATTATCAACTGATGCTATTGCCGGGCCTCATACGCAAAGCAATGCCCAATATATCTATCGGTTATTTCCAGCATATACCCTTTCCTTCTTACGAGATATTCAGGTCTTTGCCTTGGCGCGAAGAATTGTTGAATGGGTTATTGGGTGCCGATCTTATCGGTTTCCATACCTACGACGATGTACGCCACTTTATAAGTTCTGTTAACCGGATAACCAACATATCTGGTTTCACCAATGAACTGAATGTAAACAACCGAAGCATTACGGTCGATTCTTTTCCAATAGGTATAGATTATAACAGGTATTACCAACTGGCGCAAGAAGCCAACACATATCGTGGTGAGCTGAAAATAAAACAGGTGACAGGTGATAGCAAAGTATTGATAAGTATAGACAGGCTTGATTACAGTAAGGGCATCACCCACCGCCTGGAAGCCTACCGCTTTTTATTAGAACGCCATCCTGAGCTGCACGGTAAAATAGTACTACTGCACGTAGTAGTACCCTCGCGCGATAATGTACCGAAGTATAAAGAGATGAAAGAAGAGATGGGCAAACTGATAAGCGACATCAACGGTAAGTACAGCACGCTTGGCTGGCAGCCTATCCACCACTTCTACCGTTCATTTCCGCCCAATATCTTATCGGCTATGTATAAAACAGCCGATGTAGCACTGGTAACGCCCATGCGCGATGGCATGAACCTGGTAAGCAAAGAGTATGTAGCCAGCAAGACAGATGAAACGGGTGTATTGATACTAAGCGAGATGGCAGGTGCAGCAAGGGAATTATCAGATGCTGTAATTGTAAACCCAAACAATATTTGGGATGTTGCAGAGAAAATATACATGGCGCTGAATATGCCTGTTGAAGAACAGAAAAGGCGTATGTATGCCATGCAAAACACGGTGAAGCGCTTTGATGTATTCAATTGGGTAAACAACTTCATGGAAAAATTACAGGAGGTGAAAGAACAGCAAAAAGCATTACTTACACACACCATCAGCAAAGAAACCCAGGAAAAAATACATACTACTTATGCCAATGCTACCCGCCGCCTGATATTGCTGGATTATGATGGGACATTGGTACCCTTCCATAAGCAGGTGAATGAAGCCATACCGGATGCAGAGCTTATAGATATACTCACACAACTAACCAAAGACCCTGCAAATGATGTGGTCATCATCAGCGGACGTGATTATAAAACGCTGGAAACCTGGCTTGGAGAACTGCCGCTCGACTTCATAGCAGAACACGGGGCGTGGTATAAGTATAACGCAGAAAACGAATGGAACACGGCTCCTGACTTAAACACCAACGGCCTGCCATCTATCATGCAAATGATGAACATGTACACCAAACGCACGCCGGGTGCTTTTATTGAAGAGAAAAGTTATTCTATTGCATGGCACTACAGGCGTGTAGAAAAAGACCTGGGCAACCTGCGTGCGCAGGAACTTATTTCCGACGTTAAACATATAGTAGGTGATATGGGGCTGCAGGTATTGCAAGGCGATAAAGTAGTGGAAGTAAAGAGCATGTATATCAATAAAGGTAAGGCCGTAAAACGTTGGCTGGATAAAGACAATTACGATTTCATCATAGCCATAGGTGATGACCATACCGATGAAGATACCTTCAAAGCTATGCCTGCTGAGGCTTATACCATCAAAGTAGGCAAAAACATTTCAGCAGCCACCTACTTCCTCAATTCTTATAAAGAAGTACGCAAACTGCTGCACGATCTTTGCCTTGATGATAATACATTGAAGCAGGGCAATAAGCAATTTGCCCTTCTATAACTTTAAAACCACCGTTACAGGAAGCTCGGCTTGTCCGTCTTCCTGTCTATACGGTAGGCGGCATTCATGAGGCCCACATGGCTATACGCCTGCGGAAAATTACCCCACTGGCTGCCGTCATTAGCATCTACATCTTCGCTTAAAAGTCCCAGGTGGTTGGTAAAGCCCAGCAGGTTATCAAATATTTCTATGGCCTCGTCCAGCCTGCCTACACATGCCAGTGCTTCCACATACCAGAAGGCGGTTATCAGGAAGGTAGTTTTGGGTTTACCGAAATCATCCGTGTGTTTATATCTATAGAAAAGCCCCTTATCTGCACGCAGTTCCTTTTCTAATTCCTGTAGGTGCCGTTTGGCCCTTTCAGATGCGGGGTCTATATAGTTCATCATGATAAGCTGCAGTGTACTTGCATCCAGGTGCGGGGTTCCTACCGCTTGTGTATATACGCCACGCGTTTCGTCATAGCAAGCATCAATATTGGCAGCGGCTTTCTGCATGAGTAGCTGTGCTTTGCGCTGTATATTTTCATCTCCTATAAATTCGCCAATCTTCAAAGCTGCCTTACAGCCCGCCCATTGAAAAAGATTGGTATAGCAATGCAGTTGTGTCAGGTTTCTGAATTCCCATATCCCGGCATCCGGCTCATCTATGGTTGCCTCTATTTTATCCAGAATATTTACAATCCATTTGGGTGATGTCGTATGCTCTTCATAGATGAACCTATGGTCGGTATACAACGGCAATAAAGACAACAGTACTTGCCCGTAAATGTCATTTTGTATGTGCTCTACTGCCTGGTTACCTACCCGCACAGGCTGATTATTCTTATAACCTTTCAGCGGCAAAATACGTTCATCAATATCTGCACCACCTGTAATGGTATACAGTGGGTTGAATCGCTTATTCTCTTTTACAGCTAGGTTGGCTATAAAATGGAAATATCGTTCTGCTTCTTCAAAGTGGCCAATATTATTGAAGGCGTTAAGTATATAATAAGCATCGCGCAGCCAGCAATAGCGATAGTCCCAGTTGCGGGTACTCTGGTCATACTCCGGCAGGCTGGTAGTACTGGCCGCTATAATAGCACCGGTATCTTCATACTGGTGTATCTTCAGCGCCAGCGATGAACGTATCACCTGCTCCTGGTACATATTGCCGATGCCTGTATTTTTTACCCATTGCCTCCAGTAAGCTGTGGTGCGCATCAGGAAGTCTTCGCAGGTAGTTATCAAGGGGGCTTCCAGCGGAGAGCCATACGTCAGCACTAAATACTTGGTTTCATTCAGCACAAAATATTGCTGATCCAATATAAAATTGATGGAAACATTGGTGGTAAGGCGTATTGGCCTTTCCAGCCCTACATAGTCTATATGGTTACTCGCCTGGTAGGCCTGTAGTTTTTCCATGCCATATTCGCGGGTAGGTTCGCACACCACACGCACTTTGGGAAAGCCTGCTATCGGCTCTACTTTTCTTATCAGTGTCAATGGCTTAAAATACCTGTCGTATAACCGGAAGCGTGGTGCGTAGTCGGTTATGCGGTACTTACCGTCTGCACTGGTTACTTCTGTTACCAGCACGTTGGTATTCTCTATGTAATACTGGTTACTTTCAAAATCGCCTTCCGGCTTTATAGAAAACGAGCCTCCCCTTTCATCATCCAGCAGGCTGCCAAATATAAAGTTGCTATCAAATCGCGGCCAGCACAACCAGGATATTTCAGTGTTCAGGTTTACGTGCGCCAGGTATGCGCAATTTCCAATAATGCCCGACTGGTAGGTGTGTTTCCGCATAGTTAATATTGAAGTTGGCTATTAGATAAAGCTATACATAAAAAAGGTGCCAGTAACATGCTACCGGCACTTTTTAACAATCATGATATAGAAGCACTTATACCAATTCCATATACCAGCAGCTATAATAATGTTTGTAATGGTTTACCATTACTACTTTCCTTATGCTTTTATCAATACCATATTTTGAAAATCCATTTTTCATTGCATCCACTATTAGCCCTAATGCAAAAGAGGCAGCTGTGGCATATTCACCGCAATATTGTTTGAAGGAAATAACAGGCACATTACTGAACAGCGATGTAGATAATTCATTGTAAAAACCATCCCGTTCATCACCATGCATGCCATTCACCCAACAGTCTACATCAGCTATCGCATTTCTTTCTGCAAACCGGCGTACATGCTGCAATGCTTCTTGTGCATCATGTGCCGTAAAACAATCAATATCTTTTACGCAAACAGTGTTTGCTACTGCTGTATCTCCTGCAATAAAAAACGCAGCGCCTTCTCCTGCTACAACACCATTATTATTGGCATCTTTATAAAGCCCTGCCAGCTGCATCGCCTTCAGGCTACCTGCCGTCAGCTCGTCTATACCGCCAACCAACATCTGTTCACCAGGTTGCTCTTGCAGGTATAGGGCAGCATTTATCATCGTATGTTCAAAAGAGTGTCCACGATGCACATAGGTTAGGTTGTGCCCATAGCAGCCTGCTAGTAGCGCTATCTGCCCGCTAACTGTATTGTGGGTCGATTGTATGAATGCGGTAGGTGTCAGCATTTGCTCATCCTGCTCCGTCATCTTCGTAAGGAAGAACTCCGTATCCTGCAAGCAACCCATAGCTGTACCTACAGATATGGCATCCGGCTTTTCTATACCCGCTTGCTGCAGGCTCATTTTCGATGCCGCAATACCTATACGCACTGCCTTGCTCATACGGCGCAGTTGCATAGGTGGTATCATATCTTTATAATCAGGCTCTGTACAATACAGCACATCGGCCTCCTGCCGGGCAGGGAATGTATCTGTATTATTGCTGCCTGCGGCACTTATAATGCCTGCACTATGTATATACAGCTCCATATTATGCCTTGCTAAAAACTAAGGATGAACAATTACCTCCAAACCCAAATGAGTTGGATAACACATGTTGAATGTCAGCACCTACTTGCAATGTGGTAGCAGGTTTAAAAGCTACATCTTCCATTTGTGTTTCCCATCTTAGTGTAGGATATACAATACCATGTTGCAGGCTCAGTGCAGAAAATACAGCCTCCACACCACCGGCTGCTCCAAGGGTATGTCCCGTATAGGCTTTGGTAGATGACGCAAAGGGCACCTTGTCTTCAAATATGGCTGCTACTGCCTTTCCTTCTGAGCTATCGTTATTGGCAGTACCCGTACCGTGCAGGTTGATGTAACTGATATCCGCAGCTTGTAATCCTGCTTTCTTTAAGGCATTGCCCATAGCCAGTTTATTACCTCTACCATCTGGCGATGATGCGGTTTGGTGATACGCATCATTGGCATTGGCATAGCCACTTACTATACCTATAGGCTTTGCGCCGCAAGCTTTCATAGCACGCTCACTCATCAACAGCAGGTAGCCTGCACCCTCGCCCAGGTTCAGCCCGCGACGGTTATTGTCGAATGGTTGACAGGGTTGCTTGTCCAGTATCATCAGGGTGTTAAACCCATTCAGGGTAAATTTCGATAAGCTATCTGCGCCACCCGCTATAGCCACATCCAGCATACCATTGCCTATCATCTGGGCAGCCATCATAATGCTGTTAGCAGATGAGGAACAGGCTGTGCTGATAGTAGTAACAAAACCATTGAACCCAAAATACTGCGCTACCAGTTGCGTTACCGCACCGCATTCATGATGGCGCAGGTTATCCATGGGCACCGTTTCAGGCGCCTGTTTAAATTGCTTATACACTTGCTCCGTCAGGTCCATACCACCCACCGTATTGGCAGAAAAGAAACCGGTGCGCATGCCTTGCAGCTTATGTGCATATGGCAGCCATGCTTCCGCCACTGCCACCGCACTAAGCAATGCCGTGCGTGGCCAGTTGGTTGCTACACCTGCTTTCATTGCCAGCTCTTCATTGCTCGCTTTCACTTCTGCTACCGGAAATTCATCTTTCCAATACGTTTGCAGATGCTCGGCCTTCCCCACACCACTTCTTTCTGCCAGCAGCGATGCTTTGCAGCTTTCCGTGTCGTTACCTATCGCGGTTATCAGGCCCGTGTTTACTATATATGCCGGTTGCGCCATTTATATAGTAGTGTTTATGAGTTGTTCCATTTGTTTCGTGTTGAATGGCAAACCATTCGCCTCTTTCGTCACCCAAAAAAGTATGACCTCTTTCTTCGTTTCCGTAGCATCTACCCAGCCACACAAGCACGCATCCATATTCCGGTGTTGCAGCAGGTCATTTGCCCAGTAACACAACTCTGCGGCATCCATCTTGCCTGAAACAAGACATACTTGCTCACCTTTTAGCCCATGCCGAATAGCAATTTCCCCCAGCATGATGTTGGGTAGTGTATATACAAACAATGCAGGGCTGGGTATTGTTGCGAGT
This sequence comes from uncultured Bacteroides sp., assembly GCA_902168085.1. GTDB lineage: Bacteria > Bacteroidota > Bacteroidia > Chitinophagales > Chitinophagaceae > Polluticoccus. The sequence continues at coordinate 11,533 of CABHOP010000032.1, forward strand.
GTTTCCTGGTATTTCTTGTCCACATCCATACAGCCTTCTGCCGTAGTTATTACGGCAGCTATCCTTGTATGGTCCAGCCCATCGTAGGCCTTATTGCCTGCTTCTGTCAATAGCAATTCTGCACCCAGCCATGCCCATTTGCACAGCATATCCATTTTAAAGAATTTGGGGTAATTGTATTGCAGCGCCCTGTAAATATCTTCGGCATTGCCGTTTACAGCATCAGCATGTAATAAAGACTTACCATCTTTTATCACATGCTGATCATTGATGCGTACCCAGTGGGTAATCGATAATTGCAATGTTATATTATTTAAGCTGTTGCTTTTTGTGATTCCAGGTAGCGGCTCAGTGTGCGTACATTCTTCTCGTGGTTCTTCACAAACGGGTTGCTTTCATCCCACACATAGCCCGCCAGTACGGAGCATATCTGCGACATGATCTCCGGATTGCGGTTCTCTGCAAAAAAGATGTTGAATAGCGTACCATCATACCAGCCATTCACATAGGTGCGGAACACGTCAACACCCTGCATCATGGCTTTCATATAGTCGTTCTCCCAGTCTATATTGGTGTCACCATTCAGATGGCGTATCACCATTTTAGATGCCAGCTGCGCCGATACCGATGCCAGCGTAACACCCGATGAGAATACCGGGTCGAGGAATTCAGTAACATTACCCGTCAGCACAAATCCATTACCGTAGAAGGTATCTGTAGTAGCACTCCAGCTTTGCAGTGTGCGTGGCTCCCATATCATTTCAGAATCGCCAAACCGTGTAGCCAGTTCCGGTTGTGCCATTATCAGTGCACGGAACTGTTCTTCCGCTGTACCGGGAAATTGTTCAAAAAATTCAGGATTACCTACATAGCCTACAGATGTATTGCCGTTAGAGAATGGTATCACCCATATCCACGTCTTCAGGTTGTGTACATATACGGTAATGCGGTTCGGTTCTACTGCTTCGCTGCGCTTAGGGTCTGTCATGTGGCAAAACAATGTTTTGCGCGGGTATTGTGTAGATGGTTTGTCCAAACCAAACAGGCGCGGTATCACACGGCCATAACCACTACCATCTATTATAAATTTAGCACTGATGGTTTCTTCCGTGCCGTCTGCTTTTTTCACAGTGGTTACAGAGTGACCGTTTTCGTCTATTTTAATATCTGTTACTTCTGTTTCGTAATGGATAGGCACGCCCATTTTTTCACACTCATCCGCCAGCGTTTTATCAAACTCTGCACGCGGCACCTGCCATGTCCAGTTCCAGCCGGGGGTAAACTGCTGAGAGAAATTGAAGTCGCACACTTCGCCATTCATCACAAACTTAGCGCCATCTTTTTGCTGAAAATGTTTTGCCTTCACAGCATCCAGGAACTTCGCTTCTTCCAGCGCCTCCATACAGCGCGGTAGCAGGCTTTCACCTATCACAAAGCGGGGAAATACCATTTTCTCCACTATCTGCACAGTAAAGCCGGCTTGCTTTACGATGGAAGCTGCTATGGTGCCTGAAGGGCCGGCACCTATCACTAATACATCTACTTGTTTCAGGATACTCATAAAAGGGCATTATTTAAATATTGGGGGTAAAATTGTTTCCGATTGTTTCTATTTTTTCTTCAGCTCCAGTATGGTATGGCTCAGCCCTATGTTATCTGTTTGCTGCACTACTTCAAACCCTGCTTTATCTATCAGCTGCAGGAACACGTGGCTATCATACATCTGGCTGTTACCATTGGCCATGGTGGTGAAGTATAAAGAGGTCATTTGCAGGCTCAGTGCCGATGCTTCAAAGCGCTGCTTGTCCCAAAAGGTTTCGTTGATGAATACACGGCCGTTATCGCCTAATGCACGGTGGCATTTTTGCAATATCGATACGATCTCATCATCTGCAAAACAATCCAGGAACTGGCTCATCCATATGATGTCGTAACCTTCGGGCAATTCCGTAGTATTATCCAGCACGTTGCGCTGATGATATTGTACACGATGGCTATAGCCTGCTGCTTCTATATTCTGTTTAGCTACATTCAGCTGCACCTGCAGGTCTACAAGGCCTACTTCCACCTCGCTATTATAGTCAAGGCAAGCAAGGGTGAATTTGCCTGTATTGGCACCTATATCCATTATCTTTTTAGGATGATGGCCAAACACTAATGGCAGTGCTTCCGGAAAGGCATTGTCTGAATAATAGTGGTCAAAATTGAACCAGCTTTCTTTTGCCGGCTCCGGTAGTATGGAAAGCCCCTGGTAAATAGTTTCCCAGTTACCCAGGTGGCGCAGGCCTATTGGCTTACCTTGCTCTATAGATGCTTTCAGGTCTTGTGCACCATCATAACACACATCGCGCATAAAATCTGTATTCACACGCGTCATGGCATCGTTCAGGAAGAAGTGGCCGGTTTTGGCAAGAAAATATTTTTCATCTTTCTTGAATAGCAACCCGATACCCAGTCCCGCTTCCATCAATATACGCACACCGTAGCGGCTCATTTTTACCGATGCAGCTACTTCATCTATAGTAGTGCCTTCCACGCGGGCTTTTTCTATGGTCGCCAGTATACCGCTATCGCGCAGTATTACCGATGCCTGGAAGATATAAGGTGCAAAAGCAATGAATTGGGCATGCGATATCGCATCCAGTGCAGATTTCTTATCCGTTTCAAACATTGCAGGCTTTTTCGTAGGGGTATCCAACATATAACAGCTAAATGTAAACTCCAAAAATACAGAAGTCTATCAGTTTTTAACCATTATATAAAATTAAAACATATGAATATCGCAAGACTGTTTACACTAAAAATGGGGTGCAAAATTGCACCCCATTTGTCCTGTCTATTTATCTAACGCCAGTCTTATACTATTCGTCTTACAGGTCTTTCGGTTTGCCCTGTATCGACATTTTTATTTTTTCACGTTGGCGTTTCAGCCACGCTTTCATACGGAAGCTCAGCAGCATCATCACCGGCACCAATATCAGCGTCAGGAAGGTTGCGAAGCTCAGGCCATATATCATGGTCCATGCCAGCGGCCCCCAGAAGGCTACGTTATCGCCACCGAAGAAGATGTGCGGGTTCAGATGCGTCAGCAGTGTTTCAAAGTTGATGTTAAGACCCACACCCAGTGGTATCAGGCCCAGTATAGCTGCCGTTGCAGTCAGCACCACCGGCGTCATACGCGTACGGCCTGCTTCTACTATCGCATCATATGGCTCCATACCTTCTTTCAGCATCAGGTCCATAAACTCTATCAGCAGGATACCATTCCGCACCACGATACCGGCCAACGCCACAATACCAATACCACTCATCACGATAGAGAAGTCTGTACCGAATATGCTTACACCCAGGAACACACCCACGATACTGAAGAATATCTCTGACATGATAACCACCGTGCGGCTCAGTGAGTTGAACTGCATGATCAGCAGCAGGAATATCAACCCCATAGATATCAGCATCGCATTGCCCAGGAAGGCACCGGTTTCTGCCTGTTCTTCCTGCTGGCCACCCATGGTTATGGTCATACCCGCTGGTGTACCAAAGTTGGCTACTTCACGGCCTACTGCCTGCACTACTTCATTCTCGTTAAAACCGGCCAGTACGTTCGATTGCAGCGATATGATACGTTTCAGGTCTTTACGTTTGATGCCACCATAGGTTTCGCTATACTTCACATCTGCAAAAGCGCTGATAGGCACTTCGCGTATCACGCCTCCCATACCCATATCACGGAATAGTATCGGCATGTTCCTTACCGCGTCTATATTCTCGCGCTGGTCTTGCTTTACACGCAGGGTGATGGGGTAGTCATCATTCGCATCGCGGAAGCGTGATATTTCTTTACCAAACACAGCCGTACGCAATGAACCAACTATCTGGCCGGTAGAGATACCTTCATTATTCATACGCTCGCGGTTCAGGTCAAATACTATTTCAGGTTTATCCGCCTGGAAGTCGCTACGCAGTTCTTCCACACCCGGTATATTTTTGCTTGCCAAGTATTTATTCAGTTTTTCAGAAACCGCTATCAGTGAATCCAGGTTGTCACCGGTAATGTCTATCACGATAGGCTTAGGCAGTGGCGGGCCACCTGATTCCTGGTCTACTGTTACTACCGCGCCGGGTATACCTTTTACAGCTTCCCTTATTTTGGTCAGGTATTCGCGGGTAGATACACCTTTACGTTTCGAGAATTCCACGAAGGCCACCTCTACGCGGCCCTTGTTCGGGAAGTTACCTACTTCACCGCTCGATGGGTCTACCGCACCAATGGTTACGTTGGCTATCACCGATTTCACAATCGGGTTTTTCTTGCCCGCTTTGTAATCTATATCCAGCACTTTCGTCACGCGGCTTTCCAGCTTTTCCAGTACCGTGTTGGTATAGGCCTGGTCGGTACCTACCGGCATGGTCAGGTACACGTACACAAAGTTGGGTTCTGCCTGCGGGAAGAATACCACCTTAGGCGGACGGATAGCCATCATCACAACTGTGAGGACTATAAGGCCAAACGTAATACCGATGGTTTTACCGGGGTGCTTCAGCGCACGTATCAGCCATTTGGTATACCATTCTTTAAATGCTGGCCATGTTTTGTTCTGGAAAGTGAATATCCATTTTGAGAAGACAAATTTTTCCAGCAGGATAAACGCGTATAGCAGCACTATGAAGTTAGCAATGCCCCACGCCTGTGCCAGGTAGCACAGCAGCGCCAGTGCACCAAATACAATAGCTACTACTTTATCACCTTTACTAAACCTTGGTTTTTTATACTCATGGTCTTCAGGCTTCATAAAGCTAACGGCAAATACCGGGTTGATGATATAGGCCACAAACAGCGAAGCAAGAAGGGTAATAATAAGCGTTACCGGCAGGAAGAACATAAACTCGCCGATGATGCCTTTCCAGAAAGCCAGTGGTATGAACGGCATCAGCGTAGTAATGGTACCTGTCAACACCGGCAGGAATATTTCACCTGTGGCCGTCTTGGCAGCTTTGGCTATCGGCACCTTACCATTATCAAATATCCGGTGTGTATTCTCTATCACTACTATCGCATCATCCACCACAATACCTACGGCCAGCAGGAACGAGAACAGCACAATCATGTTCAGCGATATATCGAAGCCCGGCATCACCAGGAAGGCAATAGCACAAGACAACGGCATGGCCATGGCTACGAACAAGGCATTGGTAACACCCATGAAGAACATCAGGATAATCGTTACCAGTATAAAACCGATAATGATGGTATTGATCAGTTCATGCAGTGTATTACGTGTCTGTTCAGACTGGTCGCCCGTTACTACTATATTCAGGTCTGATGGTATGGATACACCTTTCATATCCATTACCGTCTGTGTCACTTTATCCGATGCTGCAATCAGGTTTTCACCTTTTGCTTTAATGATCTGCAACGTGATAACGTTCTTACCATCCAGGCGTGCATAGCTTTCCTGCTCTTCAAAGTCATCTTTTACTTCTGCCAGGTCTCTCAGGTATAGTGCTTTACCATATTGGTTCTTCACTATTATATTACCTATTTCTTCAGCCGTCTTAAACTCATTGCGCACAGTAAGGATACGCTTCTGATTGTTCATAGATACCTGGCCGGGGGTAGAAGAGATATTCTCATACGCTACGGCATTTTCTATATCATTAAACGAGAAGCCGGATGCAGTCATCTTATACATGTCCACATTTATCTGTATCTCACGCTCCAGCGCACCCACCATCTTGGCTTCCTTCACTTCTTTCAGCTCTTCTATCTTATCCTGCACCTCATCAGCATATTCCTTCAGCTGCTTCAGGTCGTAGGCGCCCGATATATTTACATACAGGATGGGAAATTCCGAAAGGTCAATATCATTCACCTCAGGTTCGTTCGGCAGGTTTTGAGGCAGGTCGGTACGCGCCTTATCTACCGCGTCTTTCACATCGCGCTTCGCTTTTTCTACCTGTACATCGGTATTAAATTCTACAATCACTACAGAGAAATCCTGGAAGGAATTACTCGTTACTTTTTTAACACCGGTCAGGCCTTTTACTTGTTTTTCTATAGGCTTGGTTACGATGTTCTCCATGTTTTCAGGAGAGGTGCCGGGATAGAAAGTCTGCACAATGATCTGTGGCATCTTTATCTCCGGAAACTGTTCCTTAGGCAGGGCATTATACATCAGTAAGC
>CABHOP010000033.1 GCA_902168085.1 uncultured Bacteroides sp.
TTTTTTTTTCAAGCAGAAGACGGCATACGAGATTCGCCTTAGTCTCGTGGGCTCGGAGATGTGTATAAGAGACAGCCATACTGTATCACGCGCAGGTTGTGCAGGTCTATCCACTGTGGTTTGCGGTATTGCTGCAGAGTATGGATAACATCGGTCAGTATCTGCTCATCGGCCTCATCCATAATACCCGCCAGCGAGCGGCGCACCAGCTTATACCCCGTTACCAGTATCACTAAGCTGAATATCAGCGCCACCACGCTATCCAGCCATTGCCAGCCGGTTACCAGCAGCAATATCAACCCTACTATAATAGCAAACGTAGAATACGCGTCCGATTTCAAATGCTTACCGGCAGACTCTACTATCAGCGAGCGGTGTTTCTTGCCCTCACGCTCGGCATAGATACCTGCAACATAATTGATGACACCCGCCGCACCCGTTATGTAGATACCTAAGTCCAGCTTATGTAGCGGCTTGGGTTCTAGTAGCTGGTTGATGGCTTCGTATATTATCATCAATCCCGCTATGAATATCAGCGACCCCTCTACTGCCGATGATACAAACTCTGCCTTACCATGCCCGTAGGGATGGTTGGCATCGCGCGGCTTTGCTGCCAGTATGATGCTATACAGACCTATGAAACCTGCTATTACATTTACCGTGCTTTCCAGCGCATCGGTCAGCACCGTTACCGAATGGGTAAGATACCATGCCCACAGCTTGCCTATGAAGAGTATTACGGAAAGAAAGGCTATGTATCGCTGAAGGCGTACCGGCATGCAAGGTGAAGTATTGAGCTACAAAAATACCACAGTTTAGTAGTTTATAGCTACATTATTTTCTGCTGCAAATATTCTATTTATTCTTGGCTGAATCATCCATAAGCCTATAGGGAAAAACCAAATCAAGAAAAAAATATCAAGATAATCGCTTGATGTAACATCCCGTTGCAATTCCACAGCTTTTAGCGATTTGGCAAAGAAATAAAGACAATAGAACATACAAAACATGCAAAACAAGTGCGCAGGCACTATGAGTAGAAAGGCAACGGGCGGCACTTCCTGCATACTCATTAATGATATTGACAATACCAGCACATATACAAATGGTGTAAAAAAGAAAAATTCAAACCGTTTCAAATTCATTGCTACCGTATCCGGTAAACGATGATTAAGGTGTGTTACAGTCGTATACATCCAGCCAAAAAAAATAGCCGGACAATAAACTGCTACTATTAGCATCAATATTATCATCATCACTTCTGAACCAAAACCCGCTATAGCAAGGATAACAAGTACTATCTGCATCAGCATGGGTACACCTACAGTCAATAAAAACAGCTGCCAATGTTTGATGTGTAATAGTCCTTTCATAATATGCCAATAATACAATATTATTTTCTAAATGCTTTATTCATTACACCACCGCTCCAGCCTGCCATTCCGCCTACTATAGCACCTAATATTATTGTTATCAACAAAAAGAGAAAACCATTAGGCAAGCCTAAAACTTTTGCCATCCTCCCCGATAAAATATGTTCGTTGGGTATATCTCTATATAAGGCAACTACCAGCCACGTGAGTCCCACGCCTCCCGCACCCGCTAGGAAGGCTTTGCCCGGTGTTATCTTCGCATTCACCGTTACCACAAAGGCCACGGCAGCCGCCATATACCATGGCATCAGCCATGTAATGATACTTGCACAAATAGCTATAATGATGATGTATTTAAGTAGCTGCATGGGTCTTGTTATGGTTGAATGGTCCATGTATATTTTATATCCTTATCGTTGGGCTTGGCCGTAGCGGGTATGAAATTCAGGCGATAGTATTCGCCCTTCACCCATTTATCCAAAAAGGTGGCATAGTACTTACTACCCGGGTTGCCCGATTGCCCGCCCGGGTAGGTGCCATAGGCTTCTATACCCTTACTCATCTGCACCACCATTCGCCACGATGGGCCGTGGTCTCCTTTTACAGCATTCACCGTATTGCCCCATCCACCTACAGCTAGGTCGCCATAGCTAAAGGCAGGTAGTTTGGTTAAATGTTTTACCGTTGTATTTTTGGTATGATACCATTCCACCCTATTGGCTTTTTTCAGTTTCTCAAGGCTATCGGCTGCTTGTTTAAAACTGCTGTACAGTATATCCTCATCCAGTATATAGGGTATATCATCCCTACCTGTCACCAGTTCCATCAGCCTTTCAGGCGACATCTTCAGGTCATCGGGCCTGCCCACAGTAGCCAGTTTGCCATAGGCATAATACCACCATACCATAAAAACGGTAGCGGCTTTGCTGTCTTTCGTGAGCCGGTAATCCCAGCCGGCAAGGTGTTGCAGCCATTCGCGTTCTTTATTGCTCAGGGTTTGCATAGGCATATGTAGCAGGAATACAGGCAATACATTAGCCGCCAGTACCGAGAATACATCCTGCTGCAAGGCAAACATATCCTGCACGGTAGCCGCCGTAGTGCGCTGCAATACCTGGTTGATGCGCCATGAACGGAACTCGTAGAAATAACCATTATACCAGTATGGGTAGGTAGTATCCGTTACCGTTTGATTGGCAGATGCCAGATAACCCTGTGCCGGGTTGAGCGAATGGGGGTTCTCACGCACCGGTATGTTTTGCCCCCATAGCGTACTGCTATCGCTGCCATCCATAATATACCTGCCCTGCCCTTTCCATTTGTTGATGAACTGGCCTTGACCCCACAGGGCTATATTACCCTGCACATCGGCATACAGCATATTTTGCGCCGGGCATAGAAACTGTTGTATAGCAGTTACGTATTGCTCATAATTGCTACTCCTGTTCAGCAGGTATATAGATAGTATCTCGTTGCTAGGGCGGTGCGCCATCCATGTTAGTGCCAGTGGTATCTTCAGTTTGCCCGGTGCTAAAAAGTGTGCATCATATATCAGCGGACCGTGTATAGTATAGCGTACGGTATCTTTGTAAGCAGGCATACCTTTTATGCCTATCTCTTCTATCCTCTTGGTGTATGTCAGTTCCTTTCCTGCAAACCAATACTTATTGGCAGATGCTTCTTTGATGGCGTAAAAGTCCTTTACATCGCGATAGTTATTCGTGAATCCCCACGATATATTATCATTGAAACCAATGATGATACCTGGAGACCCCGGCAGCGATACACCATATACGTTCACCCCCGGTGCATGCAGCTGCATCTCATACCACAGCGATGGCAGGTTTAATCCCAAATGCGGGTCGTTGCACAATATAGGTGCGCCGCTCTTGGTACGTTGCCCGCTCAATGCCCAGTTATTACTACCCTTGCCCTCGTTCTCATTCACCGCAAAGTCTTCACCCGTCAGTGGCACACACATAATGCTATCCGCAGGTGCTACCGGTGCTTTCAGGCTGGCGGGTTGTGGTACGGTGTCAGTTGGTATTACAGGTACCGTACCTCTATTCCTTTCGGCAAACACCCTGTCAAACAGCATATTCGCGTTGAACATATCGTTGTTCTGCTTCAGCCTGTTTCGTAGTATGGTCAGTTGTATATCTTCTGTATAGCCCGTCAGGTCATCGGCCATATACTTTAGCAGCAGGGCGCATTTCAGGTTGGTCCACGGTTCGGGCTTAAAGCCCATCATCTTATATTCCAGCGGCAGGCTTCTGTAGTTCAGGCTATATATATATTGATTGATACCTTCTGTATAAGCATCCAGCATACCCTTACTACGCGGGTCGGCTTCCATAGCCTTCAGCGAATTTTCCGCACCATATACCATGCCCTTGCGGCGTTGCAGCCTGTCAAAGTCCACAGCTTTCTCACCCAGCACTTCGCTCACCCTGCCACCCGCAGCACGTGTCTGCAAGTCCATTTGCCACAGGCGAAAATATGCATGTACATAGCCCTGCGCCATATACAGGTCGTGGTCGTTAGCAGCTTCTATATGGGGCACCATACGCTCATCAAACCATATCTTCACGGGTTGTTGTGCACCCTGTAGCTGTATCGTTTGGTTGAAGTCTTTGCCGGTAGGTTCTGCACTGGCCCAGCAGCCGTTCATAGGGTCTAGCAACCTGCCCAATGCGGGTATGCTACCCATGGGCTTATCCAGTATATATACTACGGCAGCCGTAAGTATCAGTGGTAATATGGCCAGCAGCCTGCGCATGCTTTATTGTTTTAATTAAAGCTAGTCAAACAATCGCAGTTTTGCTACACCTGCCTTATTGCTTATCCAGCGGAAATTCTATCTCGTAACTTTTACCCGGCTTTACGGTTAGGGTACGGGCACGCAGCCATGGGTTTTGCAGCTTCAGCATTTTGTAGGTGCTGCCGTTCTCCCTGGCAAATGCAGCCAAATCGCTTATAGTACTGGTAACAGTTACACTGCGTGTTTTTATCGGCCTGTATTTCTCCTCACCTTCCAGTATAAAACCGTAAAAGGTAGGGTTGCTCAACAGGTGTTTCAGCGCCAGTATACGAAATACATATCTGTTGGTTTCTTCGGGCAATGCTATGTCATAGTAATTATTAAATCCCTGGAAAGTACTATGGCTGTTATACCCACCCATACCGCAGTTGTAAGATGCCGCTGCTGCCGTCCATGTACCAAACTTGGCATAGGCAGCTTTCAGGTAGGTGCAGGCCGCCTGTGTGGCTTTGCGGGCATGGTAGCGCTCATCTACTTCATCCCTTATCTCCAAGCCATATTGCGGCCCCGTATCTTTCATGAATTGCCAGAAGCTGGCAGCACCCACAGCCGATGTTGCCGATGGTTGCAAGGAACTCTCGGCCACGCACAGGTATTTAAAATCATCGGGCACACCGTTCTCTTTCAATATCTCCTCTATCATCGGGAAGTAACGGGTAGTCAGTTTCAGCAAATACAGCGTACTGCCATGCATGTAGTAATTGATGTTCAGCTCACGGTCCAACCTTTCACGTACATCCCAGCGTTCCAGCGGCACCCTTTCACCGGCAAAGCTCATCGCTTTGGGCAAATCTACCTGGTACCATTTATATTGTAGTTTGCTATTCTCTTTTACTTCTACCGTTCCTTCATTCTTATCCGATTCACGGAAAGAAAAACCTGCAACCACGGCAATACCCAGCGTCATGCCCATGGCTATATATGTAAGTGCTTTTTTTGTCGTGTTCATCTTGCCGTGTTTTAAATAAATATACCAAAAAAAATCTTTTTGCCTGCCTTGTAAACGTTAGTGTTTCTAAACAGTCTATAAGTTTCACAAATGTTTAAGCATCGTACCTGCAACAGCTATCATTACTTTATTTTTGTTTGTCTTATGAACCGGTCACTACTTCTTTTATATATACTGTTATTGTTCGTGGTTGGATTGCCCTGCCACTTATCTGCACAAACCGTACTCACACAAAACATACGTGGTATGATAACCGATGCGGAATCGAAACAACCATTAACGGGTGTTACGGCAGTGCTGTTGTCCAACAATCAGTTGAATGATATAACGGATAGCAACGGATATTTTATTATAGAGAACGTACCTGTAGGCAGGCAGTCTTTCCAGTTTACATTGGTAGGATATGAACCGCGTACGGTATCGGAGGTACTGGTAACATCGGGCAAAGAACTGGAACTGAATATATCCCTCACGGAAAGCATTCATACATTACAAGAAGTAAGCATCAGTGCCAATAAGAATAAGACCCGTGCGTTGAATGAGTTTGCAGCCGTTAGTGCGCGTTCCTTCTCGGTAGAAGAAACCAAACGCTATGCGGCATCCGTATCAGACCCCGCACGTATGGCTATGAATTTTATGGGTGTTTCCAGCGATGATGATGCGGAGAATGGCATCGTGGTAAGGGGCAACTCTCCACGCGGTATCCTGTGGCGGCTGGAAGGTATAGAGATACCCAGCCCCAATCACTTCAGCAACCTAAGCACATCGGGCGGTGCGGTAAGTATGCTCAATGCCAGTATGCTGGGTACTTCCGATTTCTATACAGGTGCCTTCCCTCCGGAGATAGGTAACGCCACCGCAGGTGCATTCGACCTCAATTTCCGCAATGGTAATACCGACCGTTATGAGCATGCTTTCCAGATAGGCACACTGGGTGCAGAGATAGCTACAGAGGGTCCTTTTAAGAAAGGTAGCAAGTCTTCCTACATCCTCAACTATCGATACTCTACGCTCAAGATACTATTACCTTATTTCGACCTAGGTGGTGTATTACCCGAATACCAGGATGCTTCTTTCAAGCTGAATTTTCCTACGGCAAAGGCAGGTACCTTCAGTGTATGGGGATTAGGTGGCTACAACAAAGCATCGAAAGACCCGGAGAAAGACAGCACCCAATGGACGGATAGTAACCCTAACTTTCGCCTGAATGGTATCGGCTGGCTGGGGGTAGCAGGCATTACACACCAGTACTTCCTCACACCACAGTCTTATATTAAAACCATCCTTTCTTATTCTTACGACCTCTCTACATCAGACATTGATACCCTCACCCCGTCGGATAATTATACTGCTTTCCCTACGCAGGATTCACGTTTGGTGAACACCGCTTATCGCCTGTCGGTGATGTATAATAACAAGCTGAACAGCCGCAACACCCTGCGGGCAGGCATTGTAGCCCAACAGCTAGGTTACGACCTTACTCAGGAAGTATTCGACCGCAGTGTGAACGAACGCTACGTGATAATGGATGGCAGCGGCAGCACACAATATTACCAGGCATACCTGCAATGGAAGAATCGCATCACGCAAAAACTAACGGCAGTAGCGGGTATACACGGCTCTTTCTACGCACTGAATAATACATATAGTATAGAACCCCGTGCATCGCTCAGCTATGCAGCACGCAAAAGCACCTATACGCTGGCAGCAGGCATGCACAGCAAGCCCGAGGCTATATCTACCTACCTGCTTACCAACAACAGGCAAGGCACCAATGTGGGCTATCCTAATAAAAACCTCGACCTACTGCGGGCGGTGCATATAGTAGGCGGATATGAAACACCCCTACCCTTTAAGTCTCGCCTGAAGATTGAAGTGTATTATCAATACCTGTACAATATACCTGTGGAAAAAGACAGCCTCAGTGGGTTCTCTATACTCAATGCAGAAAACATCTTCTCGCTGGTAAACATACAACCCATGGTAAGCACCGGTACGGGTAAGAACTATGGTATAGATATGAGCCTGGAAAGGCCATTGAATAAAGGGTACTACATACTGCTCACCGGTTCGCTATACAAATCGCTCTACACTAACTATGCGGGCGCTAAATATAATACCATGTTCAATCGCGGCTATCAATTGAATGTATTGGGAGGTAAGGAATTTAAACTAAACCGTACAGGCAATACCTTATTGGGGCTGAATGGCAAAGCCCTGTATAGTGGTGGTCTTCGTGAATCTGTTATAGATCTGCAGACATCGCGCCTGCGCAGGGGTGTTGTATATGAAGATGGTAAATACTTTACCCTGCAGGGCAAACCATACTCGCGTATAGATGCCAGTGTGTATATCAAGTTCAACAATAAACGCGCTACCCATTCCATCCAGTTCGATGTGCAGAACGTCCTCAACCGTCAAAACTACTTCTACTCTTTTTACGATAACAGCAGTGGCACGTTAAAGACCGTAAACCAAACGGGTATCATACCCAACATAGCCTATCGTGTAGAGTTTCACTAAAAGAAAAGCCACCGGTAAAACAGTGGCTTCATTTTATAGTGATAAGTAATCTCATTATTTATTTGTGGCAGTCGGCGTCGCACCACGTATCAGTTGCATCAGTTCATCCAGCTTAGGCTCCAGTATTATTTCCGTCCGGCGGTTTTGCGCCCTGCCTGTCACACTTTCGTTGGTTGCTACCGGTTCGTACTGGCTACGCCCGCTGGCTTTTATACGCGTAGGGGTCACCGAGTAATCTTTAATTAACACCCTGGATATAGCCGTAGCACGTGCTACACTCAATGCCCAGTTATCAGGGTATAGTGTTGTTTTGATAGGCACACTATCCGTATGGCCTTCTACTTCCACGTTGATATCGGCATTTGTATTCAGTACACCTGCTACTTTGGCCAGTGCATCTTTACCTTTCTGGTTCACCACCGCACTCCCTGATGGAAACAGCAGGCTCTCCTGCATACTTACATATACTTTACCATTCTTCATGGTAACGGTTAGCTCGTTCGTATTAAAGCCCACCAGCGCATCTGCTATCTTCTTACGCAGTGCTTCTGTATTGCGTTGTTGCGCCGTTATCAGCGATTGTAGTTGTTGTAGCCTGCGCTGCTGGTCCATTATCTGTTCCTTGCTATTGCTTAGCTCACTACTGGTCATATCGTACACACTCTTCAATATGTCCATGCTACCCGAAAGGCGTCGAACCGTATCCCGCAGGTTTGTTACTTCTGTATTCAGGGCATCATTACGGCGTATCAGGTCTGCATTGGCATTTCTCGCAGCTATATATTTTTTCTTAGCCACACACGATGGCAGCATGCAGGCCCCAACGGTTACAAGACTTAATGTAAGGAGTAAGTTTTTCATAAGATTCTCAATTTGGTAATCAGGAATTTTAAAAACCATGCCATCCTTTTGATGAAATCTTATGCCCTCGAGTAAAGCCATTCAGGCAAAAGCTTTGTTTCCAATAGTATTAAACAATGAAACAGCTTGTTAGGAAAACTACTCGTGCATTTAAAAACAAAAAAGCCGCTCGATATGAGCGGCTTTTAAATCCCTAAGAAGAACTTACCTGTTATTCCAGAAGACAATAACGTAGTTGTCATTATCTTCATAAACATTATAATTGCCTTTGGGTATAACTATGCTAGTACAGGGGGTATCTGCAGCTGTGGCAAATACATCTCTCGACACGATAAATTTCTTATCACTGCTGATGAAGATATTTTTCTCTCTGCCCGGCGTGTCTGTAGCTAATGAGCTTTTATATACAGCAACAATAAACTGGTTGTCATTATAAACCATTTCGCCCAATGCCGTATGTGGGCCATTAATTCCCGTAGTAGGTGTATCCAGCAAACGATAACTGCATATACCAGCCTCATCCGTACGTACCTGGCGTCCCAATACATTTTCTACAACACCAAAATCCAACCAGCAGGGCCTGCCCGGAAATTCAATACCCGCTATCATCCTTGAATGAGTGGCCTGTACATCAGAACCACTGGTAACGTAATTATGATTGGGCGATACCGCTTTTTGACTCTTATTACATGCGTATAGAATACTACAAGCGATAGTTGCTATAAGTAATATCTTCTTCATATAGATAGATTTAACTATGAATTTAGGTAAAATTTACTTATAAAGATATTCAAAAAAGGTTGTATAAAAAAGCCGCTCTAAATAGAGCGGCTTTTGTTATTACTATTCTTCTTCATCAAATTGTAGTACATCGCGGTTAGCCATCAGCAGTTCAAACTCTTCTCTAGAGCCTACTACCATGTCATCAAAGTCGCGCATACCGGTACCTGCAGGTATCAGGTTACCTGTAATAACGTTCTCTTTCAGACCCATCAGTTCGTCAGATTTACCATTGATAGCTGCCTGAGACAGTACTTTGGTTGTTTCCTGGAACGATGCTGCAGATATCCAGCTATGTGTACCCAGCGATGCTTTTGTGATACCCAGCAGCAGCGGAGCTGATGTGGCTGGGCTTGCATCGCGGTACTCTACCACTTTCTTATCTGCACGGCGCAGCATACTGTTTTCTTCACGTATTTCGCGCAGTGTAGCTATCTGGCCTGCATGCAGTTTGTCAGATTCACCTGCTTCTGTTACTACCTTCTTGTCAAATATCCAGTCGTTTTCAACCATAAAGTCGAATTTATCAACGGTATCATCTTCAAGGAATTTAGTATCTCCCGGATCTACGATCGTTACTTTACGCATCATCTGGCGAACGATTACCTCGATGTGTTTATCATTGATTTTCACACCTTGCAGGCGGTATACCTCTTGTATTTCATTAACCAGGTATTCCTGTACCGCAAACGGCCCTTTAATAGCCAGGATGTCGCCCGGTGTAGTAGCACCGTCAGAAAGGGATGTACCCGCTTTTACGAAGTCACCATCCTGCACCATGATGTGGCGTGTCAGTGGCACTAAGTATTTCTTAACCAGTCCTTCACGAGACTCAACGATGATCTCACGGTTACCGCGTTTCACGTTACCGAAAGCAACAACACCATCTATTTCTGCTACTACAGCAGGGTTACTTGGGTTACGTGCTTCAAACAGTTCTGTTACGCGTGGCAGACCACCCGTGATATCTCGGCTACGGCCCATCACACGTGGTATCTTAACGATAACCTGGCCATTGTTTACAGAATCGCCTGCAGATACAATGATGTGTGAACCTACCGGTAAGTTATATGATTTCTCTTCTTTGCCTTCTACGACAATTGAAGGGATCTTCGTTTTGTCTTTGGTTTCGATAACCACTTTCTCGCGGTGGCCTGTTTGTTCGTCAGCCTCTTCGCGATAAGTGATACCTTCTATTACGTTCTCCAGGCGCACCTTACCGTTCACTTCAGATACGATAACGGCGTTGAATGGATCCCATGTACAGATGATATCTCCTTTGGTTACTTTTTGTCCGTTTTTCACTTTCAGCAGCGAACCGTAAGGTATATTGTTTGTGATCAGCAAACGGTCGTTTGCTACATCCACAATACGCATCTCACCGGTACGGCCTATTACTACTGTTACATTTTCACCTTCTGCATCTACATAGGTAGTAGTACGCAGGCCGTCAAACTGTACAGTACCGTCAAACTTAGCTACCAGTTGAGATTCGATAGCAGAAGAACCGGCCACACCACCCACGTGGAAGGTACGCAGTGTCAGCTGTGTACCGGGCTCACCGATAGACTGTGCTGCTATAATACCAACCGCATCACCTTTCTGTGCCTTATAGCCCGTTGCCAGGTTTTTACCATAGCAGCGAGAACATACACCACGGCGGCTTTCGCAAGTCAGTACAGAACGTATTTCTACTGTATCTATAGCGCTCTCATCTATACGATGTGCTATTTCCTGTGTTATTTCTTCACCCGCAGCAACGATTAGTTCCTCATTCAGCGGATCAAATATATCGTGCAGCGATGTACGGCCCAGTATACGGTCGTACAGCGGCTCTACTATTTCTTCATTATCTTTCAGTGCAGATGTTGCTATACCACGCAGTGTACCGCAATCCTCTTCATTGATAACCACATCTTGAGCGACGTCTACCAGACGACGTGTCAGGTAACCGGCATCGGCCGTTTTAAGGGCGGTATCCGCAAGACCTTTACGCGCACCGTGGGTAGAGATGAAGTACTCCAGTACCGACAGGCCTACTTTAAAGTTCGACAGGATCGGGTTTTCAATGATTTCTGATCCGCTAGAACCACTACGACGTGGTTTTGCCATCAGACCCCTCAAACCTGCCAGCTGTTTTACCTGTTGTTTAGAACCACGCGCACCTGAATCAAGCATCATGTAAACAGAGTTGAAACCTTGTTTATCATTCGCCATTTCACGTATCAGTGTTTCCGTTACACGGGTATCTACACGAGACCAGATGTCGATGATCTGGTTATAACGTTCGTTATTCGTGATAAGACCCATGTTATAGTTATCCCATACTTCGTCCACTTCCACTTGTGCAGCCTGTACCAGTTCTTCTTTTACATCAGGAACCGTCAGGTCATTGATATTAAACGACAGCCCACCACGGAAGGCCGTACGGAAACCAAGTGTCTTGATATCATCCAGGAATTGAACCGTTTTAGGGATACCTGCATTTTTCAGGATATCACCGATGATCTCACGCAGCGATTTTTTGGTCAGCAGTGCGTTTACGAAACCACTTTCTTTCGGTACAAACTGGTTGAACAAAACGCGGCCTACTGTTGTTTCCAGCAGTTGTTTTTCCGGTTGTCCGTCTTTGTTCAGCGTATCTACTTTCACTTTAATGAAAGCATGCAGGTCCACACGTCCTTCGTTATGTGCTATGATCACCTCTTCAGGGCTGTAGAACGCCATGCCTTCACCTTTTACAGGGTCGTTAGGCAGGTTGCGTTTACCCTTACTGATGTAGTACAGGCCAAGAACCATGTCCTGAGAAGGCAGGGTGATCGGCGTACCGTTTTGAGGGTTCAGGATGTTGTGAGAAGCCAGCATCAGCAGCTGTGCTTCCAGTATCGCTGCACTGCTCAGTGGCACGTGTACCGCCATCTGGTCACCGTCAAAGTCGGCGTTGAAGGCAGAACATACCAGCGGGTGCAACTGTATCGCTTTACCTTCTATCAGTTTTGGCTGGAAGGCTTGTATTGACAATCTGTGCAGTGTGGGGGCACGGTTTAGAAGAACCGGGTGTCCTTTCAGTACATTTTCCAGGATATCCCAAACCACCGCTTCTTTGCGCTCTACCAGTTTCTTCGCGCTCTTCACGGTTTTAACGATACCCCTCTCTATCAGCTTGCGGATGATAAATGGTTTGAAAAGCTCGGCAGCCATATCTTTCGGCAGGCCACACTCATGCAGTTTCATTTCAGGTCCTACCACGATAACCGAACGGCCGGAGTAGTCCACACGTTTACCAAGCAGGTTCTGACGGAAACGGCCTTGCTTACCTTTCAGTACATCCGACAGTGATTTCAGCGCACGGCCACCTTCAGCTTTTACAGCGTTCGATTTACGGCTGTTGTCAAAGAGGGAGTCAACCGCTTCCTGCAGCATGCGTTTTTCATTACGCAGGATTACTTCAGGTGCTTTAATTTCTATCAGGCGTTTCAAACGGTTGTTACGGATGATAACACGGCGGTACAGATCGTTCAGGTCTGAAGACGCAAAACGACCACCATCCAGTGGTACCAGCGGGCGCAGTTCCGGTGGTATAACAGGGATGTATTGCATCACTGTCCATTCCAGACGGTTCTCTACGCGTGTATTCGCATCGCGGAAAGCTTCTACTACGCTCAGGCGTTTCAGGGCTTCCTGCTTACGTTGTTGAGATGTTTCGTTGGCAGCAGCATTACGCAGGTCGTAAGACAGTTGATCCAGGTCTATACGGCTCAGCAGTGAGTGTACCGCTTCCGCACCCATCTTGGCGATGAACTTGTTCGGATCATCATCAGGCAGGTATTGGTTTTCTTTAGATACAGTATCCAGTATTTCCAGGTACTCATCTTCAGTCAGTAGTTGCAGGTATGTATTTTCAGAGTCTTTCAGGTTTAGTTTCTGACGTATCAGGTCATCAGCTTCACCTGCTTGCACTACTACATAGCGCTCATAATACACTATGCTTTCCAGTTTTTTAGAGCTGCTACCCAGCAGGTAACCTATCTTGTTTGGAAGGCTTTTGAAATACCATATGTGAACGATAGGCACTACCAGTTTGATGTGGCCCAGACGTTCGCGACGTACTTTTTTCTCTGTTACTTCCACACCGCAACGGTCGCACACGATGCCTTTGTAGCGAATACGCTTGTATTTACCGCAATAGCATTCGTAGTCCTTTACAGGGCCGAAGATTTTTTCGCAGAACAAACCATCCCTTTCAGGTTTGTACGTACGGTAGTTAATTGTTTCAGGCTTCAGCACTTCTCCATACGAACGGTCAAG
Source organism: uncultured Bacteroides sp. (assembly GCA_902168085.1). Lineage (GTDB taxonomy): Bacteria > Bacteroidota > Bacteroidia > Chitinophagales > Chitinophagaceae > Polluticoccus. Next base: position 13,616 of record CABHOP010000033.1, read on the forward strand.
TATCGTATCCGGAGAAGCAAGACTGATGGTGATCTTTCCGAATCCCGCTTTTGGGCGGTTATCCTTTTTAATAGCCATATTAAGAAAGAAGTATTTTTTAAAAATTTTAGTTCACTAACCTCCGCCTCCCTATCCGGAAGGCAAGAGAATACTAGTCAAATTTCAGTTCCAGGCCCAGGCCACGAAGTTCGTTCACCAATACGTTGAATGACTCCGGTATACCTGCTTTAGGTACGTTATCACCCTTCACAATGGCTTCGTAAGTTTTCGCACGGCCCATGATATCATCCGATTTCAGGGTCAGTAACTCTTGCAGGATGTTTGCTGCACCATATGCTTCCAGTGCCCAAACCTCCATCTCACCAAAACGCTGACCACCGAACTGTGCTTTACCACCCAGCGGCTGCTGTGTAATAAGGCTGTATGGCCCGATAGAACGCGCGTGCATCTTATCGTCTACCATGTGGTGCAGTTTGATCATGTAGATGATACCAACGGTAGCCTTCTGGTGGAAGCGCTCCCCTGTTTCACCATCATGCAGATAGGTGTGGCCAAAGTTTGGCAATCCTGCTTTTTCTATCAGGCCGGCTATTTCGTCTACCGAAGCACCGTCGAAGATCGGGGTTGCAAATTTCACACCCAGTTTCTCACCTGCCCATCCCAGGATGGTTTCATATATCTGGCCCAGGTTCATACGCGATGGTACACCCAATGGGTTCAGAACGATGTCTACAGGTGTTCCGTCTTCCAGGAACGGCATATCTTCTTCACGAACGATTTTCGCAACGATACCTTTGTTACCGTGGCGGCCCGCCATCTTATCACCTACTTTCAGCTTACGTTTGCTGGCCAGGTATACTTTAGCCAGTTTCAGTACGCCCGCTGGCAGTTCATCACCAATGCTCAGGTTGAACTTCTCGCGTTTGTAACGGCCCAGTTCTTCGTTGAATTTGATGTTGTAGTTGTGCAGCAGTTGGTTGATCAGGTCATCTGTTTCCTTCTCACCTGTCCAGCCCAGTGGGTTCACATTCTGGAAATCGATTGATCCTAGTGTTTTTGAATTGAACTTGCCACCTTTGCTCAGTATCAGCTCACCAAAGTTGTTGGTAATACCTTGCGACGACTTGTCTTTCAACAGGGTCATCAGCTTGTCCATCAACAGGCTCTTCAGGTCTTCCAGGTTCTTTTCGTGAACTTTATCTATTTTCTCCAGTTGCGCTTTTTCACGCACTTTAGAGTTCTTGTCTTTCTTCGCGCGTTGGAACAGTTGCTTGTATATTACAATACCTTCTGTACCACTTGGTGCTTTCAGAGAAGCATCTTTTGCATCACCTGCTTTATCACCAAAGATGGCACGCAGCAGTTTCTCTTCCGGTGTCGGGTCTGTTTCACCTTTAGGTGTTATTTTACCTATCAGTATGTCGCCTTCACCTATGTGTGCACCTATGCGGATGATACCATTCTCATCCAGGTCTTTCGTAGCTTCTTCCGATACGTTTGGTATATCCGGTGTCAGCTCTTCCTCACCCAGTTTTGTATCACGCACTTCCAGTTCATACTCATCTATATGTATAGATGTAAACAGGTCATCACGTACTACTTTTTCGTTGATAACGATGGCATCCTCGAAGTTGTAACCTTTCCACGGCATGAATGCCACTTTCAGGTTGCGGCCCAGTGCCAGCTCACCATCCTTAGTTGCATAACCTTCGGTCAGGAAGTCGCCTTCTTTCACCTTCTGGCCTGCCATTACAGATGGCCTCAGCGTGATGCTGGTGCTTTGGTTGGTTTTCTTATATTTAGTAAGCGTGTACTTTTTCAGGTCATCTTCAAAAGATACCAGGCGGGCAGTTTCGCCACGCTCGTAGCGCACATGTATTTCGTTTGCATCTACGTATTCTACCACACCATTACCTTCTGCATGTATTTGTATACGTGCATCGCGGGCAGCTTTACCCTCCAGGCCGGTACCAACTATAGGCACTTGCGGGCGGATAAGAGGTACAGCCTGGCGTTGCATGTTCGATCCCATCAGCGCACGGTTGGCATCATCATGCTCCAGGAACGGAATCAGCGATGCACTCAAACCTACTATCTGGTTCGGAGCCACGTCCATGTACTCCACCTCTTCGCGGTCCAGTATCGGGAAGTCACCCGTCTGGCGCGATTTGATTTTATCTTCTACGAAGTGGCCTTTATCATCCAGTGGCACATTGGCCTGGGCAATTTTAGCTTCATCTTCTTCTTCGGCACTCAGGTAGTGGTGGTGCTTCAGGTCTACTTTACCTTCTTTTACCTTACGGTATGGTGTTTCGATGAAGCCCATATCATTGATCTTTGCGTGTACGCAAAGGGTAGATATCAGACCGATGTTTGGACCTTCCGGAGTTTCGATAGTACACAGACGGCCATAGTGGCTATAGTGTACGTCACGCACCTCGAAGCCCGCCCGCTCACGGCTCAGACCACCTGGTCCGAGGGCAGAGATACGACGCTTGTGCGTGATCTCAGACAGCGGGTTGGTTTGGTCAAGGAACTGCGACAACTGCGATGTACCGAAGAATGAGTTGATAACTGAAGACAGTGTACGCGCGTTGATCAGGTCTATCGGCGTGAACACCTCGTTATCACGTACGTTCATACGCTCACGAATGGTACGCGCCATACGCGCCAGGCCTACGCCAAATTGAGCGAACAATTGCTCACCCACCGTACGTACACGACGGTTACTCAAGTGGTCGATGTCATCTATCTCGGCTTTACCATTGGTAAGGCGCACCAGGTATTTAATGATGGTGATGATATCTTCCTTGCTCAATACTTTCGTATCCAGGTTGATATCAAGACCCAGTTTGCGGTTTATTTTATAACGGCCTACTTCCCCCAGGTCATAACGCTTGTCACTGAAGAACAGTTTTTCGATGATGCCACGTGCCGTTTCATCATCCGGCGCGTCAGAACCACGCAGTTGACGGTAAATGTGTTGTACCGCTTCCAGCTCACTGTTTGAAGTATCCTTATTCAGCGTGTTATAGATGATAGAGAAATCACCGCTCACTTCTTCTTTTTGCAGGAAGATGGTATTGATACCCATTTCCTGTATCATGGCAGCGTTTTCTTCATCCAGCACGTTATCGCGGTCCAGCAATACTTCGTTACGCTCGATAGTTACTACCTCACCGGTATCCTCATCTACGAAGTCTTCTGTCCATGTGCGCAGTACACGTGCAGCCAGGCGGCGACCTATGTTTGCTTCCAGTGTTTTCTTATCGGCTTTCACCTCATCGGCCATACCAAAAAGTTCCAGTATGTCTTTATCAGTTTCGTAGCCTATAGAACGCAGCAGGGTTGTTACCGGGAATTTCTTTTTACGGTCGATGTATGCATACATCACGTTGTTGATATCGGTAGCAAACTCCATCCACGCACCTTTGAAAGGTATCACGCGGGCGCTGTATATTTTAGTACCGTTCGGGTGCACGCTCTGGCCAAAGAATACGCCTGGCGAGCGGTGCAGTTGAGATACCACTACACGCTCCGCACCGTTGATAACGAAAGTACCACGCGGTGTCATGTAAGGTATATTACCCAGGAACACATCCTGAACGATGGTTTCAAAGTCTACGTGTTCTTCATCATTACAGCTCAGTTTCAGTTTTGCTTTCAGGGGCACTGAATACGTAAGGCCACGCTCCATACACTCATCTATAGTGTAGCGGGGCGGATCGATGAAATAATCCAGGAATTCAAGCACGAATATGTTTCGTGTATCCGTGATAGGAAAGTTCTCCTTGAACACGCGGAAAAGGCCTTCATTATCACGCTTATCCGGCGTTGTTTCAAGCTGAAAGAAATCCTGGAACGATTGAAGCTGAATGCCCAGCAAATCGGGCGTATCGGCAACATCATGAATTTTGCCAAAGTTTACGCGACCCGACGCAGTTCGTTTTTGAGGTATAGCCATAGTATATTTAAACTCCTTATTTACAAAACAAAAAATCCCCGTCCCGAAAGGCGATACCTTTCAGTACAGGTTCTAAAACTGTAATAAAAAATCAGTCAATAATAATTGGTGCACGTGCTAGCTCCCCGTAAAGGGATTGCAAATATAAGAAGCCTCAGTCTATTAATCAAAAAATATTCCAAAAATCACTTTTGGGGATTAAAAAGCAGCTATCCACATAAATTAATTATTAACTAATTCATAATCAGGCGTCAGGATTCCATTTCCTGACATTATAAAATCATATCCGTGCCAGCACGTATATAAAATTACACCACATACGGTATGGTCTGCCCTTCACCCCCATTCTACTTTTGTGTCAACAAAAACAGATTATCAACCCCTTAAAATTAAGCAGAATGAAAAAGATCGCCTCAGTTACAGTAATTGCACTTTTAGCTATCGGCTTTACATCATGCAAGAAAGATCACACTTGCACTTGTAAAGACAGCGCCGGCAAAGAAGCTGCTAAATACACTTTCACTAAAGTGAAAAAGAAAGATGCTAAAACCGCTTGCGACAACTGGAACAATACCTTTAAAATATCAGGCGGCAGTTGTGCTCTGTAAGTAGCAATTTTCGTACAGATATGTGTTTGCCCGGGTCTCTACCCGGGTTATTTTTTATAGTCAAACAAAAAAATGACTCAAATAGGGCAGATTTATTATCTTGCGCTATTACTTTTGTTATCCGTAAAAGATATTGTTTCTTATGAAGAAAATTGTAGTACTCGCTTTCTTATCTGCTATAGCATTCACATCCTGCAAAAAGAAATACACTTGCAACTGTACTTATCCTGAAACTTCAGGCTACAGAAATACTGCTGCAGAAAGTGGTAAACTTAGCAAACCAGATGCTGAAAGGTGGTGCGAAAATGCCGGCAATGGCGCAAAACTTTTGGGGGGCAATTGCGTACTTCAATAATTACCAGCATAATAGCTTGTAAAAAAACATCATAAAAATTTAGACATTTAATTTTTGGCTATTACATTTGAGGTCAAAGTTAAACCTAAACACATATTTTATGAAAAAAATCGCCCCAATCGCACTGGTTGCCCTGATGGCTGTTGCATTCACATCTTGCAAGAAAGACTACAAATGTAAATGTACTACTACCAGCAATGGTGTGAGCGCTACTTCTTATTCTGATTCTTTTAAGGAAACTAAGAAAAAAGCAAAAGACAAATGCAACGCTTTAGATGGTGAAACAACTACTCTTGGCGTTACTGTTAAAGTTGATTGCGAAGTAGAATAGTAAAAACTTAAGTATTTAAATACAGGCATCCTTTATAGGATGCCTTTTTTAATGTACCTATACATATATAGGTACAGATTATTTTGAAATTAAGTGTACATACATATATATTTGCATTGTGAGAATAGAAGATATATTAAAGACTACCAATTTTAAAGATGAGTTGCATAAGGCCACGCTGAACGTGCTTTATACTTCTTATTGGCTGAAAGACCATACCAGCAGCGCGCTGAAGGAAAATGGACTGACAACCGAACAATTCAACGTGCTGCGCATCCTCCGTGGCAAGCACCCGGAATCAATGTGCGTCCGCGATATAGCAAGCCGTATGATAGAGCGCAGCTCAAATGTACCACGCATTATAGACCGCCTGGTAGTAAAGAAACTGGTAAAACGCGTCCAATCGAAGGAAGATAAGCGCGAAACCCTTATAAATATTACAGAAGCTGGGTTAAAGCAACTGGAACAGGCCAGTAAAAGCCTGGAAGGTATCAACCGCACCATACTGGGCCTTACCAACCAGGAAGCGGAAACACTCAATATGCTGCTGGAAAAATTTAGAAAAATAGATTAAACAACCTTAAAAAAATAAATACTATGGCAACAACTAAATGGACGTTAGACGCTTCTCACTCTGAGATACAATTTAAAGTGCGTCACATGATGATATCAAACGTATCGGGCGAATTCCAGAAATTCGATGCATCTGTAGAAACAGACGGTGATGACTTCACTACGGCTAAAATTGGCTTCACCGCCGATGTAGATTCTATAACTACTAAGAATGAGCAACGCGATGGCCACCTGAAATCTCCCGATTTCTTTGATGCCGCCAACCACCCGCAACTGAAGTTTGAAGGCACAAAGCTGGAGAAAGTAGATGATGAAAGCTACAAACTGCATGGCAACCTCACCATCAGGGAAACGACTAAACCTGTAACTTTCGATGTAGAGTATGGTGGCACTATCGTAGACCCATGGAGCGCTACCCGTGCCGGTTTCACTATCAATGGTAAAGTAAACCGTAAAGAATATGGCCTGCAATGGCAGGCACTTACGGAGGCAGGTGGCCTGGTAGTGGGCGATGATGTGAAAATACACGCAAACGTAGAATTTGTAAAAGGGTAACGATAGATGGATATGACTATCGATGGGCTGTTGCGAAAGCAATAGCCCTTTTTCTTTTTATTTAATTGTAACTTTTCATTTGTACAAACGATATACTCATATGGAATTTGCCGGAAAGACCATTTTCATAACAGGTGCCAGCCGCGGTATAGGTAAAGCTATAGCGCTGAAACTGGCTGCACATGGCGCCAATATTGTAGTGGTGGCCAAATCGGTAAATGAAAACCCTAAGCTGGGTGGCACCATCTATTCTGCAGCCGATGAGATAACGGCAGCCGGCGGTAAGGCATTGGCCGTCCCCTGCGATGTGCGCGATGAAGAACAGGTAATACATGCCATACAGCAGGCCATCACCATATTCGATGGTATTGATGTGGTGATAAACAATGCTTCTGCCATATCACTTACCAATACTTTGCAAACGGAAATGAAGCGCTACGACCTGATGCACGATATCAACGTACGCGGCACATTCCTGGTTACGAAGCATTGTATCCCCTTCCTGAAAAAGAGCAGCAACCCGCATATCCTCACCATGTCGCCCCCGCTCGATATGCAGCCCAAATGGTTTGCCGCATCGCTCCCCTACACCATTAGTAAGTATAATATGAGTATGCTGGCGCTGGGCTGGGCTGCAGAACTGAAAAAGGATGGCATTGCTGCCAACTCCCTGTGGCCGGCTACTACTATAGCTACTGCCGCGGTAAAGAATCTGCTGGGTGGAGAACTGATGGTAGCCCACAGCCGCAAACCGGAGATAGTGGCCGATGCCGCTTTCCATATCCTGTCGCAACCCGCTGTTACCTGCACTGGCAATCATTTTATAGATGAAGATGTGCTGAAACAGGCTGGGATAACCGATTTTGAGCCCTATGCCATCACGCCGGGCGTACCCTTGCAAAAAGACTTGTTTCTTGATTAAATCTCCGTTACCTGCATATATCTATATCCAACACCGTTTATTTCACATAAAACATACACCGCGAGAAATTCATGCTCACTATTAACAATATCTCCAAATCTTACGGCCCCATACAGGCATTGAAAAACGTGTCCTTCGATGTGCCGCAAGGCTGTGTATTTGGCATCTTAGGCCCCAATGGCAGTGGTAAAACAACCCTGCTGGGCATCCTGCTCGATGTATTGAAGGCCGACGGCGGCACCTACCAATGGTTCGGCAATGACGATGCGGTTGCTGCGCGCCGCCAGATAGGCTCACTGCTCGAAACACCGAATTTTTATCATTACCTCTCTGCAGTCGATAACCTCAAAATAGCAGCAGCAATCAAAAAACGTGGTGCCGATGATATAGACCGGGTGTTGGATATTGTCAACCTAAGCCAGCGGAAGCACAGCAAGTTCCAGACCTATTCATTGGGTATGAAACAACGCCTGGCCATAGCATCGGCCCTGCTGGGCAACCCTAAGGTGCTGGTGTTTGATGAGCCGACCAATGGCCTCGACCCTGCCGGTATTGCCGAGATACGCGAGCTCATCAACAGACTAAACGAGCAGGGCATCACGGTAGTAATGGCCAGCCACCTGCTCGATGAAGTGGAGAAGGTTTGTACGCACGTAGCTATCCTCAAGCGTGGCGACCTGCTGCTGAACGGCCCGGTAAATGAAGTACTGCGCAGCGAAGACCAGATAGAAGTAAGCGCCGGCGACCTGGTAAACCTGCAGGCAGTGCTGCAATACATGCCGGGCATTAAAGATGTAAAACGCAATAACGGCATTCTTACACTTTCTTGCAGCGATACCTTGCAACCTGCAGAGATTAACCAATACGCAGCCACCAATGGCATCACCCTATCGCACCTGCTGC
>CABHOP010000034.1 GCA_902168085.1 uncultured Bacteroides sp.
AAGAAGAAGCGCGTACTGCAGCCATGGCCCATGTGAAGGAGATAATGGAAGAGGCGAAGGCCAATGCCACTAAAGAAGCGAAGAAAATCATCATTCAAACCATACAACGTACCGGTGCAGAGCAAACCATAGAGAATGCCATTACGGTATTCAACCTGGAAAGCGATGAAATAAAAGGCCAGATAATAGGCCGCGAGGGACGTAACATCCGCGCGCTGGAAGCAGCTACCGGTGTAGACCTGATCATTGACGATACCCCTGAAGCTATCGTATTGAGCTGTTTCGACCCGCTGCGCCGCGAGGTAGCTCGCCTATCGCTGCAACGCCTGGTACAGGATGGCCGTATCCACCCTGCACGTATTGAAGAGGTGGTGGAAAAAACGAAGAAACAACTGGAAGAACAAGTGCTGGAAATAGGGGAGCGTACCATCATAGAATTAGGTATCCACGGCCTGCACAAAGACCTGGTGCGTATGGTAGGTAAAATGCGTTTCCGTTCATCATATGGTCAAAACCTGCTGATGCACTCTAAAGAAACAGCCAACCTTTGCGGTATCATGGCTGCTGAACTGGGCCTTGGACAGAAGGTAGTGAAACTGGCAAAACGTGCCGGCCTGCTGCACGATATAGGTAAAGTGCCGGATGAAGAAACAGAACTGAGCCACGCATTGCTGGGCGCTAAACTGGCAGAAAAAAGCGGTGAGCATCCTGCCATCGTCAACGCTATTGGTGCCCACCACGATGAGATGGAGATGACTTATATCATTTCACCTATCGTACAGGCCTGCGATGCCATCAGTGGTGCACGCCCGGGTGCACGCCGCGAAATGATGCAAAGCTACCTGCAGCGTATTAAAGACCTGGAAGGTCTGGCCATGGCTTACAATGGTGTAGAAAAAGCATATGCTATACAGGCAGGCCGCGAACTGCGCGTAATAGTAGAAGCGGAGAAAGTAAGCGATGCAGACAGCGATCGCCTGTCGTTTGAAATAGCTGACAAGATTCAGAAAGAGATGCAGTATCCCGGCCAGATAAAGGTAACGGTGATACGCGAGCTGCGCGCTGTAAACATAGCCCGATAAACAGCAATAGCATTTCATAAGAAAAGGCGGCAGAATATCTGTCGCCTTTTTCTATGCATATATAGAAAGCTTGCTGTTATTTTTTTACAGCATCGCGTGTTGTCTTAGCCATTTGCAGGTGGTGCTGCAATACCGGTACTTTGCCCGATGCCCAGCCTTTTATTTCAGCATCGTTGCCGTTATCTGCTTCGTTCTGAAACTTTTTGATATCTTCTTCATGGTCATCTACCATAAAATCCATATAAGCTTTATCGAAACCAGCACCTTTCTTTTCGGCCAGCTCATTTACTTTCTTCTGCTTGTCCTCGCTAAGCATGGCAGGCAATGCTATGTTTTTAGAAGCCGCCAGCGATTTCAGCTCTTCATTTGCCTGGCTGTGGTCGGCAACCATGCCTTGTGCAAATTCCTTTACCTGTGCAGATGCGGCATTAGTAGCGGCAAGCTTGCCCAGCTCCACTTCCATCATACCGCCATCGGCAGCAGCTACGGCAAATTCAGCGTCCTTCTCAAGATTTGTATCATCCAGTTTGGCCTCGTTTTGCTCTTCGGCTACTTCTTTACTGTCCGTTTCATTGTTGTTGCCGCATGAAGCAGCCGACAGTAATGCAGCAAGGAGGAGTGTGTTGACAATAGTCTTTTTCATAAACAACATAGTTAATGGTTTATGAAGGACTTAAAAAGTAATGCCAACTCACAGTTTAATTTTAAAGTGCAGTCACCCTGTTGTCTATAAAACGCACTTGTTTCCTGCTATTGGCGGGGAACTGCATTTGCTGCATTTCGCTACCTGAGTGAAAGTGCAGTAGCGGGGCTACCCGTAATTTAGACTGTAATAAAGGACGAAGCTTATGCTCACAATCATCTACCGGAAGCGGTGTATTGATGTGCAGCTTCAATTCATCGGTACCTATGCTGTTGGTAAATACTTCTACCACATATTCTTTTATAAACGGTATGCTGTTCAGTATATCAAATATAGCCGGTGGGTAAAGGGTCGTGCCTTTATATTTTATCATTTGCTGCTTACGCCCCAACACGGGGCTCAGGCGGCGCGAATACCTGCCGCAGCTGCATTGGGTTTCGTAAAAGGTGCATATATCCCCTGTGCGGTATCGCAGTAGCGGCATCCCTTCCACGCCGAGGGTAGTTATGGCTACTTCTCCATATTGATTGCTATGCAGCGGGTTGCCTTCATCGTCCAGTATTTCCAATATTATCAGGTCCGGGGTCTGGTGCCCACCCATGCCTGCGCCACATTCGGTAAAGGCCGTTTGCATTTCGGTGGATGCATAAGTGCTGTATAAGTGTATCGGCCATTCTTTATGAATGTTCTGCCCCAAGGTGTTCAATTCAAAATCGCCTTGCCTCAGGCTTTCACCTATGCATATGGCTTTCTTCACAGGGGTATGGTGCAGGTCTATGCCATGTTCTTTAGCATACTCTATCATCTTCAGCATGAAAGACGGCACAGCTACGATACTATTACTCTGCAGGCGAAAGATGGTATCCCACTGCATAGCAGGCAATCCCGGTCCTGTACGTACCAATGCAGCGCCCAGTTTGCGTATGCCCTGGTAGTAAGCGATACCGGCCATAAACTGGCGGTCGAGCGTCAGCATCAGTTGATAACAATCTTCCGGCTTGCCATCGGCGGTAAGGAACGATTGCTGTTCGTTATAGGCCAGCCTTTGCAGGTCGTTCTCCGTAAGCGCTATAGATACCGGCCTGCCCAGTGTGCCCGATGTGGCGGTGTACTCTTTTATTTTATCAGTTGTTACACACAGGAAATCCCAGTTGTGCTCCTGCATATCGCTCTTGGTAGTGGTAGGCAGGTATTTCATATCCTGCAGCGTTTTGATATTGCGTATATCAATATTATGTTCTTTGAACAATCGCTGGTAGAATGGGGAGTGGGCTTTCAGATATTTCAGCAGTTCCTGCAATGCAGACTGCTGCCATTCACTTTGTTTATGTAACGGCTCAAAAGCCAATGTAGGATGAAATTGCACCGGGGTAAACTTTTGCGAAAAGTACAAATTTTCATGTTGTGCTACAGCTTTTATTATAGCCGGTTTAAAATTTTGCAGGCTGTAATGCGCTGCTGTAGCGGGTTTATATACATATTGACGCGCTTTATCGATTTGCATTTTTAAAATTCATTTGTCTTGCATTATCTTTGCACATGGCTGCAAAATCTAAGTTCTACGGCGAAGGTCTTACATTTGATGATGTACTCCTTGTGCCGGCCTACTCTGAAGTCCTTCCTAGAGAAGTAAGTACTGTAACACAACTCACAAAAGACATTAAGCTGAACATCCCTATGGTATCTGCCGCAATGGATACTGTAACGGAAGCTCCGTTGGCGATAGCTTTGGCCCGTGAGGGTGGAATCGGCATGCTGCATAAAAATATGAGCATCGAACGCCAGGCCGAGCAGGTGCGTAAAGTAAAACGCAGCGAAAGCGGCCTTATCGTGGACCCGATAACACTTTCTCCCGAAGCTACAGTTGGTGATGCCCTGAAGCTGATGCGCGACAATAAAATAGGTGGTATCCCCATAGTAGATGCAAACAATCTGCTGGTAGGTATCCTTACCAACCGCGATATGCGCTTTGAAAAGAATACCAGGAAGAAGATAAAAGACGTAATGACCACGGAGAATCTGGTAACTGCTGCAGCCGGCACCAGCATGGCAAAAGCAGAAACGATACTGGAACAATACAAGATAGAAAAGCTGCCGATAGTAGATAAGAAAGGCAAGCTGATAGGTCTTATCACCTTCCGCGACATCATTCAACTGAAAAGCCATCCTAATTCTAACAAAGACCAACTGGGTCGCCTGCTGGCAGGTGCTGCCGTTGGTATCACTGCCGATACGCTGCAACGTGTAGAAGCGCTGCTGGCTGCAGGGGTGGATGTGATAACGCTGGATAGCGCACACGGCCACTCTAAAGGTGTGGTAGATATGGTGAAGCTGGTGAAGAAAACATTTAAAACACTGCCTGTAATAGCAGGTAATATAGCTACTGCTGCTGGTGCTAAAGCACTGGCTGACGCAGGTGCTGATGCCGTGAAAGTAGGTGTAGGCCCGGGTTCTATCTGTACTACACGTGTAGTAACAGGTGCAGGTGCCCCGCAGCTTACCGCTATCATGGAGGCAGCCTCTGTATTGAAAAAACGTGGTGTGCCTGTCATTGCAGATGGCGGTATCCGTTATACAGGCGACATGGTGAAAGCCATCGTAGCCGGTGCATCCAGTGTGATGGCCGGTTCTATCTTTGCTGGTACGGAAGAAAGCCCCGGCGAAACCATCATCTACGAAGGCCGTAAGTTCAAGTCTTATCGTGGTATGGGTAGCGTAGAGGCGATGCAGGAAGGGTCTAAAGACCGTTACTTCCAGGATATGGAAGCAGACATAAAGAAGCTCGTTCCGGAAGGCATTGTAGGCCGTGTGCCCTACAAAGGCAGCCTGAATGAAGTGGTGCAGCAGTTTGTAGGTGGCCTGCGTGCAGGTATGGGTTACACCGGTGCCCGCGACATCAAAACACTGCATGAAGAAGCACAGTTCATCCGCATCACATCGGCAAGTATGGCGGAAAGCCACCCACACGATATCGTGATAACGAAAGAAGCGCCTAACTATAGCAGGTAGTTTCTTTGAAAGTATATAAAGTAAAAAGCCCCGCAATGCGGGGCTTTGTTATTACTTATGCTATTAAAACGAAACCGAAAGCCCTACTACAAACCTGCCATTGGCTTCCCAGTCATACTTAGGTGCCCAGTGATAATAGACGCCTGCATTCAGATTGATATAGGCGAGGTTCAGGTAATCGACACGTAGCAGTTGATTGAGCAGTATGCCCGATTCATGATAACCATCTTTAGGTGCTGTAATGCCGGGGTTAGCAGTCATATTGGCTTTGTTGAGTGTGCCATACAGCATATTGTGCGCAAGGCTCAGGTAGGGCTTGCTGAATTTGGTGCTGTAAAAATACCGGTCGAAATCGTGGCGGTACATCAGGCTGCCAAACCTGTCGCTGAAATAACTGTAAGGTAGCATGGTAAGAAAGCCGCCCCATGCATAAAACTGGAAATCATTTTTAAGCCTGTAGCCATTACCCGCCAACAATAGCGACTGTGGCAATGCTTTATCATTATCTGTTTGTATAATGCCGCCCATCAGTTTGAAGTTATCCTTGCCCCACCTGTTGATGTGTACATTATAAGTAACAGCAGCTATTGCTTTCATATAGTTGGTACTGTAAGTCCCGCTTTCTACTTTTCCTGCCGATAGTTGTAAATAGATGATGGGATACTTGGTACCTGCTGCAAAATAGTAGCCGGCAAACGGTGTGCGTTTTTCGCCGTAAGCATAGCGCAGGTTTAACGAACCTTCTGTAACATCATACTTACCATTGGCCCCGGCTTCGTTAAAGTTGTAAGCGTATTGCGGTGTCAGGGTTTGCTTCTTACCACGCAGTTCCAGCTCATAATAACCCAGCCTGCCATGTGCAACAGCGCTAAACTCTTCTATCCTGTCTACTTTGGACAGCAGCCATGTTTGCAAGGTCTGCCTGTCTACTTCCGGGTGAATGTTTACATTGCCTGTATTGCGATAGTTATTCTGGTAAGCCAGTTCTATCCAGTGTTCTTTTTTGCCGGTAGGGAATAGGCGGACAGAGCCACCATATTTCATCACCTTATCTTTAAAGCCATAACCAAACCATCCGCCTGCACTAAAGTATTTAGAAATGCGGTCGTTAGTATAAAGCCCCAGTCCCAGCCTTGTACCTTCGTAAGTATTATAGGCTATCAACCTTGTAAGGTCCAGGTCTATAAACTTGATAGGTATGCGGCCAATGGCAATATTGGTAGCATTACTGAAGAATTTATCAATGCCTGTTTCCGCCATTGCGCTATCCATCAATACATAAGTATTCAGCTCTTTTTTCGATACATCTTCAAATCGGTAGCGTGCCCATTCCGCATCCGTACGTAGGTCTACAGAGTCGTGCAGCTTTACCGAGTGCGCTTTGTCGAAACGAATGCCGCGGCTACCATCAAAAGATACCGAATCAATAATAGAGTGGCCCGACCATACCATGCCCAGTTCGGGTAACGGGTATTTTTTAAAGATGAAGTCGTAATTCAATTCTCGCGGAAACCACTTGCCATCTACATGACGGTATATCTGTTGCATTTTAAATGTGCGGCCATCACCGGTATCAGGGGTAGTAGCCGTTATGTGCGATATGGCATAACCATTACTATGGATGTACAGGATACCCGTTAGCGATTTAAAGGTGACACCTTTTTTAGGCCTATACTTCAATATGAATATGGTATCGCTGCCTTCCAGTATCTCATCTGCCAGGTCAAACTGGTAGCGGCTTTGCCAGCCATTCGATAAAGGGCTTACATAGTCTGTTGCATTCAGTTTTATATAATCGTCATAGGCATGAAATGGCAGCACGCCCGTAATGATATTGGTGAAAAAGGTTTTCTTAAAGCCCGAAAAGCGGGATGCCAGTATATGCTCCTGTCTCTTAGCAGGGCGTTCAAAGGCTACTGCACTATAGGTTTCAGAAAAGATGATATGCGTACTATTCCGGAGGGAGTCCATTTGCTTGCGCGAGGCAGCTATCATCGAATCTGCAAGCCTGCGGTCGCTATCAGATAGCGTTACAGTTTTACCATTCTTTGCTTTGATAGCACCGGGATTCGGCAATAAGTCCACATACATTTTATAGTATATCTCATACGCATATTGTGCATACTTATCCGGGTTGTTATTATCCTTATTGCGGATGGCAGTATTTACAATACGCTTTATCTTTTCATATGGCGGACGAATAACTACTTCTTCTGTAACAGCCGATGCGGGTGCCAGGAAGATGGTATCGATACCCACTACATTCACCCGCTTGCTTTCATACCCTACATAGCTTATATGCAGTGTGTTAATGCCCGATAATAATTGAAACGAGAACTTGCCATTGATGTCTGATATAATGCCTTGCTTCGTATCACCTTGCCTGATGGTAGCAAAGGGTAGGGCACGTTTGGTTTCAGCGTCTGCTATAGTGCCGCTAACGGTTTGTGCGCTGGCCTGTAATGTGCAGACAAAAAATAGCAAGAAAAGCAGGGGTCTTTCCATGATATAAATAAAGCAAAAAACGGCGCAACCTGTTTATTGTTGCGCCGTTGTTTATATATTTTTTAACGTCTATCCTTCTGTGTCAAAGCCCTTATCAGGCGATGTGTTTTTTAGGATGCTGTAAATGATAGGTGCCTGTCGGTAGATATTGTTATTGTATTTATTGCCTAGTATAATGATGGTAAAATTGTCTTGTATAAAGCGATAGAACACCGTGTTGTTGCCATGCCACCAGCCGTTGTGGTAAATGATCTTATCGCCATCAGGATAGCACAGCATGCGCCACCCCAGGCCATAGTTCTTTACCCCCGGCTTCTCAAAAGAGCATGGGCCGTATGCCAGTTCTATAGTTTCATTGCTTAGTATCGTGTTGTTATAAAAGGACTGGTCCCAGCGATACATGTCCTGTACCGTGCTGTAGATGCCTTTATCGCCCTGCACACCATCGGCAAACATATCTGGTTCGCGTACCCAATTGTATTTATAGCTCATGGCAGTGCCGGCAGGGTAGCCCTTTGCAGGGTCATAAGCAAAGGTATTTTTCATGCCCAATGGTTGAAAGATATACTTGCTCATGAAATCTGCATACGACATATCGGTAACAGTTTCTATAATGGAAGCCAGTATTGCATAGTTACTGTTACAGTATTTGAAACGGGTATTGGACTTAAACTCCTGTCGCGGTTTATACTTGGCAAACATTTCAATGACATCTGCATTGGTCATTGGTGTACGATGGTCTTTTCTGTAAGCAGGCACCCATTTTATATAGTCTGGTATGCCGGAACGGTGGTTTAGCAACA
Organism: uncultured Bacteroides sp.; assembly: GCA_902168085.1. Classification (GTDB taxonomy): domain Bacteria; phylum Bacteroidota; class Bacteroidia; order Chitinophagales; family Chitinophagaceae; genus Polluticoccus. Next base: position 8,043 of record CABHOP010000034.1, read on the forward strand.
TCTTCACCGTTACATCCGGGTAAGGGAAATTAGCAATATAGGTACTTACCTTCTCATCAATGTTGATATACTTATGTTGGTGCAGTAACAGTATAGCACCCGCTGTGAATGTTTTAGATACAGATGCCAGTTGCGATGCGCTGTTCACATTCAGCGGTTGTCCTTGCTCACGGTTGGCAGTTCCATAATAGCGTTCATACAGTATCTTTCCTTTATAACCTACCAGCACGCTACCGTTAAAACCTACACGCGTTTGTATCTTGTAAAATGAATCCAGGCGTTGTATCATACGCTTATATTCAGGTGCAGAGCTATCTGTATAAGTTAGCTTCATCCCGCCGCTAAACTTCTTCGGTTCTTCATGAAAACGCGGATTGGCAGCAACAGGTTCTGTTTTAGAATGACAAGCAACAATGAGTATGCACAGGATAACTGTGGCTATATATGGAAAAAAGTATTTGCGCATTTCTATATGTTCGGGGAAACTTCAAAAATAAATATGCCACGCAAGGTTTATAGTGTGGTTAACTCAACTTTAACAAATGTAATTACATCATCCATAAATTCATAATAGCACTGGTTCAGCTGATAAAAATGGGCGATGAATATGTTATATGCTTCTTCCACCGGTGGCATATACTTGGCCCTGCGCGAAAGCCCTGTCAGCGAGCGTTGCACACCGGGCAGCATGCGGTAGCCATACAGCCAGTTATGTTGCTGCATATGAGGAAAATATGAAGAAAATATTTCAGGTAAGTATTGTTGATTGAATGATAGTTGGTTGTATGTTTTCTGAGTGAAGTCGAATAGCTGTTTTTCAGAAGGAAAATGTTTCGGGTCGTTAGCAAGAAAGTGGTCGTAGACAGTATCAATTATGGCCCCTGAATATAATCCGTAAGTTTCTCTAAACCATAATTTAGCACGCTGGTTGGCAGGATGCGTATCTGTAAACAGGTCTATTTTACGGTGCAGCTTTATGCCTTTTTGTATGCCTTCCGGAAAGTGTTGCAATGCTTTCATGCCCTTCACATGGTCGGCTATCATATTTCCGGTCAGTATATCCGTATCGCCAAAAGAAAGAAAAGCATGTCCCAGGTAATTCATGATGCTAAACTACATTATTATTCCTGGCCGCGTTGCGACAGCTTCTGCAGGTCACTATTCATGGCCTTTAGCTCTATGATCATCCGGTCGGTGTATAAAAGCTGCTGACTGGTGAGTGCAACAGGCAATGGCTGTTGCGGCGGCGTCTGTGCCGGTATGTCGGGGTTGATTTGACGCACTAATTCCATGTTCTTGTTGAACCAGTACAGGCACAGGTTCAGGCGCTGCAATTGGTTGGTAGTTAGTATATCACCTTCAGCTTCGTTTTTATGCTCCTGTTCCAGGTGAATGTTATTCAACTCCCGCGTGATGCGCACATTATGGGTAATGAGGTGATAATATATGGCGTAGCTCTTCCGCTTCAGGCTGGGTTCCTGCATATAGCGGTTGAAAGAATCAAATGCATTGCTGTTTTTCGATTCTGCATTGCGTTTTTGTCTCGTCCAGTTTATTAGCGCCTTGGTTCCGAAAAAGGTTGCTATGAAGTAATTATAGTTTGCGCAAATGGCCGTCATCATATGGCGTGGTAGCCATTTTTTATCCCAGTGCGGCAACAGTGCAAACCCGGCAATGATAGCCAGCCCCGCACCGCCAATGGTAGAACCCGCGCGTGTGAGCAGCAGTACCGGGTTCAGGGTTTCCTCCACATCAAACAGCATTACAAGGCTTAGCGTGATGAAGAATACGGCTACCGAATAGCGCTTGTGCAGGAAGTATACCATCAGCACAAAACTGGCAAATAGTATGGCCTCTTGCAGAAATACCCCTGTTGGTAAATACAGGAACAACCCACCGGCCAATCCTCCCAATACGGTACCTATCACACGGTCTATGGCTTTTTTTAAGGTAGCACCAAAATAAGGTTGCAATACGATGATAACCGTGAAGGGTATCCAGTAGCCATGGTCTATTTTAAACCATAAGGATATGAACAATGCCAGTGCCGAGGCCACAGCCGAGCGTAGTGCATAGCGGGTGGTAAAGGTGTTGAAATTGAAAAGTATCCCTAGGCTGCGCAGCCAGTGCTTGGGATGCAGTATAAAGATGGTTTTGATAAGCGAATAGGAGCGGTAAACAGATAATCCTTTACCCAGTGTTTCCAGGCGCCCTATCACACTTTCTATCAGCTTTAGCGAGCGTTCTGCCAGTTGCATCACTCTATTATATATCTCTGTATGCGGGTCGTTTATGTCGTAGTTATATTCTTTTAGCAGTGCTATCATTTTGTGCACACGGCTCACGCGCGATGATAGCAGCAGCTCTTCTTCGGGTTTCAGCGTAATGATGTACACCCCCATACGGTCTACGGTTTGTTGCAATGCCATCAGCAATGCATATAGTTTTAAGCGAAGGTTTTCGTTTGTATCCCGTATGCTTATCTGCTCCATCTCATCACTCATGGCAATGATGTGCGTACCTACCAGCGATGTCGCCTTGCGTATCTGTGCCAGTTCATATTCATCAACGTCTTTCTTATTCACCTGGTGGGCGGTGGTTTCATACAGGTGCAGCGATACGTCTATAGCACTGCGTACTTCTTTTTCTTTCAGGTAAATATCTCTTAGCGAGCTGCGCACGCTAGTGCCATCCCATCCTTTAGCTACCGTGTTGATGAGCGATGATATTTGTTTCCATATCACAGCTACGGTGCGGCGGTAAGGTTGCTGCTCGGGCATGGCTACTACAGCCACCATACCCAGCAGTGCATTCCAAAGGCCGCCTGCTAATACCAGCCCTGCACGGTGCTGCAACTCATGTATATCGCGCGTAGGGTAGGCATTGGTGATAAGAAATATTACGTATACACATATAGCCAATCCTGCACCACGGTCGCCCAGGTTTTTAAACAGGCCCGATATAAAGCCTACGCCCAGCATGGCCACAACGCTCAGCCAGATATTAGTACCGGTGATACTACCCAGCATAGAGAAAATAAGCGTAAGCAGGATGCCGCCTGCCAATATGCGCAGCCTTTGTGCGAAAGAGCCTTTCAGTTCTACCCAGCAGATGCTTTCTGCTGTCAGGGTTATCCAGCTGGCATCCATTGTTCTGCCGGTATAGATGCCCCATATAACAGGCGCAATGGCCGTAATGGCCATGCGGAGCCCCCAGCCCATAACAGGCTCATATGCTTCCTGTTCGGCCAGTTTATTCCATTGTTTGTATGTGGGTATTATTTGCAAATGCTATTGCAGTGATAATTGTTTTTCTATCAGCGGGCGTATCTGTTCTGCAGAAATGGTACCCTCAAATAAGTTGGTATATTCCATTCTTTTATACACCATCCATGTAGCGGGTATAGAGCCTTGCCAACGGTTGTCTATTTTAGGTATAAAGGTGTTGGCGTTCGTCTCGTTCAGCCATATCACTTCGTGCTGCAGTTTTTTCTTGTTTACAAATGCCGTCACTTTTTTAGGGTAGGCATTTTTAAAGTCGAGGCTCACTAGCAATATTTTTACCGGCTTGCCTGTTAGCGATGTACGCAGCTTTTCAAATTCAGGCAGTTCTTTTATGCACGGCCCGCACCAGGTAGCCCAGAAGTTCACCACATAAAACGTATCGGGGTTCGATACTCTTTCTGCCAGTTTATCTGCCGTATATGCCGGTATGGTTTGTGCTTTTGCAGCAAAAGAAAAAACCAGCAGCGTTATTATATAAATTATATGTTTCATGCAGTTCTTTGTTATAGTAAAGTTATCATAGTGGCACAAACAAGCAAAGGCTTATTATATAAAAGGATGTTATAAATGGTTATTCTTTGCGCCATTTGCAGTAGGTTTGTCCCTGATTTTCAAAACCAAACATGGACAAAGTATCCTTACTGAAACAGAAGCAGGAAGCTGCACAACTGGGCGGTGGCGCCAAACGCATAGAAAGCCAGCACAAGAAAGGCAAGCTAACGGCACGTGAACGTTTACAGCTATTGCTGGATGAAGGCTCTTTTGAAGAGATAGGCATGCTGGTAACACACCGCAGCCGCGATTTTGGTATGGAAAAGGAAGTGTACATGGGCGATGGTGTGGTAACGGGTTACGGTACCATTAATGGTCGCTTGGTATATGTATTCTCGCAAGACTTTACCGTATTCGGTGGCAGCCTTTCAGAAACACATGCAGAGAAGATATGTAAGATAATGGACCTTGCCATACAGAATGGCGCGCCTGTAATTGGCCTCAACGATAGTGGCGGGGCACGTATACAGGAAGGTGTAGTATCGCTGGGCGGATATGCAGATATTTTTTATCGAAATGTGAAGTCGTCAGGTGTAGTACCGCAGATATCGGCTATCATGGGCCCATGCGCAGGCGGTGCAGTGTACTCTCCGGCTATTACAGATTTCATTATGATGGTGGAGCATACTTCATATATGTTTGTAACCGGCCCTAACGTAGTAAAGACGGTAACGCACGAGAATGTAACCAGCGAAGAACTGGGTGGTGCTATGACGCATGCTTCTAAATCGGGGGTTACACATTTTGCATGTGCCAATGAAGTAGAATGTATCGAAAACATCAAACGCCTGCTGAGCTATATACCGCAGAACTGTGAAGAAGAAGCGCCTGTATATCCATATGAAGCAGCAGACGAAACAAGGGCTAAGCTGGATAGCATCATCCCTGCCAACCCCAACCAGCCTTATGATATAAAAGAAGTAATAGAAGAAGTAGTAGATGCAGACTCTTTTATGGAGGTGCATAAAGAATATGCGCAGAACATAGTAGTAGGTTTTGCCCGCATAGGTGGCCGCAGCATAGGTGTGGTGGCCAATCAGCCTGCCAGCCTCGCCGGTGTGTTGGATATAGACTCTAGCAAGAAGAGTGCACGTTTCGTGCGTTTCTGCGATGCGTTCAACATCCCGCTGCTGGTGGTGGTAGATGTGCCCGGCTTCCTGCCCGGTACCGACCAGGAATGGAATGGTATCATAGTGAATGGTGCCAAGTTGCTGTATGCATTGAGCGAAGCTACAGTTCCGAAGGTGACAGTCATCACACGCAAAGCTTATGGTGGCGCTTACGATGTGATGAACTCCAAACACATAGGTGCCGACCTGAACTATGCATGGCCCACGGCCGAAATAGCTGTAATGGGTGCCAAAGGTGCCGCCGAAATCATCTTCAAAAAAGAGATAGCAGAAGCAGCCGACCATGATGCGAAGTGGAAAGAAAAGGAAATGGAATACACCGAAAAGTTTGCAAATCCTTACGGTGCAGCTGCCCGTGGTTTTATAGACGAGGTAATCATGCCTTCTGAAACACGCACCAAGCTCATCAAAGCTTTCAAAATGCTGGAAAATAAAGTGGTGAATATGCCGAAGCGTAAGCACGGTAATATCCCGCTGTAATTTCTTTCAGTCATAAACATTCTTAAATACGGCTATGGTTCATAGTCGTATTTTTGTTAGTAGCAATGCCGCCGTTACTGAATAAGTTTATCAACTGGGTACTGTATACAAGCCTCTTTGCAGCTTGTTGCGCCACAGGTCTGTGCATGGCTACGGAAAGGCTTTTTACCAGCTACAGGCCACCACTGTTTACCCCACTGCATGCATTGATATTCGGCAGCACGCTGCTGGTGTATAATGTACATTTTATATTCAAGCGTTCATCGCCCGACTTGTCTGACAGGTATGGATGGTCGCAATATTATATGATATGGCATTACGGCGCTATTCTCACGGGCATCGCTTTGATTGGCACCGGGTTGTTATTCTTGCCGCTGAAAATATGGCTGGCATGCGGGGTATTAGGTTTGTTGTCTTTTGCTTATTCCATACCATTGCTACCACTTAGAAATAAGAAGCGTATAAAAGATTTCGGCTGGATAAAGCTGTTTACCCTCGTCAGTGTATGGACGATTGTCACCGCCGTACTGCCTATTCTTTATTGGGATAAACAACTGGGGGCTTATCCTTTCGAAATACTGATACGTTTCATCTTCATGCTGGCACTGTGCATAGCCTTCGATATAAGGGACATGCAAACAGATATGGATGCCAGTATATATACTCTGCCCAATAGTATTGGTGTTAAAAACAGCTACCGGCTTATACACATAGCTATTGTGTTGTTTGCCATACTAAGCGGGGTACAGTATATACGTTACCCATCTTTGCAGCGCCTTTCTGCTGAAATGATTACTGCTATCACAACGATGGGGGTCATCCATTATACCAAACGCCACCCTTCCGACAGGGTATATCTTGCGCTTGTAGATGGTATGATGCTACTATATGCTGTATTGATACTCATATAAAAAGGCGCTGCATACGCAACGCCTTTTTATATGAATGATTGGTATAAATGGTTATTGTTTTACAACAGGTATCACTTTCTGGTTGCCATCGCGGCTCAGTTGCACATAGTGCAGGCCACTGCTCCAGTTGGCAGTGTTCACCGGTATGTTGGCAGTGCCTGTCGGTATCTTTATTTCTTGTGTGCTGATGCGGCGGCCATAGCTGTCAAACACGGCTATGTTGTAAGTGCCCCCCATTACATTTTTCAGGCGCAGGTTCATAGTATTTGTAACCGGGTTAGGATACACATCAAATGTAATGGCATTGCCCGGGTCTTCTACAGATAGCGCTTCTGCAAGGGCCAGCATGATACTGGCACTGGGTTGGTCACCTCCCGGTGTGCCGTCGCCATTTACAGCATTGAATACGCCATAAAAGCGCACCTGCCCACTGCCTGAAGACGGGGCTTGCCATGTAAAAGTCACTTCATAAGCACTACCCGTTTTTGATAGTGTATCTGAATGTTCCATCAGTGTTCGTCCTGCCACTAATGTAGTATGTACTTTGGCCGGCAGGTTAGAGAAGGTACCGACGTTACTGCTGTCATTTATTTTTACAGCCATCAGTTGAAACCCGAATTTTGTATTAACAGGGTGGGAACCGCTGAATTTAACCGTGTACATAGAATCCGGTACATAAGAATTGACGATCGTATTGGAATCCGGTTGAAAGCGTTTGCGTACTTCAAACGTGCCGGTAGTAGTACCGATACCACTGGTGTGACAGCCTGTTGTATTGCAGGTTTGGTTGCTCGATCCCGGTCCTCCGGTTTTGTTGCCTTCGCCTGCAGCCGCAGGGCCTGTAATTTTACTGGTCAGGGAAACATACAGCATTAATGCAAATGCGGTAAAGAGTAAAGTTTTTTGCTTCATACATAGCTTTTAAAGGTTAAGAATAAATGAGGGCACGGCTCTCTTCCTGTAAAAATTCTGGCTCGAAGAAAATGGACTAATCCTGGCTAAAAAGATCTGTACTAAAATTAACGAAAAAACTTATAAGGTGAAAATTATATTTAACTCAAGCGGGAATTCCGCACACTGAATATTGATTTATATTTGCCGCCCTATGGGTCAGAAAAAGTTAATAAAGTTTGCGGCTATTGATACGTATAAGAATGTATTGCAGTATCCCGAAGGCATGAAAGGCAAGTGGCATACGTTTTTCAAAAACGATAATCCAATAACACTGGAACTGGCATGCGGTAAGGGCGAATATAGTGTAGGCCTGGGCCGTGAGCATGCAGACCGCAACTTCATAGGTGTAGATATAAAAGGCAACCGTATATACACTGGTGCTAAAACTGCCCTGCAGGAAGGGTTGGGCAATGTAGGCTTTCTGCGTATACACATAGGTAAGATAACAGAATACTTTGCCCCCGGCGAGGTATCGCAAATCTGGATCATCTTTCCCGATCCTTTCCTGAAAGATTCAAAGGACAAGAACAGGCTGACGCATGCGCGTTTCCTGCACCAATACCAGCAGATACTAAACCCCGGGGCTACCATCAACCTGAAGACCGATTCTAAAGAACTATACGAGTTTACACTCGAAACCATTGCAGAACAGGGGTGTAATATTCATGAGAATATTGCCGATATATATGGTAAGGGTATGGCAACCGGTCCATTAGCCATTCAAACCTATTATGAAAAGATGCACCTGGCAGAAGGCCGCACCATCTATTTCATATCTTTTTCTTTGCCCGATAAACCTATTATACTGCCCAAACGTTTTCAGAACCATGAAGCAGTTGACTGAGGGCATTGACTATTATATACTGCCAGATGGCAGGCTGGTATTTACAGAGGCATATCACCTGAAGCGCGGTGTATGTTGTGGTAACGGTTGCCTGCATTGCCCCTATCAGTATATAAATGTTTCCGAACCACGCCGCAGTGAACTGTTAAACCGCAGAACCAATGAGCAAAACACCGGATAAGGAAAACATTTACGACATCATTTATGAGGTAGTACGCAGCGTGCCGAAGGGGAGGGTTACTTCTTATGGTGCGGTAGCAGCAGCTATTGGTGCCAAGTCGGGTGCGCGGCTGGTAGGCTACGCTATGAACCATTGTGCAGGTGTAAAACCAAAGGTGCCTGCACATCGGGTGGTCAATCGCAATGGTATGCTCACAGGCAAGCACCATTTCAGTCCGCCTGAAAAAATGGAACAACTGCTGAAAAAAGAAGGAATAGAGGTGAAGGATGATAAAGTGGTCAACTTCAGCAAGGTTTTTTGGGATCCTGTTAAGGAATTATTATAAGCTGCGGGTTAGGAATGGTTTTTGTACCTACCCCATATCATAGGTTTTATTACCCCTTTTAATGAAAATACATAAGCACCCTCGTACTTCAAACATCTGGATAATTAGCTCCATTGTTTTATTGTTAGCTATCGCTGTCACCACATCATGCCGCTCGCGCAAAGCACGGAGTGCCAGTGCCACGCATAAAATGATAGAAGCTGCAGCTCCTAAGTTTGATGAAAACGATGCAGCCGATGCGCTGTCTGAAATATTTGAACCGCATAACAATGACAGCATTTGGGCTAAAAAGAAAATATTTGATGTAGCACAGGTAATGCAGAAGGCTTATAAGGATAGTGAATATTACCCCATCTGGCTGACGGAAAATGGCGATACAAGCTATATAGTACGTCTGTTTAATGAGCTGGCTGATATGCAGAACGATGGTATCAATACGGAACGCTACAGGCTGAAAGACCTGCGGGCAATGCTGAATAAATACCGTGCTGCTAAAGAAGTATTGGTAGCCGATGTGATAGCATTGGATACGGCATGTACGCACAGCTACCTGCTGGCCTCGCGCGATCTGTTGTTGGGCCTTGTGATACCTAAGCAGGCCGATTCTTTGTGGTTTCATGTCAACGATTCTGCATGGGCACCTTATAGCTTGCTGGCTGCCATGGGTAAGGGGGAAGCAGATTACCCTTCATTAGATTCCTTTCGCAGCCATTTGCCCACCTACAAAATGCTGCGCGATGTACAAAAGAAATATACGGCACTGGCAGCCGATAGCAATTATATAAAAGCCAAAGCTGCGGTAATGGCCGGTGAAAATGCAGGGGATAGCATCCTAAGCATTGTACTGAATGCAGAGCTGCCCTGGCAGCCGGAAAGTAGCGATTCCTTGACGGGTACGTCTTTGCTTGTAAAAAGCTATCAATACTATTTAGGCCTGAAACAAACCGGGAAGCTGGATAGTACTACACGTTTTTACCTTACCAATGCTATAGATAGCGTAAGGGCACGCGCTGCGCTGAACCAGGAACGCATACGCTGGATGCCGCAAAGAATAGAAGATACGTACCTGCTGGTAAATGTACCGCTGATGGAACTCTTCCTGCGTGTAGATGGGAAAAATGCCATGCATATGGAAGTGGTAGTGGGTAAAAGCATCCGGCAAACGCCGAGCCTCAATGCCTATATGGCCAATGTGGTCATCAATCCGCCATGGGGGGTACCACCTACTATTTTGAAGAAGGATGTACTACCCGGCTTATTGAAAAGCGGTGCAGCTTACCTCAACCGGAAAGGATTGAAAGTGTATGATTTCAAAGGCAACCAGGTAAGCCCTTCCGTTGTTACGGCCAGCAACTATAAGCGCTATGTATTTCGCCAGGCACCGGGCGATGACAATGCACTGGGCTATGTGAAATTCAACCTGCCTAATAAATGGGATATATACCTGCACGATACACCGCATCGCGAAGATTTTGGTAAGAAAGACCGTGCTAAAAGCAGTGGTTGCATACGGGTGCAGCAGCCTAAAGAAATGGCAGAATTTATATTAATGGAACTGAATGGTAAACGTTATCCCATCGAGCGTATAGACTCTGTTATCACAACCAAGAAAACACGCTACGAGGTGCTGAGCAATAAGATACCCGTTCACATCGTATATCTCACGGCATTTGAAGATAGCAAAAATGCCCGCATCCATTTTATCCCCGATATTTATAAAAGGGATAGAAAGTTGCAGGCATTGTTGAACTAAATAACTACTTAAATTACTTCAGTTAGTACAGTGGGAATTGTATACGGCTCACTGCTTCCGAAATGCTTTTGGTGAGCGGGCCATATTCATACACTACCTTTACAGGGCCTTTGGCGTTCATTGCCATTACAGGCTGAAAAGGCTCGTCAAGGTTCGATGGCATGCGGTCTATCTTTTTGTTTATCCAGTATGCAGTGCGCATATATTTTGCCTGTGGATAGTAGATGAAAAGAACAGTACCGTCCTTTATCATATCTATCACTTTGTTAGATAACTTGTCAGACACGGCAGGGCAACCCCAGCTGCGGCCCAGGCGTTTGTGTTGCGCTATAAAGTCTTTGCTCACATAGTTGGCGCCATGCACCACAATGCTGCGTTTATATGCATTATGATTGAAGCCATTGTCCATACCATGCAGGTATAGCGAACGGCCATGCTCACCTATATAGGTATCGCCCGTTACATACATGCCTATGCTGCTCTGGTGCGAATTGTTCGTGTTAGAAAAAGCGGTAGCATATTCATCACCCGAACCTTGCCCATGTGCTACATAATCATTCAGCAATACTTTTTTGGTAGCAAGGTCTACTATCCACATCCTGTTGGTGTTGGATGAAAGAGACATGTCGCATATGGTAATAACTTGTTTTTCGGCATTCAATTTTCCTGCATTCAGCAGGTTGATATAGCCGGTATATGCTTTCTCAAACACATCGAAAGCAGGTTTGGAACCGTCAGAAAAATCAATAGCATTATAAACGGCAGCTATCTGGTTCGATGCCTCGTTCATGTGTAATCTTAAACGAGATTCGTCCGCATCTGCTTTGCTAAAGGGACCCGCATAAATAAGGGCTGTCATGGTGCACAAAATCAGTTTCTTCATTGCCTTTAAAATGATGAGTTTTTAATTCCAATAAATTAAGTGAATCAATCAAAGATAACACAAAGTATATGTGTGCGAACAGTTGTATAGGCTGATTTAACTGGGGTTTAACACATATATGTCTATTCGGTTATAGGTAGTGGTTATAGGTCACATGTACTTAGTGCTATTTTGTGTACATTTGGCCGTCTTTAAATTTTTTCAACAGTTATGAAACAAGTATATATCGTATCGGCTGTGCGTACCCCACTGGGTAGCTGGGGCGGCGCGTTGAAGGATTTCTCTGCAACGCAACTGGGTTCTATTGCTATAAAAGGTGCATTAGAGCGCATAGGCCTGGATGCAAAAGAAGTAAATGAAGTACTGATGGGTTGCGTATTGCAGGCCAACCTGGGACAGGCACCTGCGCGCCAGGCTGCACGTTTTGCCGGTGTGCCCGATAATGTGCCTTGTACTACAGTGAATAAGGTATGTGCCAGCGGTATGAAGGCTATCATGCTGGGTGCACAGTCTATTATGCTGGGCGATAATGATGTGGTAGTAGCAGGCGGTATGGAAAGCATGAGCAATGTGCCTTTCTACAATGCTAACCTGCGCTGGGGTAGCAAGTATGGTAATGTAACACTGGTAGACGGCCTGGCTAAAGATGGCCTTACAGATGTGTATCACAACTATGCTATGGGCAATGCTGCCGAGCTGTGTGCTAAAGAGTGCAACATCAGCCGCGAGGCACAGGATGAATTTGCTATAGAAAGCTACAAACGCAGCCAGGCTGCATGGGATGCCGGCAAATTTGATGGCGAAATCGTAAAAGTAGAAATACCTAACAAGAAAGGGGATCCTATCGTTTTCTCAAAAGACGAAGACCCCTGGAATGTGAAGTTTGATAAAATACCACAACTGAAATCTGCTTTCGTAAAAGATGGTTCGGTAACGGCGGCTAACGCAAGTACTATGAACGATGGTGCAGCAGCAGTAGTGCTGATGAGCAAAGAAAAAGCAGATGCACTGGGCATTAAGCCGCTGGCTATCATCAAAGGATATGCCGATGCGGAACAAGCGCCTGAATGGTTTACAACTACGCCATCTGTAGCTGTGCCTAAAGCAGTAGCGAAGGCCGGCCTGAAAATGGAAGATATCAACTACTTCGAACTGAATGAAGCATTCAGCGTAGTGGGTATAGCCAATTCGCAAAAAATGAACCTGAAACCTGAGCAGGTGAATGTGAATGGTGGTGCCGTAGCATTGGGCCACCCGCTGGGTGCCAGTGGTGCACGTATCATCGTTACACTGATAAGCGTACTGAACCAGAACAATGCTAAGTACGGTGCAGCAGCTATCTGCAACGGTGGCGGTGGTGCCAGCGCTGTGGTTATCGAAAGGGCATAATTCTAAGCTTTATAATATGGAAAGCCGCTACACTGTAGCGGCTTTTTTTGTAGATTGTATTGTGATGCAAAGTGACAGAGAAAAAATATTGCTTGAAGAAATAGACTGTAAGTTGCCATACAGTGATAAAGATGCTTGCATGCATTTTATTGATAGGGCTGTACTAATTTCCCTTAATGCAGTATTTGCGATAGTAGAAGAACTGTGCCGTATACCGTCTCGTCAGTCTGTTTCTGAAATACAATTAATAAGTTTGTTGGATTATGTTGATAGCATCTTTGAGCATCCGTTGAAGCCACTGGTTTTGAATGTAGCTTCGAAAATGATACGCGGTGAAGAGGTATCTGTGGCAGATGCGAAAGCCAATATGAATGTGGTAAAAAACATTTCTGGGCAATTTGCTGCGTTAAATATTATGTATTTTTCTTGCGATGACGAAACCGGTGAGATTGAAACATTGTATCAGGATATTGTAAGCGATTGGAATTATAATAATCACTAACCCATGCGCATCGGTCAACTTTCCAAACTCTCCGGCTTCTCAAAAGATACCATCCGTTACTACGAAAAGATAGGCCTTATAGTATTACCCAAACGTTCGGTTTTGAGCAATGGCTATAAAGACTATCCCGATGAAATATTACAAAAGCTAAAAGCCATCCGTAAATACAAAGACCTCGGCTTCACGCTCGAAGAGATACGCGAGCTACTGGTACTACAATCCATCAAAGTGCTCGATGTTTCTAAAGTATTGCAACTGGTAGATATCAAGCTCACCGGCATCGACGAGCAGATAGAAAAGCTGCATGCCTACAAAATGAAACTTAACCGCGAACGACAAATACTCAGTACTAAAAAGAACCGTGTGCTGGACCTGCCAGAGA
>CABHOP010000035.1 GCA_902168085.1 uncultured Bacteroides sp.
CGGCTGTTAGGCTCTTCTATTTCGATAATATCAGCAACACCAAACGCCTCGAATTCCTCTATTACGGCTGCATGATCGTAGAAAAAGAGTTGCCCACCTTTGCCAATCTCAAAAGTATTTTCGTCAATTTTTTTCCCTGCACCATAGTTGGGTGAGTTTTTAGAGATGACAGTAAAAACCATCCATCCACCAGGTTTTAATTGATTATAGCAATCGTTCAATACTTTCTTTCGCTGGGTTACATCTAAAAGATATAGCAATCCGTAACAAAAAATTCCCTCATAAATGGTGTTGTCAAAAGGCATCTCAGTGACAGACCCATAAAAGATCTTCAAAGGTGGGTTGAAATATTTGTTAGCTATCTCAATTGCAGTTTTGGATATTTCTATACCGGTTACAGATATACCACTATGGGTGAATAACGAAGCATTCCGACCGTAACCGATACCCGGTATCAATATGTCTTTAATACCCTGCTGTAAAAAGAAGTCTTTTACGATGCTTGCTGATAAGGCAGGTTGAAATCCCCACATAGCCTGGTTCTTTTCAAAGCTGGTTTCCCAGAAATTTTCTATGTCCTTAACAGCATTTGACGGAGATGGACAAATCTTATCGGGGATAAGTTTACACAAGGTACCAGCGGCATTCACCAGCGAAACTATTTGCACCGGGTCAACAACAGCAGCTTCAATACGCAATATGCTGTCTTTATCTTCAAGATCAAAACAGATTTGTGCGTTCGGTAGCGCCGTTAGTAAAGTTTCCCGTATAAGGTTCGCCTGTACCTGATTCTGAACATTCGTTTTAAATATTTCAATCATAACTCAACTGTTTATCTGTTTGTTTATGTCAAATCACATCCTACAGGTTTTTTCATTCTGTTAAGCCCACAGTAGCCAAGAAAAACTTTTGGCAAACCTATGATTTTTTTCTATTATTGCGATGTAGTCGCAATAAAAATAATGCACTGTTATGTCAGATAGCATGAAAAGAAGGAATACAATCTCCAAGAAAGCAGTAATGGAAATACTGACAAGTACACGTAAGGCATTGAGTCATGATGCAGTTGAAAAGCAGCTAAATGGAGAGATTGACCGCGCAACGATTTATAGAATACTCAATCGCTTCTGCGAAGATGGAATTGTACATAGAGTTACCGGTGACGATGGAAAACAATATTTTGCCATTTGTAAGAAATGTGAGGATATGGGAGCAGAGAAAAACAAACTACCTCCGGACAATCATTTTCATTTTCGTTGCACCAATTGCCAAACGATAGAGTGTCTTCCCACATTGGTAGAGTTTAAGGTGCCGAGGAGATACAATGTTGATCGCCTGAATTGTGTTTTGATAGGTATATGTAAGGATTGCCGTAATTAATTTAAGTTCTTGGCAAGTTGGCTTTATGAAAGAGTTAATCAGTTATATATCGCAGTTTGGAAGTTTGAATACACCGGGGGTTGAGCTTATTATAAGTAAAGCCACCGAAGTGAACCTCCGTAAAGGCGAATATTTTTCAAAGGCAGGAAGAATCCCCAAACAGGTTGGGTTTATCACGGAAGGTGTTATTCGTGGCTATTACCACGATAGCCTGGGAGACGAAATTACCCGCTGCATTATTAGTGAAAACAGTATTGTAGTTGACTATATAAATTTTGAAGCCAATACTTTTTCTTCAGAATCTTTGCAAGCATGTACCGATTGCAAACTAGTGGTATTCTCAAAAAATGACTGGGATGATTTTTCTCAGTCCATCGCTGGCTGGGACAACATAAAGAACAAGATGGTGCAAATATGCATGTACCAGAAATCACGAAAAGGGCCCGTCATCTCTCAAGATGCCGCTACACGATATATTGATTTTCTGGAGCATTATCCAATGCTTATCAATCGTATCCCGCTAGCGTATATAGCTTCTTATTTAGGTATTACCCCACAGTCGCTCAGCAGAATAAGGCGCGCTATTCGTTAGCCTACTTTTTACCAAATGGTAATTTTTTTTGCTTACTGAACAATCATTTTTGCTTGTAAAAAAACAAAAATGAAAAAAGCGTTAGTTACAGGGGCTAATAAAGGCATTGGGTTCGAAACTGCAAGGCAGCTATTGCAGAAAGGGATGCATGTCTATATCGGATGCCGTAATTTAAAAAACGGAGAGAACGCAGTGGCAAAATTAAAAGCCGAAGGGCTGCTTCATGTCGAAGCCATTCAGTTGGATGTCACCAGCGAAAACTCTGTAAAAATGGCATATGAGGAAATTAGCAAAAAAACAGATGTGCTGGATGTGCTTATTAATAATGCAGGCATCAATGGTGGTCAGCAGCCATACACTGCCTTGGAAGCAACCTCAGAACAGTTTCAGGCTGCATTCAATACCAATGTGATTGGCGTGGCACGGGCGACGAAAGAATTTCTTCCTCTGTTACAAAAAGCAGATCAACCGAGAATTGTTAACGTAAGCACAAGCGTTGCCTCCCTCTCTCTGCAAAGTGACCCTGATTGGCCGGCGTACCATTATGCAAAATATGCAGTTTATGCCGCATCAAAAGCAGCGTTGAATATGTACACGATTCATCTCGCTTACGAACTACGGGAATCGAACTTTAAAGTAAATGCTGTGTGCCCCGGATATACCAGTACTGATTTTACCTTTAACAACGGTGGCCCGGTAAACATTGCAGCAGGGCGAATTATTAAGTATGCGTTGATTGGTCAAGATAGCCCTACCGGTAAATTTTTCAGTGAAGAAACCAATCCTGAAACAGGAGAAATCCATTGGTAAAGGGTCAATAGCACAGCTTAAATTGGACTTAACGATGTAAGACCTGTCAATGGTTCAAACTCCAATCGCAAAACCTTCCAAATATGTGGAAGGTTTTCTTCTTGGTTCAGCAACTATAGATAAATGCAAGTTGCGTTGTAATTACATTCAGCTAGTGGCCTCAACCCCATATCGTATGGCGGCTTCAAGTACATCCATGTTTATATCTTTTAGCGCTTTGAACTTGATGCAATAGCCCGTAACACTTGCCTTTCCTATTTTGTTTCCAAATGTTTCTGCCAGGTACTTCTTGTCTTTAAGGCCAAGGATATAAACAGAGATGCCCGTTGTATTTGCGCTTATACCAATCTGAAAAAAGTCGCGGCTAGTACCGTTGGCATATTTTATAGTGTATTGTCCATAGCCTATAGTAGGATTGGCAACCGTTTTGCCTTCGCTATCTTTACCGTCTTCAAACCACAACTTACACCCTGGCAATACCTGAAGTATGCGCTGGTGCAATGCCTGCATATCATTCCGCTTCTGCTCAGGTTGGCCGGCAATATATTGTTCAATCTGTTTCTGTGTGTTCATATAAATACTGGTTTAAATAGCCTTGAATGAAGGTATTGAAATACTCATTTACGGTGCTTTCGTATAATAAAGCTACTTATAAGCTCATAATCCGGGCGTTTTTGTGTTTATTCTTTTTTACATCATGATGCTTAAAAGCACCGGCATTGAAAAAATAATATCTTGCACCTGCCATCTAAAACAATGAACGGTACTACACACAGTTTAAAAGAACTAGCCAAACTATTTTTAAAGTTGGGCATTATCGGCTTTGGCGGCCCTGCTGTGCATATTGCCATGATGGAAGAAGAAGTAGTGCGAAAAAGGAAATGGTTTACCCAGGCGTATTTTCTCGACCTTGTTGGCGCTACCAACCTGATACCCGGCCCCAATTCTACGGAAATGACCATGCACTGCGGCAAGGAAAGGGCAGGTTGGAAAGGGCTATTTGTTGCCGGGCTTTGCTTTATCCTGCCCGCGGTAATCATCACAGCGATATTTGCCTGGGTATACCAGAAATATGGCAAACTGCCGGAAGTAGCCCCATTTATCTACGGTATTAAACCTGCAATCATAGCCGTTGTGGTTTCACTAATGATATCGCTTGGCAGGAAAGCATTGAAATCAGTGGAACTGGGGATTCTAGGGGCAATAGCAGCCATTCTTGCATTCATGGGCTACAGTGAAATCATCATACTATTCGGGATAGGCTTTACAGGCGTTATTATCCATAAGTTTAAAAATACCGGCCATAACTTTTTCACCTTCGCGCCATTATTATTACATGTGCCGACACTATCCATTAAAAGCCTGCAATGGAAGATCTTTTGGATTTTCCTGAAAATAGGCGCTATACTTTATGGCAGTGGCTATGTATTATTTGCTTTTCTGGATGATGAATTAGTGGGGCGGGGATTATTGACCAAACAACAGCTTATTGATGCTATTGCTGTGGGGCAGTTCACCCCGGGCCCTGTTTTTTCGGCTGCTACATTTATAGGATGGCAGATAGCCGGATTGCCGGGTGCTATTGCAGCAACAATTGGTATTTTCCTGCCGTCTTTTCTGTTTGTTGCACTACTAAACCCTTTGATACCTCGCTTGAGGAAATCCAAAACCATGTCGGCATTTCTCGATACCGTAAACATCGTTTCTGTTGCATTGATACTGGTTGTGTGTTGGGATATGGCCCGTAATGCCATATCCGACTGGCGCACGATTGTTATCGCTGTTTCGGGGTTTATCGTATCTGTTCTTTTCAAAAAGCTTAACAGTGCATTTGTTGTTCTCGGCGGTTCCCTGTTAGGCTATTGCTTAACATTGCTGTAGTTCGTAACCTAAATGAACTGTCGAACGGGCTTATTTCCCTATCACTACCTTTCTATGTGTGCGGCCCCATATGCGCATCTCATTTATGATGCGTTCCAGCGTGCGGCCATGGGGTGTCAGTTCATATTTTACGGTAGTAGGCTTCGTATCCATTACGGTCCTTTTCACCAGCAGGTTCAACTCCAGGTCGTCCAGTTCTTTCGATAGCATTTTGGTACCTATACCATCCAGCAGGCGCAGTATCTCCATATATTGCAAGGCACCCCCACAATTCAGGGTAGTTATCAGTTGTATCTTCCATTTACCGCTAAGGATAGCAATCGTATCCATGGCTGCTATCAGCTCGTCATCTTTAGTACAGGCACTATCCAGCACTATCGGTTCTTTTTTTCTCATGCTGTCGCGTTTACGCTATTATACAAATGTATTGGAAAGCCGGGAGCAAACCAGTTCCCTCCAGGGAACTAATATCCCCCAGGAAAGCTGTGCGCGTAGCTACATGCCATGAAAGTATTTTTGGAGAATAAAAGCAAACATATGTCAGCCATATTCACAGATGCCAATTTCGATACCCTCGTATTACAATCCGATAAGCTTTCCATTGTCGACTTCTGGGCCACCTGGTGCCCGCCCTGTATTGCCCTGGGCCCTACTATAGATGCACTGGCACATAGTTTTGAAGGGCAGGTAAATGTGGGCAAGCTGAATGTGGATGAGAACCCGCAGGTATCTATTATGTATGGCGTTACCAACCTGCCCTGCATCTTATTTATCCGCAACGGGAAAGTAGTAGATAAGCAAGTGGGCGCTGCACCCAAAGCCGTGTATGAGAAAAAGGTGAAACAACTATTGGCGGTAGCCCATACATAAGCAAAGAGCAGCTACCTGCTGCTCTTCATCGCTTTCACTATTTTCAGGCTTTTATCTTCCTGCAGCTTTTTATACTCCGGCGTATCGCAGCCATATATGGCTATCTTGCCTTCGGCATTACTATGCACGCCCCAGCCATATCGTTTGGTAAGCGGTGAAGCCCTGAAGCATGCTTGCCCTTTTGAAAAGAAAGCTTCACGCGCTTCTTTCCACTTATCTTTTTCTATGCCATTGCGCTCTGCATATACCGTAAACAATACGTCGTCGGAAGTATATGTATAGGGGTGCTTGCTTATCATATCGTATTGCATGGCTGCTACCGATTTAGCATCGCCCTTTGTCGGTGGCACTTCCCCGCTTGTTGCAACAGTATCTGCTGCTACTTCTATCAGTGTATTGATGCAATTGGTAGTGTGTGTCTTCATAGGTTACAAAGGTACCAAGCTTATTAAAAACGAAAAAACAAGCCGCATTCCGTTTACAAACCATGCATTATAAATACTTTATGCGCAACCCTTATAATGCCATAACTATTGGCACACCTTTTTAACAGGATATGTTATGGTCAATGAAAACAGCAAAGACAACGAGAGCACCCGCTTTTACAAAGAAGCCTTAGAAATATTAACCGAGAGTGGCGTACCATTTATGTTGGGAGGCGCATTTGCCCTGTTTCATTACACAGGGCTTTATAGAAACACAAAAGATCTTGACATCTTCCTAAAGGCATCAGACTATCCACGTGTATTGCAGTTTTTCTCTGAAAAAGGCTTTACGGTAGAACTGCATGATGCCAGGTGGATTGCCAAAGTCTTCAAAGGCGACTATTTCATAGACCTGATATTTGACAGTGTTAATAACATATGTACTGTAGATGATACATGGCTGGCACATGCACCTGAAGGCGAGTTTTGTGGCGTAAAGGTAAAGCTGCTACCTGCCGAAGAATTGATATGGTGCAAAAGCTATGTTTGCAACCGCGAACGTTTTGATGGTGCCGACATCAATCATGTACTGTTACGATATGGCAAAAACCTAAACTGGGAACGTTTACTGTGCCGTCTCGACAGGCACTGGCATTTGCTTTTATCGCATCTTATTTTCTTCCAGTTCGTATATCCGTCTGAATACAGGGACATCATCCCCAAGTGGCTGTTTGATGAACTGATGTCAAGGGCGAACCAGCAATACAACCTGCCGCCACCATTGCAGCGGGTATGCAGGGGCCCTATGATAGATAATACACAATATAGTGTAGATGTAAAGGAATGGGATTATCTGGCCTATACCATTAAAACTGTATAGCAATGGAAACAAAGGAAAAGATACGCATAGCCGCCGTGGGTGATATTCATGTAAAAGAAACGGACAAGGGTAAATGGACAGCCTATTTCCAGGATATATCAAAGCAGGCAGATGTGCTTGCCATTTGCGGAGACCTGACAGATACAGGCGATGAAACAGAAGCAGAGATATTATGCGATGAGCTTAAAGCATGTACCATACCGGTAGTAGCGGTATTGGGCAATCATGATTACGAAAAATCGCGCCATAAGCTGATAAGGCAGCTACTGCAAAAGGCTGGTGTACACATTTTAGATGGCGAAGCAGTAGTGATAAATGGCGTAGGCTTTGCCGGGGTAAAAGGCTTTGGTGGAGGATTTGACAGGTATATGTTATCTATGTTTGGCGAAGGTGCCATGAAAGCTTTTGTGCAGGAAGCCGTAGATGAAGCACTGCACCTGGACAGGGCACTCGCCAAATTGGAACAGGAGCACAAAGCTATGCCCACCATAGCCATCATGCATTATGCCCCTATACAGGAAACCATACAAGGCGAACCCGAAGCTATATTTCCATTTCTGGGTTCTTCACGCCTTGCCGAGCCATTGAGCCGCAGAAAAGTTACAGCCGCCTTTCACGGGCATGCACATGCAGGCATGCTGAAAGGCCACACGGCAGATGGGATATCCATATACAATGTAGCCCTGCCCATTCTTTATAAAGAAGGCTATACGGGGGGGTATTATATTCTAGAAGTGTAAAGAGTAGCGGGTCTTATATCCGGAAGGACGCAATAACATGCTTTTATACGCTATGTTACTATGACAAGTATATATTTGTACTTTCCAAAGACGCCAATCAAACTGACTGATGAGCTTGTTTTCTTCAAGGGCTGCAGCATTTAGTAATGCTCATAATAATAAATTGCAGGAATTATTACCCTACATATGGTTGTTGCTGCCGGTTTTCATTCTTTTTAGAACAGTTATCACGTACTCTGTCAATATCCCTATGCTGGATGATTATGATGCCATACTTGATTTCCTAAGCCATTTTAAAACAGCCACCACACAAGAACGTTTATCACTATTATTCGCACAGCACAATGAGCATAGAATCGTAACATCGCGCATTTTGTATTTGGCATATTATGCGCTTACAGGCAAGGTGAATTTTGAAACGCTGCTGCTGATAAACAACCTGCTGCTGATACCTACTTTTTTCATAGGCACGTACTTTATCAAAAAGTTCATACCCAACTATTGGTACATTCCTGCCTTTATTTTCAGCCTGTGCCTTTTTGATATCAGCAATTATGAAAACAGCTATTTCGTTATGGCAGGCATACAAAACTATGGCGTGTATATGTGGTTCATGCTGAGTTTATATTTTTATTCGTTGCAGGGAAACAAACACCTATGGCTGGCAGTATTGCTGCAAGTGTTTTGCATCTTCTCCAGTGGCAACGGCATGATAGGGGCACTGGTGCTAACAAGGTATAACATATTAAATGGAAATAAAACAAAAGCGATAGTTGCCGCCAGTACTTTCATGATATTTAGTGGCCTGTATTTTATAGGCTATGAGCAGCCACCTACTTCACATGGCATTGCCGCTACAGAAGACATAATACCCTTCTTCCTGCATGAGGTGGGTGCGCGTTTTGGTTACGAGCAGGGGATACTGGCAGGGGCATTAATGCTTGCCTTAGTGCTTGTCGCTTTCCCCGCTACTAAAAAATTGAAACTGCATGCAAATGCCGCACCTTTATGCGCCATGCTATCATTTGCGCTGCTATCGTTGGCCGCTGCTGCGCTTTACCGCGCTACCAATAAAATGACTGATTCTTATGCAAGCCGGTATTTCATTCACAGCGGTATGATTACAGCTATCCTGTTCTGTTTTATCATGCATAAAGTGTGGCTCAAAAAAATCTTTTGGCCAGCGCTATCTGTTTGTATCGCATTTATATTTTATGCTTATGCTTACAACTACAAGTATGGCATATCCTGTTTCGAAAGGGAACATTACCGGAAAGAACTGCTGGATTATTACTATGACGAAGCCCATCCGGCCCGTGCTAAAAAGATAGCAGACAGGGCCTGCAGCGAGGGTATCTACTGCCTGGAAGAAGAACGCCAAAGGCTATATTAACAAGAGGCCTGAACAGGAATGTTCAGGCCTTGTAATATTTACCCTTTAATTGATTACGCACTATTGGCAGGAATGCCTTGTGGTATTTTATATTATTGTAAAACAATTCGCTTAGTAGCTATACCATTAGCAGTGTTGCACTGTACAGTATAAACACCTTTCGGATAACCACTCAGGTCTATTGTAAAGTTTTTATCGTTTACGCTGCTGCCATTAAACACTACATTACCTACCACGTTATACACTTTCACATCTTTAATTACAGCGTTTGTATTGGTAAGATATACTACACCTGTAGTAGGGTTAGGATATACAGTAAGTGCAGCCTCATCAGCCATTGCAGTTTCGATACCCGTAGGGTATTGCAGCAGCTCCGGATGCTGTGTCAGCGAATAGGAGTTAGCCCCCGGCTGCACATTCGATTGCATCATAGCGGCCTGGTCTTTAGTAAACATCATCATACATGCATCATTCACATAGTCCATATAGTTCATGAACATAATACCATCGCCTGTTGCACTACAATTGTCGAATTTAGGATAAGTAGGGCAGCCAAATGAAGCTTCTGATTGCGGAGGCGTATCTGCTATGCCATCATCCGCACCGCGGCTGTCGGACGGACACTGGCCATCATCATCGCCCCATATATGGCGCAGTTCAAAATAGTGGCCCACTTCATGTGTCAATGTACGCCCTGCATTAATACCACTTATATAGTAATCGGCATACAGTGTGCGCTTACCAAACGCACCATAATTCAGCACCAGTCCAAACTCTGCCTGGGGTATGCCATAAGCTGAGAATGACGGGGGCACACACAAACCAAGAATAGAAGCAGGACTGCCATTACTCAATGGATTGATCACCCATACATTCAAATACTTTGCAGGGTCCCATGCATCGGCACCATTTGTGGCTGCATACTTCGCACCTTTAAAACCCACTGAGCCGGAGCCCTGCATTTCAAAGCCGTTTTCTGTTGTTACTATTATTTCATATCCATCTGTAGCACTGCCATCAGCTTTGCGGCGCGCCAGGCCAAACTCAATGCCCGCATTTGCATACAGGGGCTTGAAATTGGCAGGTATCCTCACACTGTCGCTATTGCGTGCATTGAAGTCGCGGTTCAATACAATGATTTGCGAGTCTACACGTTTTTTGATACCGGCTGCACCACCCAATTGTGCTATTTGTGCTTCATTCAATACAATGTGAAACACTACCGGTATGGGTGCAGCCGCCGTAGTTTTTAGTGCTGCATTGGCATGTGCAGCTTTAAATTCATAAGCACTTTTAACCTGCTGTTCCTGTACTTGTTTCATCACAGTTTCCAATTGCGGATTGGCTTGCAACAATGCTTCTTTCATTGCCTGCATACCGCATGTGTGATTCGTTTCCTGAGCTTCTGATAATAATGGAGAGAATAAAAATGTTACACCCAACAACAGAATGGACAATCGCTTCATATCTATAATTTAATCTGAGATAGCTGATGAACAGCCGCTTTTGTTTGTTCGCGACGAATGTCGGTAAATATGCAATACAAAATATGTAGATACCTATATCTTGACAATGATGTGACGTTAAAAAACAGGATAAATTAGTTTACGTTTATAGGCGTATTGTTAACGCCATCACAAAGCTGTTTATACACAAGCACTTAACTTGCACATCGCTATGGAGAAATACATTGCATTATTAAGAGGCATAAACGTTGGCGGGCACAGGCTTATAAAAATGGAACACTTGAAAGATGTCTTCTATGCTATGAAATTTAAAAGCGTGCAGACATATATACAAAGCGGCAACATCATCTTTGAAACAAAAGTGACTGACGCTATAGCATTACAGCAAAAGATAGAGCAACAGTTGTACGATGTGTATGGTTTTGAGGTAACAACTTTTATACGAACTGTAAAAGAAATAGAACTGGCAATAAAGAATAATCCCTTCAAGCCAAGTGAAGTGCCTGCTACTAACCAGCCTTATGTTACCTTTTTGCATGCACCACCTACAAGTGCACAAACAGAATTACTATTGTCTTACAACAGTGAGGTGGATATATTCCGTGTAACAGGCAGTGAAGTGTATAGCGTAACTTATAAAGACAAAGGCAAGTCTGTATTCTCTGCAAATTTCATTGAGAACAAATTAAAAAAGCCGGCTACTGCTCGTAACTGGCTCACTGTTCAGAAACTACTGACGTTCTGATGCTGCAAAAGCACGTACAAAAAATTGCCCCTAAGCATGTTGTTAGTTCCAGCATACTTAGGGGCATTACTTTATGCTATTGTGCTACTGCTTTATACTTATCGAAACAACCTGTTCCTTACCATCCACTCTTATCTTCACCCTGTACACACCATTCGATACACGGTTGCTGATATCTACCGTATGGTTCACCTTGTTGTTCTTAGGATAAGCCACATCTTTCATAATAAGCTTGCCATCTGATGCATATACCAATATCGGTATGTCTGCATTTGTAGCCGTTATGCCCTGCAGTTTAAATATACCATTGTTGGGGTTTGGCAATATCAGCACTGCCTTTTCTGCTTCTTTACCCGGGTCTATCAATACGATGGTTGCCGTATCATAATTGCTGCAGTTGGCTATACTTGCTACTACGGTATACAATCCCGCCATCGATGGTACAACACTGTTTATCACAGGGTCGCGCTGGGTGGATATAAAACCATTGGGGCCTGTCCAGCTGTAGTTAACACCCGGTTGCGGGTTCAGTATCTTCAGCAGCAATATCTTGCCTACCAGCAGCGGGCTATTGCTTGTAATGCGGGGCGTATCCGGAGTTGGGTATACAGTTACAATCGTGGTATCCTCTGTCGTACACCCTTCCAGGTTGGCTACTACACGGTACTCTCCACTCATGTTCAGCGTAGCAGCACCCAATGGCGGGTTCATCTCCGTACTTGTAAAGCCACCCGGGCCTGTCCAGCTATAGGAAGCTCCTGCTGTCGCATTGTTCGTTATCAGTCTCAGGTCGGCCCCATCGCATACGGGGCCATTATTTTGTGCTTCCACTTGTTCCGGCATAGGCTTCAGTTGCACCTGCGCTACTGCTGTCTGCTTACAACCATAAGGGCTTACCGTTGTTACCGTATATGGACCGCTCTGCCCCATTAGGTAGCTTACAAAAGATGTATCTTTTGAGCTGCTGGTGAAACCATTAGGCCCTACCCAGCTATAGCTTACATTACTCATTGTATCGCTCGATGTCAGCCTTATTGTATCACCCACGCAAATAGGTGTATTATGACCCGCGCTTGGCTGTGGCAGCGGGTATACTTTTACATATACTTCCACTTCATCTGCTGCACAGCCCAATGGTTTTCTTACCAGCAGCCTGTAATACCCTTCATCAGATGGCTGCATATTGGGTACTACCAGTTGTGTATCGCGCACTATTAATGTAGACGATTGATTACGCCATTGATATTCCAGGTCACTATCAAATACTATGGCATTCAGCTTCAGCGTTTCACCCGTACATATAGTTGTGTCGCCGGTTATTATCGGGTTAGATGGGCTAGGCAATAACTCTACATTTACGGTATCGGTTGCTTTACAGCCATAGTTATCTATTTCCAGTATATAATCCCCGTCAAAGGCCGATGAGGTTACCTGTCCTAATATCCACGGATTGCTATAGTAATTGGTACCATTCGGAGCTGTCCATTTATAATTTACCTGGCTGGCCGGTGCAGGGCTCAGGTCACGTAGCTCCAGGTTTGAATTCAGACATAAGGGGCTGGTGCCTATTATATCCGGTTTATAATATTTAGATACACGGATGGGTATATCGTAGGCATAAAAAGTATCGCGCGGCATGGTTGATACGATGCGCAGCTTATAGCCTTTGCCTTCAACAAGGCCGGTAGGTACCGTGCATGATATAACGCCACCATCTATAGAAGCAATAGTGCCCAATGGGGGCCTTAGCGTTGCAAAGCTGCCGGATATATCCGATATCTGTACCGAAAATACATTGCCCGGTAAAAAAGCGTTTGTAACGCGGTAGTTTACATTGAATGACTGGCCTTCACACAGCGATGTATCGGTGTACGGAAAACGGATATATACCGATGTATCTGCCTGGAACTGGGCCAGATAAGCGCATATACCGTTTGCTGTATCTGCCAGTACGGTTTGGTAACCGCCCACTGCAATGGTTTTGCTGCCGCTGGTACCGCTGAGATATACCTTGCCTTTACCATAAGCTACCTTGGCATGTTGTTCAAATTTAGCCCCTCCAAAAAAGGTACCCCAAAGGCGTTTGCCCTCCGGCGTGAATTTGGTTAGAAATGCATCCCCATCTGGATAAACCAAGGGTGATGGAGGTGGAGATGGTGGCGGCGGGCCTGAATAGCTCGATTGATAAGCACCCGGAGTGGCAATATTGGATTGGCTGCCTGTTTGCCCTGCTGCATATATCTTTTGGTCGGGGCCTAAATAAAGGCCATAAAATACATCGTGTGCTAAAGAGCCACCATAATAGGTGCCCCACTTCTTTTGGCCATCAGCATAATCCAGCCTGGCTATAAATGCATCATACGATGCAGGCGTGCTGCCATCGCTATGCGATTCGTTTAGCATACCATTATTAGTGGTAGCAATATTATTGCCGCTTTGGGTAACGCCGGCTACATATGCATTGCGCAATGAATCAAATACGATAGCATTAACGGCATCAAAATCTCCGCCGCCAAAATACCTGCTCCACTTAAGGCTACCACTGCCACCACCACTGCTAAACTTGGCTACAAACCCATCCGTTGGCCCACCATTAAATGTAGTATTACTGCTAACACCGGTAGTGCTACTCGTTTTGCCAACAATACCAAATTCATCCTTATCTACTGCAATACCCAGCACCTCTCCCGGAAAATAGCTGCCCCAACTGCGGCCACCAGTACTGCCAACTAGCTTAGCAAAAAAACCATCATTGGGAACGGTACTGTAACCATTCAGGGCAATAGAGGTGCCGTTGCTGCTATTTGTAAATCCACCTATATATATGTTATTCGCATAGTCAACGGCAACCGTATTTATCATATCAATTTTTTGACCGCCATAATAAGTACCCCATATACGGCCACCATCCTTATTGAATTTATTCACAAAGCCATCTATCAGGCTGTTACCATTAAAGGGATCTCCACCATTGCCGCCCTGGTATATACCCACGCCATTGGTTATAGCGCTGGTACTACTGGTATAGCCTGCTACTATCAGGTTATTATCCCTGTCTACTACTGATGTCAAAATCGCATCCACCCCTTCTGCACCTATATAAGTGGCCCACTCCCTTGTCACACCATCTATTCCAAAGCGTACTATGTAGGCATCTCCGTTTGAGTGATATGTATTCTGATACGCGAAAAATGTTGCTACATTGCCCCCTTCTGTTGTAGTACCGCACAGGTATACATATCCTGCAGTATCTACACTGCTGGTCCGTCCTTCACCGCCCGCAGGATTACAATAATAGGTGCTCCAGTTCAGCACGGGGTCTATTACCAAAGTCCCTTCATAGCTACTTATGTTAAAGCTCAGCTCATTCCCATTCAGCACAAAAGATGAGGCTACTTCCTTGTTTCCATCCAGGATATAGCAATACGGCATCTGCTCCGATACGGTGCCCATAGGTGTGCCTGCTATCACCATACCATCTTTTAAAGATAGGCTTGTAGCACCTTCATAACGAAGCCTGATATCTGATACCTTACCACCGGGGTGCACCACAAAATCATATTTTACCCCCTTATCACCTGAATATAAAACCCAGTCGATATTAGGATATACATTGCGATACACTACACGGTTGTAGCTTTCAGCTTTAAAGCCATTCTGGTCGCCCTTGTAATACATTTCGTAGTAAGGCTGCTTATCGCTGCTTTCGGGTGCAGCATTTTTGTTAGCACCTACCAGCACTACATCCAGCCGGTAGCTTTCAATTTCCGCAGGTGTTTCCTTACTCGCTTTTCTTACTACTTTATTCCACTGATAATGTATCTGCCCGTCGCCGATAAACATATTTACATTGCCATCCGATATCTTATAGTCAATATCATTTCTCCGGTTGTGATATTGATCCGATATCTGTCCCCTGTTTTCAATAAAATGCATGTTTACGGCAGCTTGTGTTTTTTGCACATCTGCCGTATTCTTGTCTTTACTGAAAACAGTGCTATGCGGCAATAATAGTGCGGCCGCACATAAGGCAAGGTTTGCGGAAATACCGCACATTAAATTTTTCAAAGTGTAAAACTTTTACAGTTATAATAATGCTATTTTTCTTATTAATATAATGCCAAATATGTACATCCGGCTGCCTATAAATATACCATTTTTGGCCAATCAATTTTGCGCAGCCACATTAAAGGGAGATTAAAACGGTAGCCGTTTGAAGTATTAAAAAGAGTTGCTGTCTCTTATACACATCTCCGAGCCCACGAGACTAAGGCGAATCTCGTATGCCGTCTTCTGCTTGAAAAAAAAAA